>CAZSYM010000006.1:0-92902 GCA_964611145.1 uncultured Melioribacteraceae bacterium
CAACCGTACCGCCACACGACGTCGTGATGATCAAAGTTTATCAAAAGTAAAGGGGAAATACAATGGCAAAAAGACTTCTTTTTGTTTTTAGCGTTATGTTTTTAACTTTTCTGCTTTCGTGCGAGCACGAAAAGGCAAGCGTTACGATAAATCTTGACCGAAATTGGAAGTTTATTACTGGCGATAATCTGGATTATGCAAAACCTGATTTTGACGACTCCGCCTGGAAAGAGATAAGAGTGGATAAAACTTGGAACAAGCAAGGTTATCCTAAATATTGGGGCTTCGCATGGTACAGAATAAGGATTAAGATTCCTTCTTCTTTAAAAGAAGCCGAGCTTAAAGATAGTCTGATTTTTAAGCTTGGAAAAATTGACGATTTCGACCAGGTTTTCTTTAACGGCGTTTTGATTGGAGAAAATCTTAAAAATGTTAAGCGGGGTACGAAAGTAACGAATGATTTCAAAAACCTGAAGCATTCCTATTGGAACGTTTTTCGTCGATATTCCCTGGCTATTGACGATACATTGATAAAATGGGACAAGGAAAATGTTATCGCCGTTCGTGTTTATGATTGGGGCGTTGCCGGGGGAATTTTTTCGGGAGGATTAAGCGTTGGAATGCCACAAATAAGCGACTATTTGAAACTGCAAATCGACAAGGGAAATTTTTCGGATAGGGAAAACTCGTTCGTCAAAACCGTTAGGATTAAAAATGTTTCCCGTGCTTATACGATAGAGGGGGAATTTGAGGTGAAAGTCGCGGATAATATCACCGAGAAAGAGATTTTCGAGAAGGAACTCGATATTACTTTGCCACCTTTGAAGGAGAAGGAGATTCAGTTCGTATTTCCGAAGCCCACGGAATCTTCTACGATAAGATATTCTTTCGAATTTGAAAACGAGAGCAGGACGGTGAAGACGGAAGGCATTCCTTATATTCTTACTCCTCCTGTTAAGGAAAAACCACAAATTAATGGTGCGTTGGTTTACGGAGAACGACCAGGAAAACCCTTCTTGTACAGAATTGCAGCCACAGGGAAAAGACCCATGACTTTCGGAGCGAAAGGATTACCCTCGGGCTTATCATTAAACGAAAAAACAGGCATTATCAGGGGTAGAGTAGAAAAAGCGGGTAAGTATAAGGTGGTATTAACCGCCGAAAACAAATTCGGCTCCGACTCCAAAGTGTTGGAAATCGTGATTGGCGATAAACTTGCTCTTACTCCTCCAATGGGTTGGAACAGTTGGAACTGTTGGGGATTAAGTGTTTCGCAGGAAAAAGTTTATGATGCCGCTAAGGCTTTTGTAAAATGGGGATTGGCAGACCACGGTTGGACATACGTAAATATTGACGATGGTTGGGAAATTTATGGCAAGGCGAAAGGTAGGAAAAGAAGCTCGAACGGGGAGATTCTGACCAATGAGAAATTCCCCGATATGAAAAAATTGGGAGACGATATTCACGCTTTGGGATTAAAGTTTGGGATTTATTCTTCCCCGGGACCCCTTACATGCGGCGGATATACGGCAAGTTATGGGCATGAGTATCAAGATGCTCGTACGTTTGCAAAATGGGGTATTGATTATTTGAAATACGATTTGTGTAGCTATCGGAAAATGATGAAAGATCAAAATTCCGTGAAGGAATTAATGCCTCCCTATATCAAGATGCACAAGGCTTTGCAAAAAATAGACAGGGACATTGTATACTCGATTTGCGAATATGGAAACGGCAAAGTTTGGGAGTGGGGAGAAAAAGTAGGCGGCAATCTTTGGAGAACTACGGGTGATATTTGGGACGAATGGACGCGCTTGTATGAAATAGGATTCGGCCAGGCGGGATTGGAAAAATACGCTGGACCCGGACATTGGAACGACCCGGACATGCTTGTCGTCGGTTGGGTCGGCTGGGGACCCCATTTGCACCGCACTTATCTTTCTCCCGACGAGCAATATACTCACGTGAGCCTCTGGGCTTTGTTATCCGCTCCTCTCTTGCTTGGAAACGATCTTACGAAATTGGATGACTTTACCCTGAATTTGATAACCAACGATGAAGTGATTGCTATTGACCAGGATAAACTCGGTAAGCAGGCTTCGAGAGTCATGAATGTGGATAGTGTTCAAGTTTGGAAAAAAGACCTCGCGGACGGTAACGTTGCCGTGGGAATATTTAACGTTAGCACGGAAAATAAAGACTTTGATTTGGATTTTGCGAAAATCGGATTGAAAGGAAAATTAAAATTGCGGGATGTGTGGAGACAAAGAAACATCGGCGAATACGAAGGGAATTATAAATTGCGTCTTCCGGCTCATGGTGTTAAATTGCTTAAGATTTTCTTAAACGGAGAGAAACATTGAGCTATTTGGACGAAAAACCGCATAGGAGATTTAATCCTTTAACGGGCGAGTGGGTATTGGTCTCGCCACATAGGACAAAAAGGCCCTGGTTGGGAAAAGTGGAAAATACCGAAACGGTGAATCTGCCCCCATACGACCCGAAGTGCTATCTGTGTCCCGGAAACGAGCGAGCGGGCGGACATAAGAATCCCGATTATACCGAGACGTTTGTCTTTGTCAATGATTTCAGCGCTTTATTGCCCGAAGGCGGCGAGGAAGAGCTTTTTACTGATGATTCCGAATTCTTTCGCTCCGAACCCGTTAAAGGCGAATGCCGGGTGATTTGTTTTTCCCCTCGGCACGATTTGACTCTTTCGAAAATGAGCCTGGAGGCAATAAAAAAAGTGGTGGATGTTTGGCAAGAACAACTTGCCGAACTGGGAGAGAAATATCGATGGGTACAGATTTTTGAAAATCGCGGCGAAATTATGGGTGCTTCCAATCCTCATCCGCACGGGCAGATTTGGGCAAGTTCTTTCTTGCCTTCCGAACCGCGAAAGGAAAATGAACAGCAGAGAATTTTTCGGGAAACTCACGGTAAGGTTTTCCTTTTGAGTTATCTGGAGGAAGAGCTTGCAAGGGAAGAGAGAATTGTAATCGAGGAAGAACATTGGGTCGTGCTGGTTCCCTTTTGGGCTGTCTGGCCTTTCGAAACGATGCTTTTGCCGAAAAGGCATATTAGACAACTTACGGAAACAACGGAAAGGGAAAAGAAAAATCTTGCAAGAACGCTCAAAAAACTTTTGACAAAGTATGATAATCTTTTCGAAACTTCGTTCCCATATACTATGGGTTGGCATGGCGCTCCGTTCGATGGAAATGCGAATGAACATTGGCAACTGCATGCACATTTCTATCCGCCACTTTTGCGTTCCGCTACAATTCGTAAGTTTATGGTTGGCTATGAAATGCTTGCCGAACCGCAGCGTGATATTACTCCCGAGAAGGCGGCGGAGAGATTGAAAAAGTTATCCGAGATTCATTATTCGGAAAGGAAATGAGAAGTTTAAAATCATTTTTGTTAGTTTGAGAAAACTAAATTCTTTTTTCTCGGTGTTTTTTTGTTCCATTTGTAAAATGAATTTGAAGAGTGCGGGGCTTGTTTTTATCGACGGCTTCCCGTTAAAAAAATCGGAGGATAAAAAACGGAAAAAGATAATTTGGAAAAAGCGCTAAGAAAACTTTACGGAGATGATACGGAGGAATTAAATCGCCAGAAGGCGCGTTACACCTCCCTGATTAAGAAACATCAAAAACATTTTGGTGAAAATAAATTCCTTTTGTTTAGTGCGCCCGGACGTACGGAGATAATCGGGAATCACACGGATCATAACAACGGTAAAGTTATCGCTGCCAGTGTGAATTTGGATTCGATTGCGGCCGTAAGCAGAAATGATAAGAACGTGGTTACGGTTTTTTCGGAAGGCTATGAAAAACCTTTCTTTGTTGATTTGGATGTTCTTGAGCCGTATGAAAAAGAAAGAGGAAGAACGAACGCTCTGATTCGCGGAATTGCCGCGGGATTCCGAAACGCGGGGTATGAAATTGGCGGTTTTAATGCGACAATTACCAGCCAAGTGTTAGCCGGTTCGGGGCTGAGCTCCTCGGCGTCTGTGGAAATTCTAATCGCTACTATTTTTAATCATTTGTACAACGGAGGCGGAATCGGTGAGTTGGAAATTGCCAAAATAGGACGATATGCCGAAAACGAATTTTTCGGCAAACCGTGCGGCTTGATGGACCAACTCGCATGTGCCGTTGGCGGAATAGTTGCTATTGACTTCTATGACCCTGAAAATCCGATAATCGAGAAAGTCGAGTTTGATTTTGATAAATATGGCTATACGCTTTTGATTGTGGATACTAACGGAAATCATGAGGACTTAACCGATGAATACGCCGCAATTACGGAGGAAATGAAAAACGTTGCGCGTGTGCTTGGAAAAAGCGTTTGCCGCGAAGTAACGTATGAAGAAATAATGGAAAACTTGGGAACGTTGCGTCAAAAGGCTGGGGACCGTGCCGTGTTGAGGGCGTTGCATTTCATGGAAGAAAATCAAAGAGTTACTCGTATGTTGGGCGCAATCAAAAACGAGGATATTGCAACTGTTGTTTCTTTGATGAGAGAGTCGGGTAATTCCTCTTTCAAATGGTTGCAAAATATTTATTCGGTTAAAAATCTTTCCCGCCAAGACATTGCACTTTCCTTGGCTTTAACGGAAAAATTTATCGATGAAAACGGATACGGAGCATGCCGCGTTCATGGGGGAGGCTTTGCCGGAACTATTCAGGTTCTTCTCCCTACCGAATTTCTCCCTCTTTACGAAGAAACATTGAATCGTGTTTCGAAAGATTATAAAATTGTTAGGATTAAAATAAGAGAGAGCGGCGCGGTTAGAGTGCTTTAGTAATTGCCTTCGCACAAATTAACGTATATGAAAGCCTCGTTTCTTTGGGAATCGAAAAAGTGGCTGTCCCCCATTAGCAAAAGAAATAGGTCCGACGTTTTGTTTGGCACTTAAACTTCGAAAGCATATAAGATTAAATGATATTGTACATTATTCCTACTTGCAAAGCTTGTTTTATTTGCGTTTTTAAGGATTGGGATTTTTGGTAGAGGACCAAAAATGAAAAGTTGACATTGAGCCATGAGTTTACCTTGGCGGTGATGTTGTTATCGAATCTGACATCCCACACATCCAAATGCTCGAAGCGTGTGAATAATCTGAGCATACTTTGTAATTCCACGTTTTCCGCTAATTCGAATTTGCCCGTGGTAACGGATTCCATTCCTGTTTCTATCTTGAAGGTTTCTTCTTTATCCGTTGTTGTTTTATCGTCCGAGTATTTTCTGAAATGATTTGTAAATGTTTCTTCCAGAGCTATCCCGAAACGTGTTTTGAGGCTTTGAGGTTTATCGAATGTAAATCCGATACTTTGGGTAACATAGCCGGGGTCAAAGAAATTCGAAATTAACTTTGGCGTGCCGCTTTTGTAGTCGAAGCCCTTTGTAATGGGCGTTCTAACGGTGTTGGAAAAGAAAGGATCCACAGCCCAACCTACGGCATACGAAAAGACGCTTTCGAGAAAAAGCTCGTTTTCATTTGTCTGAAACTCGGAACTGCCGACTTTCGTTCTGCCGTAGCGAGTTTTCATTCTGTTTTTGAGCCTCCAATAGTCGCTTGCGTAGTCTAATTGGAGATTTCCCAAAATGGTCCATGTCAAAGAATTGGAACCGCCTTTCGCCCAATTGGTAAAAGAAATTTGGCTGATGTTCAGCCCAACGTCAAGATTTGGTTGCCAGCCTTTGAGCGTTTTTTTGTTGTTGGCAAAATTTGTTCCTGCTAAAACTATTAATATGAAAAAAACGAGCTTTTTCATTTTACGCATCCCCTAAAAAACGATATCTTTAAAAGACTTAAAAATTTGTTTCAGCAAAAATAAATAACCGTGCTTTTACTTAAAAAAGAATAGATGGAAAAGTTCAAATTAGTTTCGAATTACAAGCCTTCGGGCGACCAGCCGAAAGCGATTGCCGAATTAACGGAAGGGGTTTTAAAGGGATACAAACATCAAGTACTGCTGGGAGTTACCGGTAGCGGGAAAACTTTTACCATGTCGAATGTGATTGCCAATGTTAATAAACCCACGTTGATAATCTCGCACAATAAAACTTTGGCGGCTCAATTGTATTCGGAATTTAAAGCCTTTTTCCCCGAGAATGCGGTCGAATTTTTCATTAGTTATTATGATTATTATCAACCCGAAGCGTATGTTGTGAAAAATGATCTTTACATAGAAAAAGATTTTTCCGTCAACGAGGAAATAGATCGCTTGCGTTTGAAAGCCACTACCGCGTTGATTGAAGGACGGCGCGATGTTATAATAGTGGCAAGTGTGAGTTGTATTTACGGAATAGGCTCGCCCGAGGATTATGCTAAACAAATTTTGTTTCTCAAAAAGGGAGAGCGTCTTTCTAAAAAAAGTCTTTTGAGAAAATTGGTGGATATTTATTATGTTCGGAACGATGTGGATTTTACGCGCGGGACTTTCCGCTCGCGCGGAGACGTGGTGGAAATTATTCCGGCATATCAATACGAAGAGGCGGTACGCATAGAATTTTGGGGCGATGAAATAGAAAAGCTCTCGATTATCGATGCCTTTACTGGCGAAAGTATTCGTGAAACGGATTCCGTGGCTATTTATCCCGCTAAGTATTTCGTTACTTCCCAGGACAGATTGGCGCGGGCTATTAAATCGATAGAGGAGGAGCTTAAGGAACGATTGGAATATTTTCGAAAGGAGGGTAAATACGTCGAGGCTCAAAGGCTCGAGCAGCGCACGCGGTACGATATTGAGATGATTAAAGAAATCGGCTACTGTGCGGGTATTGAGAATTATTCTCGCCACATGGACGGAAGACCCCCGGGTTCACGTCCTGCATGCCTTTTCGATTACTTCCCCGAGGATTATCTGCTGATTATTGACGAATCCCATGTGACTGTTCCTCAGATTCGCGGCATGTACAATGGCGACCGCGCTCGCAAGGAAACTCTTGTGGAATACGGATTCCGACTCCCCTCCGCTTTGGATAACCGTCCTCTTAAATTTGAGGAATTCGAAAGCTTGGTGAATCAAGTTATCTATGTTTCCGCTACTCCTGGCGATTATGAATTGCAAAAAAGCGGCGGCGCCGTGGTGGAACAGATAATTCGTCCCACGGGTTTGCTCGACCCCGAAATAGAGGTCCGACCGGTTGCCAATCAGATAGATGATTTGCTCGAGGAAATTCGGAAAAGGGTGAAGAAAAAAGAAAGGGTTTTAGTAACTACGCTTACAAAAAAAATGGCGGAGGACTTGACCGATTATTTGGAAAAATTGGATATTAAGGTTCGCTATATTCACAGCGATATTGATGCGCTTGAAAGAGTGGAAATAATCCGGGATTTGCGCATCGGGGATTTCGACGTTTTGGTGGGCGTTAATCTGCTAAGAGAAGGATTGGATTTGCCCGAGGTTTCCCTCGTGGCTATTATCGATGCGGACAAGGAGGGGTTCCTCCGTAGCGAGCGTTCCCTGATGCAAACAGCCGGAAGGACAGCTCGAAACGTTGACGGAAAGGTTATTATGTATGCGGATAAAATTACCGATTCGATGAGAAAAACTATTGATGAAACTAATCGACGTCGTAAATTGCAGGAGGAATATAATAAGAAAATGGGGATAGAACCCAAGACGATTTATAAAAGTCGAGAAGAAATACTTGCTTCTACCTCCGTTGCCGATGTGCGAAAAAAATATAACGAACCTACGACCTCTTTCACTAAAATCGCAGAACCCATTATCAAGTATATGACAAAGGAGCAAAAAAAGGATTTGATAGAACAGATGACGGAGGAAATGCTACAGGCGGCAAAGGATTTGGAGTTTGAAAAAGCCGCGTATTTGAGAGATGAAATTGAGAAATTGAAGAAAATGGTGAAACGTTGAAAATAAAATATAAAGGAAGAAAAAAATGAATTCCGAATTGTATTTGCAAGGAATGTTAAAACCCGATGCCTTGAAGGGAAAAATTATTGTGGTTACGGGGGGTGGAACGGGATTAGGAAAAGCTATGGCAAAATATTTTTCCGAGCTTGGAGCTAAGGTTGCGATTGCAAGTCGTAAAATGGAAGTTTTGGAAAAGACGGCGGAAGAGATAAGAAAAAAAACGGGCGGGGAGGTTTTGCCCGTCCGCTGTGATGTTAGTGATTATATTAGCGTGGAAAAGATGCTTGAAAAAACTATTTCCCATTTCGGTATGGTCAATGTTCTGGTTAACAATGCGGCGGGGAATTTTATTAGTCCTACGGAACGACTTTCCCCGCGTGCCTTCGACGTAATAGTGAATATTGTTTTGAAAGGCGGATATAATTCTTCCCTTGCTTTTGGTAAATATTGGATTCGAGAAAAAATTGCGGGAACGGTGTTGAACATTGTAACCACTTATGCTTGGACGGGTTCGGCTTATGTGGTGCCTTCCGCCGTGTCTAAAGCCGGTATGCTCGCTCTTACGCGTTCGCTCGCTGTCGAGTGGGGAAAATATGGAATTCGTTTCAATGCGATTGCGCCGGGACCTTTTCCTACGAAGGGAGCTTGGGAAAGATTATTGCCCGGAGAATTGGCGGAAAAATTCGACTTTAAAAAAAAGGTGCCCTTGCAACGCGTGGGCGAACATCAGGAATTGGCTAATCTTGCTGCTTATCTCGTTTCCGATTTTTCGGCGTTCGTTACTGGCGAGGTGATTACAATCGACGGAGGCGAATGGTTGAAAGGGGCTGGACAGTTCAATATGTTGGAATTAATTCCCGATGAAATGTGGGATGAGATAGAGAAAATGGTACGAGGTAAAAAAAATGAGAAGAATTGAAATTTTTGTTTTAGCCTTTGTATTGAGCATTGTCTCGCTGAGATGCTCCGCAAAAAAAGAAATAACCGTGCTTTCGGCTCCGGCGGGTGAGCTTTTCACACATATCGATAAAAAGGGAAAAACCGTCTTGCCCAATGGACGTTTTATTACTCCTTTGGGACGCACAATAACCGTAGCGCCTCACCCTTACGGGCTTACTCTTAGTCGGGACGGTTCGATTGCCGTGACCGCAAACTCCGGTACGTCGCCGATTTCGATTACCGTTATAAAGGGTTTAAATTCTTCTCATCCGACCGTTATGCAAATTCCTCCGGGTGCGCAAACGGATAAAGGAGTGCTTCAATCCGTTTTCATGGGATTGGCTGTTTCACCCGATAATAAATTGGTGTATGCCTCGGGAGGACAGCAAAATAAAATTTTTATATTTCGAATTTCGGACGGTAAAAAAATCGGTGCTATCGATTGCTCCTTTGACCCGCATGGACGTGATTTTTCCACGGGCTACATCGGTGATATGGTTATGAACAAGGCGGCTACGCGTCTTTATGCGGTTGACCAAATCAATTTCAGAATAATCGTGGTTGATTTGGTAAAGAGGAAAGTGATAGGAAATGTGGAAACGGGAAGATATCCTTTCGGGATAGCTTTGTCGCAGGATGAGAAAAACATTTTCGTGGCGAATGTGGGAATGTATCGCTACAGTAGAATACGTAAAGTCAACGGAGGGAAGGGACTTGGCGAAGGATTGAAATTCCCGCCTTTTGCCTATCTTTCCGAAGAAGCCGAAAAGGGTATGGTTATCGATTCCTTTGAAGTGCCTGGCTTGGGAAAACCGAATGTTCCCGAATCTTTTTCCGTTTGGGTTTATTCATTAAAAACACCGGAAACCCCTCGAATAAAAGCCAAGATTAAAACTGGAATTTTGGTGGGAGAAAAAGTTGAAGGTATTCCTGCCGTTGGAGGAGCAAGTCCTAATTCCCTTGTTTGTACCGATAAATATGCTTTTGTGAGTAATGGAAACAACGATAATATTACCGTTATTGATATAAAACGCGCTGTGAAAGTGAAAGAGATTTACCTGAAACCTCATAAAGCCGTTTCTCATTTCCGTGGAGTTATTCCTTTCGGCTTGGATGTTTCCCCCGATGGCAAACGCTTGTATGTGGCGGAGGCGGGAATCAATGCCATAGCTGTTATAGATGTGCCGACTTTTAAAGTCGTTGGGCATATCCCAGTTGGTTGGTTCCCCTCGAAGTTAAAAGTAACCCCCGACGGGAAGAAAATTGTTGTGGCTAATGCCAAGGGTTTTGGTAGCGGTCCTAACGGAGGAGAAAATTTCCATCGCGGACCGGAGGGGAGTTATATAGGCAATTTGATGAAAGGAACGGTTGAAATTTTTGAGATACCTAAGGATTCGGAATTGCGGGAATTGACCGAGAAAGTGATAGCAAATAATTTTAAGATACAAACTCTGACCCCGCAATTGGTTAAACAACGTGGAAATAATCCCATTCCGATTTACGGTGGAGAAAGGAGCACTCCGATTAAACATATAGTTTTTATTTCCAAAGAGAACAGAACCTTTGATGAAATTTTCGGGCAACTCAAGGGAGCGAATGGCGACCCCACTCTTGCCAGGTATGGAGAGCATGCTACTTTTACTAATAAGAAAGGCACGAGACGGGTGGAAGATGCAACGGTTATGCCGAATCATTTAAAGCTGGCGAGAGAATTTGCCGTGGCGGATAACTTTTATGTCGATTCGGACGTCTCGGCTGACGGGCACCGTTGGCTGGCAAATACTTATCCCAATGAATGGGTGGAGACATGCACGCCTGCCAGCTATGGAGGTGCAAGGCGCTTTGATTGGAAATCCAAAGCGCCCGGTGCATTGGCAATGACCGGTGCCGCCGGTGCCGTTTATCCCGAAGATTATAACGAAGCCGGGACGCTTTGGGACCATCTGTATCGCAACAGAATTCCTTTTTATAATTTTGGCTTCGGCGTGATGTTTTCTCCCGCATTTTATAAAAGACAATTTAAATACGAAGGCATTCATCACATCGCTAATTTCCCTTTGCCCGCTCCGCTGTTTAAAAACACCTCTCGTACGTATCCCACTTTCAATCTCGGTATTCCCGACCAATTCCGCATTGACCAGTTTGTTCGGGAGTTTACTGCAAAGTGGGGAAAGGGCAAAAATCCCATGCCGTCTATGATTACGGTAATTATTCCGAATGACCACGGAGCAGGAGAAAGGCCCGAGGATGGTTATCCTTTCCGCGAAAGTTATATGGCGGACAACGATTTGGCTGTGGGTAGAATAGTTGAATTTCTTTCTCACACGGAGTATTGGAAAAGTATGCTGATTGTAATAACAGAGGATGACGCACAAAACGGTGTGGACCACGTGGATGCTCACAGAAGTGTTTTGATGGTGATTTCACCTTACGTGAAGCGGGGATATGTCGGACACGTGCACTATAGTTTCGGCAGTATTTTTAAAACATTTTTTAATGTCCTCGGTCTGCCTTATCTGAACCAGTATGATGCCGGTGCTACGGATTTGTCCGATATGTTTACCGATGCGCCGAATTTTACTCCTTACAATGCCGTGCCTGTGGATAAAAGAATTTTTGACCCTCAGAAAGCGTTGGACCCTCTTGATGAGAATTTCAACTGGGAGGCGGTTAAGAACTCCCCCGAGATTGATGACGTGAGAGAGATGATGAAGGAGAGCAAAGAGTCGGATGAAGATAGATTGGAAGGAAGAGAAAGAAACAAATAATTGAAAGGAGGAGATTGCCCAATGAAAATAGGTGTTTTCGGAACCGGATTGATGGGAAATCCTTTGGCGGAAAGACTTTTCCGTAATGGATTTGATGTGGAGGTTTATAATCGCAGTTTTGAGAAAACCGAAAACCTCCGTGCAATGGGTATAAAAGCTTATCAAAAGGCGGAGGATTTACTGCATGCTGCGGATGTTTATGTTTCCATGCTAGCGGATTTTAATGCCAACGAGGAGGTTTTCCTTAGTGGAAAAGAAACGTTTTTGAAAGGGAAAACTTTGATTCAAATGTCCACAGTTGCCACAGAGGAAAACAAATATTTGAACGAAAAAATTCGGCTTGCCGGTGGTAAGTTTTTAGAAGCGCCGGTTCTGGGAAGCATTCCCCAGGTGAAAGCGGGAGAGCTGATAATTATGGTGGGCGGCGATAAAATCCTTTTTGAGAAATTTCGAGAATTTTTTGATGTTCTATCTTCTAAAACGGTTTATGTGGGAGAAGTTGGGAAAGCTTCCGCTTTGAAATTGGCGCTTAATCAATTGATAGCTTCTTTGACCGCCGCTTTTTCCACAAGTCTCGCCCTTGTGCTCGAGCATGGCGTTGACGTTGATGTGTTTATGGAAATACTCCGCAATAGCGCTCTTTATGCTCCTACTTATGATAAAAAGCTAAAACGAATGTTGGAGCGAAATTTTGAAAATCCCAATTTCCCGCTTAAACATTTGTTAAAAGATGTTGACTTGATTTTGCGCGAGTTGGAAAAAACCGGTATCAATACGGATTTGGTCGAAAGTGTCAAAAGAATTGTGAAGCGGGGATTGGAAATGAATTTACACGAAAAGGATTATTCTTCCCTTTATAACTCGGTACATGAGAAATGATTTATGAAGGGTGCAATGGTTTTGCACCCTTTAAGTTTATTCTTCCTTTTTGCTTTCTTCCCAGAATTTGTCCATTTCCGATAATGTGGAATCCGTGGGGCTTTTGCCCTGGGCTTTTAATTTTTCCTCGACAAATTGAAAACGCTTGATGAATTTCTCATTGGTTTTTCGCAAGGCGTCTTCGGGATTTACTTTTAAGAAGCGGGCGTAGTTAACCAAGGCAAAGAAAATATCGCCTATCTCTTCTTCGATTTTTTCGCGGTTGTTGCTGTTTTCAATTTCTTTTAACTCGCTTATTTCTTCTTTTACTTTTTTCCATACGTCTTCTTTTTTCTCCCAATCGAAACCAACCTTCGCGGCTTTTTGTTGTAGCCGATATGCTCTTTGGATTTGCGGTAAATGTTTTGGCACTCCCTCAAGTACGGAATTTCTGCCTTCTTGCAATTTGATTTTTTCCCAGTTGCGTTCTATCTCTTCGCTTCCGTTCACGGTTACGCTTCCGAATATGTGTGGATGCCGACGAATTAATTTAGCGCTAATGGAATCTATTACGTCGTCTATTTGAAAGTGATGTTCTTCCTCTGCCATTACGGAATGGAAAACTATGTGAAGGAGTAAGTCTCCGAGTTCGTTTTTGAGCTCCTCGAAATCTTTTTCATCAATGGCTTCAACTACTTCGTATGCTTCTTCCAAAGTGGCGGATTTAATTGAATCATGTGTTTGTTCTCTATCCCATGGACATTCTTTTCTCAAGCGACGCATTATTTTCATTAGCTCTTCGAATTTTTCTCCTGTCATTTCTACTCCCGATTATTTTGACGGCGAAAAATAAGAAGGAGAATAGGAAATTCAAAGCGATGATGTGGCGGAGGGAGAAATAGCGGTTCTGCTTGTCTTGAGTATAAGGAAAATTTTTTTATGAGGAAGTATGAGAAGCATGGGTTTAAAAGCATGACATTTTATGTTGTAAATTAAATTTTTATTTTACTATTTTTTGAACATAGGATTGAAATAATTCAAAAATAATAGGAGTGATAAATGGCAGCCTTAAAGGAATTCAAAACCATTCCCGATTTGTTCGAACATATTACCCAAGTTTTTGGGAAAACGCAGAGCAAACCCGCTTTGATGTATAAGAAGGACGGCAAATATGTCGGGATTTCTTATTCCGAATTTTATGAGGAGACGGAGCTAATCGCGCTCGGGTTGGCTTCTTTGGGGGTTAAGAGAGGAGTAAAAGTTTCTTTGATTTCCGAGAATCGTCCCGAGTGGGCTTTCTCCGATATGGCTATTCTGGGGTTGGGCGCAATTAATGTTCCGCTTTATCCTATTTCCACGGCGGACAGTATTCAATATATGTTAAAGGATTCGGAGTCCGTAGGGATAATCGTTTCCAATAAATTTCACATGAATAAGGTTTTGAAGATTCGGGATAAATGTCCCGACCTGAAGTTTATTGCGGTAATGAACGATATAGATGTTAGCGAATATGAAAATGTTTATACTTTTAAGCAGTTAAAAGATTTGGGTAAGGGATTCAAGGCGGAGAACCCGAACCATTTTTATGATAGTCTGAAGCTTGCTCACGAGGATGATTTGTGTTCCATTATTTATACTTCGGGTACCACCGGTGTTCCCAAGGGCGTAATGTTGACGCATAAAAACTTCATTTCGAACGTTCTTGCTGTTCATCAAATAATTGATATTGGTGTGGAGGATACTTTCCTTTCTTTTCTTCCTCTTTGCCATGTTTTTGAAAGGATGGCGGGATACTATACGCCTTTGGCATGTGGAGCGACAATAGCCTATGCGGAAGGAATTGAGAAAATTTCGACGAATCTCGTCGAAGTCAAGCCGACCATAATGACTGCCGTGCCGCGATTGTTTGAAAGAATTTATTCCAAGATAATTAAGAACATCGAAAAACAGCCCGAGAAAAAGCAAAAAATATTTGAGTGGGCTATTGAGCTGGGTAAGGAATATTCGGAGCTTAAGCGTACGGGAAGTTCTATTCCCGTAGGCTTAAATCTAAAACACAAGTTAGCGCAAAAGTTGGTATATCAAAAAATTCAAGCTGCGACGGGCGGAAATCTCAAGTTTTTCATTTCCGGCGGAGCGGCGCTTTCTCGCGAATTGGCTCAGTTCTTTGCCGCTGTGGGAATTCTGATTATCGAAGGTTACGGATTAACGGAGTCCTCCCCCGTTATTTCGGTTAATCGTCCCTACGATTATAAATTCGGTACCGTCGGCAAACCTATCCCCGGTGTGGAGGTTAAAATTGCTCAGGACGGGGAAATACTTGTGAATGGACCGAACGTAATGAAGGGATATTTTAAGAAGAAAAAAGAAACCGAGGAGGTCTTAAAAGACGGTTGGCTCCATACGGGAGATATAGGCGTGTTTGATGCCGAAGGCTTTTTGATTATCACCGATAGAAAAAAACACCTGTTTAAAACAACGGGCGGTAAATATATTGCGCCGACTCCTATCGAGAACATGTTCCTTGCCAGCAAGTATATTGACCAGTTCGTTATAATAGGCGATAGACGAATGTATATTACCGCATTGGTAGTTCCCGACTTCGAGGCGCTTAAGGAATATGCGGACGCGCATCGTATTCCTTACAAAGACGAGAAAGATCTTGTTCAGAAAAAACAAATTTACGAGTTCCTCGAAAAAGAATTTGCGAAATTCCAAAAGAATCTTGCTAATTACGAACGAGTTAGGAAGTTTACCTTGCTGGATCATCCTTTCTCTATCGAAAGCGGAGAAATGACTCCTTCGCTTAAAATTAAGCGCAAGGTTATCGAGCAACGGTATGCGGATTTGATTGAGGAAATGTACAAAGGACTCGGGCAATAAGACGAGCTTGAACGTGTTATGCGCTCCGGCGAGTTGTTTCGTCGGAGCGTTTTTAATATTTGCCTGTTTTTGTGAAATAGTTGTGCGATTTATGAAGTTTTAGGTGCGGATTTTTTTAAATTTAAATTCTGATTTTTAGGGAAAAAGAAATGAAAGTAATCGAACACCTGGAAAAGGCAAGAAATCCTCTGATAAGTTTTGAGATTATTCCTCCCAAGCGCGGAGGGGATGTCCGTCAGTTGCTACATGTCTTGGACGATATTGTAAAATTCAATCCCCCTTTTATCGATATTACCAGCCACGCCGCCGAAGTAGTTTATGAAGAAACTCGCGCGGGCGATTTCAAAATGAAGGTAAAACGAAAACGCCCCGGTACGATTGGTATCTGCGCGCTTATCCAATATAAGTATAACGTGGATGCTGTTCCGCATGTCATTTGTCATGGATTTACCAAAGAGGAAACCGAAGACTTTTTGATAGAGCTTCGCTATTTGGGCATTGATAATGTCCTTGCCGTGCGTGGTGATGATAGCGGTTTTGATAAACCGGTTAAATATGGACGTAGTGTTAATAAATATGCCGTTGATTTGGTACGGCAAATTAACGACTTGAATCATGGTAAGTATTTGGAAGATTCGCTTTTGAATGCCGACCCGATGGATTTTTGTATAGGCGTGGGTGGTTATCCCGAAAAACATTTCGAGGCTCCTAATCTGCGAACGGACGTTAAATTTACGAAAGCTAAAATAGATGCGGGAGCGGATTATATCGTTACTCAAATGTTTTTTGATAATCAAAAATATTATGATTATGTCCGCATTTGTAGAGAAGAGGGAATTGAAGTGCCGATTATTCCGGGATTAAAAATTGTAACCTCGAAAAGTCAAATCAATTCGTTGCCTAAAAATTTTTATATCGATTTGCCCGACGAGCTTTCCGAGGAAATACTCTCCGCAAAGGATGAGCATGTGTTGGATATCGGTGTGGAGTGGACTTTGAAACAGGTGGAGGATTTATTAAATCACAATGTTCCCGCAATTCATTTTTATATTATGCAAAACTCGGAACCGATTAGTCGTTTAATGAAAAAGTTGAAGATTTGAAATGAATATTAAAAACGTAAGTACCAAGAAGAGTCTCGAACGCCTCACCAGAAAAATAAACTGGGGCATTGCCGGTATGGGAAATTTTGCGGAGAATACCGTCTTGCCTACCTTAGCCCAGTTGAAAAGGAGCAAGGTGGTTTCTGTTTATTCTCATGAAAGCAAGCGCGCGGAGACAATCGGTAAAAAATATTTGGCGGCGCATTATTTCTCCGATTATGAAAAATTTCTTCAGAGCGGTGTCGATGTCGTTTATGTCGCGAGTGCCAACCCGGATCATTATTGGCAGACGATAGAAGCCTTGAAGGCTGGTAAGCATGTGCTTTGCGAAAAACCGATGGCTATGAATTCTTCGGAAGCGGAGGAAATGGTCAGGACGGCTGAAGAAAACGGCGTCTTTTTGAGCGTTAATTATGTGTATCGCTTCCACCCTTTGATTAGAAAAGCCAAGGAGTTGGTCGAAAAAGGATTCGTGGGACAAATCGTTTCCGTCTCGGCGGATTTTAATATTGATTTCGCTCCAGCGGATAATTACAGGTATTTTAAGGAGAAAGGCGGGGGACCTTTCCGAGATTTGGGAACGCATATGATTGATGTTTTGAGATTTTTGAACGGCGAAATCTCGAAAATTATAGGCGTGAAAGATAATGTGGTTTATCACGGTGATGTGGAAGATTTCGCAATGGGAATTGTGAAATATGTGCGTGGTGGCTACGGCTCTTTCAATGTTTCTTTTAATGCTTCAAAAGCTCCCAATAGAATTGTTATACAAGGTAGCAAAGGGTATATTAGTATTGAGAATGTCGTTGCAAAGAAAATGGCTTCCTCAAAGTTGATAATCGATATAGAAGGCGAAACGAGGAAAACCTTTCGACGAAGAGCAAATAAAATGTTGATTCGCTTGCGGGAATTCCAGAAATCGCTTCTTAGGAATGAAGAACCGGAGGTAAGCGGAGAGGATGGCTTGATTAATTTGAGATTAATCGAAGAGTTCGAAGCACAATGTCTTTGAAAGAAGAACTGGCGGAATATAGCCGAAAGGTTTATGAACGCGGCTTTGTTGCGGCTACAGACGGAAATTTGTCGGTGCGCAATCCTGAAGGAGGAATTTTTATCACACCTTCCGGCGTTTCAAAAGGAAAGGTAACAGCTGGCGATATTTTGCTTGTGGATTATGAGGGGAACAAATTGGAGGGCAGCGGGAAAGTCTCGACCGAGGTAAAAATTCATTTGTTGGTTTATAAGCACCGCAAGGAAGTAAATGCCGTAATTCATACACATCCGATTTATGCTACGGCTTTTGCTTCTACGGGAAAAGGATTTACAAAGCCTGTTTTCCCGGAAGTGGTGCTAACATTGGGGAAAATCCCTCTTTGCGATTTTGCCGTCCCTTCCACCGAGGAGGTGCCGAATTCGATGTTGCCTTATGTGGATTATGTTTGGGCTTTATTGTTGGCAAATCATGGAGCAGTTACGTTCGGGAAGAATTTGGAAGATGCTTTTCTTAAAACCGAAAAGTTGGAGCATACCGCGCAAATTCTCTGGGTGGCGGAAAGTCTTGGAGGGGCAAAATCTATTCCGCAAGAAAAGTTAAAAAAGATTTATGATATTTCGGAAAGGGTTTACGGAATAAAAGTTGATAAAAGGAACAGAATGGACGGAGAGGAAAAGAAATGAGAATTGCTCTTGTGTTAGGCGGCGTATCGGCGGAAAGAGAAGTTTCTCTTGAGTCGGGAAAAGAAATGTTAAAGGCGCTCAGAGAATTGGGCTACGAGTATTTCCTGGTTGATCCCGCATTCGGGAAAGAGCAACCGAAAAACGAGAGCGACTTTTTTTCGAGAATGGAAATTCCCCCGGCGGGAAAAAGAAATTACTTGGAAGCTGTAAATTCTTCTTTGTTCGAAAATGTGGATTTTGCCTTGCTGGCATTGCACGGGCAATTCGGGGAGGACGGGTTGATTCAATCGTTGTTAGAGCTTCGTGGTGTCCCTTATAGTGGCTCGGGAGTAATGTCAAGCGCGGTGGCTATGGATAAATCCACTTCAAAGATTCTTTTCCAGCATTTCGATGTGAAAACTCCCGAGTGGATTTTATTAAAAAGCCGTGATTATAATCTGGGTTTAACTCTTAGGAAAATAGATAAATTTTTCGGTTATCCGTGCGTTGTTAAACCGAACGATCAAGGTTCTACAATAGGACTATCCGTTTGTCATTCCGTATGGGAAGTGGAAGGTGCTATTGAAAAAGCCTTTGAGTATGGCAGTAAAGTTTTGATAGAACGCTTTATCGAGGGGAAGGAAATAGCGGTGGGAATTTTGGGAAACCGTGCTTTGCCTATAATAG
Organism: uncultured Melioribacteraceae bacterium; assembly: GCA_964611145.1. Classification (GTDB taxonomy): domain Bacteria; phylum Bacteroidota; class Ignavibacteria; order Ignavibacteriales; family Melioribacteraceae; genus WFQV01. The sequence goes on from CAZSYM010000006.1 coordinate 18,787, forward strand.
AAATCATTCCCAAACATGAACTTTATGACTATGAATGTAAATACTCCGATGGCATGAGTTATTTTGAAGTGCCCGCAAAAATTTCTTCGTCGTTGGAAAAACGCTTGAAACAACAGGCTTTGTTGGCTTATCAGGCGGTGGGTTCCAAAGCATACGGACGGGTGGATTTTCGGGTCTCGGAGTCGCTGGAGACTTATTGCCTGGAGGTAAATACTTTACCCGGAATGACAGCGCATTCCCTTTTACCCAAAGCCGCTAAGGCGGCGGGGATTGAATTTCCCGAACTAATCGAGCGTATAATAAAACTTTCGCTATGAGTGGAAGACGAGACACGGATTATTTAAAATGGTTTCTGTTTCTCTTGATACTGGTGCTGGGGGGATTTCTGCTGTTTAATTCGAAAGGGCTTTTGCGTTACTGGGAGGCGAAAAAGAAAACGGAAAGGTTGGAACTGCAGATAAAAGAAACGGAAAGAAAAATAAAATTTTTGGAAAGCGAAATAGATTCCCTTAAAAATAGCGAGCGGAAAATAGAAGAGATAGCAAGAGAAAAGTATTATATGCTGAAGCCGAACGAGGAGGTTTTGAAAGTAGAGAGAAGACAAAAATGATACGAGTGCCTAATGTTCCCCTGCCCGAACGCGTTCGCCCTCAAACTCTTGCCGAATTTAAAGGGCAAGAACATCTGGTAGGAGAAGGAAAGCCGTTACGGAAAATGCTCGATTCGGATAACCTTTCTTCTTTTATATTGTGGGGACCTCCCGGAACCGGAAAGACCACTCTGGCTAAAATAATTTCGAGACAGACAAATTCCGAATTTTTTCAATTGAACGCCGTTTCCTCCGGTGTTAAGGATGTAAGAAGAATAATCGAAATCGCTAAGGAAAATCTTAAATACGGCAAAAGAACAATTCTTTTTATTGATGAAATTCACAGATTTAATAAAGCTCAACAGGATGCGTTGCTCTCGTCGGTGGAGTCGGGCGAGCTTATTTTGATTGGCGCCACTACGGAAAATCCTTCCTTCGAGGTTATTCCAGCTCTCCGTTCGCGTGCGCGCGTTTACGTGCTTGAGGAATTGAGCAAAAGCGATTTGGAAAATATTATCGATTTCGCACTTGAAAAGGATGAATTTTTAAGTTCTCTGAATATTGTGGAAATCGATAAAGAATTTCTGATTTATGCGAGCGGTGGCGATGCCCGAATAATGCTGGGAATACTGGAGACTGTGGTAACGAACAATTTGGATAAAGAGGGAATTCGAGTTACACGGGAAGAAATAGAAAATGTGCTTCAAAGAAAAAATGTTCTTTACGATAAGGGGGGAGAAGAGCATTATAATATTGTTTCGGCTTTGATTAAAAGTATTCGAGGTAGCGACCCCGATGCGGCGCTTTATTGGCTTGCACGAATGCTCGAAGGAGGCGAGGACCCATTATTTATTGCGCGGAGATTGGTCGTTTTGGCTTCCGAAGATATCGGAAATGCTTCCCCGAATGCGTTAGTGTTGGCGGAAGCCGCTTTCTCTGCGGTTCATAAAATCGGAATGCCTGAAGCTCGCATTATCCTTGCCCAATGCGTGACTTATCTTGCTTCTTCTCCCAAAAGTAATGCTTCTTATGTCGCTATTGAAAAGGCAATGGCGGATGTCAAATCGAAACCCCTTTTCCCCGTCCCGCTGAAATTACGAAATGCTCCCACTAAATTGATGAAGGATTTGGGGTATCACAAGGACTATAGATATGCTCATGAAGGCGAGGGGAATTTCGTACTTGAAAATTATTTTCCCGAGGAATTAAAAGGACGCCAATATTATTTTCCCACGGACAACGGTATTGAGAAAAGCTTGAAAGAAAGATTGAAAGCGTGGTGGCGAGGTTGGAAAAAATATTAAATGCGGACGAAAAACTTGCCCGGCAATTGACGTATAGCTTCCTTGAATTCCAAAGAAAGTAAATGTACAAGACAATCGGAAGTGGAAAATCCCGTTAATTCCGCTATTTTATCAATGTGCATAGGTTCGGAGCCAAGCACTTCCAATATTTTCGCTTCGAATACATTGGTTTGTATTTCGGTTTTTTCCGTTACTCTTTTTCCTATAACAAAGGTCGGCAACTCGTTTAGAATATCCTCTACGTTTTGAACCAATTTTGCTTCGCCTTTCTTTATAAGAAGATTACATCCTTCGCTTGGGGGCGATGTGATATTCCCCGGCACAGCGAAGATTTCCCGTCCTTGATCCAAAGCATAGGCGGCGGTGTGCATCGCTCCGCCGTTGACGCGTGTTTCTACAATCAAAGTGCCTAAGGCAAGCCCCGAAATTATTCTGTTTCGCCGTGGGAAATTCGGGGCGTCTGGTTTTGTCCCCAAAGGATATTCGGTGATAATCATACCGTTTGAATGGATGAGTCGGAAAAGCTCCTTGTTTTCCGGGGGGTAAATTACATCAAGCCCGGAACCGATAACGGCGATTGTGCGCCCGCCTTGTTTTAAGCAACTTTCGTGTGCAATGGAGTCTATACCGCGTGCCATACCGCTTACGATTACAAAACCGTTCTCCGTTAATTCGCTTGCTAATCTTTCGGCGGTAATTTTGCCGTAATGGGAAGGACGCCGTGTCCCTACGATGGCTAAGGATTTTTTATCCTCCTCCTTGAATTCGCCGAGATAGTAAAGAATTAAAGGAGGTAAGTAAATATTTTTTAATTGCTCGGGATAACCCTCGTCGTCAAGCGTGATGAAATTTCCTCCCAATTTTTTTAATGCTTCCAATTCGGCTGAGAATTTGTCGTGTGCATGCGGGAAATCGCGAATTACCCTGTGGATTTTTCGGGCGGTGTTTTGACCGATTCCGTTGACAGAGGCAATGTCGTCGAGGGAAACCGTAAGTAAGTTTTCCGTTGTGCCGAATCGTGTTAGGAGTGAGACTATTTTACCCGCGCCGACTTTTTCGATTTCGGAAAGAGCCCGCAATAAAAAGTATTTTTCTTCTTTTTCGAGAGGCAAATCTATTTAGAATTATTGTTGAACGTCGATGTCGTCCACAACAGCGACAATCATTGTGTTTACCGGTGCTCTTTTGTGTCCCAGAATTTGTTGAACGGCGGCGCCTTCTTTCAATGCGAGAACGGTATCACCCACACCGGCATCTACCAAGTCTATTGCTACGGAATCTTTTTCTCCGATAAAATTACCCTCAAGGTCGATTGGGTGAATTATCTGAAGTTTATGCCCGATTAATTCCTTGTTCTTTTGAGTCGAAACTAAGTTCCCTTTAATTTTGGCCAGAAACATCTTCTTCTGTTTCCGCTTTTTGTTTTTTACTTCTGTACATGATTGATAAGGGAATTACAATGATGTAGGCAATTACCAAAATTACGGGCGAAACCGAAAGAGAGAGCGGATTGTCGTAAGGTCCCTGTGCCATAAGGAAAAAGCCTATTATTATTAGAGCCAGCCCGCCGAAAAGGATGTAATAGTTTTCTTTTGTCCAATAATTTTTAAAAGGAGATTCTCCCTTTAGGAATTTTGCTTTTTTCTTTTTTTGAATTCTCTTTGCCATTTTGCATTTCCTTATTTTTGAAAAGCCTTTCTAATGCGAATTCCCGAACGGAAAGGCTCGAAAGAGCTCGAAAAAGTTTATTTGCCAATATATACCAGATTTATCTTTTAAGCAAATTTTCGGCTCGTAATTGTCCGCTAAAAATTATTTGATATTATAAACTATTTTTCTCAGTGTGTCCGGTTGTAAATATCCATATTCTTTACGAAGAATGTTAATAGCTTCCCGCGCGCTGATATTTTTCTCCCTTAGCATTTGGTATTTCTTGCGGATAATCAAGTCCCGCAAGGATTTCTTATTTAATAACCCTCTTGAATGGAGTTCTTGGAATGTTTCGTCGCTGATTAAATCCGATAAAGGATTTTTCTCAAGATTTTCCGGGCTTATCATTTTGACCTCGCATTTTGTTTTTATAAAGCCCGTAAAAAAGTTTTTCGAGATGTTCTCCTTTGTTTGTTAATAATCATTTTTGTTTTGCGAAAGATAACGAATAATAAATTTTGAAAGCAAAAAAAATTTAGGTCAAAAAAGGTTGACCTAAAATTTCGGAATGTTACTTTTTTACTTCTCATGCGGTTTCATTAATTTTGAAAAACATTTGAAAACAATTGCGGAGTAAGACTATGAAAAAAACAATTATTCTGATTTTGGTCTTTGCTTTTTTGCCTCTCTTTGCTCAGCAGCAGAAAAGGGATAAAGGATATTTAAAAGTTCGCAAGAGTAAGTTTTTCGAGCTAATCAAAGAGAAAACTAGAGAGTTTAAAGCGGTTAAGCCCAAACCGAGAGAATCCTTCGTGATGGATTTTAGCAATTGGGATTTGCCCAAATCCATTGATGAATTTAAGTACTATTGGCATCGCAAACCGCATTCTCAAGGAATGACGGGAACATGCTGGTCTTTTTCCACCACTTCTTTTTTGGAATCCGAAGTCTATCGGATGCACAAAAAGAAAGTCGCCCTTTCGGAAATGTGGACGGCATATTGGGAATATGTGGAAAAAGCTAAGGAATTTGTAAGAACACATGGTAAAAGCCTTTTTGCACAAGGCTCCGAAGCTAATGCCGTTACCAGAATTTGGAAAAAGTATGGGATAGTTCCTTATAAGGATTATACGGGCTTTTTACCCGGGCAGGAATTTTACGACCACGATCAAATGTTTGCCGAGATGTCGAATTTCCTCGCTTCCGTTAAAAAAAATGATATGTGGAATGAACAGTTCGTAATAACTACCATAAAACAGATTTTGAATAAGTATATGGGCGTTCCGCCGACGAAAGTGGAAGTTGACGGAAAAACTTACACTCCCAAAACATATTTGAGTGAATATTTACAGCTTAATCCGGACGATTATGTCGATATACTTTCTTATATGCAACAACCATATTGGAAACAAGTACCTTACGAGGTGCCGGATAATTGGTGGCATGATTCGAGTTATTACAACGTGCCTCTTGATGTGTTTATGAATATAATAAAAAAGGCAATCACTCACGGCTACACATTGGCGATAGGCGGGGATGTATCCGAGCCCGGAATAGACGGTAATGCCGAGGTGGCTGTTATTCCGACTTTCGACATTCCCTCGGAATATATTGACCAATATGCTCGTCAGTTCCGATTTAGCAATAGAACCACTACCGATGATCACGGTATACATTTAATTGGATATAAAGTTGGGAAAGACGGCAAGTATTGGTTTTTGATTAAGGACTCCGGTTCCCGCGCTTTTAACGGTAAGAATAAAGGTTATTTCTTCTATAATGAGGATTATGTAAAACTTAAAATTATGGACTTTATGGTGCATAAGTCCGTTGTGGAAGATATTCTGAAGAAATTTAAATAGCAGTTTTTCGGGGGCTCTTGGGAATATAGGCTCAAGAGCCCTACGGTATTAACTTTCTGGTGTAATATCACCCATTATCCCCTAAGCTTCGGGAGGTTTTTATGTAGAACGAGGGAGTAACCCCCATTATTTTTTTGAAGGCGATGTTGAAAACCGATTTTGAACGGAAGCCCACGAGATTTGATATTCCCTCTATTGTGATGTTTTCATAATTTGTGTCCGCCAATAAGCGTGCCGCTTCCTGAATTCGCAATTTGTTGACGAAGTCATTGAAGTGGCAATTGAATTCTTCGTGTATGATTTCCGAAATGTATTTGGAATTTACCCCCATCATGTGTGCCAGACTTCCCAATGTAAAATCTTTTTGCAGAAAAACTTTTTCTTCTTTGGTTAGATATTCCAATTTTTTCACGAGTTCCTTTTTTCTTTCCGGTGCGAGAGCATAGGACCCGCTTTCCGTCGATTCCGATTTTGTCTCCTTTCTCTTTTTTAATAAAAGTCCTTCCTGTACAAGTTCCATATTTTTCCTTACCAATTCCCTGTACGCCTTGTTCTTCTTCTTGTACATTATGAGTAATGTGGTGGAGAAAAGAATAAAAACCACCAATCCGAATATCAGAAAGGTGAGTTTCAAGTTTTTCTCTTTTATAGTAGCGTCTTTTAATTTTAATTCCTTGTCTTTCTTTTCCGTTTCGTATTTTATTTGGAGTTCGTTGATTTGTTTGGCTACTTTTTCGTTCATTAAGGAATCTCTGAGAGCGGAATATTTCTTAAAATATTCCAACGCTTTCGGATAGTTTTTTAAGTCTTCGTATAACAAAGACAAATTGCCGAGGGAGTTCATGTATTGGTAATCCGACTTGTATTGACGGGCTAATTTCGAAACTCGGAACATTACTTTCTTTGCTTCTTCGAAACGCCGGAGTTCACGCAGAGCATTGCCGTAATTTATTAACGCCTCCGTTTCCAAGTGGGGACGCCCCAAATTATGTGCAATTTTTGCCGCTTTTTTCCCGTAGTAAATTGCTTTCCGAAATTCCCCGGTTGAGTTATAATTTTTGCTTAAAGAGTTGTTTGCCACGGCGATGTAGAATTTGTCGTCCGTATTTTTCAGGAGATATAACAAGCCTTTTTCCGCTTTTTTGAATTGCCGATTGTTGGCATAAGCAAGAGAGAGGTTTAGGAGGAAAATAGTTTCGTCTTTTTTGTTTTTTTCTTCTCGTGCAATTTTTACCAATTGTTCTAAGTATTTTATTCCTTTTTCTAAGAATCCTAAATTTAAATTAACAATGGCAAGATCGTTTAACGCCCTTTTAGCCAAATGGGCGGAATCGATTGCCTCCGCTTTGCGCAAGGCGAGCATGAAAAATTTTGAAGCCGGTTCAAATTTCCCTTCCCTCAATTTTTGAACTCCTCGAAAAATATAATATTTGACACGCTCCCCGCTCATTGTGTCGGATTGGGTTAATTTATTTACGGCTTGTAAATAAGGTTCCGCCTTTTCGGGCGCATAGTCCGTTAAGATTTCGGACATCTTTAGATTTAATTCCAATTTTTCGGAATCGCTTTGAGCGTTTGCGATAAGCGCACGAAGGCTGTCTTCTTCGCTTCGAGATTTTGCCGAGGTGGGGACCTGCGCAAATAGTTCGAAGGCGAATATTTGCCAAAGCAAAATGCTTATGTAAAAAATGTTTTTAAAGTTACCCATTTTGTTTTGCTTTATCCCCAAAGAGGAAATAGAATTTGTTTTTAGGCATTTTAGCCGTTCAAGTTAAGCGAATATGAATAAAGGGAATCTATTTTGATTTCAAGTTACGAAATTTTCAATGAAAATAAAACGAACGAGAAAGTATGCTTGGTTTATCGCGGTAGAATTTTCAGTAGCTTGAATTTTTTTAATTCCGTACCCGACGGACTCGTGTGTACCTTGAAATATTTACCGTTGAGCCATGCTTCTGTTGTTTCCCCGTAATGTTTACTTAGTATATGCCCGGATTCTCCGGAAGGCAGTATGAAATAAAAATAATCGGGTTGGGAAAAATCGTAAATGAACCTCATGGCTTGTCCTAAAGTAACTTCGTAGGGGGTGGCAAAGGAATATTCGGTGTTAAAGAGCGTTGTTCCGCAACCGCCGACTTCGTATTGTTTCCCGTCGATTAACAAATCTATTGCTTGATTAACGCCGTGAAAGGGATGTTTTAGTTTTAACTTGTGAAGTTTGCCCCATTGCCACAGAGCTATGTCCTTGCCGAATTTGTTTTCTAAAAATGTGAGCGCGTCCGCAAGACTTTTTCTTAAAACGGTGTTCATTGTTTCAATCGGCTTTGTGTTTTTGTCGTCCCACCAATAGGAACGGGGAGAAGAGAGAAGCCTCTTTACGGCTCTGAAGGGTAAGTTTTCCACAAATACAAATTCGTTGAACATTTCTTTTCCAAGCTCGTCCTCGAAAAGATTGTGTAGCAGTTTTACATAAAAGACGGAGTAAATTGTCGGGGGTTGAGAAAGTTTATTGAATTCATAATCCCAACTGCGGAGGAGTTTGAGCGAAAGGGCAAGATTCTTGTCTTTTATTTTTACATTTTCAAAAGCCTTAAAAAGCTTTGCGAGTATTTGGCGAGGATATTCGGAATGTACGTCCGATTGCATTGACATGAAGTCTTCCGTTGTAAAGGTGTTTTTCTTTTTCAGAAGCGCTCTTATCCGTTCTACGCGTGTCGGCGGTTCCCAAACGTTCGCAATGTGATAAGGAAAGAGCTTTCCCGTGCGGTTATTTGCCGTGGCGATGAAATTTTCCGAGGGATTAAATAAAACGGGCATTTTTTTGAACGGCACATATCTTCTTGTGCTTTCCTTTGTGCCGTCATAGATAGGATTATATGCACCTTTTTTTATGGCGAAAAGTTTTGCGGCGCAAATGTAACCGATATTTCCGGAGGAATCCGCATAGACAAAATTCTGCCCGGGATAAGAGTAATACCTGAAAGCCGAATGGAATTGTTCCCAATTCTTTGCGTGATTGATTAAATCGAAAGCCTTTATTTCTCCCGAAAAATCCGAAGCGGGGAAATACATACTGATAAAGGTCTTTTGCTGAAAAGGATTATTGTAGAATGTTTTGTAGGGATGTACATCGCCTATCAAAACACCGTTTTCGGTTTTGTAAATTTTGAAGACGACGGGAGAAGAATTTTTAACCTTTATCGTGTCTTCTTCAATATTTAGATTTTTCCATTTTCCGTTTTTGAAATATTTTGAAAAAGAGGAATCGATTTTCTCTCGAAAGAAAAGGGCATCGTCGGACATTAAATTTGTAGCCGTCCACGCAATAGCGCCGTTTTCTCCTATTAAAATCAACGGTAAACCCGGCAGGGTGAAACCCGCGCTTGTGTTTTCTCCTTCGTGAATAACGGCAACGTACCATTGGTCGGGCAAGGAAAGCGCCAGATGTGTGTCGTTGGCGATAATGGGCTTGCCTTTGGAAGCAAGTTTTCCGCTTATAGCCCAATTGTTCGAGCCGATGTGAGAACCTTCGAAGCCGAGTAGTTTTTTAGCGTGTATGTTAGCGGTGATAAAATTCCCAAGAGCCGCTTCGTCGGTAGAGAAAGCGCGGAACGATTCCCCTCCGTCTTTTGGGAAAATTTCATCGACATGCACGGAAGGAATTTTGTTGAGAAGATGAGCGCGGATAATTGTTGTCCACCAACCCATATTGAGTTCCCATGCGAGAAGCTTTGCAATGCCCATGGATTGCCATGCTTCCCAACGTTCGGGTTCATAACCGAGCGCGTCGAATTCGATGGAATAACTTTTTGAGTAGCGCAGATAAGCGTTTATCCCCTCTGCATAGGCGTTCAAAAGTTTTTTCGATGCGCTGTCCAAATGCGCATAACCCCGCTTGGCGCTTTTTCCTAAAGCCAATGTGCGGAACATCTTGTCGATTTTAACCGCTTTTTCCCCTATTATTTCCGATAGCCTTCCCGATACAGCTCGCCGGTATAAATCCATCTGAAACATTCTTTCCTGTGCATGCGCGAATCCCAGCGCAAAGGCGGCATCGAATTTGTCTCTTGCATAAATATACGGTACTCCGGCCGAATCTCTATAAATTCTTATTTCATTGTCTAATCCTTTAACCGTAAGCGCACCCTCATACGAAGGGACGGATGAAAGAATCATTCGATAGGAAATATAAATCCCGCTTAGTAAAATGAATATTATAACGAGGGAAAATCCCGAAATTGCTTCTAAAAATTTTTTGTTCACGTCTTTAAATTCTAATGTTTTTAATCTTTTAATTTAATAATATTGTACGCTAATGGGAAAAGTTTTTTGCCGTCTTTTAATATTTTTTTTCAATCGGAGATTAGAAATGGGAATCACCCTTATTTTATTGCTTGTGCTAACGCTTGGTGTCCTTGCGTTGTTGTTTTTGTATTTTAAAGATAGAAAGGAACGGGGAGATATTGACAAAATAGCGGAACCGCTTTCCAAAGTGTTCGAAGAAAGATTCGAGAAATTCGAGAGAACCAACAAGGAAGAGTTTCGATTGAATCGGGAGGAATATTCGAAGAATGCCAAAAGTGAACGGGAGGAATTGCGAGAGTCTATTCGACTTTTTCGCGACCAGCTTTCGGCTACTATGAAAGAGGTGGCTGATTCTCAAGAAAAACAATTGAAAATTTTCTCCGAACAGCTGAATAATTTGATTGCGACCAATGATAAGAAATTCGAGGAGCTAAAAGAAAGAGTCGAAAAGCAGTTGAAAGAAATTCAAGAGAAGAACGAGAAAAAGCTGGAAGAGATGCGTGTTACGGTGGACGAAAAACTGCACGACACTTTGGAAAAACGTCTTGGCGAGTCTTTCAAATTGGTCAGTGAAAGATTGGAACAAGTGCATAAAGGCTTGGGCGATATGCAGGAGCTTGCTCGCGGCGTGGGGGATTTGAAAAATATGCTAACGAATGTAAAAACCCGCGGTACGTGGGGTGAAGTTCAATTGTTGAATTTAATAGAACAAATATTAACGCCTGAGCAATACGAGACTAATGTGCAGACGAAAAAAGGAAGCGCCGAGAGAGTCGAGCTTGCCGTTAAATTACCGGGTAAGGATAAGGAGGCGAGCGAAACCGTGTGGTTGCCTATAGATGCAAAATTTCCGGTGGAGGATTATCAACGTTTGCAAGATGCTCAGGAAAAAGGTGAAATGGAAGCTATCAACGAGGCTTTCCGAGGAATCGAAAGAAGGATAAAAGAAGAGGCGCGGAAAATTTCCGATAAGTATTTGAATCCGCCGAAAACAACGGATTTTGCAATAATGTTTCTGCCGATTGAAGGATTGTATGCCGAAGCATTGAGAATAAGAGGCTTGGCGGAATTTGTACAACGTGAGTATCGGGTTGTACTGGCGGGACCTACAACGCTTTCCGCTCTTTTGAATAGTTTGCAGATGGGATTCCGCACCTTGGCGATTGAGAAACGCTCGAGTGAGGTTTGGAAAATTCTTAGCGCCGTCAAAACGGAATTCGGGAAATTCGGAGAGGTCCTGGACAAAACCAAGAAAAAACTTCAAGAGGCAAGCAATACAATCGATGCTGCCGCTACACGAACGCGGGTGATCGAAAGGAAATTGAGGGACGTAGAAGAATTGCCCGCGGGAGATTCCGAGAAATTATTGGAAGATTAACCGCCCAGGCAGTATTTGTCCAGTTTTGCCAGACTTTCCTTGTCGCCTATGGCAATAAGCTTGTCGTTTGCTTTTAATACCACATTGCTTCTGGGATTGTAGATAAATTCTCCGTTTTCGCGGTGAATGGCGACGATGATTACGTTCAATTCCTCCCGGAGATTGGATTCGGAAATGCGTTTCCCTGCCAAAGGAGAACTTTCGGCGATTGTTACTTCCTCGAGATTTATTAAATGTTCTTTGCTTCGGGCAATTCCGTCGATAAAATCCATTACACCCGGTTTCATCAGAAGGTAAAGCATTCTGGAACCGCCTAAATCGTAGGGGTTGACCACTCTGTTCGCTCCCGCTTTTAGTAGTTTACCGTAGCTTCTTTCTTCTGTAGCTCTTGCCACGATAAATAATTTCGGGTTTAATTCCCGTGCGGAGAGTACGGTAAAAACGTTTTCCGAATCGGATTGCAAAACGGCTACCAAGCCTTTCGCTCGTTTTATACCTGCTTTTAATAGCGCTTCGTCGTTTGTGGCGTCGCCTTCGACGTAAAGGATACCGCTTTCGGATAGTAATTGGATTACCTCCGAATCATTTTCTACGACGACAAAAGGCAAATCATGTTCTTGCAAACCTTCGACTATTACTCTGCCCATTCTTCCGTAGCCGCATACTATATAATGATTTGAAACTTCGGAAAGTTTTTTTGCCATTTTTCTTCTCCTGAAAAATTGTCTTTCTATCAAAATTTGCACGCCTTTTCCCCCGATATAGGCGATGCTCATTATACCGGAGATTATTACGAATATCGTAAATATTCTTCCCGCGTTGGAAAGAGGTTTTACTTCGTGAAAACCTGTCGTGGACATTGAGATGATTGTCATATACACGGCATCCAAAAGCCCGAAATCGGGTTCTATCAGCTTGTAACCGATTGTTCCGATGGCGACGAGGAGAACGAGAATTGCCACGCCGAGCTTGAATTGTTTCAGGTTTTCTTTCTCCATTCCATACCTTTTCTTTTTAACCGTAGAAAAATAAAACCTTATTTGATTAAGAACAATTTTTGTAATGTTTCTTTTTCGAGCATGAGAACGTAGAACAAAGTTTTGGCAATTGCATTATATTTGTTCCGTTAAATTTAAGAAAAAAGAAAGACGGTCATTTGAAAATAGATTCTCCGATTTCGCTTTCTTCGCTTTTTGTAATGCTTGCCGCCTCGCTTTGGGGTGTGGACGGCATACTTTTGCGTCCCGCTCTTTATACTTTACCTGTTCCACTTGTGGTTTTTATCGAAAGTGCGCTGGTGGCTTTGATACTCACACCGTTTTTCTATGCAAAATTAAAATCTCTGAAGAAATTAAAACCAAAGGACTGGCTGGCTTTTCTGGGAGTGGCTCTTTTCGGAGGTGCGATAGGAACAATGGCTATTACCAAGGCTTTGTTCTATGTCAATTATGTCAATCTCTCTATAGTTGTTTTTATTCAGAAATTGCAACCGCTCTTTGCCCTTACTCTTGCTTGGGTATTCCTTAAAGAACGGTTGCCCCTAAAATTTTTTCTTTGGGCTTTTGTTGCAATAGCAGGAACTTATTTGATGACTTTCGGTTTTTCCTTGCCGAATCTTGAGACGGGAGATAAAACTTTATACGCCGCCCTTTTTGCACTTTTAGCCGCTTTTAGTTACGGCAGTTCCACCGTATTGAGCAAGCGAGCTCTTAGAAATGTGAGTTTTGAAATGGGGACGTATTTACGCTTTGCCATTTCGGCAATTTTGATGGCGTTCATTGCTTTCGGTAGCGGAAGCGTGGAAAGTGCTACAAAGATAACAACAATCCAAGCTGTGATTTTTCTTGTAATAGCGTTTACCACAGGCGGACCAGCCATTTTCCTTTATTATTACGGCTTGAAAAATATTTCCGCTTCCCTATCTACGATTTTGGAGTTGGCTTTCCCTTTAACCGCGGTGGTTTTGGAGTACTTGGTTCACGGCAATATCCTTTCGCTTATACAATGGTTCGGTGTGGCGCTTCTCCTTCTCGGTATGTTTATGATTACTCGCATAAAACCGGCGGTTTAGCCCGCGCAAGGGGTCCTTCAATCTCGCACTATCGTGACTTCTACCCTTTTGTTTGCTTCGCGCCCTTTTTTAGTGCGATTGCTTGCAATCGGTAAAGCGGGTCCCATCCCGAAAATTTTGATTTTCCCGGGTAGAATGTTCGAATGTTTTACAAGGTAATCCTTTATGATAGCGGCTCGTTTTAGGGATAATTTTTCGTTAAAACGTTTCGAGCCGATATTGTCGGTGAAACAGCGAATTTCCATTTTCTTAATATTGTAGTGATTTAGATATTTCAACAGCTTGTCTAAAATTGTCTTCCCTTTTCTGTTGAGGTAAATTTGTCCCGGAGGGTATTTAATGCCGACAAGTCTTATAACCGTAGTTTTGCCGCGAGAAAGAAAAACGGCTTCTTCGGGAGTGAATATTTCTTCCGGAGGGACGTATTGGGGAGCTGTTTTTTCTTTGGGTTTCTTTTTTTCAATATTCGGAATGTTAGCGTGAGATTGAACAGCGGGTTTTAATATTCGATTCAGAACAATTTCCTCCGCGGAAACTTTTCCGTTTTCGATTTTCGAAACTATTTCCGCAATTTTCATACTGCGCAGAGCGGTCGTTTCTATTTTGTTTGCTATTTTGGCTATTTCGCTCAGACTGTAATTTTTCTTTCCGATTTCTTTTTTAGCAAAGTCCAGCAGTTCTTTGCTTTGTGCGAAAAGTTTCGGTGAGTATTTTTCGGCTTCCGCTTCTTTTGCGCGAGCCAATGCTTTCATGGCGCTGTACAAAGCGGTTGTCCGTGTGATACTTTTTGCCGGGATTGTTACGGTTGGAAGGGAATTATGAAGGATAAATTCGTCTTCCCATGTCTTATCCCCTTTTTGCACTTCGGCTATTATTTCGGCAACTTCCCGTGCCGTTTCGGCTTCTTGTTTCGCTTGTATAATTAAGTCGATTGCCTTGTTAAGATTTGCCGCGGATTCAATCAGCATGTTTTGTGCTATTCCCAAGTCTTCTATGCTTTTCTTCAATGTATTTGGGGCATATTTCTCGGCTCCGGCGTCCTTTGCCAATTTGATTTGAAGCTTGGCATCTTTAGTAAGCAGTTTTTTTCTTGCACTGTTCCATGCATAGCCATATTTGAAAGTGGCTTTTACCGCATAGGTTTCGGCTTCGGAGATGTTGTTGTCGAAAAAGTTCTCTGTGGCTTCGTTTAAAAGCTCTTCCGCCTTTTGCCAGTTTTTGGAGGCATAAATTTCCGCTTGGGAAATTTGAGCTTTACGTCGTGTTTGTAGGACGTCGGGGAATTTCCTTCCGAATTCTTCCGCTTTCTCCCGGGCTTTTTCGAAATGTCTCGCTGCTTCGATTAGGGTGCGTTGTATTTCGGCTAAATTTTCTTCTTCCTCAATCATCTCCAAGGCTTCCGTGTAAAGCTCCCATCCGTCGTTGAATTCTTCCGGTGCTATAACGTCGGCATCGGCATTGTAAGCTTGTAGGAGAGGTTGCCATTTGTAAATTAGTTCGTTTGCCTTTTGTGCGTAAGCAATCGCATCTTTATAATTTATTTCTATTTTGGGAACCATGGAAAGAGCGTTTTCAATTTCGCCGTCGTTGAACCTTTCCACGGCATCGGCGAAATTTTCTTCCGCCGTTTCCCAAGCCGTACTTGCCAATAAATCGGCATTTAAGCCGAAAGCCTTTTGTCTTAGTTTTAGCACGGTATCAAAAGCCTTGCGTCTTTCCGAAAGTGGAGTTTGAATTTCGTTCAGTATTTCCATGCATTTTTTTAGATTGTCAATCGCTTCCGCGCTTGTTCCGCTTTCTTTGTTGATTTCCACCGCATTGTCGAAAAATTCCTCCGCTTCGGAAAATTTTTCCGGCAGAAGGAGGTTCGCAAAATTTGTCCTTGCTTCATAAAGAGCTTTTCCCGCTTCAGTGTAAAGAGATTTGAAATTTTGCTGTGCGTTTGAAACGAACACAATGCACAAAAGGAAAAGCAGAATCGTGTTTATCTTTTTGCTCATGGTTTAATCCCCGTTGAATCTTGATGAACGGATTCGAAGCTTTGTTCTTTTAGTATTTCTCTTGAGCGTGCGCTCACGGTGAAAAGTATTTTTGTCAGGGTGTCGTTTTCGAAGCGATAAACGGAAATCATGAAATTGTATTTGGCGCTGTCGAGAACCGTATCTGCAGGAGGAATTGTAACGGCATAAGCATCGTTGAGAGTGTTTGAGGAGACGTCGAACATATCTGTCGAATCGATCATTTGATAATCCTCCGAGTCCGGAGGTAGAACAAAAACTTTGGCAAAAATCGAGAACGTGTTTTGTCGATCCACATTCACGTCGAAGTGCAAATGGCGGGAGCTGGTAAAGCCGTCTTTGTCCACGTCAATGTAGTCCGACCACCAAACGCTATCGATTGAAAAATGATAAGTGTCTTCTTCTTCCGTTTCGAACTTTACCCGATTGAGCTCTGGAGTATTGTTGTTATCCGCAATTCCCACAAGAGTTGTTCTATCGAGGGAGGCTACTTTGTATAATTCGATGCGGAAGTCGTATTCACCATGTTCCAAGTCATTAGGGCTAAAGCCGACGGGAACGGAAACGGTATCGTTCGCCGAGGAGTTCGTAATGGAGAAAGCCAAATCCGCCAAAGGATTTTGCAAAGGATAGTTAAGAGAATCCGAAGGTTTCATGTAAACTTTTGCTTTCATGGAGCTTGTTATATCCGCGTCGTTGTTAGCGTCAATAACAAGGAAGGCGTTTTTCCAATAGCCGTCCTGGTCGTAATCGCATTGCTTTTGCCAGTAAATTTTCATGGAATAATTGTTGTCGCTTTCCGACGGCTCGAAGGCGTTATTGCACAGGACGATACTGTCTTGTTTTCCCGTCGCGGCTTCCAGTCGGGACTTCCCCGCTTCGACGATTTCTATCTTAAATTCATAAAGACCGCGGGGTAATTCCTTGTGGGGTTTGCCAATGGATACGGAGAGGATGTTCGGTATGTTGTTCCCCTGTGCAACGCTCTTTTCGGAGTAAGCATAGAAAGAAAAATCGCTGGCTTCTTTTAATTTGTAAAAGACTCGGGCTATAATATCCCGTGAGACGTTTTCCTTCAGGCGCACGTCGAAATAGAGTTTTCGATAAGAAGTATAGCCGTCGCCGTTTGCATCGATGGAATCCGCCCACCAGACGGAATCGATGGAATATGTATAATCCGGTTCTTCCTCGACGGTTTTACATTTTTGCGAAAGTAAAATCAACAAAACTGTTAAAGCTCCGAAAACGATTTTTCTAAGCACTTTTTATTTCTCCTTAATTTTTATTTCATGCTTTTTTCGGCAGGAAATCTGTTTTGTATGGGAACTTGTTCCAATGGTATTTCTTTGTAATGCATTTCGGGATGATAATTCTTGCCTTGTATTTTTGCCTGTTGAGCGTTGAAGGAAAGGCAAACATCGAATCCAAAATCGCCTATACCGATGGAGAAACAAAGTTTGAAGGAACCATCCGAGGCAATTTTGCAAGAACCGTGAATGGTAAAGCTCGCGGTGAGCGTGCCAACTTTTATGTCCAGGCTTGCCTTACCGCTCATTGTAAAATTACCCTCGAAGCTTACCACTCCGTCCCGATGTGCCAGTGTTACATCCACGCCCAATTGAAAGCTAAGGGAGAGTGCTTTATAGGAGGCTGAAAAACCTGCTTTTGCATAGCCGGTAAGAGCAAAATTTCCGTTCATTTCGACCGTTCCTTTCATCCCTATGTGGCTAAAACCGGCAAGCACCACTTCGCCCTCGAAATTCATTATAGTGGGGTCCAAGTAAAGATAAACATGTCCCATATCAATAGAGAAGTCGTTGGGAAGGTTCAATTTGCTTTCGAACTTAAATCCCATTTTCCAATCCGAAAGCTCGTTTCCTATCGAACCGTAGAATACTTCTTTCGTTTGATAAGGGGCGAGGTAATCGAGAAAATCATAATCCTTTGTTATTATTGATTTGAGAAAATCGCTAACGCTCATAGGCGGGTCTTCTCTTATGCCTGCGAATTTTAGTAGGGTCTTCCCGCTTCTGTCCATTGCAAAGACGAGCGTGGCTTGCCCCAATACCACCTCGATGCCCATCCAATCAAGCGCCTCGTTGTCAAAATTGACTTGCCCGTTCAATCCCAAGGCGAAATCAGAGTTTCTTCCTTCGAAGAAATTTTTAGCGTCGTCCATTTCGTCGGAAGTGAATTTTAAAACTCCCTCGGCGGATACGGAAACCGGATAATCTCCGATTGGGATCGTGCCGCTCAAATAAATGTTGCCGTAAAAGCCTTCTATCGGCATCTTTTTAAGCGATACGAGAGGGGAAAAAGGAATAAGTCCCTGTGCCGAGAATGCAAAACCTACATCGGATAAATCTCCGAGCTTTGTCCCCTCAATATCGCCGGAGGCGAAGAAATAAGGATCGGTCGGGTCAATCGCTATTTTCTTTATGTTTTCCAGTTTCGAGGAAGAAATGTTTATGGGAAAAGGATTCGGATTCTCGTAATAGAAATAATAACGGTCTTCATTGACAGGCCAGTTGAAACTTTCGGTTTCGAACTCGCTTCCCTTTTTTAATCCGATTGGCATTGCAATCATTTCGGGGAAGTTTAGATATTGGAAAAAGCCTTCCTGTGGAATGTTCAATACCGCGTAACCTCTGAAATTGTTAAATATATTATCACCGCTATTGCCCGAGTTTATTAGTTCGAAGTCGCCATTGCTAAGTCGAATATCGCCGTATTTTGAGTTTTCCACGAATAGGGCGCCTTTGATTCTAACCAGACTATCGGTTTCGGAGGCGATGTTCTCTTTATTGGCTTTTAAGATTAGCGCATTGGTCCCTGTGCCCAATTGAAATTGCGGTGCATCGGGTTGCAACGGTTTTGCCTGGAACGGATCAATCGGTTCGACGAAATTTTCCTTCGTGCAACCGGCAAAAAATAAAAGAGGAGCAATGAGAAAAATCAAAACTAATATGTTTTTTGATTTAGCGGACATTTTTATTTCCTTAAATTTTAATTCTATATCCTAAAAACACGTTTAATTGATTTGAGCCCGGGAAAAGTTTGTACTGATTGGAGAAATCGCCGGGTTTCGGTTCTTCCCCGAAGACAGCAGTTTTGGGAGTATTCCAAAATAGATATTGAGCGCCGAGCAGAAAATTCGAAAAGTTTATTGAAAAACCTCCCCCGGCGCCGTAGGCGAATCCGCTTGTTTTTAAAAGAGGGAAATACTTGGTTAGCTGAGGATATTTCGTGTTTTGAAAACTTCCGAACCAGTACCCTGCGGCAACTGTACCGAAAAATTCAAGATGCGAATTGAAAATGGAAAGGAAATTTAAATTTGTGAAGAGATAAGCGAAGTCGGTTTTAAGAATGTACGTTTTTAAGTGGGATTGTCCTATTGTTAGCCCTATGCCTGGGGAGAACAGCCATGAAGCCTTGTCGTAAATTATAAAAGCGCCGAAGGGATTTTTAAGGTTTTCCATATTTTTTTCGTAGGGAATGCTGAGAGGCGCATAAAATATGCCGATGCTCAAACGTCTTTCGTTTCCTCCCAGTGCTATTGCCGAACGTTTGACAAAACCGTAATACGGATAAAGGGTTTTTAGCCATAATCCTTGACGCATGTCATTTTCTAAAAGAATCAACACGGGATCGTCTTCCTTGAGAAACCCTACGGTTTCCGAAGCGTTAAACGGTGAGGCTTTGACAAATGAAAATTCGTTTGTGCATATGCCTATCGCTGTTTTCCACTCGGGGATTTCTTCCGGCTTGTTTCCAAAGCGAACGTCGAGGGCTCGTTTTTCTTTCGGTGATATTAAGGATTTTGTTTGAACATAACCTTGCTGCGGAAAAACAATTCTTTCCCAGCCGAAGGGGAGGGGAAGTCGTTGGTCTCGAACGATTAAAATTTTGTCCCTGTAATAAACAAATCCTTTTGTCTTGGCTCCTTCCTCCGGCGCCGAAAGGACGGCAACTTTTCCGGCGGAGACGTACATTTCAAAAACTTTCCAATGGGAGTTCTGAGCAAGGAGAATGGAGAAATTCAAAAGGAAAAAAACACCTAACTTGTTAACAAGGCGCATTATTTACCCCAAGATTATTTTAATTTCTGTTTATTTAATGACGGCAAATTTTCTTGTGGAAATCAAGCCGTTATAGTTCAATCGGCAGAAGTAAATGCCGCTGGGTAAATTTGCCGCGTTAAATTTTACAACGTGTTTTCCGCTTGGGAGAATTCCGTTAAAGAGAGTTGTGATTTTTCTACCCAAGACATCGTAAATATCAAGCGTAACTTTTCCGTGGGGCGAACCGTTTCGAGATGCTTGTGCGGGCAAGGAATATTCGACGGTAGCCAAACCGTTCTCGGCTCCGAACGGGTTCGGATAAATATTCAATTCGAAAGAAGACGGTATTGTGGATTGCTCTTTTATGCCTATGGCAAGGATGCTTACCTGGACGGATGTTGTATCCCAACTCATAATTCTGTTGAGCGCTTTTACTTTGACGGTAAAAGTACCTTGAGAATTATAGACATGAATTGCATTTTGCCCTTTGCCTGTGGTCCCATCTCCGAAGTCCCATACCCATTTTATTATTCCCTTGCCAAAGGCGGAGAATTTGGCAGTATCTTCCGCCGTACTCACGTTTATGGAATCTATTGTCGGCTTGTGCTGTAGCCAGAGAAAGCGTGTGGTTTTCGTTACAACGGTATCCCAATAGGCATTCGGAGCGGGTGCCCATTGTCCGTTGAGAACGCCGTAGAATTCATGTCCTGCGCCTTGTACAAAGTATTTCTCGTATGGAAAACCCAAATGTTCGAGCCTTTCGGAAATGGGCTTACTGCCGTAAGTGGGAGGAAAGGAAGAAATGTTGAACGGGGAACCGACGTCGAAAGGAACTATTTTATCGTCCGTACCGTGGATTAGCAGAACGGGAATTATTCCGTCCTCGGGTTGAATTAACACCGTATCCTGTAAAGCTCCCCAGAGAGAAACGATGGCTTTTGCTCTTGCCGAATGAGCGTATTGGGAAGCTATGGCATCGAGTCCGCCCAAGTCGGGACCATCGTCGAGAGTGGGAGGGAAATGACTGATTGCATAAGTACCGGCGGGACGCTCCTGCTCTTTGTTCATGAATGCATTGTGAAGAGCGATAAATGCACCGGCGCTACTTCCCAAAAGAAAAACATTGTTCGTGTCGATTCGATAATCGTTGACTTTCTCTTTTAAGAATCTTATCGCGGCGCGGCCGTCCTGAATAGCGCGGTAAACGGCTCTTTCCGCACTTATTTTACTGGCGGGATTCATTCCCATTCTGTATTCAATTGAAGCTGTTATGTAGCCTCTTTTTGCAAACAATTGGCAGAAAGCGACCATGTCTTCGTTTTCTTTTGTGCCGCTTACGAACGCTCCGCCATGGGCTACTATTAAAAGCGGACGATATGCAAGCGTGTCTCCCATCGGTTCGTAAATATCCATCTTCAAGTTTTCGGAGTGGGTTACGCTTTCGCCTGCGTAGGGGGAATTCAAAGCGGGTGCTGTTGCATAAGTTAGATTTGCATGCGATAATTCGCATTGAAACAGTGAATCCACGTAACGATTTTGAGCGAAGGAGGAGAGCGAGAGGAGACCGACAAGGACAAGGAACCTAAACATTTTTTTGCCTTTAGTTGTTTTGAAATTTATATCTAATTCCTCCCGTAGGGGGAAATAAAGTCCTTGTCGCTGGAAATTTCACTTCTTAACATAATATTTAAATTGAATTTTCGCAAATATAAATATTTTATTTTTATAAAAATGTGGTTTTGGGAATGCCTGTTTGGAAAAGCGGTTTTCGTGCGTTGTGATTTGTTTAATTGTTCGGCGGGCTTTATTTTCTTAATTTCAAAAAATGGTTTTTAAAAATGAAAGTCAACAAAATCGAACATATCGCAATAGCCGTGAGAGATTTGGAAAACTCCGTGAAACTTTTCGAGAATCTTCTGGGCGTGAAATGTTATGCGATTGAAGAAGTGGAAGACCAAAAGGTGCGCACGGCTTTTTTCCGTGTGGGAGAAACAAAGATAGAGCTTTTGGAAGCCACTTCCGAAGAAAGCACAATAGCAAAATTCGTTGCCAATAAAGGCGAGGGATTACATCATATTGCTTTTCAAGTGGAAAATATAGAGAAGTCTCTCTCGGAGCTTTCGGATAAGAATTTCCGATTGATTGATACCCAACCCAGAAAAGGTGCGGAAGGATTGCAAATAGCTTTTCTTCATCCCAAATCTGTAAATGGCGTTCTGGTGGAATTGTGTTCCGAACCTTCGGATAAAAAACAGGAGGAAAAGAATTGAAAAGATTAAGAAGTTTTATTTTTGTTTTGCTTTTGCTGTCGGTGGTTTCTTATGCTCAAAGCGGAATTGAAAAAATAGCGCTTTCCGAAGCAAAGGCGCATAAGAATTTTATATCCCAACCGATGTATCCGGGAGATTCGAATATTGATGTTACTTTCTACCGTTTGAATCTTTATCTGGATTACGACAGGCGCTATATTTCCGGTATAGTGCGAGTGGAAGGTCGGGCGACAAAAGATTCCTTACAAAGTTTTTTCCTGGATATGCAGGACGTTCTTACTCTCGATTCCGTAACAACGGAGGGAAAGAGAACAGAAGCGCGTCATTACAATGATAAAATTGAAATTACTTTGCCGAGGAAAATCGGAGGCGAAGAAAAATTCGCGGTGGATGTTTATTATCATGGTACACCGGGAAGTTCGGGTTTCGAAAGTTTTGAATTTACCACTCATTTCGCTACGAGCGACCCGATAATTTGGTCGCTCAGCGAGCCTTACGGTGCAAGCGATTGGTTTCCCGTTAAAGATACCCCGGCGGACAAAGCGGATTCTTCCGAAGTTTGGATTACAGCCGATAGCTTTTTTGTTTCCGTTTCGAACGGTACTTTGGAAGCCGTGATTGATAATCATGACGGAACGAAAACTTATAAGTGGAAAAATCATTATCCGATTGCGCAATATCTGATTTCTCTTGCTATGACAAACTATGCCGAGTATGATAGTTATTTCAAATACTCCGATACGGATTCGATGATTATACGCCATTTCATGTATAAAGAACATTTGACCGACGATTTGAAACCGAAATTGAAAGAAACGGGCGAGATGATAGCCTTTTATTCGAGCAAGTTCGGAATGTATCCTTTTTTGAAAGAAAAATACGGACATGCGGAATTCGGCTGGGGCGGGGGTATGGAACATCAAACCATTACCTCCATTGGAGATGACAACGGTTTCCGAAGCGAAAGCTGGACGAGGGAATTGATTTCCCACGAGTTGGCGCATCAATGGTTCGGGGATATGATTACGTGTAAGGATTGGCATCATATCTGGCTTAACGAAGGTTTCGCCACGTATTGCCAAGCTCTTTATATCGAACATCTCAGAGGATTTCATGCTTATCAGGATTATGTCCGACACGAGTTTATCCGCATGCCCGATGCCGAAAGATATGGCGCAAAAGGAGCCGTGGGAACAATTTGGGTGCAAGATATTGGGAGCGTGTATCAAATTTTTAATTATAAAAGAAGTTATTTGAAATCCGCAATGGTTTTGCACATGTTGCGGGGAATCTTGGGAGATAGCCTTTTCTTCAAGGCACTTTATTCATATGCGAATGACCCTCATTTGAAATACGGTGTTGCCGTAACCGAGGATTTTCAAGCGGATGTGGAAAAAGTTGCCAATATGGACTTGGATTATTTCTTCAAAGAATGGATTTACGGAGAAGGTTACCCGAAATATTCCGTGGATTGGACCTATGCCGAAGGAAATAACGGATACTACAATGTGTTTGTTACGATTAAGCAGGAGAAAGGAACAAATCCCCGTTATTTTAAAATGCCCGTTCAAATTCGTTTATTGACTTCTTCGGGAGATACGACTTTGACGGTGATGAACGAGGCTCTGGCTTCCCAAAGTTTTTCTTTTGAGATAAAAGGTCGTCCTTCCGCATTGAAGTTTGACCCCGATATATGGATACTTCGAGATGTCCGATCGATTCATTACACTTCCGTAGAAGAGGGGAATGCAAGAGAAATGGATTTTGCGCTTTCCCAAAATTATCCTAATCCTTTTAATCCGACTACTACTATAAAATATTCTCTTCCGAATTCCCTCGGCACATTGGCTTTACATGTTCGATTGGATGTTTATGATGTATTGGGACGAAAAATCGCCACGCTTGTGAATGCTGAGCAGTTGCCGGGTAATTATACGGTACGTTTTGACGCGCGAAATTTCCCCGGTGGGGTTTATTTTTATACTTTGAGAGCGGGCGATTACGTCGCTACTAGGAAGATGGTTCTGCTCAAGTGAAAACGAGTTAAGCGGTGATGAAGTGTTTGGATTGGCTACGAGGAGATTTTTAGTGTTTTTAAATATCGAAAATCAAGCGTGCGGAAAGTAAGTTGCCTTTTTGTTCAATCTTGAGTTGACTAAAGGTAATTGCTT
The DNA here is from genome assembly GCA_964611145.1 of uncultured Melioribacteraceae bacterium. Classification (GTDB taxonomy): domain Bacteria; phylum Bacteroidota; class Ignavibacteria; order Ignavibacteriales; family Melioribacteraceae; genus WFQV01. The sequence continues at coordinate 42,466 of CAZSYM010000006.1, forward strand.
TTATTTCTTCTTTGAGATGTACGGAGTGCTCCTCGAGGGATAAGATATGAATTTTTGCGGATAGAGAAAGAACATCTTTTACATGTTCGATTTGTATCTCCTTTAGCGTATTGGCAATTTGTTTTTTTGCTTGTAGCAGGAAATTTATTTCGCTTAGGAAAGAGACCAATAACTCCTCTGCCGTGCTTTCTTTTAATATAATCGTGCGTTCCTTTTTGCTTTCGGGGGTTTCTTCCGCCACGGCTTCGCGCCAACTTTCGAAAGCGGCTCTGAATAATTCTTCGAGCGAATCCGCTTCGATTATAACCGCTATATCCGCTGGATGATCAATGAATTTAAATTTGTACATACCTAAAAATAGTAAAGATATTTTATTTTGAACACTGCAGCGCGGTCCGTGGTTTTCATTGCAAGGGGTGAAATCAAATTGCCGTTCTCGTCGTATTCGCCGATTCTTTGTCCCACTTCGTTGATTGCAAAGTAAATCCAACTTTTGGGAGAAAAATTGTAACTGAAAAGAAAACCCAAAACGATTTGTTCTAATTTCGAAGAGGAGCGAAGAAAAACATTATCCACGTAAAGTCGCAAGTTCAAATTGTTAAAGGGAGTAAGCGAAAAGAACGGACGGGAGTTATATGTGATTTCCTCGGTTGTTCCGTTCGGTTTTAATTCGATAAAAATATCCGCCGAAGTGCCGAGGCTTAGAAAAACAAAAGGTTTGAACTCCCCGAAAACATTGGCGCTGACGAGTCCCCCGGCGTATCCTCGCCGAAAATTATACGTTTTGGAATAAGCGATGTTAAAATTGCCGTGATATTTGGGATTTCCAAAGTAGTAAGTTGAAAATTGTGCTAAGAAGCTGTTGTATTTTATGTTAAGATCCTTTGAACGTCCTAATAGAAATGTTATGTTTATACCAGCCATATTTCGGAATTGCACGGAAATTCCCCCACCTAATTGTCTGTCCGTGTAAGCGTCCTCGTCGGTGTATTCCAGCATAGCAACTCCAAAAAGCATAACGGATTGAACACTTCCCTTGCGAGGTACCCAACGGGGACCGCCACCGTATGTGAAATTTGCGGAACCTCTCCACGGGACAAAACCGATTTGACTTACATCGAAATTCTTTCCTATATAACGAAATTGTGCAAGGTTAAACCATGAGCTTTTGATTTGTGAAAAGCCTGTGGATATTGCAAAATCTCCTTTCGAGTCTTTAAACGAGCGGGCAATCTGATATGCAAGTTGCCAATCCGATTTTCTAAAAGCACCGTCTATGTCCACTACGCCGTAATTATGCCCTTCTTCGTGCTTGCCTGCAAAGAGGATTCCGGCGGAGGAATTACCCCAAATTTGCTTTTTGATTCTTGCCGCTCCGAATGTCGCACGTTTTTCAACATATTTGTTTCCGCCATAGGAATATTCTTTTTCGCCTGTTAAAGCTATCAAAGCGCCGTATTCAAAGCCTTTGGTTCTACCGAATGCTTTTGTGCCGAATAACAACGGTGTTTCCGAGCCGTCCCGCAATTTTTTACCTATGCGCCTTGAGTAGAAAAGCTCCAACGGTCGGTAGAAACCCATATTGCGTAGTTTTCCCGCGGCTGTAAAAGTTTCTCGTCCTTCTGTAAAGAAAGGGCGTCTTTCCTGAAAATAACTTTCGTATCGCGAAATGTTAAAGTTGTAGGGGTCGGCTTCCACCTGTGCAAAGTCGGGATTGAAGGTCATCTGCAAAGTTAATTTTGGAGAAGGATTGTAAAATATATCCAATCCCGCATCGCTTTGCCAGTCATATTTGCCTTCGATGTTGTAAGTGGCTTTTGTAATACCCACGGGATAGACCTCTAAACTCAAGCCGTGAATTTTGGGGCGGAAGCCGTCGAAAATCAACGAACCGAATTTCGATATGCGCTGTCCCTCGTTCTCTGCATAGCTTATCCAATAAATGTCTTCGTGTAAGTGAGGAATGTAGCGGTCGAAGTCCAAGCCCCATGCAAAAAGCTTCTCGTCGTATTGTATGGATTTGTACGGAATTTCAATTTCGACCGCATAACCCCAGCTGTAAATTTTCGAGGAGGCGAACCAGATGCCGTCCCAACTATAATCACGATTTCGTGCGTCGTCGAGTAATCGACAGTCGCTTCTTACTCCGGAAGCCGAGACGCCGAATTTGTAAGCCGTGCGCTTATCTCCGAAGGTATCCAGCATTATTGAAACGGCGTCTCCCGTGCGCTCGTCTAACATTCCACTGTTCGCTTGAATTTCTGCGGGATCGTCGTAGCATACGAAAAGACAATAAAGCGAGGATTCCGTCGAGAGTAATTTCGCTACCGTTTTTCTTTGAGGCGTGGAATTAGGATATGGCTGAAATTCCACAAAGTCGCTCGTGGAATCCGCCTCTTGCCACGCGTTTTCTATTATGCCGTCTATGATTATCTTCTTGTCGGTTTTCTTTAAGTGAATGATTTTTGCCTGTCCGAAAGCGGCGTTTGTCAAAATGAAAATTGCAAAAAGCAAAGTGAATATTTTTTGCATTGTTTCTCCCGATTGTTTTGACTTTAGACTAATCAAAAATAAATTTGTTACATGTCTTTGAAAAAATATCACGAATTTTCGTGAAGGAGAAAAAATGGTTTACAAGAAATTGTTGGAGACTATTAGGGAAAATATTGACCCTATGGCTAATCAATGGGCGGACGAAGTCCAAGCAAGCGAATTTTTTAAAACCTATCAGAAATTTGAGAGAGACGAGATTAAACGCAGAGCCGGAATTTTATTTGCTAAACTTGCACAATGGCTTGAATCTGGCGGGGATTACAAGGAGAGTGAAAAGTATTTTATAGAGTTGGGACGCGAGCGTTTTCGTGAAGGTTTTCCCCTGCCGGAAGTTCATCTGGCGATCTATGTAACCAAAAAAATATTTTGGAAAAATATTGATTGGCGGGATGCTATTACGGGTAGCTTCCGAACTGACCATGCCACGCAAATAATGAGTGTGCTTAACGATTATTTCGATTTAGGTAATTATTATGTTACCCGCGGCTATTTTCGTGAGTTGCTGGAAAAGATGAGTGACCAGCAATGCTTCAAACGCGACGAGCTTGAATTTGTTCTCTGTAAGGGGCTTTCCGAAAAGGAAGTCTGGAAGAAAGAAGACTTTGGTTTGGAGTAGTGTAGTGTTTTAGGTTAGAATAACATCTCATTTTTATAGAGGATTGTGAGAAAACGGTGTTTGTGGGATTTAGAAAATTGTAATTGAAAATGAATTTAATAAGTCGCGAGGCTGAAGATGAAAAGATTTTTCTTCTTAACAATTTTTGTTTTTGGAGGTATGCTTCTGGCACAAAGTTCTTCGCTCTATTTGCCGTTGAATGTAAAGGCATCTTACGATTCCGGTATTCGAAATTATGACGGAACTCCCGGCAAAAATTATTGGCAGAACAAATCGGTTTATAATATTTCTGCGGAGCTTTTTCCCGATAGCTCGATTTTGAAAGGGCGGGAAACCGTAAAATATTTTAACAATAGTCCCGATACTCTCGGACTTATAGTGGTAAGGCTTTATCAAAACATCTTCAAGCCCGAAGCCACACGCGATTGGCTTTTCAATAAGTTGGGATTTACGGACGGGGATGTCCTTGAATTTATTGAGGTTAACGGCGATACGCTCGATTTGAGTGTGGAAAGCAAGGATGTCTCCTTCGGTTCTACGAATTTATTTATTCATCTTACAAAACCTCTTATGCCTAAAGATTCGGCTGTTATAAAATTTAAATGGCATTTTAAAATTCCTTCGGTGATTCAATTGAGAATGGGAGATTATGGCGAGGGCGATATGTTCGTTAGTTATTGGTATCCGCAGATAAGTGTTTACGATGATGTGGACGGTTGGGACGTGTTGGATTATTCGGGGAGCGTGGAGTTTTATAACGACTTCTCCGATTTCGATTTCAGAATCGCCGTGCCGGATAATTTTACCATCTGGGCGACGGGGGATTTGATGAATCCCGATTCGGTTTATAGTAAGGAGATTTTGGCAAAGTTGGAGAAAGCGAAACGGAGCGACGAAACGGTTCATATAATTACGAAGGAGGAGCGGGAGGCAAAAAGCGTAACGGTTCATCGCCCTAAGAATGTATGGCACTTTTCAGCGAAAAATGTTACCGATGTCTCCTTCGCTGTTAGCGATAATTATTTGTGGGACGGTGCAAGTGTGATTGTGGATAGCTCCACCGGTAGGCGAGCATTAACAAGCGTCGTTTATGAAGACGGCGCACCGAATTATGACGAAGGCGCTCAATTCGCTCGCGCCACTATAGGTTATCTCGCCAACGACTTGCCGGGCTTTCATTATCCCTATTCTCATCATACGACCTTTTGCAATAAGAAAAGCGGTGGGGGAATGGAGACCCCTATGATGGCAGACGACGGTGCGCCTTCATTAAGACCGCGAACAATAGGCTTGATAGCTCATGAAATTACCCATACTTATTTCCCTTTTATTATGGGGACTAACGAGAGAAAATACGCGTGGATGGACGAGGGCTGGGCGACGTTCTTCCCGACTGAAATAATTGCGGGTTTCGAGCCGGATTATGATTATTGGAGCGGGATTGTCTCGCGTTACGAAAATGCCGCGGGAAAAGAAGCGGAACTGCCTCCCATTGTGCTTTCCTATATGAACAGAGGAAAGTATCGCAGAATAGCTTTTTATAATCGCCCCGCATGCGCGTATATGGAACTGAAAAATTTGTTGGGACGGGAGTTGTTCAAAAAAGCGCTTCTTGCTTATATGCAACGTTGGCATGGCAAACATCCTTTGCCGTATGATTTCTTCTTTACAATTAACGATGTTGCAAAGAAAAATCTTGATTGGTTTTGGAAGCCCTGGTTCTTTGAATACGGTTATCCCGACCTTGCCATTGAATCGGTGACTGTAAACAAAGATGAAGTGAAGGTAAAAATAGCCAAGCTGGGTAATGTGCCTACGCGGGTAAAGGTCTCTTTGGTTTTTGCCGACGGTGAGGTGCAAACAAAAGAATTGAAAGCCGATGTGTGGGCTAAGGGTGATAAAGCGGTAACGATAAAATTTGTAACGAATAAAAAGGTTGCGAAAGTATTGTTGGGCGACAAGCATATCCCCGATTCTTTTAGAGATAATAATATTTATGAAATTAGGTGATTGGTGAAATCGGATTTGAGGGGTAAGGAAGAAAAATTTCGTCTGGCGGATGTTTTAACTGTTTCCTTCGGGCATTTTGTTCATGATGTTTTTTCTTCTTTCCTTGCCCCTATACTTCCGCTTCTTATTGAAAAACTTAATATGTCCCTTTCTTTGGCGGGTGTGCTTTCTCTTATCCAAAGAATCCCTTCCCTCTTGAATCCGCTGGTGGGTTTAGCCGCCGATAAAATCTCCGTAAAATATTTGCTCGCAATAGCTCCGACGATTACCGCCGTGAGTATGAGCCTTTTGGGCATTGCTCCTCATTATACCGTGCTTATGATACTTTTGTTGTTTATGGGTTTTGGCGCTTCGATGTTTCATGTGCCGGGACCGGTGGTGATTAAAAATGTTTCGGGCGATAGAATCGGTAAGGGAATGAGCTTTTTTATGGTCGGAGGCGAGATTGCAAGGAGTGTTTCGCCACTTGTGATTCTTGGCGCTGTTTCTTTATGGGGACTTGAGGGAACATATCGTTTGATACCGTTCGGTGTGATTACCTCGATTGTCCTTTTTGTGAGGTTAAGAAATGTTAAGATAGAAAAGGGAAAGGATAACGAAAAGGAAATCGAAAAGGTAAAAGATACATTGCGGGAGATAACCCCTTTGTTTATTACTCTTGCCGGTGTTACGTTTTTTCTTGCCTTGCTAAAGGGAGCTTTAACTGCTTTTTTGCCGACTTTTATCACTATGAAAGGGCAGAGCTTGTGGGCGGGCGGAATTTCCCTTACGGCGTTGCAAATTTCCGGCGCATTCGGTTCTTTCCTTGCCGGAACTTATTCGGATAAAATAGGAAGACGGAAAACCCTTTTGATTATTGCCGTCGTTGCTCCTTTTTTGATGATTGCATTTAATTTTGCAGGGAGAGAATTTGCTATCCCCATTTTGCTTTTGTTGGGGGTTTTTATTTTCGGCTCCACGCCCGTTATTCTTGCGATAGTTAACGATAACGCCTCTCTCCGTCCCGCCTTTGTTAATGGACTTTATATCACGCTCAATTTCGGAATTGGCGGCGCGGCGGTGTTCCTCGTAGGATTGTTGGGCGATGTTCTCGGACTTTTGACAACGTACAAAATAGTAGGCTTTACGGCGTTTTTCTCCCTCCCTTTTGTTATTTTGCTTTCTAAATTCAAAATTGAAAAATAAGAGGAAGTAAAATGGATGTCGAATTGACCTATTTGGAAAATTTTCCTTTTGAGACCGCCAAGTATTTGGAATTGCTTTCGAAAAATAATAATCGGGAATGGTTCCATTCTCACAAAAAAGAATACGAAGAAATGTTTCTTAAACCCGCCCAAGCTTTTGTTCAAATTATGGGATTAAAATTAAAGGAGCTTTCCGAGAATTTTGTGGCTATTCCGAAAGTTGATAAGTCGATTTTTCGTATTTACAAAGATGCTCGTTTTTCGAAAGGGGCGCCGCCGTATAAGACTCATCTCGGTATAATAATTTGGGAAGGGACGAGGACGAAAAAAGAATGTTCCGGTTTCTATTTTCAAGTGGAACCGAAAGAGTATTTGATTGGAGCGGGTGTTTATCGTTTCGGTAAGGAGCAATTGAAACTTTTCCGAAATCGGGTTTGCGACGAACGTAGCGGTAGCGATTTACAGAACGCAATTGACTCTTTGAATCGAAAGGGGTATGAGGTGGGCGAGAAAATTTTCAAACAAACTCCGCGAGGTTTCGGGGAAGAATGTTTTTCCAAAGATTTACTGCTTTTCGGAGGGCTTTATTCGGGAAGAAGCGGAAAGATTGAAGAGCTGAGGGGGAAAGATATCTTCGAATTTTCTTTCGAAATATTCAAGGATGTGCTCCCGCTTCATGAGTGGATGGTGCAAAATTTGGGGTGAATCAACTCAATGAGTTTTTTACTATTTGCGGGAAAGCCTCTATAGCCTTTTGAATGTCGTCTGTATTTTTCCCGCCTGCCGTTGCCAGATGCGGTCTTCCGCCACCGCCACCGCCGACTATTTTTGCCGCTTCGCCAACCAATTTACCGGCGAGTAATTTTTTCTCTTTTATCAAATCATCGGTGACTACGCAGACCATTCCCACCTTCTCTCCGAAATTTGCGACGAGCAATCCTGCTCCGCTTTTCATTTTATTGCGCAATTCATCCCCGAATGATTTTAATTCGTTCATGTCATTCGCTTTTATCTCGTCGGCGTAAACGGCGACACCGGAAACGTCGATTTTCTTTGTCAGCAGTTTTTCAATTGAACCTAATTTCGATTTCAATTCGAGTTCGGAAATTGTTTTCTCCAGCTTTTTCTTTTCGCTTGTTAGTTCGGAGATTTTCTTTTCGGCTTTTTCCAATTCGGCTTCTTTTTCATAAATGTATTTTTCTACTCCGAAGCCTGTTACCGCTTCTATTCTTCTTACTCCGCTTGCTACGGCTGTTTCCTGGGTGATTTTGAACATGTTAATTTCGGAAGTGTTGCGCACGTGCGTTCCTCCGCAGAATTCCATGGAGTAATCCCCGAACTGAACCACATTTACGCGCTCTCCGTATTTATCCCCGAAAAACATAAGCGCGCCCATTTTTTTTGCTTCGTCAAAGGGTATATCGCGGTGATGCGTCATCGGAATGTTTTTTCGGATTACGGAGTTTATTTCTTCTTCTATTTTTCTTTGTTCTTCTTTTGTTACTTTTTGAAAATGGGAAAAATCGAAACGGAGCCTATCGGCGCCCACATATGAACCTGCTTGCTTTACGTGCGTGCCTAAAATTTTACGTAAGGCGGCGTGGAGCAAATGCGTGGCGGAATGATTCCGCATAATGTCCCAGCGTATTTTCTCGTTGACTCGTAAAAACACGTTTGTGCCGATTTCGAAACGATAATTTTTGTCGTTGGAAACGACGTGAATTATACGGTTTTTTATCTTTAATAAATCAATTACCTCGAAGTAATTTTCACCGACGTTTACAAAGCCTTCGTCGTTTACCTGCCCGCCTGCTTCCACGTAGAAAGGTGATTTGTCGAAGACGAGAAATGTTTTCCCGTCCTTGTCCACGGTAGCGAGGATTTTCGATGTAGTCATGAACGAATCGTATCCGGTGAATTCGGTTTCGGGGAGCGAATCTATATTTAGGTCTTTTTCGATTTCGTCGGAATCGTAAGCGCCTGCGATTTTTTTCTTTGTGGATTCCCGCGCACGTGTCTTTTGTTGTTCCATTAATTCGTTGAATTTTTCGAAATCTATTTTCAGTCCTTTCTCGCGCGCCATTAATTCGACAAGGTCCGTGGGAAATCCGTAGGTGTCATACAATTTGAAAATGTGTTCACCGGAAATATACTTATTTGCTTTGCGTGCGGCGGCAAAGAGGAGTTTTCTTATTTCTTCGTGCTGTATTTCCTTGGCTTTTTCGGCAAGTTTCCACAGCTCTTTGCCGAGATTTTCCAAAGTGAATTTATCTTTGTTTTTGATTATTTCGTTATATTTTTCGAGTATTTCTTTATTGCCGAAAGATTCTATTTTATTTTTGAACGAGGTTAATTCCTTAATGACGGATTCGGTATCGACGGAGCTTATCTCCTTTGCCACTTGTTCGAACAGAGTAAGCCCGCGGTCGAGTGTTACATTAAAACTTTCTTCTTCCGCCTTGATAATTTTTTCAATGGATGCTTGGTGTTGTTTGATTTCCGGAAAAACTTCTCCCATTCCTCCGCCAGCTTTGTATATCACTATCTCTACCAGTTTGTAGAGAAAAGGTTCGGTTAAGCCTATTTTACGTCCGTATCGTGCCGCACGCCTTAGAATTCGACGCAGGACGTAACTTCTCCCTTCATTGCCCGGGCTGGCACCATCGGCAATTGCAAAGGTGAGCGTACGGATATGGTCCGCAATTACGCGCATTGCAACTTGATTATTTTCGCCTCGATATTTTTCTCCGCTTAATTCTTCTATGGCTTCGAGTAAAGGGACAAAAATATCCGTATCATAATTGGAGAGTTTTCCTTGCAATACCGCAACCAACCGTTCAAAACCCATTCCCGTGTCCACATGTTTTTGTGGCAATTCGTGCAATACGCCTTCTTTATCTCTGTTGTATTGAATAAATACCAAATTCCAAAGTTCTATACATCTCGGGTCACCGGCGTTTACCCATTCGGGATTGTCGTAATCGGCGCTTAGATTTATATGAATTTCGGAAGAAGGACCGCATGGTCCCGTATCGCCCATTTCCCAGAAATTGTCTTTTTCGTCAAAACGTAGGATGTGCTTCGGATTGATGTCCGTTTTGTTTTTCCAGACTTCATAAGCCTCGTCGTCCGTTCGGAAAACGGTAGCCCAGAGCCTTTCTTTCGGTAGTTTCCAAACTTCCGTTAAAAGCTCCCATGCCCAAACGATGGCTTCTTCCTTGTAATAATCTCCGAAAGACCAATTACCCAACATTTCGAAGAAAGTGTGATGGTAAGTGTCATGCCCGACTTCCTCCAGGTCGTTGTGTTTACCGCTTACGCGAATGCATTTTTGAGTGTCCGCCGCTCGTTTGTAATCTCTTTTCCCTTTCCCGAGAAAAATATCTTTGAATTGGTTCATCCCGGCATTTGTAAAGAGCAAAGTCGGGTCGTCGTAAGGTATAACGGGGGCGCTCGGGACAATCACATGTCCTTTATTTTTAAAAAAATCCAAAAATTGCTGTCGTATTTCCTTGGAAGTCATTTCCTTTTTCCTTTTTGATTCAAGGTGCAAATATAATAAAATGAGTCTTAAACCTCTGCTCGCATACAAACAAATTTGGAAATAGCATGCGTAATAGTAATTAGAACAGATTAAAAAACATAGTTGGAAGAAAAAATACGAGGCGTAGTTTTTTTTACTTCGATTGATTTTTACAAACCTTCATTTTACCTTTACATAATTAAAAATAAATTTAACGGCTAAGGTGGGGAAATATAGCGATATTAGCGATAATGAGTTAATTAGAAAGGTAGCGAAGTATGATTCTCGCGCTCTTGAAGAGCTATATGATAGATATGCCCCTTTGCTTTATACCATAATAAAAAAAATTGTGCCTGACGAGACCACGGCGGAAAACATCTTGCTGGAAGTCTTTACCATAATTTGGAGGAAGATAGATAAGTACGATTTCAAAGCCGATTCTCCTTATACATGGCTTGTTACTTTGGCGCGAAACAGGGCGGTTGATACACTCAGGCGGACGCGTAGTGCGGCGGAAACCACATATTATAACGATGAATATGAGGATTATTTTATACTCCCGCTTCTTTCTCCCGAAATAGATTCTCTTGATTTGGAAACGGCACGAAAGATAATGCCTGCCATGGAAAAAGCCTTGGCGAGACTGACGGATACTCAAAAATATGTGATTCATCTTGCGTATTACGAGGGATACACGATTAAGGAAATCTCCAAGAAACTTAATATTCCTATCGAAACCGTAAGACAGAAAATAATGACAGCGGTAATAAATCTTAAAGATAATCTTCTCGCGTCTTAAGGTGGGGTGATGGCAGAAAATCAAATAATGGAAATAATAAGTGCTTTCGCAGCCGGGTGCCTGGACAGAGAAAATTATATTCAATTCAAGGAATATTATGATGCGGGAGGTAAACTTCCTTTAAAGGAATTGGGTGAGTTGCAAAATACTATCGCATTGGTTCCTATTATTCTCGAAATTGAAAAACCACGTCCCGAAATAAAAGCGGAAGTAGCCAAGAAATTAATTGCTCTTCAGGATGAGATAAAGGAGAAGATTAAGGAGCAGAAGAGGAAAGCTCTGGAAGCGCAGAAAATGGAGAGAACGGCGGTTCCGCCTTCTCCCGAAATTCCGGAAGCACATTTTGATCAATTGACTCCCACTTTGGATACACGAGAAATTTTCGAAGCGCGTAAGACGGAAGAGAGGGAAAAAAGAAAACCCAAGACGAAAGATGCTCCTCCCAAAAAGAAAACGGAAACGAGACCGAAACCCGAGGCGGAGAAATCCGAGCCAGTATTTCATAAAAAGGAAGAAAGCGTTCCGAAACAGAGTTTTATGAAAAGAAATCTCGGTTGGATTTTCGCCGCTCTTTTCCTTATTGCGGCGGGATTGATTTACTTTTTGTTGAGCGGAAAGATTGAAAATCAAACCGAAGCTTTGCAACTGAAGGAGAAGCAAATCAAACAATTGCAAAAGGATTTGGCTCTTAATAAAAAAATGGTTACGGATTATAAAACCTTGCTGAAATTCCTCGGCGAAAGGGAAATTTCGGTTGTTGAGTTGCAAGGTGGAAAAGATTATCCGAAATCTTCGGGGCGATTGTATATCTCTTTTCGTTCGGGTGATGCGGTGTTGCTTTTAAATAATCCGCCCCAAATTAAGGAAGACGAAGCATATCAACTTTGGTTAATAACCGAGGGTAAATCTTTACCTGTGGAAATTTTACCGAAAGAGAACGACAAGGAATATTATTATATAATGAACGTTCCCACGCTTCCCAGAAAGGATATTCAGCTCTTCAGAATTACGAACGAGCCGAAGGAAGGTTCGGTAATGCCTTTGGGAAAAACACTTCTTTATGGAAGTTTTGTGGAGTAATTCTTTTCTGGAGTTGCGCTCGCTTTCCCGCAAAAAGTTATTCTATATTTCCGAATGCAGGGCAGTGTTTATGACCCTTAATTCCGTAACTATTTTGTCAACTCTGATGTCGTTCGGGAAAGATTCGATTGCATCGAATAATTGGAGTTCGAGGGCGAGCACGATTTTGGGCGCAAAGAGATTCTTTAGCAATTTGTCGTAATATCCTCCTCCGTAGCCGATTCTATGACCGTGAATCGATACCGCCACGGCGGGAACGATTATCAAATCAATGTCGTCGAGATTGTCGTTGAAACCTATTTTGGGTTCCAAGTAGCCTTCTTCGTTTAGCATTAATTCGTCCCAACCGGTGAAACATCCACGCATGAAAGTTTTTGAGACGGGATTTAATTTGGGAACGACAATGGTTTTTCCCAAAGTTTGCATCAAATTTATAAGCATGCGGGTGTCGATTTCGCCTTCTCTGCTTGCAATGTAGCAGTGGACGGTTTTGGCGTGTATGAATTCGTCCACTTCCTGTAAACGTTGAATTATCTTTTGCGTTTTGCGACGTATCTCCGCTTCGGAAATTTCTCTCCTTCTTTCAAGAACCAGTTTTCTTGCTAACGCTTTGGGAATTACGGTTTTTACTCTCACGAAAGGCTTTCTAAATAATTAAACACTTATAAACCAATATAAAAAGAACATTGATAATAAGAAAGTTCGTTGAAAATTTATTTAAAAATATTTCTCCTATTTTCGTAAATTGTGTTCGTTATTTGCTATTTAACGAATAATCGGGGAGGAAAGATGCTTGCTAAATTTTTTCAATTCGAGGAGTTGGGTACTAATCTTAAGCGGGAGATTATCGGCGGAATAACGACCTTTATTACAATGGCGTACATTATCATTGTGAATCCGAAGATTTTGGAAGCGGCGGGCTTACCTTTCGGTGCTTCGATGGCGGCAACGATTTACACCGCATTTTTCGGAACTTTCTTGATGGGTGTTTATGCCAAGCGTCCCTTCGCGATTGCGCCTTATATGGGCGAGAATGCGTTTATTGCTTTTACGGTCGTTAAAGTTTTGGGCTACAGTTGGCAGACTGCCTTGGGCGCTATTTTTATCAGCGGTGTGCTTTTTACGATTATTACTTTGTTCAATATTCGCTCCTGGTTGGCTAATTCAATCCCTGAAAGTATGAAGATTGCTTTCGCAGTGGGAATCGGGTTTTTCCTTGCTTTTATCGGTTTAAATGAAACGGGCATTGTTACACTCGGAGCTCCGGGAGCACCGGTAAGAGCGGGAAATTTTCACGAGGCAACGATTCTGCTTGCTTTGTTCGGCTTTTTGTTTACCGGAATATTGATGATTAAAAAAGTAAACGGCTCCATTCTTATTGGCATTCTTGTTACCGCTGCGATTGGCTTCGCTTTCGGCGTTTCTCCCCTGCCGGAAAGTCTTATTAGCTCCCCGCCTTCTCTTGAACCGATTTTTCTTAAACTCGATATAGCGGGAGCTTTCACGTGGGGATTTTTTGCGGTTATACTTACTGTGCTTGTTATGGACTTTGTGGATACAATGGGAACGTTGTTGGGCGTGGGATACAAAGCGAAACTTTTGGATGAGGAAGGAAATTTACCCGATGTCGGAAAACCTTTCCTATGCGACGCCCTTTCCACAGTGGTGGCTTCTTTGTTGGGCACAACAACTGCAGGTGTATTTATTGAATCCGCCGCGGGAATAGAAGCCGGAGGACGTTCGGGACTTACCGCAGTGATTACCGCTTTGCTTTTCTTGGTTGCCCTTTTCTTTTCTCCCTTGCTTACCGCTATTCCGAATTATGCTTACGGTTCGGCGTTAATTATTGTGGGACTTTTGATGATGTCCCCTATAAAGAATCTCGATTTTGAAAATTATGGCGAGCTAATTCCCGCCTTTGTGATTATCGCTTTTATGAGCTTTACTTATAATTTGGGAATTGGTATGACAGCCGGTTTTGTGGTTTATCCCGTAACGAAATTCTTTGCGGGAGAAATTAAGGATGTTAAACCGGGAATGTGGATACTCTCAATATTTTCGCTTCTGTTTTTCATTTTTTATCCCTATTGATATTCTCACAAGCCGGGGCTTTGTCCCCGGTTCCCCCTCCCGTTTTAATACTCGCCATTTTTTCTTAATTTTGCACTTTCTTTTTCAGTGAGAATTTATTCTTACCCTCGCAAATGGTAGAAAATTGTTAAATAAAAAAAGGAGTTAAGATGACATTAGTTAAAGGTTATATTCGTCAGGTTCGCGGGCTTTCTATGGCAGGTAAAACCGATTCGAATCATTGGGTAATGATTGATGGTCCCGAGGAATTTCACGGAAGTAACGCCGCCATTCGTCCTAAGGAATTGTTGTTGCTAAGTCTTGCCGGTTGCACGGGAAGCGATGTGGTGGCAATTCTTCAAAGGAAAAGGGCGAATGTGGAAGCTTTCGAAATGAATATAGAAGCGGAACAAACGGACGAACATCCTAAGGTGTACACTAAAATAGATTTGGAATTTGTGGTTTACGGAAAAGGCATAAAGGAAAAGGACGTTGCGAGAGCGATAGAACTTTCGGAAACAAAATATTGCGGTGTTACAGCAATGTTAAGAAATTCCGTTGAAATCACAAGCCATTATCGTATAGTGGATACTTCCGAATCGGAGAATGAACAGTAGATATAATTATATTGTTCTGGGAGCGGGGCGGCAAGGAGCCGCTGCCGCTTATGATTTGTCTCTCCGTGGGGATGCAAGCTCCGTGATAATTGCCGATGTGGATTTTCAGAGGGCAAAAAATACCGTTGATTTTGTAAATTCCTTGTCGCATGACGAAAAGTGTATTCCCGAACAAGCCGATGTGCGGGATAAAGAGCGGATAAAAGATTTGTTTTCTCGTGCGGATTCCGTTATTAGTGCCGTTCCATATTATTTCAATTTATCCCTTACCGAGCTTGCAATTGAGAAAGGAGTGCATTTTTGTGATATGGGCGGGAATACGGCTGTAGTGCGGGAACAGTTGAAACTCGACGTACAAGCGAAAGGCAATGGTGTGGCGGTTGTGCCTGATACGGGAATGGGTCCGGGATTGAATATTACTATGATTCGCTATGTTTACGATAAGTTTGACAAGGCGGAGGAAATTATCGCTTATGTAGGCGGACTTCCTAAAAATCCGAAGCCACCGTGGAATTATGAATTGCTTTTTAATATTAATGGGCTAACTAACGAATATCATGGTAATGCCTTTGCTCTGCTCGATGGAGAGCTGAAAGAAGTACCTTGCTTCGATGGATTGGAGGTGATTAATTTGCCAGGTGTGGGGGAATTGGAAGCGGCGGTAACTTCCGGCGGGCTTTCTACCGCTCCGTGGACTTTTCGCGGAAAACTTAAGAGCCTCCAATATAAAACTTTACGCTATCCCGGACATTGGGAAATCTTTCGAGCTTATTCGTTGTTGGGACTCTTTTCCGAAGAACCGGTGGATGTAAAAGGGCAAAAAATAATTCCTCGCGATTTTTATCATGCGTTGCTGGAACCCAAATTGCGAACGGAAAATCCTCGGGATATTGGCGTTTTGAGAATTGTGGGCAAAGGGAAAATTCAAGGCGAGTTCAAGACGTTTGTAATGGAGCTTGTTGAAGAATATGATGAAAAACTGCATTTTACGGCGATGCAAAAGTTAACGGGCTGGCATAGTTCGATTGTGGCGATTCTTAGTGCAAAAGGCAAAATTGATGCGGGGGTTCACTCTGTGGAAAATCTTGAGCCTTCCACTATTGTTTCCGAGGCACGTAAAAGAGGTTTTGATTTTAAGGAGTATTTTGAATAATCTGAGGATGCGGGGCTTTCTAATCTTGCTTTATCCATTCTTTCCAAATTTCCGGTTGATAACCCACGGTGGCTTTGTTTCCGTTGCGAACAATCGGGGTTTTCAGAAGCAAAGGATCGTTTAACAATTCCTCTTTTAAGTCGTAAACCATGTATTGAAGATTCCTCTTTTTGTATTGCTTGCCTTCGGTATCCAATAACCCTTCCAATGGAACGGAACGCAAAATATTTTCCAGCTCGCCTTTGCTTAAACCCTTGATTGTTAAATCCTTAAAGTGGAATGGGATTCTTCGTTCTTTGAAAAAACGCTCTGCTTTCCGTGTGTCTTTGCATTTCTTAGTGCCTATTATCTGAATGTTCACTTTCTGATTTTTCCTCGGAAAGATTTTTGAATTTTGCAAAAAACGTAGTCCCTTTTTCTTTATCTGTGATAAATGATACTCTACCTTGTAGGTATTTTTCTGTCAGGAGTTTCATGCTGTAAGTACCTAATCCCCTGTTTTTCCCTTTTGTAGAAAAAGACCGGTTGAAAATTTGGAGCTGTATTCTCGGGGGAATATAATCGGGATTATGAACAAAAAATTCAATTCCGTTTTCTACTTCCTTGCAGCCGAGTGTAACTCTTTCCCCTTTTTTGCTTGCTTCCAAGGCGTTTTTGACCATGTTTGAAATAACTCGGCGCACCAAAACCTCGTCGCTATAAAAAGTTATTTCCTTTGAATTGGGATCTATTATAATTTCTTTGTCCTCAGCAAGTATAGAGTCTTTATAGAAAATTTTTAATGTTTTTAAAAGTTCCAAAGAATTTATTTTACTTATTTCAATTTCGAGATCATCGTTTTCCGCTGCTAATAAATCTTTTTGAGATTTTATTTCTTCGATTATTTTATCGGTAATCTGTCGGATATATTCTGAAAGTTCTTTTATTTCTTCCGGGTCATCGCTTTCTAAAATCAAGGAGGAAAAGCTTCTAAGTGCTCCTGCGGTGTTGAGAACATCGTGAAAGAAAATACGCTCAAGAGCTCTCCGTCTATTTAGATGTTGAATATCCCTCATTGTAAAGACTGTAAACTGTTCCCCGTCAATTTCGATGGGATTTGCCCAAACAAGTAAATCTAAGACATTATGGTTTTCTTGAGTGATTAGACACTCCTTTTCATTGGGAATTCCCCTTTGGGCATCGAGTATTGCATTTACGGCTCCACAATAGCGGCAGAATTCGGTTGTGCCGCATCCTCCTTCGTCTTCATAAGCATGTATGCAATGTACGGCTTCGCCGGGGCGCAGACCGAGTACGTCTTCTTCCTTTTCGACCCCCAGAAATTTTAGGAATGCTTCATTTGCATAAACTATTTGGCGATATTTGTTTAGTATAGTGATGAAAACGGGTATGTGTTCAATTATAAAAGTAGCAACGTGCTTGCGGCGGAAAAGTTCGATTTGCTTTTTCAACTCCTCTGCGCTTGCTCTTTCCGCAGGAGCATATTTTGTGGGGAGTTTTGTCTGATTGTCTCGCATTTTACTTGTGTTAATTTAAAAAGTTATTTTCTTAAATTTAAGTATTTTTTGATTATTTTCTTAATTGCTCTGAAAAAATACTTTACTTTTAAAAATAAAAATAAAGAAGTCTTTACGATGGATGAAAAAGCGATAAGGTTCTCAACGCCTTCCTTTGAGGAGTGGAAAAAAGCGACGGAGAAAGAGTTAAAGGGAAAGCCTTTCGATTCTCTGTTTACAAGTCTTTCCGAAGGTATAACTTTGCAACCTCTTTATTTACGAGGTGAAAACTATTGGAACGAGAATCGTTTCCCGGGTTTCTATGACTATCGCCGTGGGAGCAAAGCGGGACGCAGAAAAAATGAGTTTCTGATTGTAAGAAAAATTACCGCTCGAAGCTCGGAGCGGTTCAATGAACGGCTATCCGAATTTCTCGATTATGGGGTTAATGTAATTGCATTTGATATTGAAAAATTGCCTTTTGAATATTTGAGCGAGTTCGAGGAGGCTTTTAAAAATATTCGTGTCGATAAGCATCCGTGGTTTGTAAGAACAGGCGATAATATCCTTTCGTTTTATGGATTATTGTTTGCGTTTTTGAGAAAGAAAGGAATAAAAATAGAAGGTTCCGTTATAAACTCTCCTTTGGCGGATTGGGCAAGGGACGGTATTATACCTCGGAATGTTGAAGAGGCGCTGGCGAATCTTTCCGTCGTGATGCGGGAAGTCCGTAAGAGAAACCTTAATCTTCGTTCCGTTGAAATTTCCACTCTTCCTTTTTCGAATGCGGGTTGCAACATGGTTCAGGAAATTGGAATTGCATTGGCTCAGGGTGTCTGTTATGCAAATACTTTTCTGGATTTGGGTGTTTCTCCTGAAGTATTCTTCCCTTCTTTTCAGTTTACTTTCGGAGTGGGACCCTTCTTTTTTGGTGAGATTGCCAAATTCCGGGCGGCGCGAATCTTGTGGAATTTAATTCAAAAGGAATATGGTGCATCCGAAGAAATGTTTATTCATGCACAGTCAACTCATTTCAATAAAACTTTCTATGACCCGTATGTTAATGTTTTAAGAACGACGGCGGAAAGCTTTTCTGCCGTTGTCGGGGAGGTGAATTCCATAGAGCTTTCCTCCTTCGATTTCCTTTCGGGATTTGCGGAAGGGCTGGGAGAAAAACTTGCCCGTAACGCCACGATTATTTTGACGAAGGAAGCGCATATCGGAAATGTGCTCGACCCCGCGGGCGGTTCCTTTTTCGTGGAGAAATTAACCGACGAAATAGCCGAGAAATCTTTGGAGTTCTTTAAAGCGATTCAGAGAAAAGGTGGCTATGCGGAAGCGCTTAGAAAGGGTTTTATCCAGGATGAGATAAGAAAAGAAAGAGATAAAAAGGAAAGGGATTTTCTTGCGGGCAAACGTGTTCTTATCGGAATTAACAAATATGCTAATCCGAACGAAAGCTTTCTGGATTACGCGGCGGATCGCGATAAAAAGAAAGAATGGAAAGACGGCAAGAGAAAGCCTTTTGTGGAGTTAAAAGAAAAATTTAATGGAAATAGAGAAACGTTTTGGCAAGAGATGGAAAAACTTTTGCTTAAGGGGGCTTCCTATCGTAGTATTGAAGAAGTTCTTGAAACCAAAGGAGAAAACCTGCCCGTGAAACCTTTGCCCCAGGAACGGTTGTCGGCAAGGCTGGAAAGTTTGCGAAAGGAAATAGAAGAATTTTTTAATGGGAAACCGTGTGCATTCCTTTTTGAATTTGGGAGCTTTTCCGATTTTAAATTTCAAGCCGACTTTGCCCGCAGAGTTTTGGAATCTGGCGGTTTTTGTGTCCGTGAACTTCGCGTTGCGGATACCCTTGCAGAGGCTTTGAAAGGCGAGAAGACAAGCGAGGCTGCTGCCGTTGTCTTTGCGGGATTCCAAAACATGGAGAGGAAAGAGAAATTTATAAAAGAAGCAAGGAGTCTTGACGTCCCGTTAATTCTTTCTTCCGCCACGATTGGAGACGACCCCGAATTTACACGGGATTTTGATTTCGTGATTTGGGAAGGCATTGATTTTATTGATTTTCTTTCCTCCTTGTTTGCAATAATAAAGAACAATGAGATTGGAGAAGCGGAATGAAAAAGCCCGATTTCAAAGATTTGGTTTACGAAAGAATTTCCCCGAAGGTTTCCCGCGAGGAATGGGAGAGGAAATTCCGCGAAGAAACCGGTCTTTCGCCCGGGGAGTTTATTTTGAAAACAATGGAAAAAATTGAACTCGGAGTACTTTATAATGCCGACGATATTAAGGATTTAACGCATATAGATTATTTAAGCGGCATTCCTCCTTTTTTGAAAGGTCCTTATGCCACCATGTACATTCAGCGACCGTGGACGATAAGGCAGTATGCCGGTTTTTCCACGGCGGAAGAAAGCAATGCTTTTTACAAACGTAATCTTGCGCAAGGACAACGTGGACTTTCCGTGGCTTTCGATTTGGCAACTCACCGCGGTTATGATTCCGATCATCCCCGCGTTACGGGCGATGTTGGGAAAGCGGGCGTCGCTATTGACACGGTGGAAGATATGAAAATCCTTTTCGACGGAATCCCGCTCGATAAGATTTCCGTCTCTATGACCATGAACGGAGCGGTTTTGCCGGTTATGGCTTTTTATATCGTAGCGGCTGAGGAGCAGGGAGTGGCGCATGAAAAACTTTCCGGTACCATTCAAAACGATATTTTGAAAGAGTATATGGTTCGGAATACTTATATTTATCCGCCCGAAACGAGCATGAGAATCATAGCCGATATTTTTAAGTTTACGTCGAAGGAAATGCCGAAGTTCAATAGTATTAGCGTTTCGGGTTATCATATGCAAGAAGCGGGAGCAACGGCGGATTTGGAAATGGCTTACACTTTAGCGGACGGATTGGAATATGTGCGTGTAGGAGTTCGTGCCGGTTTGGACATAGATTCTTTCGCTCCCAGAATCTCTTTCTTCTGGGGAGTAGGAATGAATTATTTTATGGAAGTGGCAAAGATGCGCGCCGCGCGTGTGATATGGGCTACGCTGATGAAAAGATTCAATCCTAAAAATCCCAAATCGATGTCTTTGCGTGCGCATTCACAAACTTCCGGCTGGAGCCTTACCGCACAGGACCCTTTCAATAATGTGATTCGCACTTGTATTGAAGCCATGGCTGCTGTGGCGGGGCATACACAATCCTTGCATACCAACTCTTTGGATGAGGCGCTTGCGCTTCCGACGGATTTTTCCGCACGTATCGCTCGCAATACTCAATTGTTTTTACAAGAGGAAACATTGATGACCAAGGTTATCGACCCTTGGGGAGGCTCTTATTTGGTTGAATATTTAACGGATGCGTTGATGAAAAAAGCGTGGGAACATATTGAGGAGATAGAATCCTATGGTGGAATGACAAAGGCTATAGAAGCGGGCATTCCGAAAATGAGGATTGAAGAGGCGGCGGCACGGCGGCAGGCTCGGATTGACTCGGGCGAGGAGCTTATTGTCGGGGTGAATAAATATCGTCCCGACAAGGAAGAAACCATAGACATACTCGAAATTGACAATCAAGCCGTTCGCAAGGCGCAAATTGAAAGATTGAGAAAAATCAAATCTATGCGCGATGAAGATGCTGTTCGCCGAGCGTTGAACGCTATTACAAAAGCCGTGGAAGATGGAACGGAGAATTTGCTTGCACTCTCCGTGCAGGCGGCAAGAGTCCGTGCTACGTTGGGAGAAATTTCTTATGCAATCGAAAAAGTAAGCGGAAGGTATAAAGCAATGACAAAAATAATTACAGGGATTTACAGTGGGGAGTTCTCGGAAGAGAATGACAAAGAAATTAAAAGCGTAAGAGAATTAACGGATAAGTTTTTTAAAATAGAAGGACGACGCCCTCGGATACTTGTCGCTAAAATGGGGCAAGATGGACATGACCGTGGCGCAAAAGTTGTGGCTACTGCTTATGCGGATATGGGATTCGATGTGGATATAGGACCTCTTTTCCAAACTCCGGAGGAAACGGCGAAACAGGCGGTCGAAAACGATGTGCATGTTGTCGGAGTTAGCTCTCTGGCAGCGGGACATAAAACCCTTGTGCCGGAGCTTATTGGGGAACTTAAGAAATTGGGACGGGGGGATATAATCGTAACCGTTGGCGGTGTGATTCCTCCGCAAGATTATGATTTCCTTTTTTCAAAAGGAGTAGCCGCCGTTTTCGGACCCGGCACGCCCCTTCCTTTTTCCGCAAAGAAGGTAATGGAGCTGATTTTCGAAAGGTTCGTGGGCAACTGATAAATATGTTTTTTCTTGAGGGAGTTAGAATAAAACCCCCGACGGTTAATATCGGGGGTTTGAAAGTTTGTATTAGTCCATCAATAGAACATCACGGATTCTTTCCAATGCCCAATCGATTTCTTCCTTTTTGATTACGAGAGGCGGAGCGAAACGAATCACATTTTCATGGGTTTCTTTCGCGAGAATGCCTTTCTCCATTAAGGCTTCGCAAAATCTCCGCGCTCCACCCGCTTCGGGGTAAAGCTCGACTCCGATAAACAATCCTTTCCCTCTGACTTCCTTGACGTGTTTGGATTGAATCTCACGCAATTTTTCGCGGAAGTATTTTCCCAATTCGAAGGAGCGTTCGGGAAGTTTTTCCTCTACAATTACTTTCAAAGCCTCGCGGGCTACGGCGGCGGCTAAAGGATTGCCTCCGAAGGTGGAACCATGGTCACCTGGGTTGAAAACTCCCAAAACTTCTTTGCTTGCCAATACGGCGGATACCGGATACAAACCCCCGGAGAGAGCTTTTCCTATTGTTACGGCGTCGGGTTTTATACCTTCGTATTCAAAAGCGAAAAGTTTACCCGTTCTTCCCAAACCGGTTTGTATTTCATCGGTGATGAAGAGAACATTGTTCTTTTTGCATATTTCGTAGGTTTCCTTTAAATATCCTTCGGGGGGGACTACAACCCCGCCTTCGCCTTGAATAGGCTCGACAATAAATGCCACTGTGTTTTCCGTAATTGCATCTTCCAGTGCCTTGGCGTCTCCGTATTCTACCGTTACAAAGCCCGGTGTGAAAGGTCCGAAGCCGTCTTTGTATTGTTCTTCCGTAGAAAAAGAAATTATTGTGATTGTGCGTCCTGCGAAATTGTTCCTTGCGGTGATTATTTCCGCTTTGTTTTCCGGCACTCCTTTTATCTTATATCCCCATTTCCGTGCCGCTTTTAGGACGGTCTCCACCGCTTCGGCACCGCTATTCATGGGAAGAATCATTTCATAGCCCGTGAGTTCCGCAAGCTCGCGGTAAAACAAAGGTAGTTGGCTGTTACGAAAAGCTCTCGAGGTTAATGTTACCTTCTCGGCTTGCTCTTGCAATGCCTTTACAATGCGAGGATGACAATGCCCTTGATTGACCGCCGAATATGCCGCTAAACAATCCAAGTATTTTTTCCCCTCCACGTCGTAAACCCATACTCCTTCGGCTTTCTCTATTACAACGTCCAACGGATGATAATTGTGAGCTCCGTATTTCTCTTCCAATTCAATGTAATCTCTCGTGTTCATTCTTCTCTCCTGAATTATTAGAATTATTTGGTCAAAAGATTTTGTTTGAAAACGAAATTTAATAACGGGGGAGTTAGTCTCAAAAGAATTTTGGCGGATTTATTTATGGCGACTTTCATGTTGTAATAACCATTTTTTTCGCCAAAGCCCTCCGGTGTATCCCACAAGGTTTCCGTTTTTGCCTATTACCCTGTGGCAAGGCACTATGATTGGTAACCTGTTCTTTTTAGCCACCAGTCCGACTGCTCGTGCGGCGTTCGGAAAACCTATTTCTTTCGCTATTTGCGAATAAGAAATCGTTTCTCCGTAAGGGATTTTCAAAATTCTTTCCCATACTTTTATTTCAAAATAACTGCCTCTTAATTTGATATGCAAGTCGAATTTCTTTCTTTTGCCTTCGAAATATTCGTGTAATTGCTCGTCGGCTTTTTGAATATTTGCGTAAGGAGGGTAAAAGTAAGCCTCGTCCGGTGTTTCCCCGTCTATGAATCTTGTTCTTATGATTTCGGAGTTGTAAGTTATTTCGAAAACACCCAATGGCGTGTTTATATCTGTTATATTTTCAGGCAGCGGGTCTTTCCGGATTTCTGTGAAAGCTTCCAAATCTCCTCGAAAAAACTGCGTCTTGCATCGTGGGCATTCCCATAAAGGGGCGTCCTTGAGTTTAATGCAACCTCCCAATACTATCTTGCCTTTCTCAATTTCTTTTGAGAGTGTCGGGGTAAAATTTACAAGCCCATATATAATATTAGCCACTCGTCTCGAACCGCAAACAGGACAAATCGACGGCTTGTGCGAATAAGAATATTCTTCCGTTACGGATATCATAATGACTTTCCTATGAAATTCGGAATTTTGAATTTCAGTAAACTACAAAAAAAAGTGTGGAAAGTGCAAAAGAATTTTTCGGCATATTTAGATTCCTTTTAATAAATTACGAATCTAAATAATTGTTTTAATTAAACGGAGAGTTTATGGCAGATACTTCGGATTTCAGAAACGGTTTGATTATTCGGTTTAAAAACGATTTGTATGCTATTGTTGAATTCCAACATGTTAAACCGGGGAAAGGCGGTGCTTTCGTGAGAACGACTTTGAAAAATCTGCGAACGGGGAGAGTGTTGGATAACACTTTTCGTTCCGGGGAATCCGTCGAGGTTGTTCGTGTGGAACGGCGTAAGTACCAATATCTTTACAAGGAAGCCGGTGGGTATGTTGTGATGGATAATGAAACATACGAGCAGATAACCGTACCGGAGGAGCTTTTCGGCGACGGAAAACGCTTTCTGAAGGAAGGTGACGAAATCGAATTGCTGGTGGATGACGATGAAAACATCGTGAATGTTGAGTTGCCGATTTTTGTGAATCTCGAGGTGGTGGAAACCGAGCCCGGTTTCAAAGGCGATACAGCTACGAACGTGATGAAACCTGCTAAATTGGAAACGGGCGCTACCATTCAAGTGCCTCTTTTTATTAACGAAGGCGATGTTCTTAAAGTGGATACGCGTTCGGGTGAATATGTCGAAAGAGTAAAAAAATAGGGATAAAAATGGATTTAAATTTTATTAAAAAGCTTATCAAGGTGGTGGAAAAATCTGACATTACGGAATTCTCCGTTTCCGAAGGGGATTTGAAAATTAAAATCTCCAAAAACACGGGGACTACGCAAACCGTAATTGCCAGTACTCCGAACGTTGCTGTGGCTCAACCTCAAGCACCGGCAACGCCGCCGGTGGCTCATGAAAAACAAGAAGAACCTGCCGCTTCGAAAGATGAAGGATTGCATGAAATTCGTTCTCCTATTGTGGGTACTTTCTACAGAGCGCCCGCACCGGATGCCGACCCTTACGTACAAGTTGGCGATTCCGTAGAACCCGGAACGGTTCTCTGTATTGTAGAGGCTATGAAATTGATGAACGAAATAGAATCCGATGTTTCGGGTAAAATCGTCAAGATACTTGTGGAGAATGCAACGCCGGTGGAATACAATCAGCCTCTCTTTCTTATTAAAACGAATTAAGGTCAAAAATTTTTCGGGGTGAGATTTGTTTAAGAAAATTCTAATTGCCAACAGAGGCGAGATTGCGTTAAGAGTTATACGTACTTGTAAGGAAATGGGTATTCCCACCGTCGCTGTTTATTCCGAAGCGGATAGAGATTCCCTTCATACTGTCTTTGCGGACGAGGCGGTTTGCATCGGACCTCCTTCCAGTATGGAAAGTTATTTGAAGATTCCCAGTATTATTGCCGCGGCACAGGTCACGGGAGCGGATGCTATTCATCCGGGCTACGGTTTCCTTGCGGAAAATGCTGAGTTCTCGGCTATTTGTGCGGATTCGGATATTAAGTTTATTGGTCCTACGCCCGACATGATTCGGAAAATGGGCGATAAGGCTTTTGCAAAAGAAACAATGAAGAAAGTCGGAGTGCCTGTCGTGCCGGGTAGCGATGGAGCGGTGAAAGACGCCGCGGAAGCAAAAAAGATAGCTGCCGAAATTGGCTACCCCGTGATGTTAAAAGCTTCCGCCGGTGGCGGCGGTAAAGGAATGAGAATCGTTTGGAACGAAAAGGAAATGGAAAAGGCTTTTCAAACCGCTTCCACCGAAGCAGCGGCGGCGTTCAATAACGGGGAGCTTTATCTGGAGAAATTCGTTGTGAATCCCCGCCACGTCGAGATTCAAATTGTGGGGGATTCTCACGGTAATGTGTATGCTTACGGGGAAAGAGATTGTACCGTCCAAAGACGCCATCAGAAATTGATAGAAGAATCCCCTTCGCCGGTTCTCACTCCTGAAATTAGACGTAAGATGAGCGAAGCGGCTATACTCGGCGCAAAGGCTGTTAATTACGAAGGTGCGGGAACGGTGGAGTTTATCGTTGATAAGGATTTGAATTTTTATTTTATCGAAATGAACACGAGAATTCAAGTGGAGCATCCCGTTACCGAAATGATTCATAATGTGGATTTAATTAAACAGCAGATTGCGGTTGCGGCTGGGGAAAAAGTGCCCGACTTGCCTAAGGAAAATCCGACGGGGCATGCTTTCGAATTTAGAATTAATGCGGAGGACCCCGATAATAATTTCAGACCTTCGCCCGGGCATATTGATTATCTCCATTTCCCCGGAGGTTTCGGTGTGAGAATAGATTCCCATGTCTATAATGATTATACAATCCCCCCCTATTATGATTCTTTGATTGCGAAGATGATTGTTTGGGGAGTGGATAGGAACCATGCAATTGCGCGTGCCAAAAGAGCTTTCGAAGAGTTTAATGTGGAAGGGATTAAAACAACTATTCCTTTCCACATGAAAGTGCTCGAAAACGAAAATTTCGTTTCGGGAGATTTCGACACTTCGTTCATTGATAAACATTTCAAAATTTAGAAGAGGTAAAAAAATGGAATTCCCAGAAAATTTAAAATATTCCGAAGACCATGAATGGGTAAAAGTGGAAGGAAACATTGCGTATATCGGTATTACCGATTTCGCTCAAAGTGAGTTGGGAGATATTGTTTATGTTGATGTTGACCCCGAGCTTTCGGAAGTTACTGCAAACGAAGTTTTCGGTACGGTCGAAGCCGTGAAAACCGTTAGCGATTTGCTGTCGCCTGTTAGCGGAAAGGTGCTGGAGGTGAACCCGGAATTGGAAGATGAACCGCAGGTAATTAATGAAGACCCTTATGGGAAAGGTTGGATAATCAAAGTTGAGCTTTCCGACCCTGCCGAATTGGAATCCTTGATGAATGCTGATGAGTATAAGGCCAAAATTGGTCAATGAAAATTCTTTATGTCTCCGGTCTCAACCGGATGGTGCTTTTCAATAAATTAATTCCCAAGGCATTGCAGTCGTTAGGCTATGAGGTGAGCCTGTTCGATTGGAATGCCGTTTTTAAGTTTAATAAGGTCCTGAATGTACTCCCTCGAAAGAAAGTTATAAAAGAGATTAATGAAAGACTTTTGGAAAAAGCAAAGTCGGAAAAGCCCGACTTTGTCTTTGTCTTAAAAGGCGAGCCTCTTTATAAGGAAACTTTGAAATCCATAAAGGAGGAAACCGGTGCCGTTCTTTTTAATTGGTTTGGCGATGATCCGTGGGAGTTCCCCGTTTTTTCGGGACCTGTCTCCGTGTACTATGATTTTTTCTTTACGTATGATCCTTATTCTGTGAATTTATATCGGCGGGCGGGGCATAAAGGTGCATTCCATTTGCCTTATGCCTACGATGCCGAATTGGGGGCAAGCATTACGTTGACGGAGAAAGAACGGAAGAAATATTCTTGCGATGTGGCTTTTATAGGAAGTCTTTATCCCAAGAGGGAGGAGCTTCTTTCGGAAATAATCGATGATTACGATTTGAAAATTTGGGGACGAGGATGGAAAAACTCTAAATGCGAAAAAGCTTATCAGGGCAAGGCTCTTTACGGTGTGGAAATGTTGAAGGCGATGAAAGCCAGTAGGATTTTGCTTAATATTCATAAGGGTTTCGGAGAAGGCGTGGAGCGTTCGGGGGAGGGACTAAATCTTCGTGTTATGGAAGGTGCCGCGGTAGCGGCATTTCAACTTTCGAATTTCCAAGCCGATATTCCCAACAGATTTGTTCCTGACAAAGAAATTGTCCTTTACGAAAATTGGGAAGAAGCGAAGGAAAAGATAAAATACTTTCTCGGAAAAACCGGTGAGAGAAAGGACATCGGGACGGCGGCGTTTGAAAGATTGAAAAACGAACATACCCTTAAGCAAAGGTTTCAAGAGATGTTCGAAATAATTCAGAAAAACAGATGAAAAGAGTGGATGGTGTGTAATTTTAGTTTCCGTTATATGCAGTTTATTAAGTGTGTAACGGGAATTATAACTGATATATGAGTTAAAAATGTATGCTCGATTGGGTAGGAGTAAAGAATGGAGCAATTAAAACAGAAATTAAAGCAAGCCGAAGAATTTGAAAATTCGGGGAAATTATTGCATGCGTTGCAAATTTATAGAAGCCTTGCCGACGATGAAGAAATTAATTCCCCGCTTCCGGTGATAAAATTAGCTCAGCTCTATGAAAAATTGGGAAGGGCGGAAGTAAGCATTAAAACATTGGAGGAATTTTTAAAAGAGAATCCCGATGATAAAAAAGCACGTCGCTTTTTCCTTCAGTTTTTGATTAAACAAAAACAATATCAAAAAGCTATTGATGTAGCAAATTTGTTGTCTAAAGAAGATGACCCTTCTATTTATACGCTTGTGGGACTTGCTTATTATTACTTGGAAGATTATGAAATGGCAAAAGTGAATTTTGAGGCATATTTAACTTCCAAAGACAAAAATCTTTTAGCGGAAGCGTATTTTTATATTGCAAGTTGTAATTTTAAAATGGCAAAATTGGACGAGGCTCTTAAGTATATTAAAAAATCCGAGGTGCTTTTTAGCCTAAATCCCGAACTTTACATTGTAAAAGGAATGACGTATTATGCTCAAAAGCTGTATTATCATGCTTATGACGCTTTTCGCAAAGCCGAGCTTTTGGATAGAAGAAATATGTTGATTAAAGAAATGAAAAGTAAAACCCTTGTGGAGTTGGGCGAGTTTGAAAAAGCCGAGAAAATTATTAAGGAGTTAATAGAAAACTCCTCACCTAACTATGAATATTATTCCTTGCTGGGCAAAATTAATTTGAAGAAAAAAAACAAGAAGGAAGCCAAGGGATATTTTGAAAAAGCGTTGGAAATTAATCCCCATGACGATGAATCCATAAAAGGATTGCAAGAATCCACGGAAGAATGAACGTCAATTTAATTCGATGTTTTATTGGGAAACAAAATGAAAGTCAAAGATTTGCCACCGGACGATAGACCGCGCGAAAGGCTTTTAATGAAAGGACCTCGTAGTCTTAGCGATTCGGAATTAATTGCTATTCTGTTGCGTACGGGCACGAAAGGGAAGCCGGTGCTGGCTATTGCGAAGGAGTTGCTACGCAAAAACAATAACAGCCTTGCGATGTTGGCTTCCAAGACAGTTTCGGAATTAACGAAAGAAACAGGCATTGGGAAGGACAAGGCTGCTGCCTTGGTTGCGGCTTTCGAGCTTTCCCGACGTGTCAATTATGCGGATAAATGGGAATGGGATAAAAAAATAACCCAGCCTGCGGATGTTGCGGAAATTTTTGTTCCCCTTTTAAGAGATGAAATGAAAGAAAAATTTATTGTGGTTTGCCTGAGCAGTTCGAATAGAATAATTAAGTATGAAGAAATTTCCGTGGGCAATTTGAATTCCTCCATCGTTCACGCCCGGGAGGTTTTTAAGACGGCTATAGATAATTTGGCAGCGAATATTATTTTAGTCCATAATCATCCAAGTGGTAATCCCGAGCCGAGCGAGGAAGATATTAAAATTACCAAAAGACTTTCTGAAGCAGGCGAACTTTTGGGCATTAAAATTTTTGATCATATTATTGTAGCCGGGAACAAATTTACAAGTTTCGTTGAAAAACACTTGCTTTAATTTTCATTATTATATACATTGCAAAACATGTTATTTTTATCAATGTGCATTGGAAATATTTTTAATATCATATTATTTAATAACCATTACGGGAGGTAAATTCGATGAAGAAAACAAAAAAACTTTTAAGCGGGGTGGTTGGCATTGCACTTGTCGCTGGAATGATGAACTTAACCGCTTGTGGCGGCGTTAGCGAAGAGCAAATGGCGCAGTTAGAAACTCTACGTGCCGAGGTTAAATCCCTCGACAAACAAGTAGCGTCCTTGAAAGAGGAAAAAGCAAAGCTGGAAAGGGAAATTGCGGAGAAGAACGCTAAGTTGGAACAATGCAATAGAACTAAACAGCAAACCAAAGACAATTTAGGAAAAATGAATAAGTAAAAGTTTAAAAATCAAGGAGGAATTTAAATGAAAGTACTCAAATCCGTATTAGCTTTGGTCTTTGTTCTTTCTCTTACGAGCGCCGTTTTTGCTCAGCAGAAAGAAATGACCGAAGAGGAATGGCAAGCCGAGATAAACAGATTAACCCAAAAGAAAGCAGATTTAACTTCCCAATTGAATGCTTTGCAAAGCGAAGTCAATAATCTGAAAAATACCAAAGCCGGTTTGCAATCTTATGACGATTGTATGAAAGGGCTTTATGACATGATAGGGGCAACCCCCGCCGATGTGGATAACTTCAGAGCGCAAGTAAAAGCTTTGGCAGCCAAAATTGCAAGAAAAGTTTCTCCGAAGGCGGACAGACAAGCTGAGTTGGATGCCTTGAAAGCCAACAAAATAAGTGCTTTGCCTGAATTTTTCGACCAAGTTCACAATTTGTTGCAAAAACAATTGGACGCTTGGCAAGAAAAACCGAAAGAGATTCTTTATACCGTAATTAAAGGTGATTGCCTTTGGAACATTGCCAAGAAGAAAGATATTTATGACAATCCCTTTGCTTGGACAAAGATTTATAACTCCAATAGAGATCAAATTAAAAATCCTGATTTGATTTATCCCAAGCAAATCTTCAAAATTCCGAACTTGACGGAAGAGGAGAAAGCTCAGTACGAAAAAGTCTTAAGGAGATTTAAAGCTGCACCTCCTAAGCAAAGCAAGTAATTTTGATGAAAAACGTTTGGAAAGCCCTTTCCGATTGTTGTGAATCGGAGGGGCTTTCTGTTTTTTTGAGACTATGGGCGATAAGATAAAAGAAAAATCATTTGAGCTGGATAGCCTGAACTTGGTGGAAATCTTGGGCTATCAGGATAAAAACATTAAGCCTTTGGAAGAACGCTTTGCTGCAAGCATTACCGTAAGAGGAAATTCCGTTTTTGTGAAGGGCGAGGAAACGGAAATAAACGCCATTGAGAACATCTTCCGAGAGATGATTTATGTTTTCAATACTTCGGGCGAATTGACTCCGGAAGATGTGGCTACAATAATTGATTTGGAACTTCAGGGAAAGCAAATCCTTCCGCGCGAGGAACTCAATAATATTGTTCTTTACACAAAGAAAGATGTGATTCGTGCCCGGACCCCGAATCAAGTTAAATATTTAAAGGCAATTCAGAACAATGATATTTGTTTTGCCATTGGTCCTGCGGGTACAGGCAAGACTTATCTCGCCGTGGCTTTTGCCGTTTCGGCTCTTAAGAAGGGCTTGGTCAAAAAGATTGTGCTAACGCGCCCTGCCGTGGAAGCGGGAGAAAGTCTGGGATTTTTGCCGGGTGACTTTCGTGAAAAAGTCGATCCCTATCTCCGCCCTCTTTATGATGCTCTCCAAGATATGGTGCCTTTTGAACAGTTGCGAGCTTACATAGAACGCGATATTGTGGAGATTGTCCCCCTTGCTTATATGCGGGGACGCACTTTGAACAATGCTTACGTTATACTTGACGAAGCCCAGAACACAACGGGTTTGCAGATGAAAATGTTTCTTACTCGCCTGGGTCCTAATTCCAAAGCCATAATTACGGGAGATATCACTCAAATTGATTTGCCTTCCAAAACAAGAAGCGGATTGGTTGAAGTAAAGGAAATTTTGAAAGGGGTTGACGGAGTGGCATTTGTTTACTTTGATAAGAAGGATGTGGTGCGGCATAAATTGGTAAAGGATATTATCAATGCTTATGAGGAATATCGAAACGGGGAAAGCCCAAAGGAATAAGAAATTTCATCTCCTATCTATTAGAAAGAGGATACCTAAAGATATCGAGTGAAGTCTTAAAAAAACATGTGGAGGTGGCGGGAGTCGAACCCGCGTCCGAAATTACCGTTCTAAGAACCTCTACGCACATAGTCTGCCTTTTAGTTCTCGCTTGAATAACTCCGACAGACGGGATTTATTCAAGCCAGCCCGATAGAAAGTTTCGCCTTGCCTACTCGGGCGCTCGGCTCGGCTATCGTCCCAAACGACGTTCTTCCGATTCCCGGGACGAAAGGAATCGGAGAACGGCTGCGTTTAATTTACGCAGCTAAGGCGTAGTTATAGTCGCCATTTATTTTTTGTCCGCCGTTTTACGTGTCTGCGGGAACACGGTGCGCAGTTCAAAGAACTCAGTAACCCCGTCGAGACCAATTTCACCCCCGAATTACTTTTTCCACTCTTTTTCGGTAACCTTGGCCGAGAAGTTTTCAAAACGCGCAAGAACAAAAAGCAAATCGGACAATCTGTTCAAATACGCAAGCACAAAATTATTGATTCCGCTTTTCTTTTCCAAACTCACGACATTGCGTTCCGCACGGCGGCACACCGTCCTTGCAAAATGTAAAAAACTTGCACCTTTGGAACCGCCCGGTAAAATAAAGCTCCTCAAAGCAGGAATTATACTATCCAACTCGTCTATTTGTTTCTCCAAAAATTCAATCATTTCTTCCGTAACGCGGGGAATTTTTGTATTCTCTTTCGGCGTAGCCAAATCCGCACCCAGAACAAAAAGATGATTTTGAATTTCCGTAAGAATTTCTTTCGTCCTTTCGGAAATAACTTCGTTTTCCGCAATACCCAACAAGGCATTTAATTCATCCACGGCGCCGTAGGCTTCCACTCTCACGTCGTTTTTCGGAACGCGCCCGCCGCCCAAAAGTCCCGTCTCGCCTTTATCCCCGGTTTTGGTATAAATTTTCATTTCATCGCCTCAAAGGAAATTTATCGACTTCAACATCGAATTCCTTGAAAAAGCACGAACGTTCTTTTCGGCACGTTTCAAGCTCGTCCTTTTCGAAAACGCCCATTCCAACGGTTTTTTCAAAATAAGGCGAAATCACCGCGGAAGTAATTTCCCCCACAATTTTGCCCGTACCGTCCACGCTGAAAGGGATTGCAAACGGGAATTCTTTTTCGGAAAGGACGGCATAAAGTTCACGTTCTTTTTTCACGAAAGCGCTCCGTCCCAGCAAGGCATCGTATCCTAAAAAACTCTTTTTGTCAGAATCTATCGAGTCGGCAAATCCTAATTCCAATGGCGAAAAGGAATCGTTAATTTCATTCGGTGCAATCGGAAACCCTTCCTCCACACGGTACATTTCGAAGGCGGAACTTCCTACAAATCCGAAGTCAAAGACGGACTTGTTTTCGTTCAGGAAATCGACGAATTTTGTTAAATCGTTTTTCCTAATCAAAAAAGTGTAATGCTCGTTTCCGTTAACGGTTTTTTCGGAAGCGGAGAAATATTGAATTCCCTCGGCGTTCTCTTCGGAAAAAGAAAAGGCGTTTTTATTTCCCTGAAACATCAGCACAAAGGATTCCGCTTGTCGCCCCATGATTTCAAAAAACACATAATCGTCGAGAGTTTTTACATTTATTTTTTCGTCCGTTACGTATTTAAGTATCCATTTAAAAAGCTTTTCCTCATAAACTTTGTTCCCGAATATCAGAAGCTTTTCTCCAAAGGAATATATCCTCACAAAATCGATTATTTT
Source organism: uncultured Melioribacteraceae bacterium (assembly GCA_964611145.1). Lineage (GTDB taxonomy): Bacteria > Bacteroidota > Ignavibacteria > Ignavibacteriales > Melioribacteraceae > WFQV01. Next base: position 75,536 of record CAZSYM010000006.1, read on the forward strand.
CCCATAATCATTGAGAAAAAAAGCGTTCCGTTTTTCAAAAGGGAGCAAGTCAGTAACCTTAACCGTTACGAGCCTTTCGAGAAGTTTTCTTGCATCCTCGCCGGAAAGCTCTATTTGAGACGGGATTTTCAGAAATGCTCCTACGCCGTGGCGCAAGGCGGCGTATTCCTCCTCGGTGTTCGTAAAAGACGCGATATTCCCTTTTTCGTCTAAAGAAATATTCGGGAAGCGTCTCTCTAACGTTTGAACAACGGTTTGATTGTTTTCTTTTTCCACAATAGTACCGTTAAATTAATACTTGCGCCACCACCGGCGGTTATATTTTGTAACATATAGATTTTTAACCGTGTCCCAATAAAACGGGATAGAGTCGATTAACTTTACATAAGTAACCGTGTCCATGAAACGATACTCGTAATAGTCCGGGTAACGGTCATTGTTTACATTTGCCATAGTACGCTTGAATGCAATTCCTTCGTATGTTTCCAATAGATGCGGTTTCTTTTCAATTCCATCGATAAAGAAATAATTGAAATCCCTGTGTCCCGAAATTATGCCGTCTTCGAAATCCAAATCCACATAAAGTATGTTTTTAGCTTTCCAGCGATGTATAGTCATGGAATTAAAACCGCCGTGTATGGGCACTTCGGCTTCCCACAGGCGATTAAATTCGCCGTCCTTGCTACACTTAAAACATGTCAGATAAAAGAAAGCGGTTCCGAGCTTTGTGCTATCCAAATTGATAAAGCTGGATTCGTAACCCACGATGTTTTTGGTTTCGATGAAACGCTCCCCTTCCTTAGATTTTGCTATTACGGCAAAGACATAATGCTTGCCACCGGTTTTATAATCCAATACCGCAGGTTTGGGCAGGGAATAAGTGTATGTCTTGTCGAACTCGACAAGATAAGTCCCTTCGGGATAATTATCCAAGATATATTGTTTAAGAGCTATGGCGTCGCAAGGACGTCTATGTTTTGCTTGTTCTTTTTGTACTTCCAGATTGTAAGAACGAATTTGTCGTTCTTTTGTGGGAGAAGTTTCGGGTTTATCCCCGGCGGTACCGCTTTCCGAACCGCCTCCGCAATAAGTAAGCCCGAACAAAAGAGCTAACAAAACGGCCGTTATTTTTAACGGTTTCATTTTTTAATCCTCGGTTTAATTTTAATTCATTTTGTCTTTGCGAATTCATCCATAAAATAAACCGAACTGTAGATACCTTTATAAAACGAGTCCAGATTAAAATGCTCGTTCGGAGAATGAATATCGTCCGTGTCCAATCCCAAGCCCATAAGTACGACAGGTGCTTTCAGAATTTTCCCGAAATCAACAACAATAGGGATGGAACCACCTTCTCGAGTAAAGACCGTTTTTTTACCGAAAGCTTTCGCCACCGCTTTTGCACCCGCCTGAATCGCTTCGTTATCCAGAGGGAAAGCAATCGGATAGCCGCCGTGCATTTCCCGAACGGTAACTTTTACGCTCTTAGGAGCAAGAGCTTTCACGTATTTGGTAAATTCTTTAGCTATTTTTTTCGGGTCTTGATTGGGAACAAGGCGCATACTGATTTTCGCGGTGGCTTTTGCAGGGAGAACGGTCTTTGCACCCTCGCCCGTGTATCCTCCGTAAATTCCATTGCAATCCAAAGTGGGACGCACCCACAAACGTTCCAATGTAGAATACCCTTTCTCGCCTTGTAATTCCCGCACGCCGTATTCTTTGGCGAATTTCTTATCGGAAAACTTCAAAGCCGCAATGTTTTCCTTTTCCTTCTTCGAAATTTTTACAACGTCTTTATAAAAATTGGGAATGGTGATTTTTCCGTTTTTATCGTGAAGCTTGGCGATTATCTTTGCCAATTCGTTAATCGGATTTGCAATGGCGCCACCAAAACTGCCCGAATGCAAGTCGCGATTGGGACCTTGCACCTCTACCTCCATATACGTTAGTCCGCGCAAACCGTAATTGATAGTAGGTATTCCTTCCGCGTACAGGCTGGTATCCGAAATCAGCACGGCATCGCATTGCAAGAGTTTTCTTTGCTCTTTCAAGAATTTTCCCAAGCTCTCGCTACCGACTTCCTCCTCGCCTTCAAGAACAAATTTCACATTGACAGGCAATTTCCCCACGGTTTTCAGATATGCTTCCACACCTTTGATGTGGACAAAATTTTGTCCTTTATTATCGTTGGCGCCGCGAGCATAAATTTTTCCATCACGGATGTCGGGTTCGAAGGGAGGAGTTTTCCATTCCTCAAGAGGTTCGGGCGGTTGCACGTCGTAATGCCCGTAAATCAAGACGGTCGGAGCGCCTTTGGCACCAAGCCATTCCCCGTAAACAATCGGGTGTAGGTCGGTCTTGAAAATCTTTGTCTTTTTTATTCCCGCCTCTTTTAATTTCTTTTCTACAAACTTCGCACATTCCAACATCTTGCTCTTATATTCTTTCTTGGCACTAATGCTCGGAATCCTCAAATAATCCTTCAATTCTTCAAGAAACCTTTCTTTGTTTTCCTCGATGAAGTTCAATACCTGTTCCACTTTTAAACCTCGATTTTATTAAACATGAATAAAATTATTTCATAACTTTAAAGATAACAAAACTTTGACGTAATATTCCGAAGCGGGAAATTTAATTTGGCTTCAACGATTTTACAAGCGAAAGCGCTCAAAGTTCGCACAAGACTAAAAAAGGCGGTGTTCAAAGGGGAACCGTTTTGGGCTTAATGCTTTTCGCTTTATCTTTGCAAAGTAATAATTCAAATGTTCTATTTTCAAAGGGACAAGCAGTTGATTATTCATCGTTACATATTAAAAAATCATGCTTTGCCTTTTCTCTTCTCGATTGTCGTATTGATAGCCATTTTCGTGCTACAATTTCTGATGAAATTTGCGGACAGACTGATTGGCAAAGGGTTAAGTGCAATAGTGATTATTAAACTTATTTCATACAATCTCGCATGGATGGTCGTCCTGGTTGTCCCGATGTCGGTACTCGTCGCCACTTTGATGGCTTTCGGGAACATGGCACAGAATAATGAAATAGCCGCCTTGAAATCCGCCGGGGCGAGTCTTTACAAAATGATGATTGCTCCTTTTTTGGCAAGTGCGATTATCGCCTATTTGCTCGTGTTGTTCAACAATCATGTTTATCCCAATGCGAACCATGCGGCAAGAATAATGCTACAAGACATCTCCCGCAAAAAACCGACGCTTTCTCTTGTGCCCGGTGTGTTCTCCCTCGAAATACCGAATTATGCAATTTTAAGTCGCCAAATAAATCCCAAAACAAACGAACTCCATTTCGTCACCATTTATGATTATTCCGACCCACGGAAATTGAACATAATTTCCGCCAAGAACGGAAAGATTTTCTTTTCGAGAAATCAGAAAAAACTGATTATGGATTTGTGGGACGGTGAAATTCATCAATCCGACAGATTAAATAAAACCGAATATCGCCGAATTAAATTCCAAAAACATCGGATAGTTATGGATGCCAAAAATTTCACCTTCCAGCAAAGCTCATTCGGGGGACCGAGGGGGGACAGAGAAATGAGCGCCGCGCAAATGTTGACCATTGTGGATAGCCTTTCAAAAATACGCAAGGAAATGTTCGACTCCTACAAAAAAGCAATTAAAGAACACTTTTTCCCTTCCCGGAACAAGTTTTTTAACACATCCAAAAACATTCGTTTCGATACCGCTACGGCGTTCATTGCGGCACGGAACAAGTTGAACTCGATTGAGACCACCATTTACTCGCGAATTACGAGCTTGGACTACAACAAAAAGGAAATGAACAGATATTGGGTTGAAATACATAAGAAATATGCCATTCCGGTGGCATGCATTGTATTTATATTAATCGGCGCACCCTTGGGAACAATGACCCGGCGCGGAGGATTCGGCATGGCAGCGGGAGTAAGTCTTGTTTTCTTTCTTATATATTGGGCTTTTCTTATCGGAGGAGAAAAACTTGCCGACCGCGGAATGTTCTCGCCTTTCTGGGGCATGTGGAGCGCTAACGTATTACTGGGAATACTCGGTATTTATCTCACAATAAAAGCGGCAAAGGAAAGAGTGACTTTGGACTTCTCCTTTTTCAAAAAATTCATTCCGAAAAGTTGGTTAAATGAAACTGAAAATAATTGATAAATATCTGGTCAAACAATTTCTAAAGACAATCGTTTTCGCATTGATTGCCTTCACCCTGATTTTTGTAATCATCGATTTAATGGAACACCTGGACGATTTTATCGACCACAATGCCAACATATCTATTGTGCTCAATTATTATCTTGTTTTCATACCGGAGATAATGCAATTGATGTTGCCCGTGGCGGTTTTGCTCGCAGGACTTTTTGTAACCGGTAAACTTACGAATCTAAACGAGTTAACGGCGATAAAATCGAGCGGAATTTCTCTTTACAGATATTTAGCTCCATTTGTTGCCACTTCTTTCGTAATCAGCATTTTCGCCATTTACTTTGGCGGTTATGTTGTTCCAAAAGCCAATCGCCAAAAAGTTTACCTTGAAAGAACATATCTGGGAAAAAACAGCATAAGCGCAGGGAACAATATCTATTTTCAGGACACAAAGAACAGAATTGTAACCATAGGATATTTTAACGTGAGGCGTCAGGAAGCCAGCAACGTGAGCATACAGGAATTCTCCCCAAAAGATCCGACCGTAATGACAAGTAGAATAGACGCTTCGCAAATGAGTTATGATTCCACTAAACATGCCTGGATTTTATCGCGAGGTACGAAAAGAATATTTACTCCGAAAGAAGAGAAATTCGAAACCTTTGACAAGCTAACCGTAAAGGATTTGCACTTCACACCCGAAGAGGTTTTGAAGAAACAAAGGAAACCGGAAGAACTGAATTTGGAACAACTACAAGAATATGCCTCCGACATGCGAAGAACGGGTAACGACCCGACAAGAATTTTAATTGAATATCACTCCCGAATTGCTTTTGCCTTTGCAAGTATAATTGTTGTGTTGTTCGGCGTTCCCGTCTCCGCAAATAAACGCACGGGCGGACTTGCCATTCAATTCGGAATTAGTCTTTTGGTTACTTTTTTCTATCTGGTGTTCATTAAGATAAGTCAGGCATTTGGCAAAAACGGGGCTTTAAGCCCCGTCCTCACCGCATGGTCTGCAAACATTGTTTTTCTCATTGCCGCGATAATAAATCTTTTACGCGTTCGCAAGTAATCCTAAAAACGCCAGCGGGAACCGAATGATATTCCCACTCTCTTGGCGGTGTTCAGCGAAAGCAGACTGTTGAGATTTGCCGCGGCAAAATCGAAGGAAACGGTTCCTGCATCCAACCCGAAACCGAATCCCCAATTAAAACCTTCCAGTCCTCCGAAAGAAAATCCTGTTCGAATGGGGAACCAGGAAACAGGCTTCCATTCACTACCGATGGAAAATCTGGGAGTTGTGGAATTACCGGGTTCGTTATTAAAGCCAAAATTCAGATTCGCTACGATTAACATTTCGCCCGGGAAATTATTATGCAGAAATTTGTCCAGGCGAAAAGCGGCACCTATACGCAAAGCGGAAGGAAGCGGTGAAGTGAACGCTTCTCCGTATTTCCCTTCCCCTTTGAAACTGTTCCCAAGTGAATCCAATTGAGTGGAATCCAATTTCGTCAAGGTAAAACTTCCGGAAGAGGAATATGTAACAACTTCATTATCCCACTTCACGCTTCCCAAATCGGTAAGCGCCAATCCGAAAGACCACACGGTATCCAGTTTTGCCGAAAATCCTATGTCGAAACCCACTCCTTTTCCGGCGGGCGTGGGGAAAGGTCCCGCGTTAACCTCTTTGGTAGTATCCTCTTCAAAATCCCACACAATCCCGAAATCGGGAGAAACCGCAATATTGGCTTGCGCATCGTTGTTCATCAAAATACTGTAATCGCTTTTAGTTTCGAGTGTGGTGTTCATTCTCTCAAGTGTTGCATACGCATAGCCTTTTACCATTTTTAAGGTAATGCCAACGTTAAGGTTTTCCAGAATTCCTTTGGGCAACAGTTCGGTAATATCTCTTGCGTAACTGAAAGAATAATTTCGGAGATAAGAGACTTTCAGATTCATATCGTTAAAACTGTAAACCACACCGGGCGGATTTCCATAGAGAGCCAGTTTGAACAAATCGACGGGAAAATCCACTTCCGTGCCGAAACGGTCTTCAATTCCGAAGCCGAAAGACCCTATCTCTTTTCCCGCATTAATGGTAATATTGAACAGTGGAAGGGAAAAACCGGTCCTAATGCCGGAGCCACTATTGAACAAATCTATGAACCTTTGTTTATCCGCATCGGTAAGAAGTTTCCCTTTTATCTCGCCATTTTCCTCGACTCCCGAGAAGAAATATTTAAATTCGTCGAGACTCAGAAAATCGTTTCCCACTGTAAAATTAAAATTCAAGAGAGGGAAAATAGTGGAAACCTCAACGGCATGTTCGCCGGGGTAAGCTAAATTGGCGGGGTTAATTCCCAAGGAATAAACGCCTCTCGCGGAAGCGACCGAGGAATTTCCCAATGCTGTGGCACGAGGATTAAATATTCCCGAAGAACCACCCGATTGGGCAAAAGTGAATGAAGCAATTAAAAGAAACAAAAGCAAATATTTTATAGTTTTCATTTTCATTCTCCGTCATTAGTTTCTACTCTTACACTCGCTTTAGCGTAAGCCTTCAGGGAAATCCAGTCCTTATCCCTGAATTTAACCGGCTTGACATTTCCCGCAGGCGGGGTAAAGAGTCCAAGTTGCATTATGATTTTTCCGCCTTTCAAAAAGCTTTTTGCCTCGGCGCCGGTTAATTTTATCGTTTGCTTATTAACACCCGGAGAACTTACGAATCCGTCATTTCCCACCGTCGGCGGTGGAATAATAAGGCTATCCGACGAACTGCCTTCAGGCGGTAAGTTAAAAAGATAATTTCCCGAAAGGTCGAAAAACTTACCGGTGAAAACAATGCTGACCGGAATTGCGTTCTTAATTTCCAAAGTAAGCTCAACATAATTCATATTGTCTATATTCGTTGTATCCATATCCGACGGGTCTATGTTCACGGTATCTTTGAAATTTCCTCCTTCTATGCCGACATCGAGAGGAATTCTTATTTCTACCGACCCGGCAATCGAATCATCTTTGGAAACACTACCCACTTCGTAATTCGGATTAACTATGGCACTACCGGAAAATTCGAAATGATTCGGTAGTTCGTTGAGAAATCCGTTCAGAAAATCTTTTAATCCGTAATCACGTAAATCTATTCTTGTATCTCCCGGCGAATCAATCAGCACATTGTGAAGCGCCAAGGATTTTGTTTGGGTTCCGTTAGTAGCGTCGATACTCGCATCCAACATAAACTGCATTTTAGCCGAAGAGCTTAAATCCAAAATAATGGCGGGGTCGTTCAAATTGATTTGTGAATAGCCGAATTTGTCTTTTACATCCCCCATATCCATATCGAAATCGGATTGGGTAATGCTGAACGTAGTGGGCTTGATTTTTCCCGTTACGGAACGAAGCACAATGTTTTTGAAATCTACGGCAACGCTGATACTGTCATCCTTGGATAGCGAGCGTGGCGCGTTGGAAGGTAGCGCGGTAACGGTAACCGAATACGAAAGCTCGTTCGTGGCTTGCGCTCCCGTACTTATAATAGACCACCCGCTAAGCGAGGGTTCCGAAATTACTTTATGTTGTTCCTTGCGTCCGAGTACAAGAGAAATCGAATAGGAATCTCCGTTTGCCTTTTTCAAATTGTCTATTTGCAAATCGAGTCTGATGTCCAAGTCCAAATTGTTATCAAAGGTAATCGAGAAACTACCGCTATCGAATACCGCTTCCTGCAAGTAAGTCGAATCGTCCATCGTAACGGTACCGGTCTTGGTAAAAGGATCCTGCTCGGGCAAAACCGCGGTAACGCTTGAAATGGCAAGGTCTCGGAAACTTACTTTTATCTCCGTTCCGGCATCGGAAGGTATGGTAACAGTCTGCCCGCCGCTACCTGGAGTATAAATAGTCCCTTCATAAACAAGGCTATCTTTGACGGTCTTTCCTCCAAGATCGAAATTTACCTTTGCACTGTCGTTCGGTTGCAAAACAATCGGTTGGGATTTCGGGACAGTAGCAATAATTTCTCCCCCGACAGCATTCTTAATCGTGATTCCCTGCAATTGAATTTCAACAGGCAAGCGATTAAGAAGGCTTACGGTCAGGATTCCCGATTCCAAGGTTACGGATTCGAATTGTTCTATTTTTTTGAAAGGAACAACCAAATCCCCTTTGTTTTCTGGGAAAACCATCTGGGAGCCACTGCTTACTCCGTTCGCCCAATCTTCAACCATGATTCCTATTTTAACGGGTTTGACATCGTTGATTTTAACCGAACCTATTTTCTTGGAAAAACGAGTGGAGAAATCATCGATTGAAAGATTGTTTTCCACCTTGAAAGTAGAAATTTCGTTCACTTGTTCAAAATAAAGCATTCCCAAGGTTTGCGGATCTTTGGAAACGCTAATAGTACTGTCGTCCTCTATGGCATCCGCAATCGTGTATGTAGTATCTGTTAGCGGAATGTATAATTCCACATCGTACCGCGGGGGTTCGATGTTCTCTGGCAAATCCACACATCCGCTTAGAAAGCTCCCGACGAGGAAGGCGACTGCCCAAAGAAGCGTTTTAAATTCCTTGATTTTCATAATTAACCCCAAATAGTTTTTAAAATAAAAAACCGCAGTAAAACTGCGGTTTCAATTTACAAATTTTTTGAATTATTTAACAAGCATCATTTTCTTTGTTAAAACAATGTTGTTTGTCTTGAGGGAATAGAAATAAACTCCCGAGCCAAGCTTGGAAGCATCGAAAGTAACTTCGTATGTTCCCGCTTTTTGAAGACGAGAAACAAGAGAAGCTACTTCTACGCCAAGCACATTGTACACTTTCAGCTGCACGAATCCATCTTTTGGAATTGCATATCTTATTACCGTAGTGGGATTGAAAGGATTCGGATAATTTTGCTCAAGTGCATATTTGGTCGGGATTTCCCCTCCGAGCTCGCCTATTCCTACTCCGCTGGAAATATGTCCTCTGCCGCCACCGAATTTAGAAAGGTGAACTGCGGCAAATCTTACGCTATCCGTGTCGTTGAATGTAAAAATACCGCTGGCAACCCAACCACTGGGTCCTACGTAAGCAAATCCCAAATCTGTAGCAAGCAGATGTAAGGTACTAAGAAAATTCAGAAAAGCGGGGGTTTTCGGTATGGAGTAAGTGATATACTTATTCGGATTCATAAAGTAATGTCCGGGATAAGGCTGTCCGTTGACAAAGACGTCAATTTTCAAGACGACAAAAACCGTGTCGCCGAATATGTTAACATAATGTCCCGAGTTCAAATCCAAACTATCCAGAGTAATATCGAGAAACAGGTTATCATTGAGCGCGCCCTGGTCTATCTTGAAGACAGATCCCACAATTGCATCGTAAGCAGGCTGCAGGACGGAGGCTTCGCTGGGCATGGTAAACGGAGGGACTATATACTCCTGTCCTTCGTTAAAGCTGCCCGAATCTACTGTGGTAGTAACCCACGCATATCCACCAAAGGAAAAGGTCTTTTTGTAGCGGACTTTGAATGCATAGTCGATTTTGTGCTGTGCGAATGAATCCGTAAAGAACAAGACCACAGCAAACATCAGAAAAATGTTAAATATTTTTTTCATTTTTATTTCTCCCGAAATTATTCTTAAATTCTGAACACAATATACAACTAAGCGTTCTAAAGTCAAGTGCTACAAATCAGGGTGTAATCTGTGTCACATTAAATCATGTACGAGGATTCCATCGGTTGAGACAAAATCGCTTCTATTTCTGCCTCTTTTTCGGGTTTACGTCTCAGCACAAAATACATATCTATTTTACCCTTTCCCTTGGCTTCCACTTTTCCTCTGTATTCACATTCATAAAATTCACGGACAAGCATATAAGTAAAAGCGGAAATGTTAATTTTATTAGGTTCACCGGAGCTTTCCATGCGACTGGCGATATTCACCGTATCGCCCCAAATATCGTAGGTGAATTTTTTAAGTCCCACAACGCCCGCCACAACTTGTCCCGAATGCAATCCGACTCTCATTTCCCACTTAATAGCAGATTTTTCGTTTCTTTCCTGAATGTATTTCTGCATAGCCATTGCGGCTTCCACGGCAAGCACGGCATGATGTTCCCTTTCGACGGGCAAACCACAAGCAGCCATATAGGAATCCCCGATTGTCTTCATTTTTTCCAAACCGTATTTCGATACAATTTTATCGAACGCCGCAAAAATATCGTTAAGCTCGTTAACGAGTTTATCGGCAGGCAAAATGGAAGCCGTCCATGTAAAGCCTTTGAAATCCGTAAAGAGAATGGTAACGTTTTTAAATTCCCTCGGTTCTACTTCACCCCGTTCTTTCAATTCCTCTACCGCCAAGGAAGGAAGTATGTTTTGCAAAAGCTCATCGGATTTGTTTTTCTCATCCTCCAATTCTTTGGTTCTCATTCTTACCATATTAGCCAGCTCGATGTTGCGCTTTTTAACCTGTTCGGTCTTATAAAGATAAATTCCATAAGTAGTGAGAATAATCATCAAGGTTGCTAAAGTATAAAACCACCACGTATTATAAAAAGGAGGAGTAATGGTAAACTTCAGAACAACAGGTTTTGTGCTCCAAATACCGTCCGCATTGCGTGCGGTAATTATTAACCGATAATGTCCCGGTGGCAAATATGGATAAGAAATTTTATTCACGCTCGTTGTCGTCCACGAAGAATCCTTCAAACCTTCAATTCTATATTTGTAAATCAGCTTATTATGTGATTCGAAGCTAATTGCCGTAAAAGAAAGGGAAAGATTGTTTTCGTCGTAGGAAAGTTCGAAATCCGTTCCCAAGGAATCCAAGTTAACGCTTTTATTATTTATCGTAAAACGGGTTAGATAAATCGGAGGAGGAAACTGGTTTGGCTTGTTCAGAGGGTTAAAAGTAACCACACCGCCTTGCGTGCCGAACCACAAATTACCGCGTGAGTCCTTGAACGCCGCACCTTGATTTATTTCCACACTAGGAAGTCCCTCGTCCTTAGAAAAGATTCTCACGGCATCAGCACCCGATTGCTCCCATTTGGTATAATCGATTTTATCGATACCGTTTCCCGTGCCCACGAACAAGTATTTACCCACTTCAAGAATGGAGTAACATGTGGCGTGAGAAAGTCCGTCCTTGCGCAAGAATTGCTTAAAATTTTCGCCGTCAAATCTCACCAATCCGCCGCCTTCCAAACCGAACCAGTAATTTCCGAATCGATCTTCGATTATAGAAAACACGGCACCGGAAGGCATGCCGTTATCCGCATTGTAAGTAATAAATTTTTTTCCGTCGTAGAAAGTGACGCCACCTGCATCGGAGCCGAACCAAAGATTACCGCGGGAATCTTCGTAGATAGAATAAATCCACTCGGGTGCCAAGCCGTCCGCCGTGGTATATTTTTTAAACACTTTGCCATCGTAAACAGTTGCTCCACCTTCTCCGCCAAACCACATATTGCCATGTCTATCTTCCAAAATGGCAAAGATTGTATTTCCCGCCAAGCCGTCATTAATGTCATAATTTTTGAAAGTCTTTCCGTTGTAAACGGACAAACCGTTATCCGTTCCTATCCATGCCACACCTTTATCGTCGAAGAAAATGGAAGCCACCTTATTGCTTGCCAGTCCGTCCTTTTCCGTCAAGTGACGAATTTTTCCGCTTTTTGTCAATATATCTATACCGAAACCAAAAGGTGCAAACCAATAATTCCCTTTGGGGTCTTGACTGATTGCATAGACAACATTATCGGACAAGCCGTTTTCTTTGGTTAAAACCATCAGACGTTCGGCATTAATTCTAATCAAGCCGTTCTGGGTACCAAACCACAAATCGCCTCTTTTATCCTCGAGTCCCGTTTGAACAAAATTACTCGGCAAGCCGTTTACGTCCGTAAAACTCTCCACTTCCTTGCCGTCGAATCTTCCTATACCTCCGCCGTCGTAGCAAACCCATATATCCTTATGTTTATCTTCCACAATAGCTTTAATCGCCTTGTTTTTAAAGCCGCTTTCGAAGGAGAAGTTTTTGAAGTTTGTTCCGTCATAAAAGGAAAGTCCGTATGCCGTACCGAAAATCAAATCGCCCTTGTAGTCGAGGAAAACGGAATAAACACTATCGGAAAGCAAACCGTCTTTTTTCGTTAATTGCTTGAACCCTTCGTCCGTTTTCTTTATAACTCCCTGCCCTTCCGTAACAAACCACAAATCGCCGTCTTTATCTTTTCCTATTGCCAAAACCTTTTTGCCCGGGAACCCGGATTTTTGGTCATAAACTTTGAACTTTCCTCCGTAATACAAAATCACTCCGTGCTCGAAAGTTCCGAGCCAAATTCCACCGAGATAATCCTCGTAAACGGAATAAATGAAATCATCCTGGAGACCGTCTTTCTTGGTAAAGTTAGTAAACTTCTTCCCGTCGTATTTACTAACACCGGCGATAGTGGCTATCCAAATATTACCTGCATTGTCCTGGTAAATATCGTTCACATGCAGAGCCACAAGCCCGTCTTCCTTCATGAAAATGCGGAATTTATCGCCGTCATACTTTGCCAATCCCCCTTCGGTGCCAATCCATAGGAAACCGTTTCTATCTTGCAAAATGGAATACACGGAATTTTGCGGTAGCCCTTCGTCCGTCGTGAACTTTGTCAAAAAAAGACTTTGAGCGAACAAGTAGGAAGAAAAAAAGAAGCAAACGAAAAATAATATTTTAAATTTTCTCCGCACTTTGGCAATAGAGTTTAATTAATCTTATCGTCCTTGTCGTATCCCATGAATCCCAAATTTTGGGGGACAGGTTGTTCCAATTTTATCTCGCCGAATTTAGCCTCGTATTTTTCGATATTGTCTTTCAAAGCATTCAGCAACATTTTCGCATGTTGAGGCGTGGTGATAATTCTGGCAAAGACTTTTGCTTTCGGAACGCCGGGCAGAACCCTTGTAAAATCAATCACAAATTCCGCCGGGCTATGGGTAATTATGGCAAGATTTGAATAAATCCCTTCGGATTCCTTCTCGCCCAATTCGATGTTTATTTGTTGCGGTGTTTGTTTTTCTTTTCCGTTCATCTTTTCCTCTCGGGGATAAATAGATTGGAAAAAGCCCGCTTTTTTCCGCGGGCTTTTCCTTAAAATCGGTATATCTTATTTTCTAAGAGCGTCAGCTTTCTGAAAAGCTTCTTTGGATTTTTCCGTCATACCCAAATTAGCATAAACTTTTCCAAGAAGTTCCCATACATTTGCTTCATCGGGTCTTATTTGCAAGTACTGCTCAAGATAAGGATATGCTTCCTTGTATTTTTCTTTATACGCATCGCTTTCTTCTCCTTTTGCCAAAGCTTCCTCGTTGAGTTTTGCTCCCCACTTAACATATGTAACCGCAAGGTTATAAATTGCGTTTTCGTATTTGGGGTCTATCTCAAGAGCCTTTTTGAATTGTTCCGCCGCCTCGGCGAATCTGTCGGCACCCAAAAGCAACACACCGTAATTATAACGGTAATATTTGTTATTGGGTTCTTGTTCGACACCGGCTTTGAAAGCATCCATAGCAACGTCTATCTTGTTTGCCTTGATATAGGCATTGGAAAGGAGCAAAAGAATATCGCTATTGGAAGGATATTTCTTTCTCCCTTCTTCCAAATAAGAAATAGCGGTATCGAAAGCTTTCATTGCGGCGATGCTATCTTCTTTTGCCTTTGTGTCTTGAAATTTATTCAACTCGTCAACGCCTTTGTTGAAATAAATCTGTCCCAATCGCACGTAAACTTCGGGTGTGTTTTTCAACTCTCTGAGTTTCAACAACGGCTTCACAGCCTTTTCCGACTCGCCTGCATTCAAATAAGCAAAAGCAAGGTTTTGATAAGTTGCGGCGGAATCGGGTTCGCATTTGGTGGCGTATTCAAAAGCCTGTACCGCCTTATCGAAGAATTTCTTTTGGGATTCCTTATCCGAGGCTTTGGCCGCCTTGTTAAAAAGCGCTACTCCCTTGTTGAAATTCTGCGCCCAATGATATTTACGAGACTGTTTAATCTTTTGCTCGAACTTTTTACTAATCTCCAATGATTTATTAAAGTTTTCGAGCATCTTGTCGTAATTCCCTTCTTCCCCGTAAATCCAACCGAGCAAATAATAACCTTCGTCGCTTTTCGGATTCTTTTTAACTTCTTTCATCAAAGCCTGTTTGGCTTTGGGAAGATTTTTTTGCTGAATATACAACTTGGCGCTCGTCATCTCGGTCGATTGGCATTGAAAAGCCAAAAAACCAAGCGCCATTGCAAAAATCAAAATCAAATTCACTGCTCTTTTCATGTATTCTCCTATGTTTTTGAAAATAAATAATTTAACGATTTAATTTTTAAAAATAACCATTTTACCCACGCATAGCAAGGTTTTACAAGTATTCCTCGGGAGAGCAAATTCAAATAAAAATGGGAATAATAAGGTAAGAAAAAAGGGGATATTGAGAGCAATATCCCCCGAGTTAAAAATTTTACGAAAATATCACCAGAAAATAGCGTAAAGCAGAGCGGTAATAATCAATACGCCGTATGCACCGATATTGAAAACCCGGTCCGTGTGGAACAACTTTGCAGTCAAAGGGATGCCTTTCGGGTCGTCAACATTATCGGAAGTGGTAAGACTAATGCCCAAAATAATTACGATTGTAATGAGCATGGTATAAAGCATTTGGTCCATCCACGGCAGGTCCACCGCGGGAAGTTTAAGCAGAAAAGCGACAATAATGGAAAGCGTAGCACCCCAAATGGCCGCTTTGTTGGTGGTCTTTTTCCAGAAAAGTCCCATAATAAAAACGGCAAGAATACCGGGGCTAACCAAGCCCGTATATTCCTGAATGTATTGAAACATTTGCGGAATGTTGCCCAGCAAGGGGGCAACTATAATGGCGATAATCAAAGCGACAAAAGCGGTAATGCGTCCCACACGCACCAGAGTTTGCTGTCCCGCCTTCTTGTTCAAATAAGGCTTGTAAATGTCCATCGTGAAAATGGTCGAAGTGGAATTAAGCATGGAAGCAAGCGAGGAGACAATTGCTGCAACCAGTGCCGCTAAAACCAATCCCTTTATTCCCACAGGGATAAATTGAGCGATTAACCAGGGATAAGCCTTATCGTAATTTATTCCTCCACCGGTTTTCAAAAAGGCATCCTTTACGCCAGGAATAATAGTCGTGCCTGCCGGTTGAGTAAAAAGCACAAAAGCCACTATACCGGGGATCACAACCAGAACGGGAATCAAAAGTTTAAGATAAGCCGCAAATACTATTCCCCGTTGTCCTTCCTTCAGACTTTTAGCCGCTAATGTTCTTTGAATAATATATTGATTAAATCCCCAATAATAAAGATTTGCCACCCACAAGCCGCCTATAAGCACTGCTATACCGGGCAGATTAAAGTATTGCGGATTATCCCTACTTAGAATCATGTGAAATTTTTCCGGTGCGGTTTTCAAAATATGCTCGAAGCCGTGAATAATTCCCCCTTCGGGAGTAACGGCGTTCAAAGCTATTAAAGAAGTAATTAGTCCGCCCAAAACAAGCAGGACCACTTGGAGAACGTCCGTCCAAGCTACAGCTGAAAGTCCGCCCCAAAGCGAATAAGCGGCAGCAATGAAAGCAAGGACGAGGATTGCATAAAAAATCAAACTGCCGTCGCCCGTTCCGATTATTGTATCGATGGCTTTGCCGCCTAAAAACAAAACGGAGGTGAGATTAACAAAAATGAAAAGAGCCACCCAAAAAATCGCGAGAATGGTTTTTAACTCCGTGCCGAAACGTTTTTCTATAAACTCCGGAATGGTATATAAGCCTTTCTCGATAAATATGGGAAGAAAATATTTGCCGACGATCAGAAGAGTAACGGCTGCCATCCATTCGTAAGAAGCGATTGCCAAACCTATTGCAAAACCCGAACCGCTCATGCCGATAAATTGCTCGGCGGAAATGTTGGCGGCAATCAAAGAAGAACCTATCGCCCACCAGGGCAAGGCTTTGCTCGCTAAAAAATAATCCTGGGTGTCTTTCTTTTTGCCCTTTTTGTTGCGGGAAACATAAAGCCCCAAAGCAATAATCACCAAAATGTAAAGGATAAAAACGACGTAATCAATGCTTGCAAAATTCATAACACGTTCCAATATCTAATTACAAAATCGACTCGTTTATTTCCGAATTCGACAATTACGATTATCGGTTTTGCTAAGTTACATAATATTCGTGGACAAAGTCAAGTGATTTCTTGCATTGCAAACGTGTGTTTGATATATTTTGAACTGCACGCGAATAGGCGAAAAAGTGGGATTTTATTTTTCTACATCATTAAATAATCTTAAAAATCAATTTTGCCGCCATAATCAAGAGAATAACAGCCAATATCTTCTTTACCGCTTGAGGATTAAGCCTCTTTTGCATAAATATGGTTCCGAGTGTTGCTCCTGCAATCCCCGCTACAGATGCAACAATCAAAATCTCCCAATCAATATTTCCCATTGCCCAATAAGTAAGGAAGCCCGAGAAGGATGAAAAAGGCACGACAAAAGCCGTTATCGCGGTAATCTTTTTCGGATTAAATCCCAACATAAGCATGAGAGGTGAAATAATTCCGCCTCCGCCAATTCCCAACATCCCCGATAATAAACCCGCGAATGCTCCAATAAGACTCAATTTTATATACGGAACATCATCTCGGTATGTTTCAGTCTCTCTTTTTTTATGAAATAGAAACATAGCACCCGAAAACAGTAAAAAGGCAATAAATAAAATTAGAATAACTCTGCCGGGAATATATTTTGAAGCATAAGCCCCCGCTATTGCGAACAAAAACGAAGAGATAATAATTGAAATCCCGATTCTAAAATCCAATCGTTTATTTTTAATATTGCTTATGCTTGCCCCTGTCAGACTTATAGTGTTATAAAACAGTCCTACCGGCTTGGCAATATTTACGGGTATTCCAAGTGATACAAGTATAGGTATTAAAATTATAGCAGCCCCAACGCCCCCGAGTGAAAAAACGAATGCAGCAATAAACGACACGACAAATATTAAAGTATTCACTTATTTTCTCCACATAAGCCATTGCAAATAAAACGATATTATTTGTAAATGCAAAACGCACTCTCTTTTTATCTTTTCTCAAAGGACAAAAGTGTAAAGTATTATGATTGATATCCAATATATCAGTAGCAAGTTTTAATCTGTACGGAG
>CAZSYM010000007.1:0-15079 GCA_964611145.1 uncultured Melioribacteraceae bacterium
TCTTACGACTTCGGGCTTTAGAGTGCATCCTGGGGGACTCGAACCCCCGGCCTGCTGATTAAGAGTCAGATGCTCTACCAACTGAGCTAAGGATGCACCGCAAAAATAAATCAAAAAAACTATTTTTTAAAATCTTTTTGGCGAAAATTCTTTGAACCGCCCTAAAACAAATAATAAAAACGTTTTGGAGGGACATGTGTAAAAAACGGGAAAGGGTTCTAAAATGCGTGTCGAAAGGAAAGAGAAATGCTTAAATTTGAATTTGTATCTTTGGACTTAATCTTATGAGAGTTGCGGTGAAAATATTTGTCGGTTTGACGGCACTTTTCTTTGCGATGTTTTCGGGATGCTCCTCGCGGGAAAATCCCGACATTGGCAGGCTTCGAATCAAAGACGACTTGGGACATCAACTTGTTTTTGCGGAAAGCCCCAAGCGTATTGTTTCTTTGGCACCGAATTTAACGGAAATGATTTTTGCGTTGGATTGTGGTAATAAGCTCCTTGCTAACACGACGTATTGTAACTACCCGAAAGCCGCAAAAGCAAAACCCAAGGTGGGCGATTTGGTTTCCGTCGATTATGAAAAAATGATTGTTTTGCATCCCGATTTAGTGTTAATGACCGTGGAAGGCAACAGCTACGGTGTTTACGAAAAGCTGATAAATCTTAGATTCAAAGTTTTTGTAACCAACCCACGGGATTTTGCAGGTATCGAAAGGAGCTTTTTGAAAATCGGGAAAATTTGCGGAAAGCAAGATTTGGCAGAAAAAAAAATAAGCGAATGGGAAGATTCGTTATATAAAATTAAAAGAATGTCCGCTAACCTTCCAAAACGTCGGGTGGCTTTCGTGATTTCGTGGAATCCTTTAATGCTGGCGGGCGAAAAAACTTTTCTCAACGAATTCTTAACGGCACTTGCTCTGGAAAACGTGGCTTCGGCTTCAAAGTTGCGCTATCCGATATTTAGTCGGGAGGAAATATTGAGGGCAAATCCTCAGATAATTATTTATCCACGGGGCAGTATCGGGTCCCCGGACGATGTTTTGAAGTTGTTTCCCGAGTGGAAGGGAATCGAAGCGGTGAAAGAAAACAAAATTGTAGCTGTAAATCCCGACTTGTTTTTTCGCCCGGGACCACGTTTTGTAAAAGCGTTAAATGTCCTTTATGAAAAATTGAATACGCGATAAATCCTCAACGGAACTGTCTTTCCTGTCAAAAATTTTAACAAACGAAACGAGGTGGCTTTTTGTTTATCGAGGTGGGAACGGAATAGTCGAAAGGCAAGGTGCCGGTAATCTTTTCGAACGCCCAATCGCCGAAAGCTTCCCTGCCCTTGGGAATTAATTTATATTGTCTTTTTCACTTCGGTTCCCAATCGTTTCCGTTGCAAGGAATATCGTTGGGAGTCGGGTGTTTGTCATATTTCATACATAAAGAAGCGGTAGGGTCGTAATGACGGCACGAAGCACACAGAGTTCCCTCCAGCGTTTTGACCTTTGTCTCCTGAAATTTTTTATATTCCGTATAAGCCGGATAGAGGACGAAAAGAAAAAAAATCATTGCGAATAATATCCAAAGGAAACGGGAATAATAATTATCGGCAAAATACCATGCCGCGGCTATGACAATAGCCGTACGAATTAAGGTTTTGTAAACTATGCTTCCCATGTTCTCCTTTCAAAAAGATATTTAAAAATAAGAATATTTTACAAATTGATTCTGAGCTTGCTAAAGCTTAATTTTGAGTTTATTTTTGAAAAAGAATTTAATAAAAGCAAACGGGACAAAATGATAAATCCTCCGAAAAAGAAAAATACTCCTGGAAAGAACAGAAGTTACCGTACGTATAGGAATTACCGAAGTCGGAAAAAGTTCAGCTTTAGAAAATTGAGTATCGTGGTTCCTCTTTATAACGAGGAAGAATCCCTGAAGCCTCTTTTCGAGGAAATACGCAAAGGGGTTCGTAACATTAACATGGAATACGAAATTTTGTTTGTTGACGACGGCAGCACGGATGGTTCCCTTAATATAATTAAAGAGCTTAGCAAGAGGGATACACGAGTTAAGTATATTAGCTTCAGAAAAAACTATGGGAAATCGGCGGCGCTCAATGTGGGATTTAAAAATGCTACGGGGGACGTGGTGATTACAATGGATGCGGACTTGCAGGACGACCCTCTGGAAATACCGAATCTACTGAAAAAGTTGGAGGAGGGCTATGATTTGGTTTCGGGTTGGAAAAAAGTTCGTTATGATCCTTTCATAAAAAGAAATTCCTCTAAGTTTTTTAATTGGGTTACCAGGATTTTCAGCGGTATAAAGATTCACGATTTTAATTGCGGACTTAAAGCTTATCGTAGCGAAGTAACAAAATCCGTTTACGTACACGGCGAGCTTCACAGATATATTCCCGTGCTGGCGGGTTGGCAAGGATTTAGAATAACGGAAATCCCTGTCAAGCATCATCCGAGACGTTACGGAAAAACGAAGTTCGGGATTTCCAGATTTTTCAAGGGATTTGTGGACTTGATTACCGTTATCTTTACCACGCGTTACATTCGTCGCCCGCTTCACCTTTTCGGATTTGTCGGAGCCGTTTCCTTTACGATTGGTTTCATAATAGATGCGGTGCTTGCTTATTTGTGGAAATTCCATAACATGCCCTTGAGTAATCGCCCGTTGCTACTTTTGGGACTTCTGCTCATGATTGTCGGCGTGCAACTCTTTGCTATCGGCTTGCTGGGAGAGATGATGGTTTATAAATTCCGTTCGGACGACGAATTTGGAATCAAAGAAAAAAATTGAGCCGAGCGGAAGTGATGAAGCTTGAAAACGTAAAAAGAGATTGCCGATTTTTTAAAGGGGAAATACCCTGCCAGCCGCATAAAAAAGAAGGCGTGCACTGCGTAGAAGCGGACGGAAGCGTCTGTAAATATTACTCCCCTTTCGATAAGCGAATATTGATAATAAAATTAGGCGCGATAGGTGATGTAATCCGAACAACGCCTTTGTTTACAAGGCTGAAAGCGGAATACCCTCATGCAAAATTCTATTGGCTTACCAATACTCCCGAAGTTGTCCCTCAAGAGGTTGATGAAATACTTAAATTCGATTTTAAATCGGTTCTCTACTTGCAACAGATAAAATTTGATATACTTATAAATCTTGACAAGGACAAGGAAGCATGCGC
Source organism: uncultured Melioribacteraceae bacterium (assembly GCA_964611145.1). GTDB lineage: Bacteria > Bacteroidota > Ignavibacteria > Ignavibacteriales > Melioribacteraceae > WFQV01. Next base: position 3,191 of record CAZSYM010000007.1, read on the forward strand.
TCTTGCCGATTCCCTTTCCGCCTTTCGTAAGTTCGGCTTTATCCTGCGCGACGGTGTTCCTTACCCCGCCGACGAAAAAGCCGAACATAAAATCCTTACCGGCATTTTTGACGACTTAAATAAAGAGAACAAAAAAAATTATCTCGAAGAAATATTCGAAATAGTCGGCTTTCAATACGAAGGGGAAAAGTATGTCCTTTCAAGTTTCGAGGAATTCGGGCGAGAGTGGGAAATAGATAAATCGAAAAAGGTTGTGGGGTTGAACACAGGTTGCGGCGGCAGGTGGACTTCCCGACTTTGGCCCGAAAAATACTGGAACGAGCTTGCCCGGAAATTGTTAGACGCCGGTTATGAAGTAATTCTTTTGGGAGGCGAGGATGAACACGAGAAAAATTTGAAACTCGCAGAGACATCGGGCGCAAAGTATTTCGGACATTTCCCTTTGAGAACTTTTATAAACCTTGTCAATCAATGCGATTTGGTTGTTACGACTGTTACCATGGCAATGCATATCACTTTGGCTCTCGGTAAAAAAATTGTTTTGATGAACAACATTTTTAATCCTAATGAATTCGAGCTTTTCGGACTTGGAGAAATAGTGCAACCGGAAAAGGAATGCCGTTGCTTTTTTAGTCCTAAATGCACAAACCCCGAGTATCGCTGCATGGATTACCTTTTCCCGCAAACCATTTTTGAGCTGGTTCGGAAATTGCTGAAATGAAAATCGTCATTCTTTCCACGGCATACCCGCTAAGAGGCGGTATCGCTCATTATACGGGATTGCTTTATAAAACACTTTCACGAAATCATGACGTTAAGGTTATTACTTTCAAACGTCAATATCCCTCCATTTTTTTTCCGGGGAAGTCGCAACATGAAGGAGACGAAGTCGAAAGAATTCCCACCGAAATTTTGCTGGACTCGATAAATCCGTTTAACTGGCTAAAAGTGGGAAACATGATTAGGCGAGAAAAACCCGAGCTTTTAATCTTTAAATTCTGGATGCCGTTTTTTGCACCCGCGTTCGGCACGGTCGCCCGTATCGCCAGAAAAAACGGCGTTACGAAAGTATTGGTTATTTGCGATAATGTAATCCCTCACGAGAGAAAGCCTGGCGATGTTGCCTTGACAAAATACTTTTTCCGAAAAGCGGACTTTTTCGTAACGATGAGCGATTCCGTCACAAAAGATTTGCTAAAAATAAAGCGGGATGCGAAATTCAAACTCCTTTTTCACCCCGTCTATTCCAATTTTGGAAACGCCGTGGACAAAGAAGAAGCGCTGGCAAAGCTCGGCATCGAAGCGGATAAAACATTGCTGTTTTTCGGATTTATTCGGGATTATAAAGGGCTGGATGTTCTACTTGAAGCCGTCGCTATACTGAAAAACAAAATTGATTTTAAGCTAATAGTGGCGGGGGAATTTTACGTTGACCGCTCGAAATATATTGATTTGATTGAACGTCTTGGGATAGAGAAATTTGTAATCTTGCGGGAAGATTTTATTCCCACTTCGGAAGTAAAGTATTATTTCTCTGCGGCGGATGCTGTGGTTTTGCCCTATAAAAATGCAACTCAAAGCGGAATAGTGCAAATCGCAAACAATTTCCTTAAGCCCGTAATTGCCACTAACGTAGGCGGCTTGGGAGAGATAATAAAAAACGGTTATAACGGTTACATCACGGAACCCAACAACCCGCGCGCTCTTGCCGAGGCAATCCTTGAGTTTTTTGAAGAGAAGGATAAAATAGATTTTGTTTCGAATATCAAAAAGGAACTCGGTAAATATTCGTGGGAAAAATTTGCCGAAGAAATAATTGATTTGGTAGAGTCGAACAAGTGATTCTTTGGAAATGAAAAAGGTTTTAATCGTAACATATTATTGGCCTCCTGCGGGGGGACCGGGCGTTCAGAGAATTCTTAAATTCGTAAAATATCTGCCGGAATTCGGTTGGAAGCCTTTCGTGCTTACCGTAAAAAATCCCGATGCTCCCGTTTACGACGAATCTTTATCCGGTGACGTCCCGCGGGAAGCAAAGGTTTTTAAAACCAAATCCGCCGAGCCTTTCGCACTTTACAAAAAATTCACGGGGAAAAAACCTACGGATACAATACCGAACGACGTTTTGATAAACAAGGAGAACGTTACTTTCCGAGAAAAATTGGCTCGATTCGTAAGAGCTAATTTCTTTATCCCCGATGCAAAAGTCGGATGGATACCTTTCGCTGTGAAGAAAGGAAAAGAAATTATCGAGAAAGAAGGAATCGATTTAATTTTTACAAGCTCACCGCCTCCTACGGTTGCTATTATTGGCAAAAAATTGGCTCGAGCCACCAAAGTCAAGTGGGTCGCGGATTTCAGAGATCCGTGGCTTGAAATTGTTTATTATCAAAATCTGAAACGCAATCGTTTGACCGTTGCCATCGACGCCGCTTTGGAAAAAAGCACTTTAAGCGCCACGGACGCAATGGTTACGATAAGCGACGATATTGCCAATTTGCTTGAAAATAAGGCAAATGGGAAAAAATGTTTTGTAATCCCCAATGGCTATGACGAAACGGACTTTGTGAATGTGGAAGATGAAAAAAATGAGAAATTCACTATCGCTTATACAGGTTCTATTTCCAAAGACCGCGTGCCGTATGCACTTTTTGCCGCCCTTTCTCGCTTCAAAAAGGAAGGGATAGAAGACGTGAAATTAAAATTTGCGGGAAGATTCGCCCCGGAATTCCACGAGGAGATTGAGCGCCACGGTTTGGAAAATTATTTCGAGTTGATGAGATTTGTCCCTCATAATGAATCTACGAAAATCCTTCTGCATGCGGACGCGCTTTTGCTTGTGATAGATAAAGTGCCTAATAATAAAGGCTTCCTAACTGGAAAAATGTTTGAGTATTTGGGATGTAAAAAACCAATTTATGCTATAGGTCCTGTGGACGGGGATGCTAATAAAATTTTGCAAGAAACCGATAGCGGTAAAATGATAGATTATGAAGACGAAGAAGGGGCATATACTCTATTGAAAGAGTATTATGAAAACTGGAAAAAGAACACGACTCCCTTCCGATTTGATTCGTCAAAGTATTCGAGGAAGGAGATTACGAGAAAACTTTCGGAAATATTCGGAGAAGTTATAGAATGAAAATTGTTTCTGTCGTTGGAGCGAGACCGCAATTTATCAAAGCGGCGGTAGTGGAAAAAATAATAGAAAAACATGAAAATATCGAAAGCGTTTTGGTTCATACGGGACAGCATTATGACGAAAATATGTCGCGTATTTTTTTCGACGAATTGGAAATTCCGCGTCCCGATTATAATTTGGAAGTGGGTTCCGCAAGTCATGCCGTTCAGACGGCGCAAATAATGATGAGGCTCGAAAAAATATTGACGGAAGAAAAACCCGATTGGGTGTTGGTCTACGGCGATACGAACTCCACTATAGGCGCCGCTCTTACGTCTGCCAAATTGCATATTAAAATAGCCCACGTGGAAGCGGGACTAAGAAGTTTTAATCGACTTATGCCCGAAGAAATAAATAGAATAACTACCGACAGAATTTCAAATTTGCTTTTTGCACCTACGCACAACGCAATGGAATTGCTTGCTCGCGAAGGACTTTCCGCCAACGCTGTCTTAAGTGGCGATGTGATGTATGACTCGGTTCTGTTTTATGAAAAACTGGCGGAAAAAAAGTATAAACTGGAAGAGATTACCGACTTGCGTGATTATTATCTGGCTACAATTCATCGCCCGGCAAATACGGACGTGAGAGAAAACTTGGCGAATATTTTTATGGCTTTCTCGGAATTGGATTTGCCCGTTATTATTCCTTTGCATCCGCGAACGCGTGCAAAGTTAAACGGGATCAATTATTCCGAAAATGTCAAGATTCTGGAGCCGGTTAGTTATTTGGAAATGATTCTCCTGCTTAAAAATTCCCGCAAGGTCCTGACGGATAGCGGAGGTTTGCAAAAGGAAGCTTATTTTCTTAAAAAGCCGTGCCTTACTTTGCGAGAGGAAACGGAATGGGTGGAAACCTTGAATAACAATTGGAATGTTTTGACCGGTGCCGATGCGAAGAAAATCATTGAAAAAATCAAAGAAGAACCTACAGGCGAACAAGGAGATTATTTCGGCGATGGCAAGGCGGGAGAAAAAATAGTCGAGACATTATTAAATTGGGATTGAAATTTTAATTAAAATCGGGAAAGCGCAATGAGCAAAAAGAAAAAGCAACATGCTGCCGAGGAAAGGAAAGATTTACTCGAGAGTATTTCCGAAAGAAAAAAAAATCTAATAGCCTTAATTGTAATTTTAATCCCCTTGCTTTATTTCTACCTTCCGTGGCAATTGGACGGTATGCGCCCGGTGGGAACGGACTATTTAGCAAACAAGGGGCAAACGCATCTTTGGGTTGAATGGCAAAAGCAACACGGGGAAACCGTCCTCTGGAATCCGAATATTTTTTGCGGGGAACCGATTTATGCACATCGTACGCCACAGATAATAGATGCCATTACAATTCTAAAATATTTGGGAAAGATATTTTATTGGGTTTTCTGGCAAATGCTTGTCGGTGCTCTCGGAGTTTATTTCTTGTTGCGCTATAAAAAGATTCCATGGTATCTGGCATTGATAGCCGCCGTGGGTTTTGTGCTTTTACCGGATTGGATGGCTTTGGTAGGTGAAGGGCATAATTCCAAACTTCGTGCGATAATGTCCTTACCCTGGCTTGTGCTTAGTTTTGAATATTTGTTTGAGAAAAAAAGTTGGCTTGCCGCCGGACTTTTTGCCCTTGCGTTTTCGTGGATTAATCGCACACATCATTTCCAGATTGTCTTTTACGGAATACTTTTGCTTTTCTTCCTTTATATTTACCCCACTCTCGAATTACTTATTAAAAAGCGCTTTGCGGACTTCGGTAATTTGCTTCTGAAGTTCGGCGTGGCGCTCGTGCTTGTTTTTATGATGTCGGCGCAACCGCTTTTTACAACGAGCGAGTACGCCAAGTATTCCACCCGTGGCGGTAATCCCGTTAAATTGGGCAAGGAAGCGCAAACCGCCAGAAAAGCCGGGGGTGTGAGTTTCGACTATGCAACACAATGGTCGTTTTCCCCGAACGAACTTCTGAGCTTTTTTATACCTCATTTCCGTGGGGGAGTACAGGCGGAAACTTATGACGAGACCCTTTACCCGCAATTAAGAGGCAGACAGGTGCCAGGTTATTGGGGCGAAAAACCTTTTAACGGAAATTACGCTTCTCTTAGTATGATACTTTTTCTATTCGCTTTAATCGGAGCGATTTTTTACAGGCGGGATAAATTTGTCCTTGCAATGTCATTGTTCGTTATTTTTACAATACTACTTTCCTTCGGACGACATTTCCCTTCCCTTTACGGTTTGTTCTTTTACCACCTTCCCTATTTTTCAAAATTTCGCGCTCCGTCCATGATTCTGAACATAACTTTCATAGTTATCCTTTGGCTTTCCGTTTACGGACTCAAAGCCGTGATTTTTGAAGCAAAGAAGGAACACTTCCGCTGGATTTTGGGAGTTTTCATCGCGGGGCTGTTGATTCTCGTAATGGTCTTCTTCTACAGAGGTTCTTATGCATATTCAACTCCTTTGGAGGTACATCGCTATGATGTGAATACCCTGGCGGTGATCAAGAATATTCGCCAAGAATTCTTGCTGGCGGATTTGAAAAAAGAATTTATTTATGTCGTATTGGCAAGCGTTGCATTGTTGGCTTTTCTTTTTAAGAAATTGAAGAAAGAACATTTTGTCGGTTTGGTGTTGCTCCTTGCTTCGTTTGAAATTTTCGGAATTACAAATCGCGCCTATAAATCAATTAATTTGAACAATCCCGAGCAGTTGGAGAATACCGAATTTCGTCGCACTCCCATAAGCGCCGTGCTTTCCGGGGATAAGTCGAACATGCGTGCGATTGTTTTGGGAAGGGAATTTACCAGCAATCATTATGCTTATTATTATCCTCTCATTACCGGATACAGCGCAATAAAGCTTCAAGCCATTCAGGATATTTTCGATCATAATCTTTATGCGGGGAATTCTCCCGACAGAATAAACTGGAAGGTGGTGAATATGCTTAGCGGCAAATATGTGATTTCTTCTTCGCCTTTGCGGAGTTTACAGCTTAACAAACTTGCCGAGGATAAATCTCGCGGGGAAATTCTCTATTTAAATCCTTCCGCCTTGCCGAAGGCTTACTTTGTTAAAGCGTTGAGAAAATTCGAAACCCCGGAAGCTCTCGTACTTTTTATGAACAAAACGGCATTTGAACCTGCAAATATGGCGCTAACCGTTTCTTCCAAGGATACGGCTACCGAATATTTTACCGGAAAAGGAAGCGTCAGACTTTTGAGCTATAATCCCAACGATTTATCGTTCGAGGTCGAGACCGACTCCGCTCAATTTCTTGCTATAGCGGAAATGTATTATCCGAAAGGCTGGACGGCTAATATTGACGGCAAAAAAACGCCTTTGCTTCGAATAAACCATGTTATGCGGGGTGTTCGTATTCCCCCGGGGAAACACGTTCTTGCTTTGACTTTTCAGCCTCGTACTTATTTTGTAAGTGTTAGCTTGGTATGGCTGGGCAATATCGCTACTTTATTGCTTGTCGTTGTCGCTTTGTACTTTGAACTCAAAAGGCGGTCGAAACAAGAAAACGATGTTTGAGAAAAAGCCTCCGTAAGGGGGCTTTTTTATTAAGCAAAATTGCGGAGGATTTCCGATGACCTTCCGCAACCACGAATAATTTTTGTTTTTGGCTTTATTCACATTAAATTGTTATCGACGATTTGGAAAACAAAATGAAAAAAACAATTTTATTTCTCCTTTCCCCGCTTTTGATTTTTGCACAACTACGAAACGACAAAAGCGCTTTGCTTTTCTCCGACACAAGAGTTGCAACTATCAAAATCTATATGGACACAGCCGCCGTAAATTGGATGTTTAATCATCCCGAAAGCGATTCCCTCCATGTTTGCCGAATTAATTTCTTTAACGGCTTGATAAATGAAACGGTGGATTCGGTAGGGATAAGAATTCGCGGAAACACTTCCCGCAAGGCTAAGAAAAAATCCTTCAAGCTCTCTTTCAATGAATTCGTAAAAGGAAGAGATTTTTACGGAGTGGATAAGTTAAATTTGAACGGCGAGCATAACGATCCCTCCATAATACGGAGCAAATTGTGCTGGGATTTCTACGCTAAAATCGGGATGAACGCTTCCAGAGCCAATCACGTTGCAGTGTATATAAACGATAAGTATTACGGACTTTATATTTCCGTCGAGCATATAGACGACGAGTTCTTGAAAAAACGCTTTGACGATCCCTCCGGAAATTTGTGGAAATGTCTTTGGCCAGCGGATTTGAAATATCTGGGTCCCGACCCGAATGCATATAAATTGAAAGTGGGAAATAGAAGGGTATATGACTTGCGCCGTAACGAGGACGAAGATGACTATACAATGCTGGCAAAATTGATTGAGGTAATCAATAAGACTCCCGACGAAAAATTGGCGGATTCATTGGAGGAAATTCTTGTAGTGCCCGAAGTCATCAAGTATTTCGCCTCAAACGTCCTGCTTGGGGATTGGGACGGTTATCGCTTTTTAAGAAACAATTATTATCTTTATTACGAACCCGCCTTGGGGAAGTTTCACTGGATACCTTACGATTATGACAATACCTTCGGTATAGATTGGTTCGGCTATGATTGGTCGATTGTTAATCCTTACGATTATCCTACTATTGATAACGACGGCCGCCCTCTTGCCGAAAAGTTGTTGAATGTGCCTGAGTATAAAAATCTTTTCACTCATTTCCTTGACTACTATAGCCGAAATGTCTTTGCCCTGCGTAAATGGGAGCGTCATTTGGACAGCTTGGAAAAAATGATTACGCCGTTCGTTATACCGGACACTTTTCGCAAATTGGATTACGGCTTCACTTATTCCGACTTTATAAAATCTTACACCGCCGGAGATTACTATAATCAGCATGTCAAAATGGGTATAAAGCGCTTTGTCAATAATCGAAACGAAAGTTTGAAAGAACAATTGACCTATGTGTCCGCCAAGCCGTATGTTTACAAGCTTTCCGTTCGTCCCAAATTTCCGAACCAGACGGATTCCGTGCGGATTATCGCTTCGGCTTTCGGCTATCCCGAGATTTCCCAAATAACGGCAAAGCTTTTCGATAGCGAAAGTAATTACATCGGTGAATTTCCTTTTGTTTACACTCCCGATTCGAGTTCTACGCGCGTGGAAGAAAACGACGAGTGGCAAGCCGTTTTGCCACCGTTGGATAGGGGGAATTATAATCTTGCCGTTGTTGCAATCAATAAAAACGGGGATTACGCCGTGTTCCCTCGTGCGCATCCTTTGTCCTTCGAAATAAGCGGAGGAAACTCAGCGAAAAAAGTGGTTATTAACGAACTTCTGGCAATAAACGATAACGTTAATAAAGATGAATACGGCGAGTACGATGATTGGGTGGAACTTTTTAATACTACGGATTCCACAATAAACTTAAGCGGGTTTTATTTAAGCGATTCAAAGAACAATTTAAAAAAGTGGGAATTTCCCGAGGGTAGCTCCATCTGTGCACACGATTTTTTATTGATTTGGTGCGACAAGGATAATCAGCCCGGCTTGCATACCAATTTTAAGTTAAGCGGCGGCGGAGAATTTGTGGCTTTGACGGCTACGGACGGGAAAACCGTTTGGGATTCCATTTCTTTCGGTTCCCAAAGCCCCGATGTTTCTTACGGACGCTATCCCGATGGAACCGGAAATTTTGTTTTTATGAATCACCCCACTCCGTCGGCTCCCAATGTGCTTAGCACCGTGAAAAAGCCGCTGATTGTTTCGGATTTTAAATTGTCCGTGTTTCCAAATCCCTTTTGGTCTGGAAAAAGTTCCACAATAAATATCAAGTATTCTTTCCCCTCATTTGCGAATTTACAGAACACCTCTTACGCTTATACCACGGTTTCTTTGACGGTTTATAATGCTATCGGTCAAAAAGTGGCGACACTTGTTGAGAAAATACAAGGGAGAGGGAAGCATTTGATAAGACTCAATCCCAAAAATCTGTCTTCCGGAGTTTATTTTGTTCGTTTGAAAGTCGGGGAGTATTCAAAATTTGTAAAAATACGGAAGCTTGTAGTGTTGAAATAGATGTTTATTCCGAATAATGAATCTTTTTTATAAGACTCAAAATTATCGCAGCGGCGGCGGAGACGTTCAGAGATTCAATCTTGCCGAATTTCGGAATGGTAAGAAATTCATCCGCAACGGAGGATAATGTTTCCGAAATTCCGTGAGCTTCGTTTGAAAAAATCAGCACCGATTTTTCCGGAAAGGCTTTCATTTCGAATACATTTGCTCCATGCAAAGATGTGGCGAAAATTGTAAAACCTTCTTGTTTTAATTTTTGTAGCTCGGACGTCAAATCCGTTTGAACGATATTCAAATGAAAAACGGCTCCCATGCTTGCTCGCAGAACTTTCGGATTAAACGGCTCCACCGTTTTGGGACTCAACAAAATGTTTTCTATACCGAACCAATCGCAAGTTCGCAGTATTGTGCCCAAATTCCCCGGTTCGGAAATATCGTCGAGAGCCACAACGACGCCGTTAGGCATTATTTTATACTCAGGAGGGGAAATTCCCACGGCTACAATTCCTTGCGGGTTTTCCGTCTCGGAAAGTTTCTTGAGTTCTTTGGGGGATATTTCATAAAATTCACGGGAGAGTTGCCGTGCTTTTTCGATAAAATCCGAATGCTTTACCGAAAAATCGTTTGTTACGAAAACGGCTTCCACTTCAAGGGAGCTTTCGAGCAATTCCTCTACCAGTCGTTTTCCTTCCGCAAGAAATTTCTTTTCGCGCGTGCGATACTTTTTGAGTCTTAGAGAGGAATAATATTTAATTTTTTTCGCGCTCGGCATTAAAGAAGAGGTTTATAGTCGTGGTTTTTATTTTCGCTTTCCGTTTGCGCCAATTCTTTTAGATAATCCCACGGATAAATTCCGGTGTTATGCCCGTCAGCCCAGAAAATTTGCACCGCATATTTACCTTGTATTTCCATGCGGACAATTTTATATTTTTTTTCTTCGTCCGAATATACTTTTATGGGGTCTATTTTTTTGAACAAAATATGTTCACCTTTGCAATTTGCACACGGGCATTGATCGCGCAGATAACGCAATCCTATTTCATCTTTGGAACCGTCATCCCATTCTATCTTTAATTTTTGGTCTTCCACTTTGAGTTTTTTCGGCATCATAATATTAACCTAAATTTTTGAGTCGAAATATAATCAAAATATTGCATTGAACCGATGAAAACATTAGATTTGAAATTCTAATTTTGAAATGCTGGCATAGCTCAGTTGGTAGAGCAGCTGATTTGTAATCAGCCGGTCGGCGGTTCGAGTCCGTCTGCCAGCTCCATTTAAGCCTTGTAGTCGTTGATGATTGCAAGGCTTTTTTGTCTCTGCTGGTGCTTCTCTCTTTGTTCCTTCTAAGATCTTGGAAAATATTTTTCCCGATTTTTTAGAAATTATCCCACTATTTTTTTATCTTTAAAAAAGTGTTAATGAAACTATACGGAAAACGATGAAAAACATTCTTGTAATCCTACTAGGTATTATTATTTTGAATTAGCTTTGTCCCAAAGCCCGGCATAATTACGTCGGGCTTTTTTATTGTAAACAAAAGGAAAGGTGAAGAAATGTTGGATATTAGTTATGAGATTAAGCCCCAGGCGCGGAAAGTCGAATTACCAGATAAGTTAATTTTTGGACGTATTTTTACCCCTCATATTTTCGAAATGGAATATGATTCGGCACTGGGCGGATGGCATAGTGCTAGAATTAAAGAGTTCGAGGATATGAGGCTTTCGCCTGCGGCTATGGTGTTGCATTACGGACAGGCGATTTTCGAAGGATTGAAAGCCTATAAGCTTGAAAACGGCAAAGTGGCAATTTTCCGTCCCGAGAAAAATATCGAGCGTATGAACAGGTCGGCACGTAGATTGTGCATGCCGGAGATTGAGCCGGAGTTCTTTTTGAAAGCCATGAAGGAGTTGGTAGCGTTGGATAAGGATTGGATACCTACGAAACCTGGCCACGCCCTTTACATTCGTCCCTTAATGATTGCTACCGACCCTGTGCTGGGTGTGCGTCCGGCAGATAATTACAAGTTCATGATTATGCTTAGCCCCGTAGGACCTTATTATCCCGAGGGTTTCAAACCGGTGCCGATTATGGCTACGGATAAATACGTTCGTGCCGTACGCCACGGCGTAGGAGATTGCAAAGTTGCGGGAAATTATGCGGGTAGCCTTTTGGCACAAAAGGAAGCAATGGCTTTGGGATATACCCAAGTGCTTTGGCTGGATGCAATTGAACTGAAGTATATCGAGGAAGTGGGAACAATGAACATATTCGTGCGCTTCGAAGACGAAGTGGCAACTCCCGCTTTGACAGGTTCTATTCTTCCCGGAGTTACTCGCATGTCCGTTTTGCAAATTCTTAAGGAATGGGGCTATAATGTTAACGAAAGGAAAATTGCCATAGATGAAGTGGTTGAGCGCTACAAAGACGGTTCTTTGAAGGAAATCTTCGGTGCAGGAACGGCAGCGGTGATTGCCGCTGTGAGTAAACTTAAGTACAAGGATACCATACTTGAGTTTTCTTCCGAAGAACCTGGAGAACTAGCGCAAAAACTTTACAAGGAAATTACGGATATTCAATACGGTAGAATTGAAGACCGTTACGGTTGGTTAACCGTAGTTGATTAAGAGTAGCACCTCCCCAAAAAGCCGACTTTCGAGTCGGCTTTTTTATTTTTAAA
>CAZSYM010000007.1:15179-91291 GCA_964611145.1 uncultured Melioribacteraceae bacterium
CCTTGGATTTGCATAGTGTTAATTTGTTTACTATATTTGTAGTGAACAATTGAGTACTATTATGAGCAAAGGATTAACCGACAGACAAAAGGAAATATTGGATTTTATTTCGGAATTCATTGAATTCAATAATTTCCCTCCCACGTTGAGAGAAATAGGTTCGCATTTTGGAATAGCCAGTACCTTCGGGGTTAAGCGCCATATAGATGCCCTGGTCAAAAAAGGGTATTTAAAGGTGGAAGGAAATGCTTCCCGTACAATTACCGTTGTGAATCGGGATTATTCGTTGCAAAGGAATGATGACTTGATTGAAATTCCTCTGGTAGGACGCGTGGCGGCGGGATATCCCGTGTTGGCGGAGGAAAATATCGAGGGTTCGATTAAGGTGGATAAACAATTTGTGGGATTATCGAGTAGTGTTTTTGCCTTGAAGGTGAGGGGAGATAGCATGATAGAAGCCGGAATTTTAGACGGCGATGTGGTTTTGGTAGCCCAGAACAAAAATGTTTCGAACGGCGATATTGTTGTGGCTCTCCTGTCGGGAGAATCCACGTTGAAAAGATTTGAAAAAAGGGGAAACGAAATTTTATTGATTCCTGAAAATAAAAATTACGAACCCATACGGGTAAACAAAAATGAAGAATTTACGATAATAGGGAAAATAATAGGCTTAATGAGAAACTATAATTAGGTGCGAGATGAAAAGCGAAATTTTTTTCGAGGCAATTAAACAGAGAAACAAACTGCAATTTGTTTACGGACTTCGCACGATTACTATCGAACCCTATTATCTGACTATCACGAAGGACGGCAAAAAAGTGGTTTATGGACGCGTAAATAATTCCCCCGAAATTCGCATGTTTGAATACGATAAGATTGCAAATATAAAAATACTAAGGCATACGAAATTTTCTCCTTTGATTCCTATTTATTATTCGATGAATTAAATGAAACGCGACATTTACAAATATGGCGACAAAGAATGTGTGGACGAACTTGTCAGACGTTTTTGGCACGAGGGGTATCTGACTGTCAAAAGACGTTATGGCAAATATTTGCCGGAGCCCGAGCCCATCGGGGATATTAAAGTTGATGCCATAGGAAAATCGAATAACAAGTACGTGATAGGAATTACGCTTGGCGAGGAAGATTTTTCCGACCCGAACCTCTTGCGTAAAATCAAATTCCTTTCCTCCCGCAGGGCGAAGTATTCGAAAACCAGAATAGCCCTTTTCATAGGAGTTCCCCGTGATTATCTGAATGCTTTAAAAGGAATGCTAAAGCAACTGGACGAAGAAACCAGGAAAAACATAAAACTTGTTCCGCTGAAGGAACAAAATACTTTATTCAATTGATTTTCGGAGAGCTGTCTTCTTCTTGATTAATTTCCGTAAGCGCCTCTTTCAAAGCTAATTTACATGCTTCCACTAATTGAGAGAAAAAGGCTAACGAACCTTCCCTGTCTTTTTCGTTTTCCTCGGATAGTTCCTGGTAATCCTTACGTAATAACAAATCCGCCAATTCCGAAACATCATCGGGAGAAAAATTGTTACCGAATTCGGCTTTCAGGAGTTCTGCTGCCAAATTTAAATATATTATCGTTATTGCCTTTTCTTTAAACTCTTCGGAATTCTCCAGTTTTTCGATTTTTTCAAATAGCAGTTTGCCTTTAGATTTCTTGGGCCGTCTTTTTCGCTTCCCTAATTGTTTCTCGAGGTTTTCGGATGAGTCTTGGGTTATTTCCAAATATTCCAATATGGTGGCGTATTTTTTTAGTGCATCCATTTGAGTTCTTTTTAATTTTGAAACCGACAGTGTAAAATAAAACATTCGAGGGAGAAAATCTTTTACCCTCTCAAAATTTGTTTTTTCGAAGGCTCGGCACAAAAAGAGTTTTGTGTTGTTTAACAAGCTTTCGGATTCGTGTAACTTCCCATTTTCTTGATATTTAGGGGAGGCGCATGTATTTTAGTAGTTCTGTTTAGAATTTAATGGAATTATCCGTTGAAGTTAGGAAAGAACGATAAAAAGCTTTTAGGAAAGATTAAAAAAAACGGTCACATCCCTGTTCACATTGCCATAATAATGGACGGAAACGGTAGGTGGGCAAAGCGTAAAGGTTTGCCTCGCGTTGCTGGACACAGACGGGGAGTGGAAACGGTGCGCAAGGTGGTTGAGCTTTCGGCGGAAATGGGGGTTAAGTACCTCACTCTTTATACTTTTTCCACCGAAAATTGGAAACGTCCCAAAGACGAGGTTTCCACTTTGATGAGATTGATTGTAAAAAGTTTGCAGAACGAAACGGACGAATTGAATGCCAATAACGTTAAACTCACTATGATCGGGGATTTTTCCCATTTGCCGGAAGTGGTACAAGCCGAGCTTAAGCAGGCGGTTAAGAAAACGGAGAACAACACCGGTTTGCAATTGAACCTTGCCCTTAGTTATAGCGGAAGATGGGAAATAATTCAGGCGGTTAAAAAAATTGCTCAAGATTACGCCAAAAGGAAAATTAAACTCGATGAAATAGACGAGAAAACATTTTCGAAATATTTGCAGACTGGCGATATACCCGATCCCGATTTGTTAATTCGGAGCGGGGGAGAAATGCGCGTAAGCAATTATTTACTGTGGCAAATCGCTTATTCGGAAATTTATGTAACCAAAACTCTTTGGCCGGATTTTAAGTACAAGCATTTGCTTCAAGCGGTCGAAGATTATCAAAAGAGAGAGAGAAGATTTGGACTTATCAGCGAACAGGTTAGAAGGAAAAATGCGGGAAAATAAATCCTTTCGAAAACGACTTCCAATAGTAATCGCCTTGTTTTTGACTTTGAATGTTTTTCTTAACGCCCAAGTTAAAAAAGAGACTTATCAGATTCTTGGAATAAGCGTGGAAGGAAGCAAATCCGCCGACCCTTCTACCATAATAGCCAATAGCGGATTAAAAGTAAATGATGAAATTCAGATCCCGGGCGATAAAACGATTTCCGCAATTCGGAGACTTTGGGGGCTTAAGATTTTTTCCGATATACAACTGATTGCGGAAAAGAAAATTAACAACGGTGTGTTCCTTTTGATTAAGGTTAAAGAATATCCCAGAATAGAAACGGCGGAAGTGGAAGGAGCGGATAATGTTTCCGTTGACGACGTGAAGGAAAAAATATCTTTCGTGCGGGGACAAATTCTCAGACCGCAGGATATTTTTGCCACTAAAGAAAAAATTAAAAAACTCTACGAGGAAAAAGGTTATCTGAATGCCAAAATTTCTCCTATCGAATTTGTTTTTGACCGTGCCGATACTACGGACGAAAAGATTGTGGTGGTTTGGCATAATTCTAAAGATTTCACCGATGAATACACTACCGAATACGATTATGATCCGAAGGCAAAGTACAATATTGTTGCAAAGATAAAACATCGCGTACTCCTTCTTTTCCGAATCGAGGAGGGGGACGAAGTTGTTGTGGAAAAAATAGAGTTCGTCGGTAACAAGGCTTTTGACGATGACGAGTTGAAAAGTCAATTTGATAAAACCGAAGAAAAGAAATGGTGGAAGTTTTGGAGCGATGCGAATTTCAAGCGGGAAGATTTTGAAAAAGATAAAAAATTGCTTGTGGATTTTTACCGTAAAAACGGATACAGGGATTTTACCATATTGGGAGATTCTCTGATTTACAATAAAGATAAAAGCAAACTCGATATTCTTATTCGTGTTTATGAAGGTCCTCAATATCATGTTCGAAATATTCAGTGGGAAGGGAACACCGTTTATTCGGAGGATGTTTTGAATAAACATCTCGGTTTCAAAAAGGGGGATATTTACGATTACGAAAAATTCCAACAGAATCTCCACTTCAACAAGGCACAAAACGATGTCTCTTCTCTTTATCAAAATCATGGCTATTTGGGTTTTCGTTTGGAAACGTCCGAGCAGGTTGTGGACACGGACTCCATTGATATCAATATTAAAGTAACCGAGGGAAGGCGCTTTAAGATTGGGGAGGTCATTATTACCGGAAATGACAAGACGATGGATAAAGTAATTCGTCGCGAACTTTATACGGTGCCGGGTACGTATTTTAATCGCGGCGATATTTTCCGAAGCATTCAACAGTTGGCTAATCTTAAATATTTTAATGTGGAAAAGTTATATCAAAAGGGTGTGGACTATCGTCCTGCAAACGACAGCACGGTTAACCTTGTTTATAACGTGGAGGAAAAATCGAGTGATTATCTTAACGCTTCGATAGGATACTCGGGAAGTTTCGGTTTTAGCGGCGCTGTCGGTATAACACTTACGAACTTTTCCCTTTCGCATCCGTTTAAGATGGGCGGTGGTCAGGTTCTGAATTTTAATTGGCAGTTCGGTGTCGGTAATTATTATAGAACGTTTACCCTCGGCTTTACGGAACCGTGGTTTAACGATACCCCCACTCTCGTAGGCTTTGAGATATTCGATACACGACAGAGATATTTCTATGATATGCGTCAAACGGGCGGTACCGTCCGCGTGGGACGGAGACTGAAATGGCCAGACGATTTCTTCTATATTCAAGGAATGGCAAGATTTCAATACAACGATGTAATTGACGGAAGGAATTTTTACGTCGAGGGACTTTCGCGCCAATATACTTTGGGTTTTACCCTTTCCAGAACGGATATTGATAATCCCATTTTCCCTTCTCGTGGCTCCAAGTTTTCTTTTAATGCCGAGCTTTCCGGTGGACCTTTCTTGCCGGGAAATGTGGATTATTATAAAATAGATTTTCGAACGGATTTTTACAAACAACTTTTCCACTCGACTCGGTTCACTTTTTATACCGGAGTTAATTGGGGATATATTAAAGAATTGCGCGCTGGTACGCCCATTAATCCGTTCGAGTTTTATTTTATGGGGGGAAACGGACTTGTAATTGCTACGACTCCCTTGCGCGGCTATGACGATAGAACCGTCGGACCCCGTAACAGCAACGGCGATGTTATAGGTGGACGTGTGATGGCGAAATATACCGCCGAAATACGCGCCGCCGCAACTTTGGAGCCTATGCCAATTTATTTTCTTATTTTTGCAGAAGCGGGAAATGTTTTTTATAATCTCCAGCAAACCGATATCTTCGATTTGAAAAAGTCCGTCGGCGTGGGAGCAAGAATCTTGATAAACCCCCTCGGACTTATCGGATTTGATTTTGGCTATGGCTTCGATAGAAAGAGTGTGGATGGAAAAGAACCTTCATGGCTTTTCCATTTTCAGTTCGGTAGAGGATTTTAATTAATTTAAAATAAAACATGAGGTAAAAAAGTGAAGAAATTACTTCTTTTTTCTTTGGCGTTCTTTTTGGGTGCAAACATTTATGCCCAGAAAAGAATTAAAATAGGTTATGTTAACTCGCAGCAGATTTTAATGCAATATTCCGAAGCAATTAAAGCGCAAAGCGATTTGGACGCCTTGGCAAAAAAATGGCAAAGTCAATTGGACAGTATGACCAAAGAGTTGCAAAATGCTTATGCAAAATTGCAACAACAAGGAGCTACTATGCCCCCTGAAAAGCAAAAACAAATGCAACAAAAACTTGTGGAAATGGACCAAAAGATAAATCAATTCCGCCAGCAAAAATTCGGACAACCGGACGGAGAATACTTTGCCAAGCAGGAAGAACTTTTGGGACCGATTAAGGAAAAAATTCTGAAAGCCATTAAAGCCGTGGCTCACGAAGAAAAAATGAACTTCGTTTTCGATAAAAGCGGAGATGTGTTGTTGCTTTACGCCGACGACCAATACGATATTACTTATAAAGTATTGGATAAGCTGAAAAGAGGTAAATTCTAAAGGTATATAAAATGAAAAAGACATTAATCTTTGCTTCGGCTTTCCTTCTTCTTGCAAGCACCGCCGTTTTCGGGCAGTTGAAAATCGGGTATATCGATTCCGATACTATTATGAAAAAATTACCCGACGCACAGGATGCTCAGAAGAAATTGGATGACATGATTCAAGAATGGCAATCGGAATTGAAGAAAATTCAAAAGGAATGGAAAACGAAATATGATGATTATGAAAAGAAGAAATTGACAATGAGTCCCCAAAGACGTGCGGAAGTGGAGAAGGAATTGGTTTCTTTGGAAAACAAAATCTCCGATTATCGCCAGAAAAAATTCGGTGCTAACGGGGAGCTTTTCAAAAAAGAAGACGAATTGATGAAGCCCATTCAAAACCGTATTTTTAATGCCATTCAGGAGGTGGCAAAGGAAGAGGATTTGGATTTTGTGTTCGACCGAAGCGGAGATATTCTTTTCCTTTATGCCAAAGAAAAATATGATATTACGAATCTTGTTTTAGATAAACTTTTGAAATGATTTTAAATGGAAATAAGTGTAAAAGAAGCCGCCGACTTGGTCGGCGGCGAAATATTTGGCGATGCCTCAATCTCTTTTTCTCGCATAGCGAGAATTGACGAAGCCCAACCGGGGGATTTGACATTTCTTTATTTGTCTCAATACGAAAAGTATTTCTCTACCACGAAAGCCTCTGTTATAATTGTAAAACCTACTTTCGAAAAGAACAGAGAGGATATAACTTACATAGTTACGGAAAATCCCCACGAAGCGGTGTTGAAACTTATTCTCAAATATTTCACACCGGAAATAAAATTCAAAGGAATTGACCCAAGCGCCCAAATTTCCCCGAAAGCCAAATTGGGTGAGAATGTTACGATTGGGAAAAATGTGGTTATCTCCGAAGGATGCGAGATAGGCGACGGTTCAATCGTTCTCCATAATACTGTTTTGATGGAAAACGTGAAGATTGGGAATGATTGTCTGATTTATCCGAATGTTACGATAAGAGAGGAATGCCGATTGGGAAATCGTGTGATTATTCATTCCGGAACGGTAATAGGCTCCGATGGCTTCGGTTTTGCTCCCGATGATAAAGGCGTTTATCGTAAGATACCTCAAATAGGTACGGTTGAAATCGGAGACGATGTGGAATTGGGAGCGAATGTTACGGTGGATAGAGCCGCAATCGGTGTTACTCGTATAGGTAACGGTGTCAAGGTCGATAATCTCGTGCAAATTGCTCATAATGTGAGTGTTGGTGACCATACCGTAATGTCGGCTCAGTCGGGAATTTCGGGGAGTACCAAAGTAGGCAAGCATACGGTAATCGCAGGACAAGTGGGAATTGCAGGACACCTGGAACTTGCGGACGGTGTGATTATCGGTGCGCAATCGGGCGTTTCGAAATCTTTAACAAAACCGGGTAAATATTTCGGTTACCCCGCAAAGGAGTGGGGCACAAGCTTGAGATTGGAAGGGCATATCAGAAATTTGCCCGAATACAGTAAAAGAATAAAAGAATTGGAAAAACGAATTTCGGAACTTGAAAAGAAATTAAATCAAGGTGAGTAAATGTTAGAACTGCAGCGGACAATCAAAAAGCCGGTTTCCTTATCCGGTGTCGGATTACATACGGGTGCCGAATGTACAATGACCTTTAAACCGGCGCCAGCAAATTCGGGAATTAAATTTGT
Organism: uncultured Melioribacteraceae bacterium; assembly: GCA_964611145.1. Taxonomy (GTDB): domain Bacteria; phylum Bacteroidota; class Ignavibacteria; order Ignavibacteriales; family Melioribacteraceae; genus WFQV01. The sequence goes on from CAZSYM010000007.1 coordinate 22,712, forward strand.
GCGGGTGGATTTGGGTGGTAAACCCGAAATTCCCGCCCTGGCGGAATTTGTGGTGGACGTTTCCCGCGGTACCACTCTCGGAATCGGAGATGCAAAGGTGCATACCGTAGAACACGTCCTCGCGGCTGTGGCGGGATTGCAAATAGATAATATAATTATCGAGATAGACGGTATTGAACCGCCGGTCGGGGACGGCAGCGCAATGCCTTATGTGGAAAAATTGTTGGAAGCCGGTTTCGAAACCTTGGAGGAACCGAAGGATTACTTGATTATCGACAAAACGGTGATGTTCCACGACGAGGAAAAACAAATTGATATAGTGGCTTTGCCTTTGGACGGCTTTCGAATTACGGCAATGGTGGATTATCAAAACCCCGCCCTTGGTAGTCAGCATACGGGACTTTTTGATTTGGAGAAGGAATTTGTTACGGAATTTGCTCCGTGTAGAACCTTTGCATTTTTGAGCGAGGTGGAAGCGCTTGCGGAACAAGGGTTGATTAAAGGCGGTAGCCTTGAAAACGCCGTCGTTATTGTAGATCATAAACTTTCCCAGGACGAGTTGGACAGGCTCAGTAAGAAATTGGGCTTGAAGGATAAAATAACGGTAGGTCCTTCCGGCTTTTTGAACGATAAAACTTTACGTTTTAAAAACGAACCGGTGCGCCATAAAGTCTTGGATATGCTGGGGGATTTGGCTTTAATAGGTGCACCCTTGAAAGCGCAGATTCTGGCGGCACGTCCCGGACATTATGCGAATGTGGAATTTGCAAAAAAAATAAGAAAACTTTATCATCAAAAACAGCTGGAGAAAAAATATCAGCTGGTTAAAAAAGAAGGAGTGGTTTTCGATACCAATGCTATCATGCGTATTCTTCCCCATCGTTATCCTTTCCTTCTGGTTGATAAAATCATTCACTTGGAAATGGATAAAAAAGTAGTGGGGATAAAATCCGTAACCATTAACGAACCCTTTTTCCAAGGCCATTTCCCCGGTCAGCCGGTTATGCCTGGCGTTTTGATTATCGAAGCTATGGCTCAAACGGGCGGTATTTTGATGTTAAATTCTTATACCGATCCCGCTTCCAAGCTTGTTTATTTTATGGGCATTAACAATGCCAAGTTTAGAAAGCCCGTTGTTCCTGGGGACCAATTGGTTTTGGAAGCCGAGATGGTTACCCGCAAAAGCAAAGTAATCGTGATTCGAGCAAAAGCTTATGTGGGAAAAAATCTTGTGGCGGAAGCGGATTTAACGGCGGCGGTTGTTGACCGCGAAGATAAAAAAAGCGAGGAAAAAAGATGAGCATGATACATCCGACGGCTGTGGTTAGTCCGCAAGCCAAGTTGGGGAAAAATGTAAAAATATCTCCGTATGCTATTATTCATGACGATGTGGAAATAGGTGATGAATCGGAAATAGGTCCTTATGCCGTAATTTATGATGGCGCACGAATTGGGAAGAAGGTGAAAATATTTCAAGGCGCTTCCGTTTCGAACGTCCCTCAGGATTTAAAATTCGGCAATGAAAAAACTTATTTTTATATCGGGGACAATACGGTTGTAAGGGAATTTGTTACATTGCACCGCGGGACGGCGGAGACGGGATTTTCCCGCGTAGGTGAAAATTGTCTGCTCATGGCTTATGCTCACGTGGCACATGATTGTCAAATAGGGGACAATTGTATCATCGCCAATTCCGTGCAAATTGGCGGACATGTGGAAATAGAAGATTGGGTAATAATAGGCGGCAGTACGGCGATTCATCAATTCACTAAAATTGGAAAGCACGTAATGGTAGGAGGCGGATTTCGTGTGGCTGTGGATATTCCCCCTTATATCCTTGCCGCAAATGAACCGCTGCGCTACATGGGATTGAATCTCGTAGGATTACGCCGTCGGGGATTTTCGCGGGAACAAATAGCTACTTTGAAAGAAGCTTATGGCATTTTGTTTAATTCCGGCCTGAATACTTCGCAAGCTAAGGAGAAATTGGCTGAAAAATTTCCCGAAAGTCCCGAAGTAAAAAGCATTTTGGAATTTTTGGAAAAGAGCAATAGGACTCTTATTAAAAGATGATTTGGCGTTACGTCAACCATAATTCGCTGCCAGCAAAATTCAATATGGATTTCGATGTAAAGGCGGCGCAAAACTGCGGCGAAAAGGAAATTTGGCTTCGGTTTTATAGATGGCGACCTTATGCCGTTTCTTTAGGCGCCAATCAATCGCCTCGGGATTTGTTATTGGAAAGGTTGCAAAAGGACGGAATGGATTGGGTAGTTCGTCCTACGGGGGGAAGGGCAATTCTACATGCGGAAGAACTAACGTATTCCGTTGTTATACCGCATTCCTTCGGTATGAAGGGAGATGAAATTTACAATAGAGTTTCTCGTGCTCTCGTTCTGGGGCTTCGCCTTTTTAATCCTGTTTTCGAAAAATTGGAATTGGAGAATTACCAGCCTGATTTTCGGAAACTTCTTTCTAAACCTTCGGGGGTTGTCTGTTTTAACAGTACGGCTCGGCACGAAGTGAAATTCGAAGGAAAGAAAATAATAGGAAGCGCTCAGCGAATTTTTAAAAATGCTGTTTTGCAACACGGCTCCATTCTTGTCGGTTCTTATCATTTGAATCTGGTTAAATATCTTAATGTGTCGGAAAATGTTAAGGAAAATCTTTTGAAGGAAATGAAAGCCAAAACTACCGATATAAAAGAAATTACGGGCGATGAGGTTGATTACGAAAAATTGAAGGAGTCTCTTTTGTATGGTTTCCGTAAAGTTTTTGCCTCCGACGTCGCTCGGCAAGTGGTTTAAATCGTACCATAATAAAATATTCCCGACTCTATGAATAAAAAGATTTTGATGATAGCGATGCTTTTTCTTTCCTTGACGAATGCTCTTTATTCGCAAGGGGAAGTGGATATACAAAAATTTCTTGACGGCGTGGAGATTAGGGACATTTGTTCGGATGGCAAATCCGTTTGGTTTGCTTCCAACGGCGAAGGAATTATACGACTTGATTTGAAAAACGGACGTTGGAGCTCCTACTCGGTCGAAAAAGGGAATATTCAAAACAACTTCTTTTATGCGATAGCGGTTACCAAACGCTTTGTTTTTGCGGGTTCTACGGACGGCTTTTTTATGATGAACAAACGGCACGGGAAATGGTTGAAAAGGAAATTTGCAAAAGGAGGACAGTATGGCAATTGGGTTCGCGCCGTTAAATATGATAAATATGAAAATGCCGTTTGGATCGGACGCTTTATGTATCTGACCAAATATGATATTCGTCGGAGAAGATTTAAAGATTTCGATTTGACGCGCAAGGGAAACGTAAAAACGAATACAATTACAACCATTGAAATTGACGGCGACAGCCTTGTTTGGTTTGGAACGGAGGGAGGCTTGCAGCGTTATGATAAAAAATATCCACTGCAGAACGAGGATGCAATAACGTTTTACGACAATAGCTATAATTATTTTTTAGGCGAAGGGGAGATGGTTTCCATATCCGATATTCTTTTCGAAGGCGAAAACATTTGGATTGGCACCGATGAGTTTGTTACAAAAGAAAATCCCGATTTTAATTTGGGAGGACTTTTTAAATTCGATAGAAAAAATTCATGGAAGCGCTTTACCACGGAGGATGGATTACGCGGTAACGGAATCTATTCTTTGGCGCTTGTAGGTAAATATATCTGGGTTTCCACCTATCAATTTGATAGAAAGATGAGAGAAAAATACGGGCGAGGGGTTTGTATTATTGACCGCACGGACGATAAAATAATTCCTCTTTATGATAAACGCATTCCCGATACCGTTTACAAAATATTTTACGACGGCGAAAACGTTTGGCTTGGTTCCGATAACGGAGTTGTGAAAATCAAGCTGGATAATAAATTTAGAAAGTCGATTTTAAAAAATTAACGGAGCACCGATGATTAAAATTGATGTTGCACGATTAAACGAATTGAAAAATAACTTCAAGGGTAAAAGAATTGCCGTTGTCGGGGATATGATGTTGGATAGTTATTTTTGGGGAGAAGTCAAACGCATATCTCCGGAAGCGCCTGTCCCGGTTGTGGAGATTGATAACGAGTTTTACCGCTTCGGAGGTGCCGCCAATGTGGCTTTGAATATAAAGACGCTTAACGCCGTCCCTTTCCCTATCGGTATAATTGGAAATGATAATGACGGCAAAAGATTTAATGGTTTGCTGGACGAAGCCGGAATTACCGCCGAGGGAATTATCGTTGACGATACTCGTCCCACGACTTCCAAAGCGCGTGTAATTGCCCGTAATCAGCATGTTGTAAGGATTGACAAGGAAAGCAAACAGGACGTTTCCGAGTATATCGAGGAAAAACTGTTTGATATTTTTAAGTCTAATGTGGATAATTTGGATGCGGTGATACTTCAGGATTACAATAAGGGAGTTCTTACAAAGGCATTGATAAAGAAAATTATCGATACGGCCAATGAACATGGCATTATTGTTACGGTTGACCCGAAGTTTATTAACTTTTTCGAATATAAAAATGTTACCGTGTTCAAGCCCAATAAAAAAGAAACCGAGGATGCTTTCGGTGTTAAGATTGAAAGTGCGGAAGAACTGGATGTCTACGGACAAAAACTTTTGGAACGTTTGAACGCGAAATATGTATTGTTAACTTTGGGCGAGGAAGGTATCGCACTTTACGGTGACGGCGATACAAGGCGGATTCCTACGAAAGCCCGTAGCGTTGCTGATGTTTCCGGTGCTGGCGATACTGTTATCTCTACTCTTACCGTTGCGCTTACCGCCGGAGCGAATATAGCGGAAGCCGCTTATCTGGCGAACTTCGCTGGAGGATTGGTTTGCGAGGAGGTGGGAATCGTTCCTATCGAAGCCGAAAAACTTTTCGAAACGGTAAAGGATGAATTGCATTTATGATTATTAAAGATTGGAATGAACTGAAACGCATTCGCCAAGAACTGAAGCTCCAAGGTAAAAAGGTCGTTTTTACGAACGGATGTTTCGATATTATTCATGCCGGGCATGTGGACTATCTGAATAAAGCTAAGGCATGTGGCGACGTGCTTATTGTCGCGGTCAATAGCGATGAATCCGTGCGAAGAATTAAAGGTGAGAAGCGCCCCGTTATTAAGGAAGCCGAACGACTTTTTGTTGTGGATAATCTTGAAGCGGTGGATTATGTAACACTTTTTAATCAAGATACGCCTGCGGAAATAATCGAGTTTTTGATACCGGATGTGTTGGTTAAAGGTGCCGATTGGAAACCCGAGGAGATTGTGGGAGCGGATGTCGTGCTTTCTAATGGCGGTTCGGTTGAGAGAATTGAATTTGTTACCGAACAGTCCACGTCCAAAATAATAGATGAAATTTTGCGTAAGTATTGTGAGAAGAATTGAAAAAGAACAAACCGAAACGGTCTTTGCCACGAAAAATTCTGAACGGTTTTATAGGACTGTTCGGCTTTGTGGTCTTTTTGTTTATTCTTTTCTTAGTGTTTAGTCAGACCGATACTTTCCACAGAATTTTACGCAAAAAAATCATTGAAAACTACGAGGAAAACTTTAACGGAGCTTTGCACATAGGTGAAATTTCAGGTTCCCTTTTTACTTCCTTTACCACTCGCAATTTTTCAGTGAGCCTTGACGAGGACACTCTTCTTTTTGCAAGAAAATTTTCCGTTAGGATTTCGCCGCTATTGATTTTTAAGCGGACGATTCAAATAAATTCTTTGGAAATCGAGGACGCCAAAGTTAAATTGCTGGAAAAACGAAAAGGGGTTTGGAATTATTCTCTCTTGCCGAAAAACAAAGCGAACCTTGAAAAATCCGAAGGAGCAAACGATTCCGCAACTTCGGAAAGCGGTTTCCCTTTTCTTATTTCGATAGGAAATTTTGCCATTAAGAATTTGGATTTTGTCTTGCAGGATTCGTTACATAACGGTTCGGATTCCGTCTATGCGACAATGAATTACGGGGATGTGCGACTTAAAAATCTTGACCTGAATGCCACCCTCTTTCTGGATTTACGGAAAAATGCTTACAATCTGATTCTCAATAAGTTTGGGAGCGAGGTAAACACAAAGAAATTTGCGTTGAAAAAGTTAACGGGGTTCTTTTACATATCTCCGGAAAAAGTTTTGGCGGATAATGTGAAACTCGAAACGGATAGCAGTACCGTTATGTTTAACGCCGAACTGGATTCGGTAAACTTTTTCGCTCCTTTGAAATATACGGATTTTAAGAATCGTCGAGTGAGACTTAGGCTAAAGGCGGAACCCTTTTGTTTTGCCGATTTGAATTCCTTTTTGAATTCGACGGACTTTTTGAAAGGTAATCCCTTTATTGAATTGGACGCCGGTGGCAAATACGGTGATTTGGATGTTCAAAAATTGAGAATCTCCTTCGATTCTACCGAGATAAATGGATATGGCAAAATCAAAAATCTGGAACGTCCCGAAAATCTTTGGCTTAATATAACCCTTGAAAATACAAAGATAAATGAAAGCGATGTTCATAGATTATTGTCATATTTGAATATTCCCGATTATCATGGTTTTACTTTGCGTGATGCAACAATTCAATTCCGAGGCAAGCCGGAAAAGTTTGCCTTCGGTATAAAAGGGAAAGCCGAAAAGGGCGACCTGAATTTGGCGGGTAATTTGGATTTTAGCTCTGAACGCCTTGTTTATGATGTAAGGTTTGAAAGTCAAAATCTGAATTTGGCAAAAATAATCGGCACGGAAACGGTTCTTAATCTTTCGGGGCGAATAAAAGGGCGAGGAGTAAAGCCTGATGAATTGAAGGCAAAGTTGAATTTGAATGCTTTTGCAAGCACTTTTAACGGCTATTCCATAGATACATTGGCTTTGAACAGTTCCGCAGATAAAAAGAAAATAAATCTCCGACTCCTTGCGAATGTTGATGAAGCGTTTGCACAAGTGGAAGGAGCGTTGGATTTTACGAACAAGGAAGTGCCTCGCTATAATCTTTTGGGAACAATAGATAGTCTTAACTTGGCAAGCTTTCTTGAGAATCCTTACTATGATTCGAAACTTAATTTCGGATTTGCGGCGAAAGGAGAAAGTTTGCAACTCGACAGTATGATAGCGGATTTCGAAATAAGACTTAGCGATTCCGAATTGCGTCATAGAAAAATCAATGATAGCAATCTGAGCCTGGTATTGCGTCAAAAAAAGGGGGAAAGAGAAATAAAACTTGTTTCGGATTTTGCCGATTTTGAGATGAAGGGAAATTTTTCCCTGAGCCGTGCTTTGGATTTGCTTTCTTATCAACAAGAAACAATAAGCGATATGTTTGCAAAAAAGTTTTCGTATCTGAATCCGGGTTATCATGCTGTCGATTCGAAAGCTCCGAAAGTTGATTCGATTGTCGGCAAAAATCTGAAGATTGATTTTTCCTTTGCCGTAAAGGATTTCGAACCGGTTGCTATTCTTTTGAACGCAAAGGATTTCGATATAGCGGCGCATGGAAAAGGCAAAATAGAAAATACCCCCGAGACTTTTTCCGTAAATTCCGTTTTCACTCTCGACTATTTTATGAATGCCGCCAAACATTCGTTGGCTTACGTCTCCGGTACGAAAGCGGATGTGCATTTTTCGAAAAGCAATTTGACGCAGTCTCTCGATGATATGTTCGGCTCGGTGAATGTGGAAGGCAAAAAAATTTACGTTGGGGAAGAACTGCGGAATATATCTTTCGATGTGGTTTTTAATCAGCATAAGTTTCTTTTTTCCGGCGCTGTGGAAGTTGGGAAGGATGCGGAAATCGAATCCGACGGGGAACTGGATATGCTGACCGAGCGCCCGAGACTTGAGTTGACAAATTTAACACTGAATTATAAAGGCGATTCATGGCGGAACGATTCGAATATGGTTTTTCTCTTTCCAAAGGATTCGATGATAATTCGAAATTTCGCCTTGAAGTTTGATAATGCCCGTTTTGCAATTGCGGGTGAAATGCGAAGGGGACACGAACAAAATTTGAAATTCGTGCTGGAGAATCTTCCCAGTCGTTTGGCGGGAAAATATTTTTTTACATCCGACTACGAAAATTTGCGTGGAAATATAAACCTGAGCGGTACGCTCGACGGCACTACTTTTTCTCCAAAGGGATTTGCTTCTCTGAGAATTGATAGCGTTGGATACAAATCCAATTATTTCGGTAATGTCGTTTCCTCATTCGATTTTCAGGATAACATGCTTGCCTTGAATCTCGCGTTTTCGGATTTCCGTAGCGAGAATGCTCGAAAATTATTGACTGTGAAAGGGAGTGTGCCTCTGGAAATATCGCGGGGAAAAGAGACACCGAACGAGGAAAGAAAAACACGTTTGTTTATTCGTTCCCAAAATTTTAATCTTGCTTCTTTGAACGGCTTGTTTCCTATCGTGTCGCATTTGAAGGGAAAACTTAGCGCAAATGTGAACATTTCGGGTGTGGATTCTCTTATTGATTACGAGGGATTTTTAAGATTGCAAGACGGAAGGTTCAGAGTGAAAGCCAATAATCTTGATTATGCCGTTTCGTTGGATGTGACTTTCAGAAAGCAAACCGCCATAGCGAATAAATTCGAAGTTAGGAATCTCGGGAACGTGAAACATGTCGGGAAATTGGAAGGCGCCGGTGCAGTTATCTTAAACGGTTTGAAAGTCAAAAAAGTGTTGGCTACTCTGGCGGGCGATTTACAACTGCTCTCCCGAAAGTCCCAGGTTACCAGTCCGAATTTCTTCGGGAAGCTGTACGTAAAAACAGAGAACAAGTTACGGGTTAGTCTGAACGAAGATCGGCTTTTTATAAGAGGGGCGCTCGATGTACCGGAAGCCGATGTTACGGTTATAACGGAAGGCGGTTCCTCCGTTTCTTCCAAAGGGGAAATAATTTATGAGATTATCGGTGATACAACGAAGGTGAATAGAGAAGAAAAAAAATATAGAATGTATCTTTCGGAGATAAAGAAAAAAAACGCTAAGGAAAAATCAACGACTTTCCCCTTTGATTATTCTTTGAAAATAAATTTTCCCGAGTCGGCTAAAATGGAATTGATTCTTTCCAAGTTGTTTAATCAAAAACTTGTGCTATTGGCGAAAGGGAATTTGGAATACGAATCTATTGCTGGACGTAAGAGGACTCAAGGCTTTCTGGAATTACAACCCGGCTCGAAATTGGAATTTGTGAAAACATTTAACGCTTCCGGAAAGGTTAAGTTCGAATCGGATTTGTCCAATCCTTATCTGGATATTGTAGCGACTTATATAGGAAATTATAATGCGGGCACAGCGTATAAACCCGATTATATTGACGTGGAAGTAGAGATGAAACTGAAAGGAGAATTAAATTCATTGGCAAAAAATTTAATGAAGAATCCCAATAGTGTTTCCATTTACAAAGGTGCGGAGAATATACGCAACAGAATACGCGATAACAGATACGATATTTCAGATGCAATACTTTTCATTTATACGGGAAGATTCAAAAGTGATTTGACCGCGCAGGATAAAAGCGAGCTGGCGGGTATAGGAAATTCCGCAACTTCCTTTTTGGGTTCGGCTATTTCTACCGTTCTGAATGCGGTGGTAGGAGATGTGGTAAGCGATATAAAAATCGACAAGCACGGCGAGGATACTCGTCTTACCATTTCGGGACGTTATCAGAACATTCGGTATAGTGTTGGCGGAACCACAAAAATACAAAATATTAACGAGGCAAATATTAAGATAGAATATCAACTTTTCCCCAATTTCATTTTGCGGGTTGAAAGAAGGGAGCCGGTGGTGCAAAACTTCGGGCTTGAGGAAAAAATTAGTGAATTGGGCTTAAAATACAGATGGGAATTTTGAAATGAAAAAGGAATTAAAAGCGTTCTTTAGAAAAAATCCTTTGGTAAAATTAAAAGCGAAGGAAGTGGCGAAAAAACTTGGTTACACTAAGCCACATGAATATGCTAAATTAAAGCAATTTCTCCACGATTTGATGCGCGAGGAGTTTTTGGTAAAAGTCGGCAAGAGATATCAGTTAAACGCCGCTTCGCTCGGGAAAATCGTAGGAAAGTTTGTGATGGCGGAAAATAAAAGCTTTGGCTTTGTGTTGCCGTTGAAAGGTAGGGGCAAGGATATTTTCATTCCCGAGAGATATTTTAAAACTGCCTTCAACGGAGATATTGTGGAAGTTCGGCTTTTGGCGCAGAGCAAGGGAAAAAGTCTGGAGGGCGAAATTGTTAAAATAATTGAACGAAGTAAAAACGAGGTGATTGGAACGCTGCATGAGTCCGGCTCTTTCTTTTTTGTCGTTCCCGACGAAAGTGTTTTTCACAAAGATGTTTTTATTCCCAAAAGTAAATTGAAAAATGCTAAAGACGGCGATAAAGTCGTTGTGGGAAAAATAAAATGGGAAAACCCCGCTTATCATCCCGAGGGAGAAGTACTTGAAATTCTCGGGCGAGCCGGTACTTACGATGTGGAAATAGCCGCATTAGCTCGTGAATTCGATTTGCCCTATCGTTTCCCTCGTAAGGTTCTTAAGGAAGCGGAAAAAATTTCTTCGGTAATTCCTCCCTCCGAAATTAAGAAAAGAAAAGATTTACGAAAGGAAAATATTTTTACTATTGACCCGAAAGATGCTAAAGACTTTGATGATGCGGTTTCCGTAAAGAAATTAAAAAACGGAAATTTTTTGGTGGGAATACACATTGCGGACGTGAGCCATTACATACCGGAAGATTCTCATTTGTTCAAGGAAGCGTATAAACGTGGCAATAGCACTTATTTTGTTAATAAAGTGATTCCTATGCTACCGGAAAAACTTTCGAATAATATTTGCTCGCTTGTCCCCGGTAAAGACCGTTTGACATATTCTGTATTAGTGGAATTGACCCCGCGAACAAAAATTGTAAAATATGAGATTGTTAAAAGTGTTATACATAGCAAAAGAAGATTTACCTACGAAGAAGTTCAAAAGATTCTGGATGAGAAGAAGGGAGACTTTGCTGAAGATTTACTACTACTGAACTCAATAGCACGTAAGCTCAAGCGCAAAAGAGCGGCTAAGGGAAGCATTGATTTTATCCGCCCTGAAGTCGAATTTACACTTGATAAAAAAGGCTTTCCCGTTGACGTCAAACTAAAGAAAATTACCGAGAGCCACGAGTTGATAGAAGAGCTTATGCTTTTGGCGAATAGAATAGTGGCAAAACATCCGAACATTAAAAAGAGCAATATGTATCCGTTTATTTATAGAGTGCATGACTTACCGGAGGAAGAAAAAATACGTGAATTTGCAAGCTTTGTGAAATCCTTGGGATATAAATATGATTTGAACCGCGCCGGTGACCCGAGACAATTGAGAGAATTGCTGGAAAAGGTTAAAGGCAAGGAAGAAGAAGCTTTGGTAAACGAAGTTGCAATACGTTCCATGGCGAAGGCGATTTACTCGACGGAAAACATCGGACATTTCGGCTTGGGATTTAAATATTATACTCATTTTACTTCTCCCATAAGACGCTTTGCGGATTTGATTGTGCATAAATTGATATTTGATTTCGTGAATAAAAAACCCGCAAGATTTTCCTTGAATACGTTGGAGGATTTTGCCAAGCAGGCTTCCGAAAGAGAAAGAAATTCTGTTCAAGCAGAAAGGGTTTCCGTAAAATTAAAGCAAATGGAATATCTCCGCCAACGCTTGGGAGATGTTTTTCATGGAGTTATTTCGGGCGTTACGAGTTTTGGTATTTTCGTACAGCTGACCGAAAGCCTTGCCGATGGAATGATAGCTTTGCGCGATATGGAAGATGATTTTTATATTTACGACGAAAAGAATTATTTGATTAAAGGAAAACATACCGGTAAGAGTTTTAGACTTGGGGACAAAATCAAGGTCCAGCTTGTAAGAATAGATGAGGAAAAAAGAGAAATTAATTTTATCCTTGCCGAATAAAATACGAGGTTGGAATGAAAAAGTTTTCTTTCTTTTTTTTGTTTTTGACGATTAGCATTTTCGGACAATTCGGACAGAACAAGGTTCAGTATATCGATTATGATTGGTATTATATTCAAACCAAACATTTCGATATTTATTTTGCAAACGGTGCGCACAAAAGCGTCGAGTTTTTGGCAAGGGAAGCCGAAACGGCTCTCGCGAAAATTGAGAATGACCTGGATTACAAAATAGATAAGCGTATTCCGATTATTCTTTATAATTCCCACAACGATTTTCAGGAAACCAATGTTTCGGACCAATTTATAGGACAAGGGACGGGCGGGTTTACCGAGAGATTTAAAAACCGTGTCGTGCTCCCTTTCGAAGGTTCTTATGCAAAATTTCGTCATGTTATTCATCACGAACTTGTGCATGCGGTAATGAACGAATATCTTTTCGGCGGTTCTTTGCAGAACGTGATTTCCAAGAGTATAAAACTGCAATTGCCTATTTGGTATCACGAGGGTATGGCGGAATTCCTTTCTTCTCGCTGGGAAACTAATTCGGACCAATTCATACGAGATGCCATTATTAACGAGTATTTGCCCGATATTAATCGCTTGAGCGGTTATTTCGCTTATCGCGGAGGCGAGGCGCTTTTTAAATATATTGCGGATACTTACGGCGTGCACATGTTGGGAGTGCTTTTGAGCAAGATAAAAGGCGAAGGAAATCTTGATGACGGATTAAAAGCCGCTCTGGGGATAAAATTGGAGGAGCTTAATAAAAGATGGAAAAAAGCTTTGAAGAAAGTTTACTGGCCGGAGATTGCTTCTCGAGAAGACCCCGATGATTTTGCCAAGCGATTAACGGATAATAAAAAGACGCGGGGCTTTTATAATACCAGTCCCGCAATTTCTCCAAACGGCGAGAAGATAGCATTCATTTCCGATAGGGATATTTTCCTGGATGTGTATGTGATGGATACCGAGCATCCCGAAAAAGTAAGGAGAATTGTCGAAAGCGGACAGGAAAATGATTTCGAGGAGCTGAACGTTTTGTTTCCCGCAATCAGCTGGGCACCGGATAATGTTCACATCGCTCTTTCCGGTAAAAGTTCGGGATACGACAATATTACGCTTATCAATACGGTTACAGGTGAATACGAAGAATTACCTTTTCACATGAAGGGAATAGAATCCGTGGCGTGGTCTCCCGACGGCAAGAAAATTGCTTTTGACGGTCAAAACATAGAACAATCCGATATTTATGTATACGATTTGGAAAGCAAGAAAATAAAAAATTTGACCGACGATATTTTTAGTGATTCCGATCCCGTTTGGTCCCCCGATGGAAAACAAATATTTTTTTCTTCCGACAGAGGAGAGTTTTTGAGCAAGTCGGAAGCGGGAGAAAATTTTGATATTTTCGAACACAATTATAAACAACTTGACTTGTACCGTTTGGATATTGCTTCGGGAAGGATAGAACGTTTAACGAATTGGGAATTGAGCGACGAAAAAAATCCCGTTATTTCTCCGGATGGTAAGAAAATGATTTTTACTTCCGACTATAACGGAATTTCGAATTTGTATGAAATGGATTTGCCTCCTTTCGGCGATTCGACTGGATTTGCAAAATTAAAACCGAAACCGCTCACGAATTCCTTGAACGGAATTTATCAACTTTCCGCCACCAAAGATGGCAGTAAGCTTGTCTTTACCACGCTCTTTAATGCCGGGTATAACATTTTTATGCTTAGGAATCCTTTTGAAATGGCGCGTCTCGATTCTATTGAACCGACGGTATTTATGAAGGAATTGAAAAAAGGGGGAATAGAAAATGCAAGGATATTTGCCGACACTTTGGCGGCTCGGCGGGCTGATAGTCTGATAGCAAAGGAAGAGAGGGTTACGAAGGATACTTTGAATGATAGTTTGCAAATTTTTACCGGTGGCTTTGTTCAGGAAAAGGAAACCAAACGAAAAGGGAAGAAAGGGCGTTATATTTTCGGGCGCGGAGTGGTTCGGCGCGATACACTTGAAGGCAAAGCCGATACCGCAAAAATTTTCCAAGCCGCTCTGGATGAGAACGGAAATTATCTGGTTAACAGATATAAAGTCAATTTTTCTCCCGATTTGGTATATGCCAATGCGGGATATAGCACTCTGTACGGATTGCTGGGAACTACGGTGCTTTCTTTTAGCGATATGCTGGGGAATCATCGTTTGATTGGCGTTACAAGTATGCAAATGGATTTAAAAAATAGTGATTACGGATTGTCCTATTATTATTTGGCAAAAAGAACCGACTTTGGTTTCGAGGCTTTCCATACGGCACGATTCCTTTATGTGGGGAATTATTTCTTCGCCGATTTTTATCGCTTCAGAAATTACGGGGTAATTGTTTCCGCAAGCTATCCGTTTAATCGTTTCTATCGCGTGGATGCAAGTCTCGGCTGGCTAAATGTTTCGGCGGAAAATATGGACGACCCTTCACAACCTATCGATAAGGAAAGTTATATAATTCCCACACTTAGCTTTGTGCATGATAACACGTTTTGGGGTTACACTTCTCCCATTCAAGGGACGAGATATAACTTTACCGTTTTTGGTAATCCAGGCGTAACGGGCAAAAAGCTGAGCTTTTATTCTTTCACGTGGGACTGGAGAAAATATTTCCGATTCTTTTTCGATAATCTTTTTGTTATGAGATTTTCCGGGGGATACTCCGGGGGTGCCAGCCCGCAAAGATTTTTCGTGGGAGGTGTGGATTATTGGATAAATAGAAGTTTTGCAACGGGACAGGTCCCGCTTCGCAAAGCATCGGATTTTGCATTTTTGACTCCCGGCTTGCCCTTGCGTGGCTATGATTATGCGGAACAAATGGGCACGAAATATTCTTTGGTTAATCTTGAATTGCGTTTCCCATTGATACGTTATCTTGTTACGGGACCTTTGCCCTTTATGTTGCAGAATATTTTGGGTGTGGCGTTCATAGATGCGGGCTCGGCATGGCATGAAAATTCGGCCGTTAAGTTTTTCAAGAAAGATGATCGTGGAAATTTAACAACGCAAGATTTGTTGATTGGAACGGGCTTCGGTTTCCGCCTCAACTTTATTTTTCTATGGCGCTTTGATGTTGCATGGGCGTATAATATGCAGTACTTTACCGGTCCCAAGTACTATCTTTCGATGGGCATAGATTTTTGAGTTTTTCCCGAAAGAGCACAAGGCATTGCTTTTGCTTAGCTCGGTTAAAATTCGAACTTGTAACTCAAAGTGGCGGATGCAAATTTTCTTACGGCGTCTTCGAAGGAATGCTCTTCGTAATTAAAAATCAGCGCTAAGTTTTTTGCAAGGGAAAGGGTTAAAAACATTTGAAACGCGCCTTTTTCCAAATAGGGGACGTTATAGAATATCAAGTAGTCGTAATCGAAGTAATATTTTCTTTTCCCTATAAACCAATTGAATATGAAATTTATTTGCTCTGTGAGTTGTAGGCGGAGTTTATTTTCAAATGAGAAATAACTCACTTTCCCGATTTGCGTGAGTGCGGGAAAAAAGGAAGCGGAAAAGAAAAGATTGGGACGCCAGAGAATCCCGCCTTTTCCGAAAAATATTTTTGTGTTCCCTTTCCAACTTATTTTTTCGAAGGAACCTTCGAGGGAATAAAATATTAGATTTTTATAATACGTTGCCGAAAAAGAAAAGATTTGTGCCGCGGAATTGATTGAATCATAAGGACTTTTATATTTCCCTTCCGAATGCGAGTAACCAATGGAAAAATAAAACGGGAAAAAATTTGTCGTTCCTTTTACGCTCCAAAAATTTTCTTTGTAACTTTGATATTTATCTTCTTGTTTGAATTGTTTTGCGACTCCCGAAATTTCATGTAAGTATGAAGTTAAAAAACTCCCCCACAATAGATATTCATCTGATTTGCTGTTCGTTTTTGGGTTGCTCCCGGCGACGTATCCACTCGCAATTGAAATCGAGTTTTTGCGTAGAGCCTGAGCGAACAGAATTTGTGAGGCCAGCAAAAAAAATAAAATTGTCTGTATTTTTGTCTTCGGCATTTCTTTCACGAATCTTAATTTTCAATTTGAATTCAAATGGTTTAAGAGTCTTCGAATAAGAATCCGTTCCTTTCCGCAATCATTTGGTGGCTTTATATCCTTTCAATGCGCTTGGGTCGTTGGGAACGGAAATTAAAGCGTTTTCAAAATACTTATGTGCTTTGGCGGTACCGCCTACGTAGTAATTAGCCCAGCCGAGATAAAGGTTTGCCGAGTAGTCACTCGGATAATTTTTGGTTACCTTTTCGAAATAAATCATGGAGTTAAGATAGTCTCCTTGGTTGAAATATATTAAGCCCAAGTTGAAGTTCGCTTTATAATTCCCCGGGTCCTTATCCAAAATTGTTTCATAGGTTCTTTTTAATTCTTTTAGCTTGTTCATTTTTGAATACGGGAAAGTTAGACCGAGCAAAGCCTCCACGCTTTTGGAACTGATTCTCACGGCATTTTGATAGTAAAAAACAGAAGTGTTAAAGTCTCCTTTTAAGTAATACAGCCAACCTAATCGGAGATTGAAGAGGTAATCTTTTTTGTTATCCGAATAATATTTTGCCATAATGTTAATTGCGTTATTGATGTCGCCGACTTTTTCGGCGGCAACGGATGCTTTGAAAATTTCTATTCGGGATTTATTTTGTGCGTTGACTTGTAGGACCAAAGCCAAGAATAAAAGCAAAGCCCAAAGATTTTTTTTAGTTTTCATTTTTACTCCTTTTTAACTGCTTTAAATTCTTTTCCGCTTTTTGAAAAGTGAAATTCTCTAATTCCTTTTGATGTGTCGATAATTAACTTACCGTTATCTTCTTTTTGATAAAATGAAAAAATTCCTTTCCCCCTTGTTTTCAATTTTGAGAGCAAAACGAAAACCTCATCTTCCAATTTTACCCATTTGAATTCTGTTCG
This sequence comes from uncultured Melioribacteraceae bacterium, assembly GCA_964611145.1. Classification (GTDB taxonomy): domain Bacteria; phylum Bacteroidota; class Ignavibacteria; order Ignavibacteriales; family Melioribacteraceae; genus WFQV01. The sequence goes on from CAZSYM010000007.1 coordinate 39,629, forward strand.
TGTCGAAAGGGCTGAATAAAGGAGGAGAAGAAATTCCGAAGCGTATCGTATCAATCCGTCCACCACAAAGCCTACGGGCAAGGGGTCGTCCCAACGGAGTTGTTCGGAAAATTCCAATGGCACTTTTGATGCCGCTAAATAGAAGAAGTAAAGAGCGCTTTTTTTGCTTCCGACATAATTTGCTACGTAGAATATTTTTTCGGTGGCGTAAATGTTTAATCTGTCCCCGTTTTCGTTTTCGAGATACGGTACGTTCAATATATCGACTTTTGATGTCCATATTTCTTCGAATGTTGTCCCGTTATATTCGCATACGAATTCCAATTTATCTCCCAGCTTAAAGTTTAACGCTTCTTTAATGCTTTTGTGAACGTCGATGTTTCTAATTCTTTCGTTTTGCTTTGGAAAATCAAAAACGTGAAGTTCTTCCGTACCGTCTTTTTCGGAATTGTAATGTGCCAGCGGAAACTTGTAAGTTTTGTCGCCCAATTTGTCCGTTAGTTGAAATTGGAAATGCAAGTGTGGTTTTGGCGAACGACCGCTATTTCCGCAGCGCGCTATTATCTGTCCCTTCTTGACCTCGTCGCCTTCTTTAACTAAAGCGGATTTCCTTTTAAGATGCGAAAGGGAAGAAAACAAACCCTCGCCATGGTCAATAATAATAGTATTTCCCCAGTTCTGTTCCAAGTTTACTTCGCCTATTTCATTGTCGCGGACGTTGTCTATTACCCTTGCAATTTTGCCGTCCAACGGGGCGACTACTGGGGTGTTGAAGCAGTAATAATCGGAAGGTTCTTTCCCGTCGCCGTGATAGAAACTCCCGTTTTCATCGGCGATTTCGAAGTCCCATGCGTATTTCCAATCTTCTTTGTGAGTATATTCTCCGTCGAAAGCTTGTGTGATTGTCCATTTGCCGAGAAAAGGAAGTTCGGGAAACAGATATTTAAAGGATGCAAAACGTGAAAGACGTGTGGAATGATAGTAAAAATTTTCTTCCGGGGAACCGGGAGGAAAATAAAGCAAAGTCAAATCGGTATTTTCCTGACGGAATTTTAAGCTGTATATGGTTGACAAAGTAACAATGTTAAAGGGAAGTACCAACACGGGCAAAAGCTTTTCGCTCAGGATATTTTCGAAGAAAAGCGTAAATGTTATGATGAAAAATATTGTCATTAGGAGCAAAGGAATGGTTTTCTTGGAGAGTATGATCATACTTCCGCCCAATGCGAAAGCCGTCAACACCGCATTGAAAGAAGTCAGGATTAAAAACGTGTGAGAGGGATTTGGAAAAACCGAAATTACAATGGCATAATTTATTGCAAATGCGATGAGAGAATTCAGAAACATCACTCGAGAGAATGCAAGTATAATTAGCCACAACAAAATTCCCGCCCAAGCGCTCGATTGCAGTAATATTAGGGCTAAAGACGAGAAGAAAAGATTTAGCCATTCTGGCAAAAATTCAATCGAACCGCTGGTTGCGGTAATTACGTCTCTGTAATGTATGCCCTGAAAATTTGTTATTACGATTAAGAAAACGTAAAGTGTAAGGATGAACGGTAAACTTAGACCGGGGAGATTAAAAAGATTAGCCATTAAATGTTCTAAGGAAGCGGATATGAAGAAAGCAAGAAAAATAAATATGACGGCTAAGCCGATTATGAAAGGGGAAAGTTTGAAGAAGAAAGCGATTGCCGCTCCAATCAGTATCCCGTTGAAACCGTAAAATCCTTTGCGAATTTTTTCATTGTCGAATTTCAAATAAAGGGCAAAGGCGTTTGAAAGTAGGACGCCGAGTAACCCCATTGCTCCCACAGCAGGATCTATAAAAGAGATGAGCAATGCTCCTATGCCGAACCATTTTCTGTTGGAAAAGAAAATTTGAGCATAGCTATAAAATATGGAATCCAGAAATAGCTTCATTTTTGATTATCCATTTAAAGAAAAATCTTTCAGTTTGTCGGGTAATCTTTCCGGGGCTGTTATGTTTTCCAATTTCTCTGCTTCGCGGATTAACTCCATTTCCCCTTCTTCGGTAATTAGCACTACGTTGGGGCGGAGCGTGATAAATTGCATCCATTGTGTTACGCTGTATGCTCCAACGTTCAGAATCACAAGCTTATCTCCCTTGTGCATTACTGGCAAAACAACGTCCTCGCGTATTACGTCTATATTCATGCATAAAGGTCCGTAAACAGCAGTGTTTTCCGTGAAGCCGAGTGTTTCTTTTGTGGGAGCGAGTTTGTGATTAAACCAATAGCTGGTAAAAAGGTAATTTACGCCTGCGTCCATTATTATAGCTTGTTTACCGGTTGAAAGACGTTTGGTGGCTATTACGGAGCTAATCAAATAACCGGCTTCGTCAATCATTGCACGCCCTGTTTCCAATGTTAATATCGGTAATTCATCCTGGGGTAGATTGAGTTCAAAAAGTGCGGAAGTGATTGCATCGGCATAATTTTCATAGGTTGGTAAAATCTGTTTAGCTTCCAAGTATTGCCCTTTCAGGGTATTGAAGGAAGGGAAACCTCCCCCGATGTCTATGTATTCGAGGTGGACGTCGTAATTATCATAAAGTGCTTTTGCCAAGTCAACAAGCTTGAGAGTTGCAATTCTGTATGGGTCGGCGCTCATAATGTACGTCCCGATGTGGGTGTGCAAGCCTTTTAATGTTAAATTATCGTTGTAAAGAATTCTTTTCAAGGCTAACATTGCTTCGCCGTTTTCATAGTTGAACCCGAATCGGTTCCATGGCGGATAAATTCCGGTATCCATGTTTACGCGAATTGCCACGTTTGCTTTTATTCCGATGCGCTCGGCAATTTCCATTACGGAATAAAGCTCGTCAAAATGGTCTATGTGAATTAGCGCTTTTTCGCGGATGGCTTTTTCGAGTGCCGTCTCTGTTTTGTCTGGCCCGTTGAAAATAATGTTTTCTCCGTTGACGCCAAGATTTCGCGCTTTATCGTATTCGAATTCCGATACTACTTCCGCCCAGGAACCCTCCTGGTGGTATATGGAACAAATTGCATTTAGGTAATTAGTTTTGTATGACCATGCAAAGCGAACTTTCGGATAACGTGTTTTGAAAATTCTTGTCAATTTTCTGTACTGTTCTCTGATTTGCCTTTCGGAAAAGACGAAAACCGGAGAACCGAATTTCTCTGTGAGTTTATCAATCGGTACGCCGTCGATTTCCGTAATGGGGTGGAACGTTTGCATGGCGCCGAATTTATTCATCATTCCCGATTGCTGTTTTATTATAATTGGCTTTTCATATCTTTTTTTATCCATTATTCAAAACTCCTTTGACGGTTATTTCTTCAAATTTTTTTATGTCAACGATTAAATCCCATGAATAGCGAATGAAGATTTTTCCTATCTCGTAAGAAGTGAATGGTTTTACCTTTTCGCCAAGTGCTAATTGTAATGCGGCGTAAGGGAGATTTTGTCCCGCTCCGACTGCAAGATAAACCCAGGCGGGGAAACGTGGGTTTATTTCGAGTAAATAGAATTCTCCGTCCTCCTCTTTCTTGACAAATTCGAACTCCGCACCTCCACGCCACTCCAACGCTTCTATGATTTTACGAGAAATGCCCAAGAGTTCCTCGTCGTAAATAGAAACCCCTGCCCAACCTTTCCCTTTTTCCGTGATGTACATTTTCTTACTTGCCACGGCACCTACCGTGCCACCTTCACCATCGCCAAGCGCCACAACGTTAAATTCTTCGCCTTTAATGTATTCCTGTACGATTATGGGCAAACCCCATTTTGCAGATAGTTTCGAAAAATAAGCGGTGGCTTCAGTAAAATTGTGTGCAATGTAAGCATCGTAGAAAATGCCTTTAATTACAATAGGGTATTGTAAGTCTTTTGGTAAGGAATAGAAGTCATTGGCCGAAGATACGATGATATTAAAAGGTGCTCGGACGTTATGACGTTTGCAAAATTCCAGAAGTTTATCTTTTCCACGTAAAATCAATTGTTCCGTCGTGGGCAGGAAAGTTTTAATTCCCATTTCTTCCAATTTTTTGGATAATTTCGAAAAGGCAAACAGCTCGGCGTCCAACGTGGGAATTACAACATCTAATTTTTCAAGCGAGTGAATATAGGAAAGCCTATCTAAAAACGCGTCCATTCCCGCGGAGGGATATGGAATAAGATAACTTCGCTTTGCTATTTCTTTCATGTATGCACCCGGTTCAAGTGCGTCGTAAAGTAACCCGATTATTTCACCCTCGAAATTTCCCGAGTCCAAAATGCCTCGAATTACGGGGACGCCGGGTCCGGGGCTGTCTATGTTGTTCAATCCCGTTACCGCAACTTTCATGATTCTTCTACCAATTTAAGATTGCGAAGCATGGTAATGAATTCATCAAAGTCTCTTTGGGCGGTTTCAGGGTCCACATCATATTTTTCAGTCATGCGGGTTATTATTTCTTCTTCGCTCAAACCCTCTTTCAGTAAAGAAATGATTTCTCTACCGGTTTCGTTTACGGTGAAAGATTCACCGGTATTTGGCATAAAGAGAAAACCGTTTTCGCTTACCGCCAAATTTCCCGAAATTTTGTACTGTGCCATTGTATAATCCTATGAATTTTTATTCTATTCGACAATTTCATAAATTCGAAGGTTTAATTCAAAATTAAATTTACTAAATAGTGGCTTTTTTTGTTAGCTAAATCACAATGATACTTCTCAAGATTTTTTATTGAGGTTGTTTTTGTGTTTATTGTCTTTTGAAACTTATTTGGCGAAAATGAATCAAACCAATCTGTTTTGAATTTTTTTGTAACGATTTAAGGATTAAATGGAGAGATTGATATGGCGAACAATCATCATAAGGTAATAATAATAGGTTCTGGACCTGCGGGGTTAACAGCGGCAATTTATACCGGAAGAGCTAATTTGGAACCGATTGTGTTCGAAGGGATGGAGCCGGGTGGACAATTAACAATCACAACGGAAGTGGAAAATTTCCCGGGCTTCCCCGAAGGCGTGCAAGGACCGGAATTGATGGATATGATGCGCAAACAGGCATGTAAATTTGGAGCGACGTGTGAATTTAAGGAAGTGACAAAGGTTGATTTTTCAAAGCGTCCTTTTGTTGTTGAAGCGGAAGGTGAAACGCATACGGGAGATGCAATAATAATAGCAACGGGAGCTTCGGCACGTTGGCTGGGAATACCAAGCGAAGATACTTATCGTGGCTTCGGAATTTCGGCATGTGCCACTTGCGACGGATTTTTCTACAAAGACCAAAAGGTTATAGTTGTCGGCGGTGGCGATACCGCTATGGAAGAGGCTACATACCTTACGAATTTTGCTTCGGAGGTTACAATAGTACATCGGCGCGAAGGGTTCCGTGCTTCCAAGATTATGCTTGAACGAGCGAAGAAAAATCCCAAGATTAAGTTTAAATTGAATTACGTTATCAAAGAATTCTTGGGAACGGAAATAATGGGAAATAAACGTCTTACTGGTGTCCTTTTGGAGAATACGAAGGACGGTTCTACGGAAAAGATGGATGTTGACGGTGTTTTTATAGCAATAGGTCACAAGCCTAATACCGATGTGTTCAAAGGTTGGCTGGATATGGACGAAACGGGATATCTGAAAGTGGAACCCGGTTCTACGAAAACCAATATCGAAGGGGTTTTCGCAGCTGGTGATGTGGCGGATAAGATTTATCGCCAGGCGGTAACAGCTGCCGGAACAGGTTGCATGGCGGCTATAGAAGCTCAACACTTTTTGGAAGCCCAAGAGATTATTTAATGTGGAAAGCCCTCCTAAAACGGGAGGGCTTTTGTTTTTGTTATTTGTGAGATGTGAAATGAAACTACCTGGATTATCCGAACAAATTAATTTCCTTAGGAATCGTTTCGAACCGAAAGGGAAAAGTATCCTGATTTTCGGGACGAATTCTGAAGAAGCGGCGAATGCCTTTCTTCAAGAGGGCGCCGAACGAGTGGAGATAATAGTGGAGGAATACGATAATTTTCTTCGCTACAAATTTTCTTTGGGAGAGAATAGTTCTATTCCCGTTAAGATAATGGAGTTTACGGTTACGGACTATTCTTCCGAAAGCTTCGATTTGATTTATGCCCAGGCTTCCGTAAGCAGCGCAAGACGTAATAAAATTTATAGAGAGATTAAAAGAATTGTTAAACCCTCGGGAATATTCTGCGTAGGAGAATTTGTGAAATTTACGGATGAATTACCTCCTTTTGTAGCGAATGTTTTGGATAATTCCGATATTGTTCCTCTTAAGGATAGCGAAGCGAAAAAGTATTTCATCGATCGCAATTGGGAAGTACTGGCTGTAAAGGATGTTTCCTTTACGCTCGAAAAATATTATGCCGAAGTAAAAAAAGAGTTGGAGATGATGAAGAAAAAACTAACGGACGAAGAAAAAATTTGGCATAAAAAACTGCTTAACAAAATTAGTCATGAGTCTAATGTATTTCTAAAATTGGGTGGAAGCAGGTATATCGGATTTAAAGTTTTTATTCTTCGTAAAGAGGGAAAAAAGATATGAAAAGAGGCGATGTATTAAAACTCAAGATTGAAGATTATGCTTTCGAGGGAAAAGGAGTGGCAAGAGTTCCCCTGGCGGATGGAGAAAAAAATTTTGTGATTTTTGTTCACGGGGCATACCCCGGCGAAGTGGTAGAGGCGATGATTACTCGAAAGAAAAAAAACTTTGCGGAGGCTAAACTTCAAAAGATACTTGTTTCCGCTCCTTTTCGTACAGTAGCAAAGTGCCAATATTTCGGGGTTTGTGGGGGATGTCGTCAGCAAGATTTGCAGTATGAAAAACAACTTGAGTTTAAAAAAGCACAGGTCCTAGAAGCTTTTAGACGTATAGCAAGGTTGGACGATTTTGAAGTTGAAGAAATTTTGCCCTCCGAAAAAATTTATGGTTACCGCAATAAAATGGAATTTTCTTTTTCCGATAAACGTTGGCTTACCAAGGAGGAAATTGAGGCGAATGCGGAAATTAAAAATCGCAACTTTGCATTGGGGTTACATATTCCCAAGATGTTCGACAAAGTTTTGGATATTAAAGAATGTTTTTTGCAGTCACCCGTGGGGAACGAGATTTTAAATTTTACGCGGGAGTTCTTTCTTAAAAGAGACATTCCCCCTTATTCTACTCGTACTCATTCGGGATTCTTGCGTAATCTTGTAATCAAGCAATCAGCCCGAACAAATGATTTAATGGTAAATCTGGTAACTGCCGGAAGCGATGAGATATTGATGAAAGAATATACGGAAGCCCTTCTTTCGAACGTGAAAGGGATTACTACCGTAGTCAACAATGTAAACCTTAAAAAATCCCAGACGGCTTACGGGGATTATGAACGGATTTATTACGGGAAAGGTTTCATTTATGATTACATAGGTGATTATAAATTTCGTATTAGCGCCAATTCGTTTTTTCAAACCAATACGTTGCAAGCTGAAAGACTTTACAATACAGTGCTTAGATTTGCTTCCTTCCGTGGGGATGAAATCGTTTACGATCTTTACGCGGGAGCAGGGACTATCACTATTTTTATATCCAAGTATGTTAAGGAAGTAATAGGATTGGAAACAGCAGAAAGTTCAATAGCTGATGCCGCCGTAAATGCGGAGTTAAACGATGTATCTAATATGCGTTTTTTTAGCGCTGATTTGAACAAATCCTTTTTGCATGTCGTAGAATCGAATAATCTTTCTTTACCGGATATTGTGGTGCTCGACCCGCCCCGTAGTGGAATGAACCCTCGAACTGTTAAAGATATTGTGAAGCTTGCACCTCGAAGAATCGTTTATGTAAGTTGTAATCCCACAACGCAAGCCCGAGATATAAGGCTTCTTGTCGATAGTGGTTATCGTCTGTTCAAAATACGTCCGGTAGACATGTTTCCACATACCTATCATATTGAAAATGTTGCGTTGTTGGAAAAACGGGATTAAAGGGAATCTTACGGTTTGAATGGAAAAGAATTAACTTGTCGGGGTGATAGGATTCGAACCTACGACCTCTTCGTCCCGAACGAAGCGCGCTAACCGGACTGCGCCACACCCCGAAAAATTTAGAACTGAAACTTATAAAAATATTGATAAATTTTAAATACTACTGATATGAAGTTCTTGATTTGTATCACACTTGTATGGGAAACTGAATTTAACCATGAGAAAATAAGCTGTATTGCTTGACATAGAGCTTTTTTTTTATTAAATATCGTATGTTTATAAAAATTAGGTTTAGGAATGGCAATTAAACAATTTTATTTAATAACAAATAAAGAGGCGGGGTTATGAAAAAACTCTCGACGTTATTAGTATTTTCATTTATTTTGTTCTTGGGAACAAGTAATGCCCAGGTACCTAAAAACAGCTGGAGCTTTGGTTTCGGCGTGCGTTACCCTCGCCTGGTAAACTCTGTTTCGGTGCCGTATGAGGATAATTATGGTGGATTCCTTTCTTTGCAGAGGAACTTTACAGAGCACGTGGGTTTAAGATTTAATTTGGCTTACACGTATTTGAGCGGAGCTTACCAAGGCAAGGTTGTTGCAAATAATTATATTTCGGGGATTTTTGATTTAGTTTATTATTTTGTCCCATGTGAAACCATTTCGCCTTACTTTGCTTTTGGAGGTGGATATGGGTATTCTATGTTTGATAATCAGGACCCTACTCTAAGTGATACCGATATTGATTTTGAGGTCGGGGGAGCACTTGGAGCCGAATTTCGTGTTGGGAAAAAATGGAAAATTAATGCTGAATTTAGCTATCATTCTGTTTCTAACGGTCATTTTGCAGGGGTACAAGGAACAAATGGTTATGGAATTTTAGGAGGACCTGTTACTAGTTATATGACCCTTGATGTTGGTGCTAAATATTACTTTAAGCAAGGCGAACCTTCCAAGATTTGTCAACTTTATGAAGGAATTCGTTTAGAAAAATTACCTGAAACTGTGGATTATGAAAGAATTGAAAACATAGTTAAAAAATATATCCCTCGTGAAGTTGTCAAAGAGGTTATTTCTCCCGATGTTGCTAATGCAATTAAAGCTACGGCAGCACATCGTTGGGTATTGGTCGGTGTAAACTTTGATTTTAATAGCGCTAGACTGAAACCTGAATCTTACCCCATTCTTTTCCATGCTTTACAAGCATTATTACAAAATCCCGATATGAAAGTAGAAATTCAGGGTTATACTGACAACATAGGACCTGAACGTTATAATGTAAAACTTTCTACTAAACGTGCACAGGCAGTAAAGGATTATTTGGTCGCTCATGGTGTTGCGCCTGATAGATTGGTGGTCAAGGGATATGGTTCTAAGAACCCTGTGGCAAGTAATAAGACTGCTCAAGGTAGAGCGATGAACAGAAGAATTGAGTTTAAAATAATTCAATAAAAAGAATTTATTCTGTGAGCTTGAGGGGACACATGTGTGTCCCCTTTTTGTTTTGTGACCTACTTTCTGCACGTTGTGTAAATTTGATTATACATGTGAGATATAAAAATCTGCTTTTTTAGATTTTATAGTTAAGAAAAACATTGGCACGCTAATTGCATTTCCTCCGTAAAAAGCACGGAGGAAGCGATGGCAAAGAGAAAGACATATTTTGTTTTGTTGACTTTGATATTTGTATTTTTCTACGGCTGCGAGAAGAACGAACTTTATTATGACAATACTCCTCCTTCACCTCCTCGCAACGTGAGAACCGTTACCGGAGATAATCGAGTGGACATATATTGGGATGCAAGCCCGCAATCTGATGTGGCAGGCTATAATATCTATGTCTCCGATTCCTATGATGGCGAATATTCTTTAATCGGCTCTACGGAAGGGACTTATTATATTGATTACGGAGCTCGTAATGGAGTAACTTATTATTATGCCGTTACTGCTTACGATTTTAATGGTAACGAAAGTGATTTAAGTGAAGACGTAGCTTATGACACGCCGAGACCCGAGGGTTATAATCAGTCCGTTTTTGATTATCATAATTTCCCCGATTTGGCAGGCTATTCGTTCTCCGATTTTTCCACGGTCGCTTTTGATGATGACGCATGCGATTTTTTCTTTGATAATGATAGCGGAGTTTATTACCTCGATGTGTGGAGCGACACGGACATTCAAGATATGGGAGCAACGGAGGATATTTACGATATTTCGCAAGCGCCTCTTGGTGGTTGGGTCTCTTTGCAAGAGGGGGATAACATAAAATATGTTCGGGCAATCGAAGGACACACGTATGTAATTTGGACGTGGGATAATCACTTTGCAAAAATAAGAATATCGTTGGTAACTCCGCAGAGAATCGTCTTCGACTGGGCATATCAAACAGTGGAAGGCAATCCTGAATTGAAAACAAAGCATATTTCACATAGAAATCTACCGGCTAAAGTGGTGAAAAAATAAAAGCATGCTTTCGGGCATGCTTTTTTCTTTTCAATTCGCTATTTTTCTGAAACGGAAAATAAGATAATAATTTTAATGGAAATTGTAAGAAGGTTTTGGATTTTAGGGTTACTCTTAATTTTGTTGATGTGTGATGTTTCCGAAATGCGGGCGCAGAACATAACAGCTCCCGAAATTTTTACCGCCCTTAAAAACGGTTTTAATTCCGGAGATGTTTCTCTGTTCACACCTTATCTTTCCGAGGAAACGTATGTCTCTCTGTTTAACGGCTATTCGGGATATTTTTCGGAAGGACAACTTTATTATGTGCTGAAAAATTTTATTAAGTTTTTCTCGCCGTTGCGTTTGCGCTTTACCCATGTCGTTACGAACTCCGATACCCCTTATGGGTGGGGAGAACTGCGATATTATTATCGTGCTAAAAGAAAGATAGCCAAAGTCTTTGTTTCTCTGAAAAAGAAAAAAGGCAAATTAATAATTGTTCAGCTTACCATCGATTGAAAATGTTAAAGAAGTTTTTTGCCGGGAACAATAAATATTTTTCCCTTTCCGTTTTACTTTTCCTTCTGATTTTGATAATAGGTTTTTATGAACCTGCGAAGATTAACGAGTTGCGACGGAAGGGGCGGGCTGTTCTTGAAGAAGAAAACGAAAAAATTGCAAGCCTTACGGAAAAAAGATTAGAGGAAATCCAAAAGGAATTTTTGAGTAGATTTTTTGTTGTTGAAAGTAAAATCTCTTCTTTTTTGTCAAAGGGAAGCGAGAACATTCCGAAAATCAAGGAGACCGCCAGCGTTGTTGTTTGGAAAGATTCTACCCTTTTGTTTTGGCAAAACCCGAAAACGGAACGGAAAGACTTTTTACGGAACTTTAATCCCCAGGAAGTCTTCTTTGAAAAAAACGACCTGACTACAGAGCTTGCTGTTTATGATACTTTGCGCCTTGGAACAGAAAGCTTTTTGATTAAATATTCCGAGACGATTAAAAAATATTATAAGTTCGAGAACGATTATTTCATCCCCTTGGATTTGGAACGTCGCCTTTCGGAAAAATGCGGTGTGGAGGTGAAAATAGCGTTTTCTCCTTCCGCCGTTGTTTCTCCCGATGGACGATTTTTTTCTGCCCCGCTTTACAACAACTTCGGTAACAAAATCGGGGAGCTGTATTTCCAAAAGATTTCTTTCGATGCGATTGTTAAAAATCGAAAAGAGAAAATTGCCGTCGTTCAGAATACCATCGCTTTACTTATTTTTTTGCTTTTTGCAATTGGCTTTTATAAGGAAATCCGAGTGACGAGTAAACCCATTCTTGAAATTTTGACGCTCACAATTTTAGTGATTGTTTTTCGCTACGCCTTGTATTTCTTAAACATTCCTCGAGTATATCTGAGTGGTGAGATTATAGAGCCGAAATACTTCTCCTCGAATTTTGCTTTCGGAATTACAAGCTCTCCCCTTGAGTTGACGGTTACCGTTGTGATTTTTACTCTTCTTACTTTTTATTATTTATGGGAGTTTAAAAAGTCCCTTCGCAAAGAAACCGCTTGGAAACGAAGTTCGAAGTATTTGTTTGTGTTTTTGGGAGGAATGTTGTCTCCCTTAATTTTGAGGGGTTTTGCCGCTTCGGTGCAAAGTTTCATTTTCGAATCGAGCCTGCGTTATTTCGAGCTTAGCACGATTGTGCCCGACTTCATGACCTCCCTAATGTTAGCAAATTTGCTTTTCCTTGCCGTGGCATTTGCTAATGTGTATTTAATTTTTTTCTTTTTTGTTAGGAGACTCGCACCCGACTTGAAAGAAGGAATTAGGCTTGTTCTTGTTTTTCTTTTTTCCTTTTCTGTTTTTGCTTTTATTTTCGGGCATAGATTGTTGCCTTTCTGGTTGATGATTCTTGTGTTGATTGCTATGGCGTTTATTTCTTTTGTTATTTATTCGCGAAAGGAAGCCCGTGCCTGGAACTATTTTTTTCTCACGCTTTTTGCTTCCCTTTTTTCCTTGATTGTTCTTTTGAATTTTAATGGGAAATTGAGGCAAGAATCGATAAAAACACTGGCGAGAGAAATTACCCGTCCTAAAGAAAACTTGTATAGATTTTATTTGAACCGTGTCTTGTCCGACGAAGATGTAAAAGAAACTTTGAAAGAGTTTTCCGAGGGGGAATTAAGCGCTTCGGCAACGGCGTTTAGAGTTTGGACTAACACGCCGTTCCAAAAGGAGGACGCATCCCTCCTCGTTCAAGTTGTCGAAAAAAAATCGGGAATACTCGGGGAGTTTAATTACAAATATCCTCTGCAAGCCGAGGTGGATTTTCAATTTGGAAATGTTGGTGATTTTGCGGTTCAAAAAATTCGCCCCAAGGTTCCGGGAAATTTTTTGAGAGGGATAAAAAGGATTGATAAGAATAAGTATTTGATTGTTGACGTCGCATGGAATATCCCCGAGAAGTTGAAAACAAGAGTCCCGAAGTTTATAGAAACCAAAAGAATTCTGAATAAAATTCGTGTCGAAAGTGGGGATTGGTTCGCTCTTAAAATTTTCTCGGATTCCGTGCGTTTTGTTTACGGAAAACCTAATCTTTCCCGCCGACAAATTCTTCTATTGTCCAATGCTTCCTTTTCCGAATGGGGAGACGCCTGGCGGGAGATGAAAGTGGGAAATGACAATTACCAAATCTATCTTCTTAAAACAAGCAAGAGAGAATCCGAAATTGAGGTCGTCGGTTTGAAGATAAAAGGGATTGAGTTTACCTGGTTTTATTTTATTCGACTTTTCTTTTTCCATTCTTTGTTGATATTCTTTGCCTTTTTTGTGCTGTTTGTTGTGGGAGTAATAAAACGGAGAAGGTTCGGAATTACTTTTAGATTACGCCTGACAGTTGCGTTTGTGCTGGTTGCCGTTCTTCCTCTTATTTTTCTGGTTTTCTACGTTAGATTTGTAACGGAAAATAAGAACTCCAATGCAATTAGCTTTAAGTTGAACAAACGATTGAGCGGTGTGGAATTGTTTCTCAAAAATCAAATTTATTCTTATGATGATTTTCAGAGCTTTTTTAACGCCGCTTATGAAAATACCAAGACCAATTATTCTGTCTTCTATTCCAAACGACTTGCTTATACTACCTATTCTCAGTATTACGATTGTGGATTGTTCCCAAAATGGCTTGATTACAAGGTGGCGAAAGGTTTATTGGAGAAGGAAAATGATAAGATCCTTTTGGGTAACAAGATAGAGAAATATTCTTATCATGCGGCATTTGCGGAGACCCTATTGGACGATAAGCCTTTTATAATTGAAGTGAACGATGCTTTCAATCCCATGCGCTTGCCAATGTCTTCCGCCGAATTTGATGTGTTCCTTTTTGGCACTTATGCTTTGGCTTTGATATTTACTTTACTTTTGGCGTCCTTGCTTGCCAATCAAATATCCACTCCGATACGAAAATTGACTCGCGCTACCAAATCCGTGGGGCATGGGGATTTGGACGTGAGTATAAAAAATACGTTTCGTGGCGAAATGGGAGAACTGGTGGAAGGGTTTAATTTCATGGTAAAGGAGTTAAAAAAACATCAACGGGAATTGAGCGCCATGGAACGCGAATTGGCTTGGCGGGAAATGGCGCGACAAGTGGCTCATGAAATTAAAAATCCTCTCACTCCTATGAAGTTAAGTGTACAGCATTTGCTTGCAACTTATAAGGATAATTCTCCAAAGTTCGCCGAAGTGCTCGAACGCGTGGGAAAAACTTTGATTGAACAAATTGAAATATTGAAAAATATTGCCTCTGAGTTCGGTAATGTGGCTAAAATGCCGAAACCGAAATTGGAAAAGGTTAATTTGGTAGAAAGTCTTAACTTAACTAAAAATCTTTTTGAAGAAGAAAATATTTCCGTGCGGATTTTAAATGCGGAAAAAGAACATTTCGTTTTTGCCGATGGAGATAACCTGAGAAGAATTTTTATCAACCTGATTCGGAATTCTTTGCAGGCAAGGGCAAGTGAGATAGTGTTTGAAGTCAAGGAGTCGGACGACTCAATAATATTAAGGGTTTGGGATAACGGACATGGAATACCCGAGGAATATAGAGATAAAATATTCGAACCTAATTTCACTACTAAAAAAGAAGGAATGGGCTTGGGTTTAATTATGGCTAAAAGTTATCTGGAAAGTATCGGTGCGGAGATTTCTCTGGGTGAGCCTTCCGAAGGTGCGGAGTTTATTTTGAAGTTTCCTAAGGAAAAACAATGACGGAGCTAACGGAATTTCAGAAGAAAGCATTACAGTTCGATAAGCATATTGCACTTACGGCAAATGCAGGCTCGGGTAAAACATTTGTCCTTGCCAAAAGATATGTCCAGATAGCGCTCGATGCAAATTTGTCCCTTTCCAAATTGATTGCAATTACTTTTACGGATAAAGCGGCAGGGGAGCTGTATGCAAGAATTTCGAGAGAAATAAACGAACGGTTGGCTTTGGCAGAAAGTAGAACGGAGAAAGCTAAACTTAAAAGATTGCGTAGCGAGCTTGTCTCCGCTAATATTTCCACTATCCATGCCTTTTGCAGTAGTTTGATTCGCGAATTTGCTCCGCAAGTAGGCGTGGATACTAATTTTACTCAGATTGATGACCGCCAGGATACCGAGCTTTTGGATGTTACTCTTGAAAATTTTGTGGAGGAGTCGCTTAAAAAATCCGAAGAAAACGATGTGCGAAAACTTATCCGTTTCTTCGGTTCCGTTAAGAATTTTATAGAACAACTGAAAAAACTCTTGCGGGACAAGAACAACGTCGATAAAGTCCTTCCTTTTTATCTTGAGAAAAGCGAGGAGGAAATAGCGGCGTTTTATCGAAATGCTTTTACCGAAAGAGTTAAACGGGTTTGGAACCCGAATTTTGAAGAATTGCCCGAGCTGTTCGCTCCCTTGCTTGAGGCACTTCTTGCAAAAAGAAAGGCTGAGGAAAACGTCCGTGATATAAAGGAAAAATTGGATAAACTTTCCGAAGCCTCTGATATAATTGACAAAATCAAAATCACAAGAGAAATATTTCGAACGGGCATCTTTACCCAGAGAGAGATAAGACTGAATAGGAAGAAAATGCAAGGCTTTGACCGTGCTTTGATTGCAACATTTGAAGACGGTATCAAGAAATTTGCCGAAATGGTTAAGATTATTGATTTATCTGGTGAGCCTAAAGCGGTGGAAAAATCTCTCGCCGGGTATGCCAAGTTGATTGTGAAAGTGTATAATCGAGTGGTTTCGGAGTATGAGAGGAAAAAGAGGATAAACGGCTTTTTGAACTTCGAAGATTTGCTTCGCTATGCCGCCGAGATATTGAAAAATGACGAAACACGCCGCTTCCTTGCCAAACGTTACGATTATATTATGGTGGACGAGTTTCAAGATACGAACGAAATTCAATACGAAATAATTATGCCACTGTTGGAAAATTTGACTCGTGGCAATTTGTTTGTGGTGGGGGACGAAAAACAAAGTATTTACATGTTTAGAAATGCGGAGTTACGAATTTTCAAAGAGGCAAAGGAAGAAATCGGAAATAAAGCGGAAAGCGGAACGGTTCTTGAACTTCCCCATAGTTTTCGTCTGGCTCCCAATTTGGCGCTTTTTACCAATTATGTTTTTAAAAGGTTGTTTGCCAATCCTGTTGCGGAATTTAACGAGGTCGCTCACAACGATTTGATTTGCGCCCGAGGGGAAAACGAACAAGGCGAAATTGGAATTTTACTTGCCGGTGAAGATAGAAGCGAAGAAACATTGACCGCTCATAAGATACTTGACTTGAAAAACAAAGGTGAGGCGGATTTCAAAGATATTGCCGTGCTTTGCAGAAAGAGAAAACACTTTGCTCCCTTGATGCGTGAATTCCTCCGCTTGGATATCCCTTTTACCATAGTGGGGAGCAAGGGCTTTTATCAGAATCAAATAGTAGAAGATATTTACAATTTTTTAGCATTCGTTTCGGACGAATCCAATGATGTCGCTCTGACGGGTATTTTACGTTCCCCGTTTTTCTATCTTTCCGATAGAAAACTTTTTGAAATAAGTCGGGAAAAAGGAAATTATTTTTATGAGAAATTGCGCGCCTTCGGAGCTAAGGACAAGAAAGTTGAAAACATCGTGAAGCTCCTTTCGCGCTTTAAACGTCTTGCGTCTGAATTGCCACTGAACGAGTTCATCCGAACGTTGTTGATTGAAAGTAATTACCTTGCTGTTATCTCTTCCCGCCATGATTCCCAAATAGATTTTGCAAACATTGAAAAATTAATTTCCATTGCTAATGAATTTTCAAACAATTCTTTCGGCACGTTTTACGATTTTGTGGAATACCTCAGAAAGTCCGTTGAGGAATACGAAGACGAAGAGGAAGCCGAAATTCTTAAGAGTGAGAATAAAGTGAAAATAATGACCGTGCATGCCGCCAAAGGGCTGGAATTCCCTGTGGTTTTCCTTTTTAAAGGCGGGGAAGCAGGCACAAGATTCTCGATTAAGGAAAAAGAAATTTATTTCGATAAGGAATTTGGTATCGTTGCCAAAGTGCCGCTGGCGAATGATAATTTTTATGTCGCTTATAAAACGCCTCCCGCTACGGCGTTGTATTCCTATTACCGTCTTAAAAAGGAAAGTGCCGAGAATAAGCGAGTTTTTTACGTTGCCGTTACCAGAGCGAGGGACAAGCTTTTTATTAGCGGTGGGGCTAAAAAGGGGGAAAACTCTTTTTTGTCCATGTTGGGAACGGTCTTCGGCGAGGAATGGAACGAAATTCTTTCGTTGAAGGGCATGCTGAAATTCATGGACAATGCGGGAAAGATTGTTGAAAGGGAACTTGAGCTTGAAATACCGATAATCCGAAGTTTTGACGAGGTTGAGAAAGAAGAAGCAAGCGATAAAAAAACTTTCACGATTAGAGAAAATTTGGCAAGCGAGATTATTGACTTCCCTGAGAACGAAATTTTTTCCGCCACGAGAATTGTAACTTATTCCTTTTGTCCCCTTAAGTATAAACTTGTTTACGAATTAGGCTATGGCAAACTGTTGAAATTATTGGATGAAAGTAAAATCCTTTTTGACGGGGACGAGGTCAAGGAAGAACCGGAAGAATTGCCTCCGAATGTCCGCGGAAGTATTATTCATTTAATCCTCGAAAAAAATATTAAAGACGACGAACTTAATGATTTTATTTCCGCACAGTTTGTGAATTTTGGGATAGACGTTCTCGCGAAAGCTTCTGCTGTGCAAGAAATTAAAACCACGGTTGGAAAATTCAGAGACTCGGAAATTTTCAAGAACCTTTCCCGATACGAGCGTTTTGAGAATGAATTTAGTATTTATCTTCGTCAAGATAACTTTTTCCTTTACGGAATATTGGATAAACTGATATTGACTCCCGAAAAGGTTATTATTGTTGATTATAAAACGGATTATGTTCCTAAAGGCGGAGGAGGGAAAAAATATGCGAGATACGAGAAACAATTGCTGTTCTACGCATTTATTGTGAAGGAGTATCTCCATAGACGTAAAATGGATGTCCCCTCCATATTTGAACTGCGATTGCTTTTTGTGGGGAATCCAGAGGAATCCGTAGTAAAAGTAAAAAGCATCGGGGAAGTGGAAGACTTCGGGAAAGTGATTTATGATGTCATAACAAAAATTCAGAAGCGAAATTTTCCACCCAATCTGGCAAATTGTCGTCAATGCCAATTTTACTTGAACGGGAAATGTGTAGCGGGAAGTTTTTCTCATGGCGACGCTCCTGCTTTGAACGAATGAATCTTTCGAATATTTTTGTGTCCTTGATTTTATAAAATTTTTAACGGGAAAAGAGATGATTTTTGATGAGAGAAAAATGTTGGAATATTCTCCGAACGCTGGCGAGGCAAAAGAATTGCCCCAGAGAAAAGAGATTCAAGAAAAATACAAATGGGATTTAACCCACATTTACAAAAATGATGAAGAATGGGAAAAAGATTTCCGATATTTGACGGAGAACATGGACAAGCTTCTTCGCTACGAGGGGAAATTGGGGCGAAGCGCAAAGGATCTGCTCGAATGTTTGAAAACGGAGGAGGAGCTTGGTATCATAGCTGGTAAACTTTTTCTGTTTGCCATGCTTTCGAAGGATTTGGACCTTTCCGATGCGGAAGCGTATGGAAGATACGATAGAACCGTCAATATACATGCGCTTCTTGCGGAGAAAAGTTCTTTTATTGTTCCGGAAATTCAGCAAATATCTCGAGACACGCTCGAACGTTTTTTGGAAGAAGAACCGAAACTTAAAATCTATGCCCACTACTTCGAAAATATTCGGCGTATGGCGCCGCATACGTTGGATAAAGAAAAAGAAAAACTATTGGCGATGACTTCGCCGCTTCAAAGCATACCTTATGATGTTTTTAGTCTTTTGGAAAATGCCGATTTGGAATTCCCTGAAATTGAAGGCGAAGACGGCAAGCCTGTTCGACTCTCCCACGGAAGGTATCAATCTGCGTTGTTTTCTTCGAATCGCGAGTATAGGCAACGGGCTTATAAAGCATATTATAAGCCGTTTATTCGGCACAAGAACACTTTGGCGGCTTTGTTTGTGGGAAATCTAAAAGCCTCTTCTTTCGAGGCGAAGGCACGTCTTTATCCCGATACTTTGACCGCGGCGCTTTTTCCCAATAATATCCCTGTCGAAGTCTATGAAAAATTAATTGCTTCGGTTAACGAAAATCTTTCGCCTTTGCATCGTTGGGCGGTTCTCAAAAAGAAAATATTAAAGATAGATGAGCTTCACCCTTACGATTCCTACGTTACGCTCTTTCCTGCTTCGGTTAAGGAATATTCGTATGAGCAAGGAATCGAAATCGTTCTGAGAGCATTGCAACCGCTCGGTGAGGAATACATAACTTTGTTAAAGAAAGCTTTTGACCAAAGATGGCTGGACGTTTTTGAAACCAGAAATAAGAGAAGCGGGGCGTATTCTTCGGGGGCTACTTACGGAACACATCCGTATGTACTTTTGAATTGGAATGGAAACTTGAACGATGTGTTTACTCTTGCTCACGAGATGGGGCATTGTTTACATTCTTATTATACCGTAGAAAACCAGCCTTATCCTTATGCCGATTATACGATTTTTCTTGCGGAGGTGGCTTCCATTACCAACGAAACGCTTTTATTAAGTTACTTATTGGACAATGCCGATAGCTCTACGGAAAAACTCTTTTTAATGGAAAAGTATTTGTTAAACACGGTCACCACTTTTTATCGCCAAACCAGATTTGCCGAGTTTGAAAAACTCCAGCATGGAAAATTCGAAAAGGGAGAGGCGATTACCCCCGAAACTCTTTGTAGGGATTATGGAGAGCTCTATCTTAAATATTGGGGAAAAGCGATGGTAATGGACGAAGAAGAAACTTATACATGGGCGCGTGTTCCTCATTTTTACTACAACTTTTATGTTTATCAATATGCCACCGGTTTTGCCGCCGCTCAGGCTCTTGCTCGTAAAATATTGACGGAGGGTAAGACGGCGGCGGAGAATTATCTTGGTTTCCTCAAAGCGGGAAGCTCCAAGTATTCGATTGAAATTCTCAAAGATGCCGGGGTGGATATGAGTACGGACGAACCTGTATTAGCAGTTACGCGCCAGATGCAAACGATTTTGAATGAAATGGAAAATCTTTTGAAAGCGAACTAATCGTCCGACTTTTTAACCTTGAGAGTGTAAAGCCCGGAATCGGCATCGTCGTCCGCGTATTTGCCGAGTATGTCATCGTCCAAGGAATGCAATTTTTTCTTCTTTTGGGGTAAGCTGTCTTCGGTTCTACGGGAACGTTGAACAGGCGGGACTTGGGGCGTTTGGGAATGCGAGACAACGTTAGTGTGGGGTTGAGGAGTTGCAGAGGAAGAAATGGATGTTAGAACTTCAAGCCGTTTTTGACGAACAAAGGTTTTTGTAAGAGATTTCTTTTTCATCCGTTGGAGAGAATAGTCCTCTGTATCGTCCCTTATTTTTTTCTTTACTTCAATATGGCTTTTTGCCTGCGTATGAACAATCGGAGCTTTACTTTTTTTATGTGCCCTTTTGGCTTTTTCGAGTTTTTCTTTTTCTCGTTGAGCCTTTAATTCTGCGAGTTTTTTCTTTTTTGCTTCTTGCTCTTCTATTTCTTTTTCATAAGCAAATTTTTCGCCTGTCAACTTGCGGCGTATTTTATAGGACACGTAAGAGCCTACGATTACTACTACCGCTAAAATTGCAAAGTAAAAGAGACTTTGATATACTATGTGAACAATATCGTTCAATCTGCTACCTGTTTTTATTGAGCCAAAGAAAGATAACACAATTTTTAAGAATCCTCAAGTCTTTTTTAGAAAGGGGAATTAAAAATTTTGGTGGGAATAATAATAAACCCCGCACAGAGCGGGGTTCTAAATCTAATTGTACTTTGTTTTAAAGGTGTAAAATTCCGAATCACAATTATCAGCGTAGTAATTGATTATCTCAAACTCGTCTAGAGTATTTTGTCCTTGTTTATCAATCGTATTATGTCCATTAATCGAAGGATTTTCTATGTTTTTTTTATAATTAGAATTTGGGCGTCGAGAAAGATCTTCACGATAAAACATATAGGATTGCGAGCTATCTAAGGTGGCAACTTCAGTAAAACGCCTTTTCTCATAAGTATTATAAAATATGGGGTTGGTATTAAAAGCCGAATGATTGTTCTTAAAATAGGTCTGGCTTGATGGAGCTGTCCGCCCATCTGCAAAAACAAAAGCGGGTTTAAGTTCTAACGACGAAGTTTCCCACACGTTTTTAGAGTTTCGCTTTTTAATTCGATATGCAACATATGAAGTGGTAATAATTATACCAAAAAGAGTTATGAAAACAAGAAGACTTTGATAAACAACAGCTAAGAGACTCATATTTTTTCCTCCCAAATAAATTCTATTTACTTCAACAATATGTGTGCCAAGTGTTTTTTAGCGGTGTTTTCGCAATTTGGGAACCAAAAATAGGGGAAATTTAGAGAAAGAATCTCATAATGAAACACTTTTGCCTTGTGTTTTAAAATCCTACGCTACCTTGCTAACTTGTGTAATTAAAACGAAATAGCATAGAATCGAAATTTGATTTTATAGGGGTTTTTAATATCTTTCGAAACTTTAATAAATTTATTTATAGGTTAACTCATGACAAAAGCCGATATTGTCGAACGAGTTGCCGAGGGGACAGGGTTGACAAAGCTCGAAACCGAGGCTATTATCGAAGGTTTTTTAGATACCGTAATTCAATTTTTAAAGGAAGGAAAAAGAATTGAAATAAGAGGTTTCGGCAGTTATCGGGTTAAGAAAAAAGCGGCTCGGTATGCAAGAAACCCCCGTACTGGTGAAAAAGTTTTTGTTGAAGAGCATTATGTCCCGGTTTTTAAGTTTTCCAAGGATTTTAAAAATGCGGTTGATAGAGGCATGAAGAAAAACAAGGGGTTGAAAGAACCCGAATAGATTGTAACTTTTTATTTGTTAAGATAAAATCATTAGCGTTCTTTTTGTGATGATAAATGAATGATGAGAATGTAAATATTATGAACGGGGAAACTACTTCGCACCCTCGAAAATTAAATACATCGGCTTTCGTGATTTTAATTATCGGGCTTCTATTGGGGGGAACCGTAATTCTTTATTTGGGCGGAGTTTTTGATTCTCCCTATGTTCCCCAAAAGAGTTCTGCCGTTGGGGAAGGCGAAAATGTCGGTGCCTTTCACAATGGTGCGGATATTTTAACCCTCAAGAAAATAAGAGAATTGGAAAAAACTATTGCGGAAGACCCTACCGATAATTCGGCAAGATTGCAATTAGCTCATTTGTTGAACGATTCTGGTTTTTATCGGAAAGCTATTGAAAATTATGAAACCTATTTGAAGAATGTTCCCCGAGATGCCGATGTGTGGATTGATTTGGGAGTATGCTATTATCAGTTAAGAGAGTTGAACAAAGCTGAAGAGATGATGGAAAAAGGAATTGCTTTATCGCCTAATCATCAGATAGGAAGTTTTAATCTCGGGATTGTTAATTTGGAATTGGGAAATAAAAAAGAAGCTCAAAAGTGGTTTGAAAAAGCCGTAAAAATTGACCCGAATAGTGAAATCGGGAAAAGAGCAAAAAAATTATTGAATCATTAATTTGGAGGTAATTTTATGCCTTGTGGAAGAAAAAGAAAACGTCATAAAATGGCAACTCACAAGAGAAAGAAAAGACTGCGTAAGAATAGGCACAAAAAGAAATTGAGATAATTTCTCTAAAAGCCAGCTTAGCTCAGTTGGTAGAGCAGCTCACTCGTAATGAGCAGGTCAGCGGTTCGAGTCCGCTAGCTGGCTCCCAAAATCCGGCATATGCCGGATTTTTGTTTTAAATTTACGTTTTGTATAAGAGTGAACTTCTTAATTTACTTAATGAGAAAAAGGAGGTAAGAAAATGCTTAGGGAATTTGTCGAGAAAATGCCGAAGGCAGAGCTTCATCTGCATATAGAAGGCACCTTTGAACCGGAGCTTATGTTCAAAATAGCCCAAAGAAATAATGTGCAAATCAAATATGATTCGGTGGAGGAAATACGTCGGGCATATAACTTCGGGAACTTACAGGACTTTCTCGACATTTATTATGCCGGAGCAAGTGTCCTCTTAAATGAAAAAGATTTTTATGATTTGACATGGGCATATTTGGAAAAAGCCGCAGCTCAAAATGTGTTGCATGCGGAGATTATGTTCGACCCGCAGACGCATACCGAGCGCGGCGTTAAATTTTCCGATGTCATTACCGGTATTTCAAAAGCTATGAACGACGCCCGGGAAAAACTGGGTATTAGCTCACTTTTGATACTTAGCTTTCTCAGACATCTTTCGGAAAAGGATGCTTTTGCAACATTGGAAGAAGCCGCGGAGTATAAAGATTTGATTACGGCTGTCGGTTTGGATTCTTCCGAGTTGGGTAATCCCCCTTCGAAATTTAAAAACGTCTTTGCGGAAGCACGTAAAATGGGCTTCCGTTTAACCGCTCACGCCGGGGAGGAGGGACCTGCCGAATATGTCCGCGAGGCGTTGGATATTTTGAAAGTTGAAAGAATTGACCACGGTAATCATTCTCTCGATGATGAAAATCTTACAAAACGGATTGCTGAAGAAAAAATCCCTCTTACCGTTTGTCCGCTTTCTAATCTGCAATTGAAAGTCGTAAAAGATTTGAAGGAACACCCTTTGAAAAAAATGCTGAATGAAAATTTGAAAGCTACCGTTAATTCCGACGACCCGGCATATTTCGGTGGTTATGTCAACGAGAATTTTGTACAAGTGGCTCAAGCGCTGGATTTGACAAAGGAAGATATTTATACTCTTGCTAAAAATTCGTTCGAGGCGAGTTTTCTTGAGGAGAGCGCCAAAAAGGATTTTGTGCGCAAGCTTGATGAATATTTTGCGGAAGCACAATAACAATATTTTTTTACTTGCTAAAACGTTTGATTATATTTGTTCTGATAATTGAACAAAATTTTAGAGAAAAAGGTGAGAATTCTAATAAGCAACGATGACGGCATAAACTCCAGAGGGATTGCCGTTTTGGCAAAGGCTCTTAGCGCGATAGGCGATGTTACCATAGTGGCTCCACTTACGGAACAATCGGCTGTGGGGCATGCCATTACAATGAAAGTTCCGTTGCGGGTTTATAAACATTTCCGCGACGGAAAATTTTACGGTTATGCCGTGGAAGGTACTCCTGCCGATTGTGTTAAAATGGGAATTCGCAATATTCTGAAAGAAAAGCCTGATATTGTGGTTTCCGGTATTAATCAAGGTTCCAATACCGCCGTCAATATTATTTATAGCGGGACGGTTTCTGCCGCTCGCGAAGCCGCTATTATGGACGTTCCGGCAATCGCAATTTCCGTTACTTCTCACGATCCCAAGAATTACGACTTTGCAGGGAAAGTCGCAGTTCACCTTGTCAAATTGGTTCTTGAAAAAGGACTTACTCCCCAAACGTGTTTGAATGTTAATGTTCCCGACTTGCCGGAAGAAAAGATAGCGGGCATTTTGCTGACAAAACAAGGTAAATCCAAGTGGGATGATATTTATGAAGAAAGAACCGATCCTTATGGAAAGAAATATTATTGGTTGACCGGTAAAATGACCGACGATGATAAAACTCTGGATAGGGATCAATTCGCCGTGCTTAATAATTATGTCGCCGTTACCCCTATACATTTTGATTTGACGGATTACAAAACTTACGAGGAAATGAAAAACTGGAAATTGAATTTTCTTGAATCCGATTCTTAATTGATTCTAATGAACCCGAGCAATTTTACAATCGATATTTCGTTTTCTTCTTACTATTTCCTTTTGTTCGGAATATTGTCTTTGCTTTTTGCGTACTATTTTTATCGCGTTACCGTTCCCCCCGTTTCGTCTCGACTCAAATTTCTTTTGTCTCTTTTACGTGCCCTTGCATTATTCATGATTGTTGCCCTGATTTTCGAACCTGTAATTAAGTTGACTTTCACCGAAAAAGTTTCCCCTAAAGTTGTAATAGCGATAGATAATTCCCAATCGGTTAAAAAATATTCCGATAAAATTAAAAATACGACCCGTGTTTTGCTCGACAAACTGGATGAGAAAGGCGTTAATTCGACCGTTTTTACCTTCGGCAAAAAGGTTGACAAGATTGAAAAGCGCTCTGTTGATAGTCTTAATTTTGATGAAAGTTTGACGAATATGGAAAACCTGTTCGATTCTCTCAAGAACACGGTAAAGGCCGATGCTGCGATAATTATTACGGACGGCGGGATAAATTCCGGTATTACTCCGTTGCATAAAGCATCCAGGACACCTTTTCCCGTTTATTTTCTCGGTGTCGGGGATACTTCGGAAATTCGGGATGTTTCCATTGCAAGAGTTTTGCATAATTCCTATGCTTATCTGAATAAAAAAACGGAGATTGAGTTAACCCTTAAAAACAAAGGCTTTGCGGGTGTTACCTTGCCGGTTACCCTGAAAAATAACGGGCAAATTGTTTCTGTGGAAAATGTTACTCTTTCTCCCGGCGGAGTGAATACTTTGACTCTTGAATTTGCCCCGCAAAAATTGGGGGAAAATAAGATAACATTGGAAATCCCCAATGTTAAAGGCGATTTGCGTAAAGGTAACAACCGGAAAGTGTTTTATCTGAATGTTCTTAAAAGTAAAATAAAAGTAGCGCTTGTATGCGGAGCACCGGATGCCGATTTTGCTTTTATTAAAAATTTGCTTTCTGTCAACGAGGAGTTTGAGGTAAGCGATATTATTGAAATTTCCACTCGAAAGAATATTCCTTCTGGAAGCTTCCGGAAAATTCTCGAAAAGGCGGATGTTTTGTTTTTGATTTCTTTTCCCGCTTTGAATTCTTCCTCGCAAATTATCGCCGAAGTGCTTTCCGCTATTCAAAAAGATAGCAAGCCCTTTGCCTTTGTTGCCGGTATTGGCACGGATTTTAATAAATTAAAAGAATTTGAGTCGGAGCTTAATTTTTCTTTTGCCGGAACTGAAATTCTTCCGGTTATGTCCCGTCTTTATATCATCCGAAAAAACAGTCCGCTTTTGAAACTTACACAGGGTGATGAGGGAAATAACTGGAATAATCTTCCGCCTTTTGTTTATTGGGGAGAAAATGTTTCCCTAAAATCGGGTGCGGTTTCCATTGCAAATGCCTTGCTTAAGAATCGGCAAACGGATTTGCCCGTCATTGTTAAATATTCCGTCGGCAGGAAGCGTTCGGTGAGTATTCTTGCGGGGAATATTTGGCGGTGGAAATTAAGGGCTAACAAAGATGCCGATTTGCTTCTTGACGATTTCCTTCAGAACATTGTGAAATGGTTGAATGCCGCTAATGATTTGAAAAGAATAAAGATTGCCCCTCTGAAAAAAGTTTTTGCCGCTGGGGAAACGGTAAATTTCGAAGCGGAGATTCTTGACGAAAGCCTTAACCCTGTTGACGATGCGGACGTGGAAATTACTGTGAATAAAGGACAAGATAGTT
The DNA here is from genome assembly GCA_964611145.1 of uncultured Melioribacteraceae bacterium. GTDB lineage: Bacteria > Bacteroidota > Ignavibacteria > Ignavibacteriales > Melioribacteraceae > WFQV01. The sequence goes on from CAZSYM010000007.1 coordinate 66,117, forward strand.
TTAAAGCAATAATGACCAATAAATACAATGGATTATACGAATGCTCTTTCGAAAATCTTTTGCCCGGGGATTATTCGTATGTGGGTAAGGCTTTCCGAAATCATAAATTTCTCGGTCAGAAAAGAGGGAAGTTCTCAATTGAGGATGTTAATCTTGAAATACTGAATTCTCGTTTGCAGAAAGAATTACTTCGCATTATAGCTAAGAATTCCGGCGGTAAGTATTTCGACTTGTCTTCCGTTGAGAATTTTATGCGCTTCGTGGAAAAACAATTGTTCTCAAGGCGGAAAACCAAAGTGGAGGTGAAAGAATATAAATTATGGTCTTACGAAATAACGCTGTTTCTGATTGTATTGATTTTTTCGTTGGAATGGTTTCTCAGAAAAAGAAATGGTTTGCTTTAGTTAGTAACATAAACTTTTCGAAGATTTTTCCTCTGTATTATTTAAAGTTTTTTTTTATATTTAAAAAAGATAATTAGCTCGTTTTATGGAGGTTTAAGGAATGGCTTTTATTGAGTTTACCGATAAGGAAAAAGTGAATGTTAAAGAAATAGACGAACAACATGTTGAGTTCGTGAGAATATTGAACGCTATCTATGAAAAAAAAGATTCCGATGAAGAAGAATTGAAACAACTTATGAAGGAGTTGGAAAGCCACATAAAAGAACATTTTAAGACGGAATTGGATTTGATGATTAAATATAATGATCCGGGTTACATTTCTCACAAACTCGAACATGAGAGAATGGAGCTGAAGGTAATAAAGAACGTGCGGAATTTTCTTGAGGGCAAGAGCGGTATTGACCCCGTCTTTATTGAGGATTTGCGCCGTTGGTTTTTTAATCACCTTGAATTTAACGACAGAAAACTCGCCAAGCATATTTTGAAAAATACAAAGAAATAAATTTTTCTTTTTTTTTCTTCTGGATTTAAAATGTTGCTGTCTAAGCTTGTGCTGGATTTTTTATTTCCACGCACATGCGTGCGGTGCAAGGCGCCGCTCTCTTCTTCGGAAATTTTCCTTTGTTCGCAATGCTTTTCGGAGCTTGTTCCCGCCGATAGCTCTCTTTTAGCTTCCGAGTACTTCGGAAAATTCGGGAGTGAGAAAATCGTGAATGATTTTTTTGCACTTTTTGTTTTTGAAAAAGATACGGCAATACAATCGTTGATTCATGCTTTGAAATATGAATTCAAATTTAAAGTCGGTTTGTATTTGGGAGAGCAAATAGGCGAAAGGGGAAGGGATAAAATAAATTCTTGGCGTGCGGATTTCATTGTCCCTATTCCTCTGCATCGTGTAAAGAAAGCCGAGAGGGGGTATAATCAAAGTTTTTATTTGGCAAAGGGGGTGTCAAAGGTTAGTGGTATAAAAGTGTCTTCCGGGATTCTTAGGCGAAAGAAGTTCACAATTTCGCAAACTCAATTGTCAAGGACGGAAAGACAAGCAAATGTTCTGAATGCCTTTGAGGTTAAGGCGCGACACTTGGAAGGCAAGCGAATAATTCTGATCGATGATGTGATCACCACCGGAAGCACCGTAAGCGAAGCGGCGCGTGTTCTGAAAAACGCCGGTGCAACCGAAGTTTTCGCTCTGTCGGTGTGTACGGCGTAACGCTACATTTTTTCGGGTGCGCTCACTCCCAACAGAGACAGTCCCGTTCTAATTATTTGTTTTGTTGCAATGGCAAGGGAGAGCCGTGCGGAAGCCAGTTCCTTCGGCGAGCCCAATATTCTGCATTCGGTATAAAACTTGTGAAACGCCGTGGCGAGTTCTTCCAAATATCCCGTTACCTTATGCGGTTCGAAATTTACGGCTGCGTTTGAAATTTCTTCCTCGAAAAGCCATAATTTTTTTAACAAATTCTGCTCGGGTTCCGTCGTTAGAAGAGCAAGGTTTTCCGTGCTTTCCTTTATCCCTTCTCGTTCTACGGTTCGAATAATGGAGCATATACGCGCATGAGCATATTGCAAATAGAAAACGGGGTTTTCGTCCGATTGCTTTTTAGCCAATTCGATGTCGAAGTTTAAATGGCTGTTGATATTTCTCATAATAAAGAAATATCGCACTACGTCCGCGCCAACTTCGTCAATCAGATAATCAAGAGTTATGTAATTGGCTTTTCGAGTGGACATTTTTACGACCTGTTCCCCTTGCATTATTGTTACAAATTGGTGTATCAAAACTTTCACTTTGGAAATGTCCTTGCCCAAAGCCTTTACGGCGGCAAGCACGTCGGGATATGTGGCGGCGTGGTCGGAGCCGAATAGGTCTATTATTAAATCGTAACCACGTTCAAATTTGGTAAGATGATAAGCAATGTCGGGTAAGCGATAAGTGGGCTCACCGCTCGATTTTATAATTACCTTGTCCGCCTCGTTGCCTAGTTCCGTTAATTTTAGCCAGAGAGCCCCGTCTTTTTCGTAAGTTAAATTTCTCTTTTGAAACTCTTTAATTACGGCATCGATTTTACCGGATTCGTAGAGGGAATGTTCATTGTAAAAATTGTCGAATTCAATGCCAAGCCTTTTTAATGTGTTTTTAATGTCGTTAAAAATTTCCTTTTCGGCACGTTGTTTGAATATTCCTTCCGCAGGTTCATCCGTCAAGGAGGCACCGTATTCTTCGAATAGTTTGTTAGCGATTTCTTTAATGTAATTTCCTTGATAATAATCTTCGGGAAACTCGACTTGGTGTCCGAGCAATTGTAAATATCTGATGCGTACGGAGTCGCCGAGTACGCGCATTTGGCGGCCCGCATTGTTAAAATAATATTCACGGGTTACTTCGTAGCCCACCCATTCTAAAAGTCGTGCTACGGTGTCGCCCACAACGGCGTTGCGCCCGTGTCCTACTGTCAAAGGTCCTGTGGGGTTTGCGGAAACGAATTCGACCAAAGCCCTTTTACCTTTGAAAATTTCGTTCTTCCCGAAGTTTTCACCTTTATCAAATATTTCTTTGACTATTTGAGTTATGTACTCTGCTTTGAAATGGAAGTTTATAAAACCGGGTCCCGCAATTTCGGTTTTCTCTATTATGTTGGGATTCAAATCCAGATGAGAAATAATTTCTTCGGCGATTTCTCTCGGATTCCTTTTGAGTTTTTTCGTCAACATCATTGCGGCGTTTGTAGAAAAATCACCGAAGTTCTTCTGAGAGGGGACGGAAAATTGCAGTTCAATTTCTTTTAGATATTCTAATTTTTCAGCCGCCTTTTGGAAGGCATTTATAAGATAATTTTTCACTTTTGAACCTACCTTTCGTTTTCGTCGTTTAATTCGATTACCGGCGCATCGCCCCAGAATTTTTCTAAACCGTAATATTCACGAGTTTCTTCTCGGAAAATATGCACTACAACATCGAAGTAATCCATCAACACCCAGTTAAGAGCCATTTCGCCTTCTTTGTGATAACACTTGATGCCTTTTTTGGAAAGCACGCGGTCTATTTCGTCGGCGATTGCTCGCACCTGTACATCGGACTCCGCCGAACAAATTACGAAATAATCCGCAATAGTGGTAAGGTTTTTAAGCTCCAAAATTTTTACGTCTTTGCCTTTCTTGGAAAGAATTATTTCACCTATTTCTTTTGCGAAACTTAAAGTATCCATTTAACCTCATTTTATTGGTTTTAAATTCAAATAGTCTCTTCCTATAATTACAGAAACGTCGAGTAATGAATTGGGGTCTATTTCCTGAATTACGTTTTTATTCTTGACTCCCAAAATTTTAGCGACCTTTCTTGCGTTTGCCTTGTTTCCACTGCGATCTATAACAACGGTCTCTGGCAAGTTGTAAGAATTATAATTATCCATGCTTACGACGTCAATGCCGTGTTCTCTCAGGTAATCTGTAAACCGTTCCGCCAATCCTGAAATTCCGCATCCGTTAAGTACTTCCGCTTGAATAATATCCGATGGTTGTTCGGTCAGAAGCGCCTTGTTTATCGGTTTCTTGACGCCGTTTATTTTAAGAAACAAGGAATACCCCATGTAAAGAATCAGCACGGTAAGAATGAAAATCAACACGTTAAGAAACAAATTTCTTAACGCCGAAGTTTGCTCTGCATCCCTTTTTGCCGTACCGGTTTTGCTTTTCCCCACGACGGTTTACCGCTTTGATTATTTTAAAAAAATAACCGGACAAATCCGGTTACGAAAGTTACTAAAATCTTGCGACTATTTCTTTGTAGCGGGCGTTTCGCTATCGAACTCGCCGAAGAAAGGCGTGTAAAATCCGTTTCGAAAGTAGGGATTGTAATCGAGATAACGCGTCGGGTCATTGCTGAATTGAATGGAAATAAAAGTGTTTTTTGTCGGTCTGTAATTTAATTGTGCGTTTCTGATGTAAATTCCGTTCAAGCTATTCGAGACTCCTCGTCCGAAAGTCGAATAGGGTGAATTTACAATGCTTGTTTGTAATACGAAGTTTAACTTCTCGTTGAATTTATAGAAAAGGCTATTTGTATAAACGCCCAGCGCGATGCCTTGATTTCCGAACGATGAATAGGACATGCTGAACGAGTGTGACATTTGTAGATTCTTGGAATTTAGAAAACCAAGCAGAAAGCTCGAGGTCGGATTAGTAACGATTTTACTACGTAAATTAAGCGGTTCGTTCGCTGTGTTTTTGAATTGACCGAAAGCAATACCGCCTGTCAAAAAGAAAATCAACAAAATTATTTTTTTCATAATTTAACCCGTGCTATTCGATTATCTTTAACAATCGTAAGCCCAATATGTTTCTTTTGGGAAACAAATTCAAGCCGAAATGTGCCTATTCCTTTATTTTTGCAATCATCTCAATTTCCACCGGAGAATTAAGAGGCAATTCGCCCACACCCACGGCGCTACGGGCATGTTTACCGGCTTCTCCGAAAATCTTCACCATTAACTCCGATGCTCCGTTGGCTACTTGTGGCTGCGAGACGAAACCTTCCGCGGAGGCTACGAAGACCGTGAGTTTTACGATTTTTTCTATTTTGTCCAAATTGCCTATTACGGATTTGACAGCACTAAGACAATTGATAGCGCAAATTTCCGCTGCTTTTTGAGCTTCCTCCGGGGTTATATCTGTAGGGACTTTCCCCTCGTACATAAGTTTCCCGTCTTTGATGGGAACTTGTCCCGCTGTAAAAACCAAATCGTTAATTTTAACTGCCGGTACGTAAGCGGCTAATGGTTTCGGTGCTTCGGGAATTTCCAAACCTAAAGCTTTGATTTTCGCCTCGTACATTTTTGTCCTCCTCGAAAATTTTTCTTTCTCAAAACTAAATGATTTCCTCAGAATTTCATAATGCATGATTTATTTTTTTGTTATTTCCCCCTTTTGCTGATTAGTGTTATTCTTTTCCTTTAGGACATTCATGTCTTTTATATTAGTTAAATTTTGGTTAATTTTAAAATCGAAATTTTTGGAGCTTATCACTCGAAAAAAGTTCTTTCCGTACGGTTTTAAAAGGGTTAGAATGTAAGTTTTAGCTTATTTTTCATCGCATTTAACCGTGCGGTTAAAGCGTAGTTGTTTAATAATAAAATAAATGTTGAGGACATTATGGAAAGGAAAAAAATCACAATAGACGGCAACGAAGCCACCGCGAGTGTAGCGTATAGGCTTAGCGAGGTAGTCGCTATTTATCCTATTACGCCTTCTTCGCCTATGGGTGAGCATTCGGATGCTTGGTCTGCGGAAGGTAAAAAGAATATTTGGGGTACAGTACCCTCGGTAACGGAGATGCAAAGCGAAGGTGGTGCTTCCGGTGCCGTGCACGGAGCTTTGCAAGGTGGGGCGCTCACTACAACATTTACCGCTTCTCAAGGTTTGCTTTTGATGATCCCGAATATGCACAAAATTGCGGGCGAATTGACTCCTGCGGTTTTTCACGTATCGGCTCGTTCGCTAGCGGCACAGGCTCTTTCGATTTTTGGTGACCATTCGGACGTCATGCAAGTGCGCCCGACCGGTTTTGCAATGCTTTCTTCCGGCTCGGTTCAGGAAGCTCACGATTTGGCAGCAATAGCACATAAAGCCACTCTCGAAACCCGCGTGCCTTTTGTTCACTTTTTTGACGGCTTCCGTACCTCTCACGAGATTCAGAAAATTGAAGAGTTGACAGATGACGATTTGAGAGAGTTGATTGACATTAGTTATGTGCATGCACATAGGGAAAGAGCGATGAACCCCGATAAACCCTTTATTCGGGGAACTTCTCAAAACCCTGATGTTTATTTCCAAGGTAGGGAAACGGTAAACAAGTATTATTTGGCGGCTCCGGATATTGTCCAGAAAGCAATGGATAAATTTGCCGAAATCACGGGGCGTCATTATCACTTGTTCGACTACATCGGTGCACCGGATGCCACGAGAGTCGTTATTTTAATGGGTTCCGGGGCGGAAACCGCCGAGGAAACGGTTAAATACATGACCGAGAAAATGGGAGAAAAAGTCGGCGTGATTAAAGTTAGACTTTATCGTCCCTTCTCCGCTAAACATCTTTTGGCGGCTCTGCCTAAGACCGTTGAAAAAATTGCCGTTTTGGACAGAACCAAGGAACCCGGCTCGCTCGGCGAACCGCTTTATTTGGACGTTACAGGTGCCATTACTGAAGCAATGATGAGTCCCGATAAACCCTTTGAAAAAGCTCCGATAATCGTTGGCGGACGCTATGGACTTTCTTCAAAAGAGTTTACCCCCGCCATGGTTAAGGCTGTTTTTGATAACTTGAAGCAGGAATATCCCAAAAATCATTTCACCGTTGGAATTTATGACGACGTAACGCATACAAGTCTTGATTTCGATAAGGAATTCGTAATCGAGGACGAGGATGCTTTCAAGGGCATGTTTTATGGATTGGGTTCCGACGGTACCGTCGGCGCCAATAAGAACTCCATTAAAATCATAGGCGAAGAAACGGATAATTATGCTCAAGGTTATTTCGTTTATGATTCCAAAAAGGCTGGTTCAACGACCATTTCCCACTTGCGTTTCGGAAAAAATCCGATTAAATCCACTTATCTTATTCAGAAAGCCGATTTCGTCGGATGCCACCAATTCGTTCTTTTGGAGCATTTTGACGTGCTTAAGAACATTAAAAAAGGCGGTACTTTCCTTTTGAACGCTCCCTATGAAAAAGATGAGGTTTGGGATAAGCTGCCTAAGAAAATACAGAAACAAATAATCGAAAAAGAGCTGGAGTTTTACGTCATCGATGCTTATAAGGTGGCTAAAAACACCGGAATGGGTGCGAGAATAAACACCGTGATGCAGACATGCTTCTTTGCTATCTCCGGCATTTTGCCTCAGGAGGAAGCGATTGCGAAAATTAAAAATGCAATTAAGAAGACTTACGGAAAGAAAGGCGAAGAGATTGTCCAGAAAAACTTCAACGCTGTTGACCAGAGTCTTGCGCATCTGAATAAAATCGAGTATCCGAAGGAAGTTACGAGCAAAATCGAGCTTCCGCCCGTGGTTTCCCCGCAAGCTCCTGAGTTCGTAAAAGATGTGCTTGCGGAATTGATTGCGGGACGAGGCGATGAAGTGCCCGTAAGCAAATTGCCCGACGACGGTACGTATCCTTCCGCAACAGCTCGTTGGGAAAAAAGAAATATCGCTTTGGAAGTTCCCGTTTGGGAGCCTGATATTTGTATTCAATGTAATAAATGCGTGATTGCGTGTCCGCATGCCGCTATCCGCGCTAAGGTGTATGACGAAGAACTTACGAAAGATGCACCCGAAACGTTCAAGTGGACTCCGGCTCGCAGCAGAAAAGATGCGGGCAAGGTTTATACCTTGCAAGTAGCCGTTGAGGATTGTACCGGCTGTATGCTTTGCGTGGAGGTTTGTCCTATTCGCGATAAACAAAATCCCGAGCGAAAGGCAATTAATATGGCTCCCCAAATTCCTCTCAGAGAAAAAGAAAGAGAGAACTTCGAATTCTTCTTTAATTTGCCCGAGTACGACAGAACGAAAATCAAAATCGATTCCGTTGCGGAAAGCCAATTATTGCAACCCCTCTTTGAGTTTTCCGGTGCATGCCCGGGTTGCGGCGAAACACCTTATGTAAAACTTGTTTCCCAATTGTTCGGCGACCGTGCGATAGTAGCTAACGCTACGGGATGTTCTTCTATTTATGGTGGTAACTTGCCTACTACTCCTTGGGCGGTTAATAAGGAAGGAAGAGGTCCTGCATGGAACAACTCCCTGTTCGAGGATAACGCCGAATTCGGCATGGGAATTCGCTTGGCTGTGGACAGAGAAACTCAATATGCGAAAGAACTTCTTGAAAAACTGAAAGGGGAAGTTGGCGAGGAATTGGCTAATGCTATTCTTACCGCTTCTCAGACAAACGAAGAGGAAATAAACGCTCAGCGCGAAAGAGTGGCTGAGTTGAAGAAAAAACTGGAAGCGCTTGGTACTGAAACCGCTAAGGAATTGCTTACGGTTGCGGACTATCTCGTTAAACGTTCCGTATGGATTATCGGTGGCGACGGTTGGGCGTACGATATAGGTTATGGCGGTTTGGACCACGTTCTGGCTTCCGGTAGAAATGTGAATATACTTGTTTTGGATACCGAGGTTTATTCCAATACGGGCGGTCAGCAATCGAAAGCTACGGGTCTTGGCGCCGTTGCTAAATTCGCCGCTGCGGGACGTTCCACTCCTAAGAAGGACTTGGGTAGAATGGCAATGAGCTATGGCAACGTATATGTGGCGCAAGTTGCAATGGGTGCAAACGACCTTCAGACTTTGAGAGCCTTTATCGAAGCCGAACAATACGACGGACCTTCGATTATTATTGCTTATAGTCACTGTATTGAACATCATTATCCGATGGAGAAAGGCTTCGAACATCAAAAGCTGGCTGTCGATAGCGGTTATTGGCCTCTCTACAGATATAATCCGGAAAATATAAAGAAAGGCAAAAACCCGCTTAAGCTGGATTATAAAGGTCCGAAGATTCCTTTGGAAGAGTATATTTATAGCGAGAATCGCTACAAGATGTTAACGAAGGCTCATCCCGAGAGAGCAAAAGAGTTGCTCGCAAAGGCAAAAGAGCATGTAAACGAATTGTGGAAATACTATAGTCATATAGCGACTATGGATTATTCGCATTTCGTTAAAGATAAGGAAAACGAAAGCTAAGCTTTTGCTTATCATCCCAATAAAAAAAGGCGAGCTGTTAAGCTCGCCTTTTTTATTTACTTACCTCGTCCTCTTAATCGAACGGAGTAGGTAAAGGGGTACGTGGTCGAAACTTTAGTTGCAAAACCGAAAAATTGTTTTTGTTCTTATCATTTTTTAATGACTATAATTTTTATCATGCTTATCGAATAAAACCGCAAGATTATTGAACGACTGTTCAATAAAAAACAAAAAAAATTATTTTAGAATTCCATGTTTCGTTAGGAACTTTACATTTTGTCTTATTTTGTTTAACGAGACTTCCGAGGGATTTTCAGCCCAAGTGCTTAAGAGATTTCTGAGACCGCCGAGTATGAAGTAGCGGAAGATTTTTATGTCCAAATCGTTGAAAACTTTCTCCTTTATTCCCCTTCGGAGGATTAATTCGCCTTGCTCCATAAAACGAATATAATAATTGGTGAAAGCTTCCTTTTGGGTTCTCAATAAATAGTGTTGCTCGTTTACGAATACAATAGCCATGGAGGGATTTTCAATGAAAAAGTCGAAAACCAAATCAATTAGAAAATCCAGTTTCTCCTCGTGGGAAAACTCCTTGTTGTCCGCAACTTTCTTGAGTTCCACAAAGAGCGGTTTCCAAATATTTTCAAAAATCTTGAGCAGAATTGCTTGCTTGTTTTTAAAATACACATACACGCTACCCGTTGCGACTCCTGCACGTTTGGCGATTTCGGAAATTTTCGCCTTGTGATATCCGTTTTCGGCAAAGATTTGTATCGCCGCTTCTATTATTCTCTTGTCCTTGTTTCCTTCCTTAAGACGCATTCTCTAATAAAATAATTGAACGAGGATTCAAAAATAAATCTCCGATTCAAAAAAAACAAGTACTGTGTAAAGAATAAAAATTTTATTTTGGTAAATATTTAGCGAATAAAGAAAAAGTGCTTCCTTGCTTTTGTTCTATGAAATCGGTTTTCTTATTTTAGGAATGTCAACAAAATAAAAAGGAGATGAAAAGTGATTATTGCGGTTCCAAAAGAAGTAATGAACGGAGAAAATCGTGTGGCTCTTGTTCCCGATGTCGTTTCGAAATTAATTAAAAAGGGATTTGAGGTATATGTTGAAAAAGGAGCGGGAGAAAGAGCCGGGTTCACCGACGATTCTTATGTGTCGGTGGGCGCAAGGATTATTGATAATGCCGAAGAGCTTTATTCTTCGGCGGATATTGTGGTTAAAGTGCAGAGACCTATGCTAAACCCCCAGACGGGAAAAGACGAAGCGGACATGATAAAAAACGGTTCGCTTTTGATTGCTTTTCTCTATTCCTTGCATCATCCCGATTTGGCGAAGAAATTGGCGGAGAAGGGTATCAATGTGCTTTCGATGGACGCTATCCCGCGAACTACTCTCGCACAAAAAATGGATGCTTTGAGTTCGCAAGCGAATATTGCGGGTTACAAAGCGGTGCTTATAACGGCAAATTATCTTGGTAAAATTCTTCCCATGATGATGACCGCCGCGGGGACCATACGTCCTGCAAAGGTGGTTATTATGGGTGCTGGAGTCGCTGGATTGCAGGCTTTGGGTACCGCCAAAAGATTGGGAGCGGTTGTGGAAGTCTCGGATATTCGACCGCAAGTGAAGGAAGAAGTTCAAAGTCTGGGAGGACGTTTTATCGAGGTGGAAACGGATGAAAATCTTCAGGACGAAAACGGTTATGCCAAGGAGGCTTCGGAAGAGTTCTTGCGTAAACAGAAGGAGCTGATTTTCAAACATGTTACGGAAGCGGATATTGTTATCACTACGGCATTGGTGCCCGGGAAGAAAGCTCCCGTTCTGGTTACGGAAGAAATGGTTAAGAATATGAGACCCGGTTCGGTAATTCTGGATATGGCTACCGAATTCGGAGGTAACTGCGAAATAAGCGAAAAATCGAAAACAGTTGTGAAATACGGCGTAACTATCATAGGAGAAACAAATTTACCCAGCCTTGTTCCCACACATGCGAGCGAAATGTACGCGCGGAACATTCAAGCATTGTTGGAGCATATGCTGGATAAGGAAAATAATTTCTCAATTAAAATGGACGATGAAATTGTAGGCGGCGCCATGATTTGTTACAACGGCGAAGTCGTTCACGAAAAAACAAAAGCACTTCTTTAATTAACCATAAAAAAGGGAATGATTATGGATGCAATGAATTTAATAATGTTGATTTACGTATTCGTGCTGGCAATGTTTGTTGGCTTCGAATTGATTACGAAAGTGCCTCCCACTTTGCACACTCCTCTTATGTCCGGTTCCAATGCAATATCCGGTATTACAATTGTCGGAGCGATAATCAGTGCTGGTTTGGAGGACTTTTCCTTGAGTACGATTCTGGGACTTGTTGCAATTATTTTTGCCACCATAAACGTTGTCGGCGGTTTTTTGGTTACCGACAGAATGTTAAAAATGTTTAAGAAAAAGTGAGATGAAAAATGGAAATAATAGCATATTTAGCTTATTTGGTTTCATCGGTTCTGTTTATTTACGGAATTAAGCAGTTAAGTTCTCCCAAGACCGCTCGCAACGGGAATTTCCTTGCGGCTTTGGGTATGTTCTTAGCGATAGTGATTACTTTATTCGACAAAAAGGTTCTTACTTACGAATACATTATTATCGGCTTTATAATCGGGGGAATAGCCGGAGCATGGATGGCTCTGAAAGTTCCCATGACCGGTATGCCGCAAATGGTAGGACTTTTAAACGGCTTTGGCGGCGGAGCTTCCCTATTGGTTGCTCTTTCCGAATACAATAAAATACTTATCGGCTTGGAAGGACCTTTCCAAGCGGCAACGACAACAACAATCGGGCTGAGTATTTTAATCGGCTCCGTTACCTTTACCGGTTCGCTTATTGCTTTCGGAAAATTGCAGGGAATTGTTACGGGAAAAGTGGTAACGTATCCCCTGCAACATCCGATAAATGCCTTGCTTTTGTTAGGTGTGATTGTTGGAATTGTGTATTTGGTAATTGCCCCCACGACCGTCGAGCTTGTTTATCTTCTGACAATTGTCTCTTTGATTTTGGGTGTACTTTTGGTTCTGCCGATAGGCGGAGCGGACATGCCCGTTGCCATTTCGCTTCTTAATTCCTATTCGGGACTCGCCGCCTCGATGACGGGCTTTGTACTTAACAATAATATGTTGATAATAGCGGGAGCGTTAGTCGGCGCTTCGGGTATAATACTTACAAATATCATGTGCAAAGGTATGAACCGTTCGCTCATGAATGTGTTGATGGGCGGTTGGGGTTCCGCGGGACAGGAAGGCGGAACCGCTGCCGGAGCTACGGTACAGCATAAGCCGGTTAAATCCGTGGATGCCGAAGAAGCCGCCATGATATTCGAAAGCGCTCAAAATGTGGTTATTGTTCCCGGATACGGAATGGCTGTCGCTCAGGCTCAGCATGCCGTACGAGACCTGGCTAATATATTGGAACAGAAAGGAATCAATGTGCGCTTTGCAATTCATCCGGTTGCGGGAAGAATGCCCGGACACATGAACGTCTTGCTTGCCGAGGCGCAGGTTCCTTACGAAAAACTTTATGCTTTGGAAGATATCAATGACGATTTCCCGAATGTGGATGTTGCCTTTATTGTTGGCGCTAACGATGTTGTGAATCCCGCGGCAAGGCACGATACAAGCAGTCCCATTTACGGTATGCCGATTCTTAACGTGGATTACGCGAAAACGGTAATTGTCAATAAGCGTTCTCTTAATCCAGGATATGCAGGAATTGATAATGAACTGTTTTATGGGGATAATACGTTGATGTATTTCGGAGATGCGAAAGATGCCATAACCAAATTGGTTAATGAATTGAAGAATACTTAAGCGGAAAATATTAAGCCGCCTCGATTAATCGTCGGGGCGGTTTTTTATGTCGGGTTCTATTATAGGCTTTTTATCAGAAGCTGTGTAGCGAATAATCTCCGCTTTTTCCAAAGTGATTAACCCGCCGGAATCCGCCTTTTCAAAAATTTCCTCCACCTTCGGAATGAATTTGTTAATCTTGCTTTCGCCGTCCACTATTTCTATTACAAGAGGTAAATCAGTAGAAATGGTTAAAAATTTGGCGAAGTGTATGCGGCTATTACCTCCGTAGCCCATTATACCGCGATAAACCGTTGCCCCCGCTATGCCGCATTTACGAGCTTCCATTACTATCTTTTCATAAACGGGGACGTGGTCAACTTTGTCCGATTCCCCCAGAAATATTCTTAACAATTTTGCTTCACCGGAGATTTTCATGTTTTACCTACTTATTAAATATGCCAAATACACAGCTCCCAAAGAAAGGAGCAAATTCACGAGCACGTTCGCCGTTGCCAAAAGAAATTCCGTGTCTCTTATCAGATGGAAAGTCTCGTACGAAAAGGTGGAGAAAGTTGTGAAACCGCCACAGAAACCGACAGCCAGAAGAAGTTTCATATTCACGGAAAGTAATTCTTTATCGTCAAACCAAAATATAAGTGCGCCCAAAAGGAAACTTCCGAATATATTTACTATAAGAGTGCCCCATGGGAAATACAACGGTAAGTATTTATAAATGTTTTCCGAAATCCAATACCTAAGACTTCCTCCCAAACCAGCGCCTAAAAATACCAAAATGAATTTCATTTCTTTTTGAATTCTCCGAAAATTAGAAAATTAAATTCCAGTTGAAGTCGATGCCTCTAAATCGTAAACCAATCGTTTAAAAGTTTTTCCGTTTCGTCGTTAAAAGATTTATGTATGAACTCGTTTGTTTTCGGATCGTAATTGTAATCCTTGCTCCAGGCATCTGCGTTTTTAATTATTTCTTCGATTGCGTTCAGTATATAATATACTTCGTCATCTGTCATTGTGGGATGGAGCGAAACCCTAACCCAGCCGGGCTTTTCCGACAAGTCCCCACGGTTTATTTTATCAGTGATTTTATGGGAGCGAGTAGGATCGATGTGGAGCAAATAATGTCCGTAAGTGCCTGCACATGAACAACCTCCCCGAACTTGAATGCCGTATCTGTCGTTAAGTAATTTTACCATTAAATTATAATGCACATCTTCGACGTAGAAGGAAAGCACGCCCAAGCGCTCTCGGTGTTCGTTTGCAAGCAGATGAAGTTTCGGAATGTTCTCCAATTTTTCCCACACAATATTTAGTAATTCCTTCTCTCTCTTTTCTATGTTTTCCGTTCCCATTTTTTCTTTTAAGCGAATGGCCAGAGCCGCTCGTATTGTTTGAAGGAAACCGGGTGTGCCTCCGTCTTCGCGCAGTTCGATGTCGTCGAAATATTTATGTTCCCCCCATGGGTTTGTCCATTCGACGGTACCTCCGCCGGGATGGTCGGGGATTTTTCTTTTATAAAGGTCGGAATTGAAAATCAGTATTCCCGAAGCGCCGGGTCCGCCAAGGAATTTATGCGGCGAGAAAAAGATAGCGTCGAATCTTTCCAGTGGGTCGCTCGGATGCATGTCGATGTCAACATACGGAGCCGATGCTGCGAAGTCCACAAAGCAGACGCCACCCGCTTCGTGAATCATTCGGGAAAGTTTTCGGATGTCGGGCTGTATCCCCGTTACGTTCGAGCATGCGGAGAAAGAACCTATTTTTATTTTCCGCTCCTTGTATTTTTCCAACAAATCGGCAAAGTAATCGTAATCCGGTAAGCCCTGTTCGTCGGGACGTATAATTTCCACATCGGCGAGAGATTCTTCCCAGCTGGTTTGATTTGAGTGATGTTCCATGTGAGTAACGAAAACCACGGGGCGTTCTCTTTCAGGCAATTTGATGAACTCACGGATTTGTTCGGGTACGGAAAGCCCTAAAATACGCTGGAATTTGTTAACCACTCTGGTCATTCCAAAACCGGCGCTTATTAAAACGTCCTTTTCGTTTGCGTTCACGTGACGTTTAATTATATCCTTGGCTTCGTGATAAGCCCGCGTCATTGTCGTACCGGTAACGCTGGTTTCCGTGTGAGTGTTACCCACAAAGGGACCGAAATCTTCGGCTATTTTCTTTTCTATGTCTTCGTATAAGCGCCCGCTGGCAATCCAATCGGCATATACAATTTCCTTTTCGCCGTACGGTGTTGTGAATTTTTGATTTCGCCCGATGGTTTTTTCCCTGAAGACCTGAAAATGCTTTTCCAATTCCGACATCTTTTCACCTTTTAATGACTGAACTATTTTCGCTTCTCAAAAATAACATCTTTGTGAAAGAATTAAAAAAAAGCCCCCGAAGCAGAAGCAACGGGGGCTGGAAGTTTTCCGAAAGGAAAAATCAGAATTGTATTTTCATTTTCTTTTTCTTTACATATTCGAGTACGAACGGGCTTGCAATGAATACGGAGGAGTAAGTACCTACGATGATACCCACGAACAATGTGAATGCAAAGCCACGCAAAACCTCACCGCCGAAGAAGAGAAGAACGGCGACAACGAACAAAGTTGTTAAACTGGTAATAATCGTACGGCTCAGCGTTTTGTTTATTGCTTTGTTCATATTCTCTTCCAAAGGTGCGGTCTTGTGAATCTTGATGTCCTCGCGGATTCTGTCGAAAACGACCACGGTGTCGTTAATGGAATATCCCACCAATGTTAAGAATGCAGCGACGACATCTATGTTTATGTCGAGATTGAGGAAGGAAACCCAACCGTACAGCAACGAGAACAAGCCCAATGTAATCATTACGTCGTGGAACAAGGCGACAACTGCACCCGTTGCAAAGACGAATTTGAACCTGAATCCCAAATAAATAAGTATGACCAGCAGAGCAAGTACAATTGCTATTACGGCATCCGTTTTAAGTTCCTTACCGATTTTGGGACCCACTTTGTCTTCCTTCAACAGTTTGAAAGGATTATCCGGGAATTGCTTTGCAAGGCTCAATTCCAACCAGTCCGAAATTCCTACGCGAACAATCATTTGTTTATTGGTCGCTTCCTGAGAAACTTTTCCGGTTTGGAAGCCCGCCTTGAAAAGTTTTTCGGTTATTTCGTTTGTAACTTCCGGAGTTGCAAATTCGTATGTAACCGAGTTCGCTGTGGAATCGACTATCTTGTATTGAACGTCGGGTTTTATCTCTTTGATTTTATTGTCGATTACAGAAAGGAGCGTGGGATAAATCTTCTTCGGAATATTTTGTAAGTCGGTTCGGAGCAAAATTCCTTTGTCTCCGCCGAAGGTTTTCACTTCTACCTTTCCAAGCCCGATTTTACTTACTTTTTGACGAACCTCGGCAATGTTAATCGGTTTTTGGAATTGAAGCGCTATTTCCGTTCCGCCCTTGAAGTCTATTCCGTAGGAAAGTCCGCGGAAAATAAGACTGATTATTCCGATTGCAATGAGCGAACCGGAAATTATATATGCCTTTTTACGATTGCCTAAGAAATTGAAATTGACATTTCGGAAAGGATGTGTTCTGCCGCCGATTGTTATTTTCATTCCTTTGTAAAGCATGAATTCCATGATTACTTTCGAAATGACCAATGCGGCAAAAAGACTGGAAACTATACCAATCATCAATGTCAAGGCGAAACCTTGCACAGGTCCGCTACCGAATTGGTAAAGGATAATGCCCGTAAAGAAAGTGGTAATGTTCGCATCGAAAATTGCGGAGTAGGAATTTCTGAAACCGCTATCGATTGATGCGCGCATCGTTTTTCCGGTTTCCAGCTCTTCCCTGATACGTTCGAAAATAATAACGTTGGCATCGACCGCCATACCTATGGTAAGTATAATACCCGCTATACCCGGCAAGGTAAGTGTGGCATGGAAAGCCGCCAGGACGCCCATGATGAAAATGACGGTCATCAAAAGAGCTATGTCCGCAACGGTACCGGCTTTGCGATAGTACCAAATCATGAAAACCGCAACGATGAAGAAGCCGATTAAAGTGGAATTGAGTCCTTTTGAGATTGAATCCTGTCCCAAGGAAGGACCTACGGTTCTTTCTTCTATTATATCAACAGGAGCCGGTAGAGCGCCTGCTTTAAGAACGATTTCCAACAGCTTGGCTTCGTCCATATTTCCGATACCGGAAATTTGCGAACGTCCCGAAGGGATTTTGTTTTGAATTACAGGTGCGGAATAGACATAGCCGTCCAGAACGATTGCACATCTTTTCTTTATGTTGGCGCCTGTAATCCTTGCCCACTCGCGTGCGCCTTCCGAGTTCATTGTCATGTTAACAACCGGCGAGGTTGTTTGCGGGTCGATGTTCGCCTGTGCATCCGTGATTACTCCACCCGTAAGCTCCGGCTTTTTGTTCAGCATGTAGAGCTTGTAATATTCAACACCGTTTTGGGTAATTACGGGTTTTGCCGAAAAAAGGAATTGCACGTTGTCGGGAATTACCTTTTTAACATCCGGTCTGTTCAAATAATTGAGAACCTTTGCTCTGTCCTCTGCCTTTACGAATGCATCCGGATAAGGGCTTTGAGGATTTACCAAAGCGATAGCATAGAAAGGATGTTTTTTTGCGAATTCTTCTTTTGTTAATTGTTGTGTGCTGTCGCTGGCGGTTGTGTCCGTAAGAGTGGAATCCTTAGCAAAGTCGCGCGCCAGAACTTCGTCGATTTTGTTCATTATCGGAATGGCAAAATTTGCATCCTTTACAAGCTTGAACTCCAGCAATGCGCGTCCTTGTAAAAGTCTCTTGGCTTCTTCTTCCTTGGAGACGCCGGGGAGCTCCACAACTATTCTGCGCGTGCCCTGTTGTTGAATGCTGGGCTCGGAAACGCCGTATTGATTGACGCGATTGCTGATAATCTCTATCGCTCGCGTAACGGCGTCTTTTTCCTGTTGACGCAGACGTTTGATAATCTCGTCGTCGCTTTGACGAATGGAACCGAAATAGCGACTGAGTCGGATTCCCCTTTCTTTTAATTTGCGCACGACTATGGACACTAAATCCTCGTCGGAAAGTTTGGCTTCCTGGTCGGCTTCTTTCATGATTTCTCGGAAGGTGTTGTCGGGATCCTTCGCGAGTTTTTCCAGAAGTTTTGCCGTATTGACTTCCAGAACCAAATACATTCCGCCTTGGAGGTCCAACCCCAGCTTTATCCTTTTTTCGCGTATTTTCTGGTATTCCTTGTTATTGGAGTGAATGCTGTCTTCTTTAGCCACAAGGATTTTTTCCAGCTCGAGGTCGGAAATGTTAGGTCGTGCCTGTTTGATGCTATCCCGTACGTGTTCAAGATATTTTTTAACTTCTTTGTTGTTTTGATAATCTTGATAAGTGGGATAAAGCAGGTAAAGACTTAGCGCCAAAAACGCTAAAATCACAATCAATCTGAATCTTAATTCTTTCATTCTTTTTTCTGTTTTTAATTTTGAAAAAAATTAACAAAAAAGGAACCCATTAGCGGGCTCCTTTTGGCAAAACTATTCTCTTACGACCCAAGTTTTAATGGTAGCTTCCACGGCGTGGTGGAGTTTCACCTTGATGTCGTAAATACCGAGGGTTTTGATTGTCTCCGGTATTTCGATTTTTTTCTTGTCAACTTCGTAACCTTTTTCCTTCAAAGCATCGGCAATCATTTGTGTGGTTACGGAACCGAAGATTTTTTCTTCCTCGCCGACTTTAACGGGAATGGTAACTGAAATTTTGGAAATTTCTTCGGCAAGTGCTCTGGCGTCTTCCAAAGCCTTGGCTTCTTTTTTAGCCTTTTGAATTTTTTCCTCTTCCAATGCTCGGATGTTGCCTTTCGTTGCCACGAAGGCGATATTGCGAGGGATAAGGAAGTTCATTGCGTAACCGTCTTTAACTTCAACGATTTCGCCTGCGTTGCCGAGTTTTTCAAAGTTTTTTCTTAATATTACCTTCATCTCATTCTCCTAATTACTTAACTGCTTCGGATACATAAGGCATAATTGCAAGCTGACGCGCTCTTTTGATGGCGCGGACCAATTCACGATGCTGTTTTGCGCTCAGCCCCGTTATTCTGCGAGGAATTATTTTCCCCTGGTCGGTTACAAATTTTTGCAACTGCTTTGCATTTTTGTAATCGATGTATTCATTGATTACTCTTCTTACTCTTTTGCTTTTCATTTTATATTTCCCTTTAATTTTTTATTCTTCGTTTTTCATAAGATCGGATTCTTCGTCGGATAGAAATTTATCGAAAGAATTATCTTCGAAATCGCTTGTGGAAGAATCGTTTTCCGCCTCGGGAGAATTCTC
Source organism: uncultured Melioribacteraceae bacterium (assembly GCA_964611145.1). Taxonomy (GTDB): domain Bacteria; phylum Bacteroidota; class Ignavibacteria; order Ignavibacteriales; family Melioribacteraceae; genus WFQV01. The sequence continues at coordinate 85,469 of CAZSYM010000007.1, forward strand.
CTCGGGTATGAAATTAGCTTGAGTTTCCTCCTCGGACACGGACGCTTCTTCCATTTTCCCGTACTTGTTAAGGAATTGAATTCTCTTGGCTTTAATTTCTACGATGGTGCGGGTTTTGTCGTCATCGGTTTTGAACGTTCTGCTCTGAAGCTCGCCGTCCACAAGTACCGCGCTACCTTTTTTGATTCTGTTTCGGCAGCTTTCCGCCAGTTTGTTCCACGCAACTACACCCACGTAGCAAACATCTTCTTGCCATTGATTGTTGCTATCCTTGTAACGACGATTGGCAGCAATGTGGAAATTCACGACAGGCGTTTTGTTTGCGGTTTCCCTGAAAACGGGGTCTTTCGTAAGATTGCCTGCAATCACAACACAATTAACTTCGGGCATTTTTAAATCGGCCATTACGTACCTCCAAACTAATCTTTAACATTCTCGTTCTCGGTTTCCGATGTTTCCTTGGGAGCTTCTTGAGCCGCTTTTGCCGCTTCCTCGGCTTTCTTTTTGTAATGTTCTATTGCTTTCTTATCGAGTTTTACGGTAAGATAACGTATGATAGCTTCTTCCAGAAAGAAGAAACGTTCGATTTTCGCAATACTTTCGGGAGGAGCGACGTAACGCATTACGTAATAATACCCGCTTTTGCTTTTTTGAATGGGATAAGCCAAGCGCTTTCTTCCCCAGTCTTCCACTTCGCTTATTTCGCCGCCGTGGCTTTTGATTGTTTCTAACGTTCTTTGAATGGCGGCTTTGATTTGCTCGTCTTCCAAAGATGAATTGAAGATAACTACGCTTTCGTAGTGATTTGTTTTCATATTACCTCCCTATGGACTTTTGTTTTTAAAAGGCCCTTCGCCATTGCGAAGAGCAGGGTTAAAAAATTTAACTTGCAAATATAACTCTTAAATTCAAGTAGTGCAATATTTTAGGTATGGTTTTAGGATATCGAATCATTAAACAAAATTATTTACTCCATCCCGTTTCTTCGCATGTATCTATGCAAGCCTACGTATGTCATGCCTAAATGTCTTGCCGCGCGGGATTTGTTATAATTAAATCTTTCCAAAGCCTTTTGCACAAGCCATTTCTTTGCGTCTTCCAGCTCTTTCAAAGTTCCTTCGGTGAACTCGTAAATCAGAGAAGCTTTGGGTTTCAGAGTAAATTCTGCGGTCTCCCAATTTTCCAAAACGGTGTTGTAATCTTTTCCGTCAAAAAGCACCCAATGCCGTGCGAAGTTTACCAATTGCCTTATGTTTCCTTTCCATTCCTCGTTTAACAATTTTGTGTATATGTCGGGTGGAATAGGGACGGAGGTCTTTTTAAAGCGTTCTTCGAAAAATTTCAGATAATGTTCCAGCAATAGGGGAATATCCTCGCGCCTTTCTCTTAAAGGGGGCAAGTAAATAAAAGAACTCATCAGACGATGGAAAAGGTCCTGTCTTAGGATTTTGGGATTTCCCAACTCGCTGTATTTTCTGTTTGTGGTTGCTATAATTTGAACATCCACAAAAATTGAGCTACTGGAACCTACGCGACGAATTTCCTTCGTTTCGATTACACGAAGTAATTTTGCCTGTAATTCCAAGGGAATTTCGGTTATTTCGTCCAGCAGAATTGTGCCTCCGTTGGCTGTTTCGAACAGTCCCGGGCGGGATTCGTGCGCGTTCGTAAAACTTCCCTTCATGAAACCGAAAAGCTCCGACTCGAAAAGGGAAGGCGAGATGGCGGCGCAATTGACGGGAATAAATGGTTTATCCTTGCGCGGACCTGTTTTATGTATTAGCTTTGCGAACATTTCTTTACCCGTTCCGCTTTCTCCCACCAATAAGCAAGTTTCCGAATATTTGGAAAGTTGCTCCGCTTTTTCAAGCGCCTGTCGGATTTGCGGATTTTTCCCCACGACAAAATCGGGTTCGACGTCAGTAAAAACCTGTTGCTTGAGAATTTTATTTTCCAGCTCCAGTTTTTCTTTTAATTCTTTGTTCTCTTCTTCCAACGCTTTCATTTTGAGTATGTTGGAAACCGCCGTCTGAAATTCCTTTTCCTCGTAAGGCTTCTTTAAAATGTCGTTTACCCCCATTTTGAGAGCTTTTATTATCGAGCTTTCGTCCGAAAAGCCAGTTATCAAAATAAATCCGTAAGCACGATTGTTTTTTTGTGCGTATTCTATTATGTCCAAGCCGTTCCTAAAGGGGAGTTTTAAATCCGCAATAAGCACATCGAAGGTTGAGTTTTCCAACTTTTCAATTGCCTCGTTGTAAGAACCGGCAAGTTCGAAATCGTAACCGTGCGTCTTTGCCGAAAGGGCGAGGTTTTCTAATGAGGTTTCGTTATCATCAACGATTAATAAGGTCTTTCTTGTCATTTCTTTTTCCGATTGTTTTGGAGAATGAAATAAAATTTGTTGGTCGAAATATAAACTTGTTTTATATTTTTTGAAAAAGGAATTTTGTATGGCGGGGAAATAATTACCTGTGCCGACTTGCGAAAAGTCTCTTATAGATAAAATCTCGTAGGGAGTTTTGAGATGATGCTATGAAATTTGTTTTCTTATTTTCTTTTCGATTTTCTTTGCCTCCCGCAAAGTTTTGAAATATCCCACACGAACTCGATTCCACGTTCCGTGTTTTCTTTTTATGTAAACCCTGACGATAAAAGCGTTGTATCCCAATTTTTTCAGTTTTTCAAGTTGCTTTTGGGCTATTCTGCTGTTTTTCCATGAGGAAACCTGTATCACATACAGATTACCATCCGTTAAAATAGTGCTTGTTACGAACCGTTCTTTCTTTGAGTTGTATTTTCCCGCTTTCGATACTTCTCCGGGCGCTTTCGTAGAGGTAGTGGGAGATTTTTTTGTTATGTCTTCTTTGGGAATCACGGGAACTTTGGGTTTCGGCAATTCTGTGGAAGCAAGCGGTTTTTCATTTTTCAATTGGAAGACGGTTTGAGGTGTCGCTACAATTTTTTTCCGCGGTAGTTCGCGCGCCACACTCTTTTTCGGTTTAGTGTTTTTTTTCTTGGGAATGGGCTTTTGGGTAGCGGATTTTGAAAGAGAAAAGGCGGGAATATCCGTCTTTTTCTTTGCCGTTTTCTGCACCGTATCTTTCGGGGTTTCGGAAACGGTTTTTTCCGCACGTTTGGGGGATTCGATTTCCGAAGAATCGCTCTTTGCAATTTTTTCCCTGGAACGCAGCGAGCTGTTGAGATATTTTTTAGTGAAGTCGTAAATGGATTTTATTTTCAAGTTTAGATTTACCGGTTTACTGAAAATTTCCCCCGCACCGGTGATATTACGATTGTAATTGTCGCCTATGAGTTTTCCCAATTTGTCATAATAAAGAGAGCCGAGTGTGGAGAACCTTTTTGTCAAATCGTTTATAACATATTGATTTTTTGCACGAAAAACGGTTTGAGGAATTCCCCGAACGCTTTTCCCTTGAGTGTAATCTTCCAAAGTCCATAGAATAATTTGCGAGGAACGTTCCCGTATCGAGGTGGTGTCCACGTAAACTTTTGCGGTGGAGTCTTCATAAACCTTAACCCATTTTCGGGGAAGAAATTGAGCATATTGAAAACTCGCGAATAAGAAAAAGACGAGTAGAAATTCTGCAATTTTTTTCATTTGATTTTGCCTTTTAGAACCATGTTTTTTAAAGACAAAAATTAATGTTTTTGAACTGAAAAGAAAAACCGTTCTAAACTACTTTTTTAGCATCTATTTTTTCCGTTACAATTTTGAAAATGAAAAGGGCAACGGCTGCAACAACGGCAATGGCGACAAAATAGAACCAGATGACATGAGCATCTGCGTAATATCCCGCACGTTGCGCTTCCGTAAGCCCCGCGGGCAATGTTTTGGGGTCGGGACAGTAAGCATCCAATAAAAATCCGGACATGGTAAATCCAATAAGAGCGGAAAAGAAAGAATGCAGATGACTGAAACCCATATAAAGCCCTTCATTCCCTTTGGGCGCTTGGAGCGCGAAATATTCCAGGAAGCGGGGAGAAATAAAGCATTCCGCTAATCCTTGAATCGCTATGCCGATAATCATCATTAAAGTAATCGGGTGCATTGAGAAAAGACCGAAAACATTGACGGAATTTCCCACGATACTTTCCAAACTTTGACTGAAAGCCATTGCCAAAGCGGAAATCGGCATAATAAGCATACCGATTAACATGGCGTTTACAGCTTTTATTTTCTTTGTCAGTTGCGTAATTACTACAACGAAAAGCACGACCGTCAAAGGATTCACATTTGCCATCCATTCCGGTTTTGAGCTTTCACCCAGAAGTCGAATTACATATTTCGGCATGGTGGCGTATAATTGTCCTTGAATTGTCCAGAATCCAGCCACAATTAATATTAATATAAGGAGTCGCGGAGTGGAAAGAATAGCTTTGAAAGATTCCCATACGTCGTTTAAGCTTCGTCCCTTTTGAGGAGAATCGATGGGTTTAAAAACAAAGATGGCAAAAAGTAAGGCAAGAAACGCCATGCCGGAAGAAAAGAAATTTACATATTCCAATCCAATTCCTTGTCTTATGCTCGGCACAACGGTTTTTCCCAAGAATGCGCCTATATTAACAACCCAGTAAAACAGGGAAAACCCCCGCGCTTTGTTCACATCCGATGAGGTTTTTGCCACTGTGCCTGTAATCAATGGCTTGATAAAAGAAGCCCCGATGAGAATAATGAAAAGGAAAAACAATACGGGTATTTTGGAATGAAACACGCCCAATAAAAAATAACCCGTGCTGAGCAAAGAAAAAGCGATGATTAAACCGTTTTTAAAACCTATTTTATCCGATATCGCTCCGACAAAAGGTGGGAACAGATAAAGCAAGGCGTAAAACAAACCCGCCACCACACCGGTGGCTTTATCGTCGAATCCCACAATATCCGTAAGGTAAAGCGTTAGAACGATGAAGAACCCGTAGTAAGCCGCCCTTTCGCAAAGTTCCATGAAATTGGCTAACCAAAACTCCCGGGGGAATTTCCAGCTCTCTTTCCCATCACGACTACTCATAAACTCTCCTTTCGAAAAGAATGAATAAAAGTTTTTTTTGTTTTTAAACAGTAAAAACAGAATGCAAAGATAAGAAAAACCTTAGAAGAGCAAATAGCTGTTTTTGGAAAGGAACAAAAGTATTTTTCAATTGTTTATCCATTTTAGAGAAAAATTGGAGTAAGTGAATGTGATAAAAAAATGACAAAATATTTTTTTGAAAAAATACTTGCATAAAATTTTAAATAGTATTAACTTTAAGGATGTGTTTAAAATGATTTGGCACATTGACAAATTGGACGAGAGGTAAGAGGAAACGGATTTTTTTCGAATAGGACTTGACTAGAAAAGATGATTTTTATATGTTTGGAGTCCGTTTCAAAAGTTCTTTGACAGAGTGAGAGACTAAAGAGAAAGACTTTAGTGATTCGACTCAAAGGTTACACACAGTTTGAATAAAACTTACAACGGAGAGTTTGATCCTGGCTCAGGACGAACGCTGGCGGCGTGCTTAACACATGCAAGTCAAGGAGAAAGTTCCCTTCGGGGGACGAGTAAACTGGCGCACGGGTGCGTAATGTATAAGTAACCTACCCTTAGGATTGGGATAACCTCGAGAAATCGGGGCTAATACCAAATAATGCAGCGGCACCGCATGGTGATGTTGTTAAACTCTTTCGATTCGTCGGAAGGGGCCTAAGGATGGGCTTGTATCTGATTAGCTTGTTGGTAGGGTAACGGCCTACCAAGGCGATGATCAGTAGCTGGTCTGAGAGGATGATCAGCCACACTGGAACTGAGACACGGTCCAGAC
>CAZSYM010000008.1:0-87713 GCA_964611145.1 uncultured Melioribacteraceae bacterium
TAGCTCCGCATCTATAAATGCGGAGCTGAATAAATTCTTGTGTTTCTCGGTTGGGATTTACTTGATTAAAATCATCTTTTTTGTCGCAACGAAGTTTCCTGCGGTCAAGCGATAAAAATAAACACCGCTTGTCATATTACTTGCATTGAAATTAACCATATAATTTCCCGGCTTTTGCGCTTTGTTTAGAAGCGTTGCCACTTTTTGCCCGAGAGAGTTGTAAACTGTTAGAGTAACGTGAACAATAGGTTCTTTTCCTGTCACCGTTGGGATTGAGTATAAGATTGTCGTTGTGGGATTAAACGGATTCGGATAATTTTGTGAAAGCTCGTATTTTATTGGCAATGCATTGTCTTCTTCCTTTTTCACGCCTACCGGGACTATCGAATATCTTCCGCCGTAATAGCCCATATCCGCTCTTGCCGTGCCTAAGCCTTGCCCGCATGCAATTACCGCATCGATAGAATCGGGATGTCCCGCATCTATTGCAGGCGATTCCGAATCATCTCCGCATGTCAAGGATTTCAGGTAATAATAATTCCCGTTTGTCATTTTAAATAACGGGTCGGTATCCAAACATCCTTCTCCGAAAAAGTCCTTGCCCGTGCCTTCTTCCACTATCGTGTACGTCGCTTCTATGTTTGCGCTAGCTCCGGAGTATATCTCCGGTTTCGTATTTTTATACATTATGCTGTTTATAACACTCGTGTTACAATTCTCCGAGGCATAAATTGCTCCGCCGGTATTTTCCGCAACGTTATCCGCTATCGTTGCGTTTACGAATCTCGGCGATGCGCCGTTCAGCAATTGTATTGCTCCTCCCAGTCCGTTGGTTTCGTTTTTTACTACCAGGATGTTCGAGACTACTGGTGAAGAATTATCAAAAACTATTGCTCCTCCGCCGCTTGTCGAGTGATTATTTACAAAACGCAATTTGTGCATGTGCGGTTCGGACGACTTAATATACAGCGCGCCACCGCCTTCGGTTTGTACCGTATATGTGTATTTCCCGTTGTATTCAAACAGACAGTTCTCTATTTTCGCATTCGAGTTTTCTATATACATTGCTCCGCCCAAGCGAGCTTTGTTGTTATAAAATACGCAGCCTTCGACGGTTACACTGTCCGAATTGTAGATATTTATTGCGCCACCGCCTTGATATGTCATATCCATTTTGTCGGCATGGTCAAATCTGCAATTTTTTATTACCGATGTTCCCTCTTGTCTGTCGTTTGTTGAGTTAAAAAATATTCCATGCCATTTTGCTCCGGTAAAGTACATTTGACTTCCGTTTAAATCCGGGGTGGCATCTTCCGGTCCCGTTGCGAGCAATCGTCCTTCCACTTTAATTTGATACGGACCCAGGACGGAAACCTTTTTTACTTTCGGTGTTATCTCCAATGTATTGCCCGAAGGGATAAGAATATTTCCCGATACGTAAATAGTATCGCAATCCCAAACGCCGCTCACTTCACCGGAGTAGTAGCATGGCGGATTAACCGTGCGGTCCCACCAATTATTTGCTCCGCCGTATGCGCCCATATCCGAGCGTCTATTCCCGAGTCCCGCCGTGGAGCAATCGAGTACAAAATCTTCAATTGCGGGGTTTCCGGCGTCTATCGCGGGAGAGTTTTGAAAATCTCCGCATGTTTGACTTTGCAAATGATAATCACCTTCGGAGGCTTGGCGGAATAAGGGGTCAACATTATTGATATTTGTCGTTGCCGTGTCCTCGCCTACGTAATGGCCTTGAATGAGTGAATAGGAGTAAAGCCCTCCGGCCTGAAAATCGGTGTTGCTCCCATTGTTGTAAACAATGCTGTTGAGCAAGACACTCGGTTTTGCATCGGAAGAAGAAATGCCACCCCACGATGCCGAATTGTTGTTGGCGATCGTGCAGTTCGTAAAAACTCCGTTACATTTCGTTCCCGTGCCGAAATAAACTCCGCCTCCGCGTTTGTTACTTCCTGTTGAAGTATTATCTACAATCAAACAATTGTTAAAAACGGCAGTGTAAATATTTTGCCAATTGTTTTGCGCATTAAAATACAGACCGCCACCGTCTTCCGTGGCTGTGTTTCCTTTGACTATTACATTTGTGAATGTTCCGGAAGATTGATCAAAATATCCCCCGCCACCAGCGGTAGTCGAAACGTTATTTTCAATTGTAACGAATTCAAAATTTACGACTGAATTTTTAAAATAAACACCGCCGCCTTTCACTCCGTTGGTTGTGACAACACAGTTCTGAATTGTGGTGTTCGTGATGTTTGCCACGCAATTTTCGCCGTAGATGCCCGGGTTCTGCTGATTGCGAACAATGCTACTATCGAGATTTAATTCCGAGGCGTTTATTGCATAAATTGCGCCCGGTGCGATAATCGAGGAATTGCCTAACGAATTGAAATCGCATGCGTGAATCTTCACCGTTGCGTTCGAATCGAGAAACATCGGCGAAAAAACATTTCTGAAATTACAATCGGAAATTTCACCTCCACCGTTCGAAACTTTAATGTTCATCGAATTATAAAACGTAGAATGCGAAACGTGTGCGTCCGTATTTACGTAATGCAAACCGCCGTAGAATTGGAAAAGTCCGGGACCGCTCGAAGCCTTTTCGATGTGGCAATATTTAATATTGGAGGGTGATTGACCGGTCTCGTCGGTTTTCCAGAATTTTATTCCGCCCCAATTTGTTCCTTCCGCACTGCGGAGATAAATCGAGTCGTTTTCCGTTCCTTCCGCAATTAACTGCCCTGCTACCCTGAAAAAATAATACGAAGTGAAAATTACTTCGACGCCCGGCTCTATTGTCAAGGAGGTGTTTTCCTCGACGTTAATGTTACCGTTAATCATGTAAGGGGAATTTGCTTTTGTCCATGTTCCCGAAACATTGCCGCCCGGGATTTGCGTTTGCGAAAATGTGATTCCCGATATCAAAAGTAATAGCAATATTGTCTTGATGTTTTTCATAGTCATTCCTATGTTTATTATATAAAACTGTTGTCCAAATAAGTCTCGTGCCGAATTACTTTACAGGTAAGAAACGCCGTAGGATTGTCTTTGTTTTTTGCGATAGCTATTGAGCACGTGGGTAAGTCGGCGCGACTCCAGACCGATAAATTTCATATGGGAAAAAATTGCGAAAGGAATAAAGCGGAAAATCGAAATTTCCCCCGATTTGAAATTCAAAGGTAAAAAATGAACATCCCAAAATATTTAGATAATAAATATAAATATAATTTCGTTCACTCGTTGGTTACAAAACCCACTTTGTGATTAAGGTCATATCGAGAAAAGACTTGGGCATGAATCAATTTCTCTCCAAATTTTCGCCGATTTCGGTGAAAATTCGCCGACGTTCGGGTGTGATGTAAATCAAAACCGCATTTTGGAGCAAAAAACTGGGGGAGAGTTGGCACATTCATTGCTTGTTTTTAATGACATTAATTTCTCACTTAAAAAATAGGAGGAACTATGAAGAAACTGTTTTCAATTTTGGTTGCCTTGATGATGGTAGGATTTTGGTCGAATTCACAGGCGCAAATCAAATGGTCGGGGGATTTACAGGTACGCCCGCGCTATGATATGAAAGATTATGGCGATTATGGGGGAAAGAAGAACGACATGTATTACATGATGCGTGCTCGTATCAATCTTTCTGTAGATATCGGAGAAGGTTGGTATGGCAAAATTCAATTAGCGCATTACAACTATGCGGGATATTATTTTACTAATGGTGTTGGCTATGAATCTCCTGCAATAGGAACCAACGATTTATTGGCTCGCCCCTATGTTAACTTTACGCAAATGTGCTTTGGTTATCATGGAAAATCATGGGGTATTGGCGGCGGTATTATCCCGATGAATGCTCTCAAAAACCCGATGATTGACATTCATTACTATCCTAACAAAATGATTGATATTCCGTTTACAATTTTGAATCTGGGTTCCGCTACGGGCTTCAAGGGTTATGTAAATCTCGGTCCTGGTAAATTGGATGTTTCGATGACTCTGGACGCGAACAACTCCTATGAGGAAGACAAAGATGGTAAAGTTGTGAAAGATTTACACGATGTTTATACTTTCGGAGCAAATTATGCTATGAAGATAGCTGGCTTCGGAATAGCTCCGGGATTCTTCTACACAATGAACAATGATTCTCTTCCCGCACCGATGACCTACGGTGTTAATATCACAACTCCGAAATTCGGTGGTTTCACTTTCGGCGGAACTTTTGCAATGACTTCGAATTCGGTTGACGGTACTTTGAACTATGACGGTATGTTTGTACGTGTAAAAGCAACCGGTAAATTAGGTCCCGGTTCGGTTATTTTCTGGTATGACTATGCAAAGAGAACCAACAAATATACTAGTGGTGACGTTGACGAAACTTACGGTTACGTCTGGGCAGCATACAAGATTCCCGTTACGAAGAAAGTTGCTATCATGCCGAGAGCTCGTTTGATTTCTGATAAAATTGAAGGTTCCAAAGACTTCAAGAGAAACAAAATCGAAGTGTTGTTCCTGGCTAAATTTTAATGTTATATAGGGGGGAGGAAGGATGTTCCTCCCCTGTTTTTAATTAAGTAAAAATTTTACGGAGGCAAAATGAAAAAATTAACATCAATCTTTTTGGCTGCGGTTCTAACGGTTTCTTTCCTATTCGGATTGAACAGTTGCAGCAAAAAAGAGACCGGCCCGATTAAGATCGGTGTGTTGCTTCCCCTTACCGGTTCGAAAGCAAACTTCGGTGAAATGGAGAAGAATTCTTTCGAATTGGCAAAGGCGGAAATTAACAAAGCCGGTGGAATTGACGGGAGACCGTTGGAATTCGTTTATGAAGATGATACCGGTAAACCGGATGTAGGACGCGCCGGAGCCGAGAAGCTTATTACGGTTAACAAAGTTCCTCTGATTACTGGCGGTTATTCTTCGTCCGTTACTTTTGCGGCAGCAGCGGTTGCACAGCAATACAGAGTTCCTTTCTTGGTAAATACCGGTTCCGTTGATAAGATTACAGAACCCGAAGCTTTTAACCTCACTACGAATGACGGCGATAAATTTTATATCTATCGTCTCAATCCGCCTGTTTCGGAATATGCTTCGGGACTCGAAAGTCTTTTGCAGGAAGTTGTTAAACCTAAATCCGTTTATATTATTCATGAAAACACCGCTTTCGGTACCAAAGGCGCCGCTTCTTTCAAGAAAAGTTGCGAAAAATTGGGTATCAATGTTAATGGTGTTCAATCATATGCAGAAGGCACGGTCGATTTCAAACCGTTGTTGATAAACGCATGGAAAACCAAACCCGACGTAATTTATATGATTTCTTACGTTATGGACGCCGCTTTGTTGATGAAACAAGCTCGCGAATTGGATATCAAACCGAAATTGTTCGTTGGCGCTGGTGCCGGTTTCACAATGCCTGCCTTCAAGGAGAATGCGGGTCCTGCTTCCGAAAGAGTCCTTTCGGCTACTCTTTGGCATCAAACTTTGCCGATTAAAGGCGCTAAGGAATTCTTCGAGAATTATGTGAAGAAATACGGCGGCGACGGTCCCGATTATCATGGCGCCGAAGCTTATTCCGCAGCCTATGTGGTAGCCGACGCTTTGAAGCGTTGTAAGGGGGATTATTCACCGGAAGCTATCAAAAAAGCTTTGGATAACACGGATATGATGACCGTTTTCGGACCGGTTAAATTTACTTCTTACGGTAAGAAGATTCACCAGAACAAGATGAAAACTTATGTTGTTCAGTGGATAAACGGTGAATTGAAATTAATATGGCCGAAAGACTTGGCTAATGCTACGTTCGAGTTCCCAATCAATTGGGATAAAGTGTGGAAATAATTTTCTTGTTCTGAAAGTCCCGACCGGCTCCTGTCCGGTCGGGCATTCCTAAATTAAATTCTGAGGAGAGATCAATGGAAATTTTCTTGCAATCTTTAATTTCGGGATTGCTGGTAGGTGGGCTATATGCTATTATTGGCATTGGTATGACTCTTATTATGGGAGTGCTCAAGATTATTAACTTGGCGCACGGACAAATTTTGATGGTTTCTATGTATATCACTTGGACTTTGTGGTATTATTTGGGTATTGACCCCTATTTGTCCGTTTTTATTTCCGTGCCGGTGATTTTCTTTTTGGCGGAGGGAATTAGTAAATATCTTTTGAATCCGCTTTTGGAAAAGGACTCGATTTTACCGGAAAATCAAGTGCTGATGACCGTTGGAATCGGGATGGTCCTTGTAGAATTAATGCGTTCCATTTTCAGCAGCGATTATCGTTCCGTAAGAACAGCCTTGACGGACAAAGTATGGTATTTAGGCAAGGTTTCTCTTAGCGTTCCGTTAGTGGTCGCTTTTACCGTCTCTATTGTCTTGACGGCAGGTATGTTCTATTTGTTGATGAAAACCGATTTGGGGCGTTCCATTCGTGCCGCCGCACAGGATAAAGTAGCGGCAACATTGATGGGAATTAGCTCCGAAAGGATTACGATTTTTACTTATGGATTGGGAAGTGCGCTTATTGCCGCTGCCGGTTCTTTCTTCTTGCCTATTTATTATCTTTATCCCGATGTGGGACCGATATTTACGGTCAAGGCTTTTGTTATTACTATTCTCGGCGGAATGGGTTCTACGGTCGGCGCTATAGCAGGCGGACTTGTGCTTGGAATTGCGGAAACTTTCGGAGCGCAATATATTTCGCAGGGCTACCGCGATGCTGTCGGTTTGGTTATCTTTTTGTTAGTGCTTGTTTTCTTACCTGACGGACTAAAAAAATTCACGAAAGTGTAGGATTAAACTATGAAAGAAATAAATTTAAAATGGTTCACGATTACCAGAACGGAATTGCTTATTATCCTTACGGCAATTGTTCTCCCGTTTGTTTTTAATTATTCTCCCTACATGCAGGGCTTGTTGATTTTTATTCTTCTTTGGGTAATCTTGGGGAGTTCTTGGAATTTGCTTGCTGGTTTTACGGGGCAGGTTTCCTTTGGACATGCCGCTTATTTCGGAATAGGCGCTTATGCCGCAGCTCTCCCTTTCTATCATTGGCATATCTCCCCCTGGTGGGGATTACTTACGGGAGGAATTGCCGCTGTTGTTTTGGGTTTTCTCCTTGGAATTGTGGTCTTTAGATTGCGAGGTCCTTATTTTGCTTTGGGCACTCTTGCAACGGCGGAGATTTTACGAATTACTTTCGGGGAAGAGGAGTGGCTTACGAACGGGCATAACGGAATTCTTTATATGACTACCTGGGTTAGCAAGTATCCCTATTATTTTATAGCTCTTGCTCTGGCGCTTGCCACCGTCTTTAGTATAAAAGCGGTTATGCGTTCCAAGGCGGGCTTTTATTTCCTTTCCATTCGCGAGGACGAGGATGCCGCAAAGGCAATAGGAATAGATACGGCGAAATATAAAAACATCTCTATGGCTATTTCTACGTTTTGGGCTGGCATGGCGGGAGCTTTTTACATGATTTATATGGGATTTATTGACCCCGAGGTCGTTTTTGCCCTTCATAACATCTCGATTATCTCCATTCTTGTTGGAATTATCGGTGGCGTGGGAACCGTATGGGGTCCCGCCGTGGGAGCGGTTATAATGGTGTTTGTCCAAGAGCTTTTCCGTTCCGCATTTTTCGGATTGCTCCCCGCGTGGGTTTCTAAAATCCATGCCCTCGTTTTCGGCTTGCTTGTGATTCTTGTAATACTCTATATGGCAGGCGGCGTAGTGGGAGATTGGGACCTGATTGTGAAAAAATTCAAGAAGAAAAAAGTCGAAGGAGTGAAAGCATGAGCGGAATTCTGACACTGGAAAATCTTACGAAAGCTTTCGGCGGACTTGTTGCCGTTAACGGTGTTTCCTTCGAGGTGCAAGAAGGGGAAATTTTCGGACTTATAGGTCCCAACGGAAGCGGTAAAACCACGATATTCAACTTGATAAATCAATTCTTTCCCGTTACTGCCGGTAAGATATATTTCAAAGGCATCGATATAACGGGTAAGAAAACTTTTGAAATTGCTCGTTTGGGAATCGGGAGGACTTTTCAAAAGGTGAAACCTCTCAGAAGATTGAGCGTGGAGGATAACGTAATGGCGGCGGCTTTTGCAAGGGAATCCACTTTCGAAGGCGCTCGCGCCGTCGCTAAGGAAGTCCTCGCCTTTTGCCATTTGGATAGCGTAAGCAATATGCCAGCCGGTAGCCTTCCGATTGCGGGACGTAAACGTCTGGAAATTGCTAAGGCTTTGGCAACTCGCCCTTCGTTGATTCTTCTGGACGAAACCGCCGCGGGACTTAATCCTACGGAGCTGGACGAGGCGATTGATATTATTCGCAAAATACGTGACGAGCTTGGAATCACTATTATTATTGTGGAACATATAATGAAGGTGATAATGAACATAAGCGACAGAATTCACGCAATAGCTTTTGGTGCTACGATTACGGAAGGTTCGCCTAAAGAGGTTGCTTCCCACCCCACGGTGATTGAAGCTTATCTCGGAACGGACGAAAATTTACTGGGAGGCAATTATGCTTGAGCTTAGAAATGTGAATATGAGTTATGGCGATTTGCAAGTCCTTTGGGATGTTTCCTTTGAAGTTAAAAAAGGCGAAATCGTTGTGCTTGTCGGCGCTAACGGAGCGGGGAAATCCTCCACATTAAAAACTATTTCCGGTATCCAAAAAGTGATGTCGGGAGAAATAATCTTTGAAGGAGAGGATTTAACCAAAGTACCGCCTGCGGAAATTATCCAACGCGGTTTGATTCATGTGCCGGAGGCTCGGAGACTCTTCGGGGAAATGACCGTGGAGGAAAATCTTATAATGGGTTCCCTTTTCGGCGAAGCCAAGCAAAGGCGCAAGGAAACTTTGGAAGAGTGTTACGAGCTTTTCCCTCGATTGCGCGAAAGGCGGAAACAGCTCGCGGGAACGCTTTCCGGTGGCGAGCAACAAATGGTTGCCGTTGCGCGGGGATTGATGGCTCGCCCGAAACTTTTGATGCTGGACGAACCCAGTTTGGGCTTGGCTCCCGTTCTTGTGCAAGATATATTTGAAATCGTCAAAAGTATTAACAGGCAGGGAATTACGGTTTTGCTTGTCGAACAAAATGTTCAGTCCACTCTTCGCTTTTGCGACCGCGCCTACGTGCTCGAAAACGGACGAATCGTGCTTTCGGGAACGGGACAAGAGCTTTTGAACGACGAGCATGTTAAAACCGCTTATTTGGGCATTTAAAAAAGGAGAAAAAGATGCTTGTAAAAAATTGGATGTCTAAAAAAATCGTTACAATTCAACACGACGAAACTATTACGGAGGCGGTTAATACGCTTAAGAGGAACGGAATTCGAAGACTCCCCGTCTTGAAAGGTGAAAGACTCGTGGGAATTGTTACGGATAGAGATTTGAAAGCCGCAATGCCTTCGAAAGCTACCTCTCTCGATATATGGGAAGTGCATTATCTTCTTTCGAAAATAAAGGTTAGGGATGTAATGGTCAAAAATCCCATTACCATTAATCCCGATGCCACGATTGAAAGCGCCGCTATTATAATGCGAGATAAAAAAATCGGTGGTTTGCCCGTTGTGGAGAAAAAGAAATTGGTGGGGATAATCACGGAAAACGATATTTTCGAGGCGTTGATTCACGTTACCGGTGCACATATTCCAAGTTACCGTGTCTCATTGATTGTTCCCGACCGTACCCGCTCGCTTAAGGAAGTTTGCGATATTTTGAGTGAATACGATTATAAATGTATTAGCATACTTAGTACTTACGAAAATGTGAGACGTGGCAAGAGGAAAGTGATTCTCCGCTTCCAAATGGAAAAAAGTAATCTTAAAAAAGTTGCTTCTGCTTTGGAAGAAAAATACGGTGAAATTTTGCTCGTAGATGAGACTAAAAAATAGGAAATGACCGTCTGCTTCGAGAGAGGCAGACGGTTAATTTTCTTTTAAGTATTAAGAAATCCTTCCGTAAAAGTTACCGTTACTTTCGTTCCCTTGCCTTTTTGGCTTTCGATTTTTATTTCCGCTTTGTTCAGTTCGCAATACTTTTTAACAAGTGTCATTCCCAAGCCTGCGCCTTCGAATCTTCGGGAAAATCCGGGTTCTTCCTGGGTGAAAGGCTCGAAAATTTCATTTAAATAATCGGGAGCAATTCCAATCCCGGTATCCTCTATTTCTACACTTAGTTGTTGTTTTTCGTTTTTGTAGAGGGAAATAACAATTTTGCCTGAGTTTGTAAATTTTACTGCGTTATCTAAAAGGTTGGCAAATATTTGATGAACCATATAACGGTCGGCTTTTAAGAGAGGATTTGGAACAGAAGAATTTAGTTTTATTTCTATATTTTTTTGAGTTGCCTCAAGAGAATACTCTCTTAGAAGTGGTTGCAAGATTTCTTTTTCTAAATCAAAAATTTCCTCATGAAAGTCAATATTTCCCGATTCTATTTTTGCTTCGTCAAGTATAAGCCCGATTGTTCTAATCAGTCTTTTGCTGGCGCGTTCTATTGCTTCGCCACTTGTTTTTGCAAGGTCCGAAGCTGTGTCCCCAAATTCTTCAAGAAGTAATTGAGAAAAATTTACGATTGTATTCAGAGGAGTTCTTATTTCGTGGGAAATGCGAGCCAAAAACTCCGTTTTTAGTTTGTTCGCTTTTTCTGCTTCTGCTTTTGCGGCTCTCAATTCTTCTATCATTTCCTTTTGGCTGGTAATATCCTGAAGAACAAGGGCAAAATTCGATAGAACATCGCTCTCGTCAGAAACAGGGAAAGCAACTACCATTGCCCAGAAATCTTCGCCATTTTTCTTTTTATCCTTGTATTCACCTACCCAAATATCGCCACCTTTTAAGATATCCCGAATTTCCCCTTCTTTATTAATTTCCTCTGTTGTAAAGATATTGGGTTCAGTATCCGCGATTTCTTCGAGTGTAAAACCTGTTAATTCGGAAAAACCCTTATTTATAAATTCAATCTTTCCCTCTGTGTTGGTTATAATTACCGCTAAGGGACTTTGCTCAACTATGCTGGTGAATAGTTTTAATTGCGAGATGAGTTTACGTTCTTCTGTAATATCGCGTTCTGAAACGTAAATAAAATTTTTGTTTCTTAGCTGGAGGAATTTGGCTTTTGCATTTACTACAAATATGCTTCCATCTTTGCAACGGTGATTTAGTTCTGCATGCCCTTCTTTTTTGAGCGCGCTTTTGAGGATGAATTTTCTTACTTTGTCGGGCGGGTCGGTATAAAACTCGTAAAAACTTTTTAGTTTTAATTCTTCCGGAGAGTAGCCTAATTTATCCTGCAGACTTTGATTTATATCATTTAGTTTGATGTCCTCATCAGTCACTTCAAAAAGGAGGAAATAGTCGGTAGCGAAGTGGAAAAGGAACCTAAATTTCTCTTCACTTTCCTTGAGTTTGATTAAGATTTTTTCTTTTTCGCTTAAGTTTTTATCGAGTTCGTCTTTTTGGTTTTTTAATTCCTCGTGGGACGAGTGAATTGTTTTGAGAGAATCTTTCAGAGCATCTTCTCTTTTTAAAGAAGCACGTACTTCTTCTTCGATTAGTCTTTCGACGGTGGAAACTTCCAATGATTTTTCTTCTTCGGGTAAGAAAAAGGAAACACCGCGACGTCGTAGAAGTGAGATTATTTGAGGGAATAGTTCTTTTATATCTTCCGGGCTGGCTATAAAATAATCTCCTCCCGAGAGAAGTGTGGAAAATTTACCTTGATTTTTGTCAATTACAGATGAAAAAACTATGACGGGTATTTCTTTTGTTTCCGGTGTTTCCTTTAGACGTTTCAGAATGTCTATGCCATTTGGTTCGGGCATGGCGGCATCGAGAAGAATCAAATCTGGTTGTTCCCGTAGGGCGATTTTAAAACCTTCTTCCCCTTGAAGTGCTGAAAATATAATAGGATTGCGAAATTTCTTTTTTAAGAAATCGGCAAAAAAGTGAAGTTGTTCACGCCTATCGTCTATAATTAAAAATGTAGGCATTATTCCCTCTCAAAGTATTAAAAAAAATGCCATGGAAGATAAGACACAATATGTCTTCCTTTTACAAAAGGGGAAATATATTGTTCCCAAAATAATCTATTTGATAGAAGGTATTTTTAATGTAAATATCGAACCAATATTTTTCTGGCTTTTTACTTCGAGCTTAATATTACAAAGTTTACAATATTCTTTTACTAATGATAAACCCAGTCCCACGCCTTCGTAGGGACGTGCATACCCGCCGGGGTCTTCCTGCACGAAATAATCAAAAATATTTTTAAGATTTTTTTCTGAAATTCCTATTCCGGTATCTGCGATTGTGACAAGAAATTCTTCGTTCCCTATGCTTTCTATTGTTATTGTAACTGTCCCATTTTCTGTGTATTTAATTGCGTTATCGATAAGTTGCTCGAAAATTTCTTCCAAAGCTTCGAAATCTTGTTTTACGATGTTAGCGGAACTTAATTTTTCTATTTTTATTTTCACATTGTGAGCTTTTGCGTTGCTTTCGAATCTCTGAATGATTCTATCGAGTAAGTCCTCGTACATGTCAAAAAGTTGAGGGTTTATTTTGAGCGAGCCACTGGTTAACTCAGAGATTTTCAGCAATATTTTTGTGGTGCGCCGTAATCGAAAGACAGCCTGCCTTATTCCTTCAACGGCATCGGATATGGCGGGGTTTTCACCTGTTAAGTGGTCCATTATGCTCTGGGCATTCATGAGTAGCCCGTTTAGAGGAGTATGTATTTCATGTTGTATGAGATTAAGAAAATGCCTTTTCATCTCGTCGGCGTTTTCTAATTCCTTTTGAGCTGTGAGTAACTCATTTTCTTTAATTTTAAGTCGTTCCAATGTCTTTTTGAGTTGTGTGTTTTCTTCCTCCAGATCTTTGATTTTGGGAGTTATTCGACCTTCCAATTCCTTTATTTTTTCTTCCAATTTTTCTTTTTCTTCTAAAAATTGGGATATATCTTTAATTGCTCCCATTTGAAAGTATGTTTTAGTTTCTTTATTTTCATAAACAATTTGCACCTCCTCGACGTTCGTGAATGTTCCGTTTTTACGACGTATTCTGTATCTACTTATTTTAGGAGTACGTTCATGTTTGAATTCGGCGAAATTATTGCTGTATTTACTCTTGTCGTCGGGATGCAGTATATTAATCCAATTCTCGATAGTAAAATTTTGAAACTCTTCTTGGCTGTAACCCGTGATTTTCTCGATGGCACCACGCCATTGTGTATTTCCGGTAATGAAATTGTGTCTATAAACAATTATCCCGGAAGTTTTTGAAAGTATATTTGTAAGGTCCTCAAGCTCTTTTAATTCTCTTTTTATTTTCCTTGAACGATAAGTTTGAAAAAGGAAAAAAGAAAAAAGAAAACCCACACCGAGTGCAAAGAAAATGGCAAAGAAAACTTTTTTGTAGGTTCCCCATTCCGAGTAGATATTGGCGAGGGGTATAGTATCCAAAATTATCCAATAAGTTTTAAACAAAGGAAGCACTGTGTAAGAAACGAGGATTTCCTTGCCGTTTTTTTGAATAATTTCATATCCGCTGTTGCCTCGAATAAGAGAATGGCTAGCGTTTTTCAATATTTTGTTTATTGTTTTTTCTCCTACTGGGAGAGTTTTGGTAAAGAGTACAATCGGTTGCCCGATTTGAGAGTTGCGGTGTGAGTATAGAATTGTGCCTTTCGAGGAAAGCAGAAAAGTGTGTTCATATTCATGTTTTTCTAAGGGGTGCAGAAATTTTCTTGTAAGATTATCGAAAGACAAAAGCATTGATATGCTTCCGTCGTAATTCCCATTGGGATCAAAAACAGGATAGACAAACGCTATGGCTCTAAAATTTTGTACGGCTTGAAATACATCGCTTATTATGGGTTGATGACCATGCATGACTTCCCAATTGTGCCTTTGATATGAAATATCATTGCCGATCACAGATTCTATATATGGTTCCGTGTATTCGATTAATCCGTCTTTTGTTACTCGAGTAATAGCCTTGAGATAATCCCTATTGTGTCGATAAAAAACTCGGAGTATCTTTTTGCCGTACGAGTTCATAGCCCGAACATCTTCCATGTCGGAAAAAAACGAAAGCTCGTTGAAATATCTATCGATAAAGTGTTTTAAGTCGAGGGCGGTGCTTTCGATTTCTTTTTGACGAGCTTGCGCAAACCTCTTTATGCTATCTTCTTTGATTTGCTTTTGAAGTAGATATGTCCAATAAACCCCCGCTGCAAGGAGTGCAACAACCAATACAAGAATTAAAGATTGCTTGCTTCGGTTTGAGTTCATCGAATTATTTTTATATTTAACATGACAAATATACGATAAAATTGAGAGTTGGACACTATTTTTTCATACTTTTCTAAGCTTTTGTGGGCGGAATAGCGAAAAAAGAGACGAAAGTGTGGTGCTTACGAGCGGTATTCCTCAACAAATTGATTTGCCCTCCTTTCTTTAGTATATTTCAAATCTTATTTTTTTTATTTTTTGGACGATGAACAAACTGAAAATTACAATAAAATCGGTTTTATTTTTTTTAATTGCTTCCATTCTTCCCGCTCAAGTTAAGATAATTCAATTGCCCCCCACGGGGCTTTTAAATTCCGACTTAAACCGGGGAGGCAGAGCTTTCCGTCAAAAAATCCTTCTTGATAAGGGGTGGTTCGTTTACAAAGCAGATTCTCCCGAAAAGAGAACTAAAGTTCGTGTCCCTTTTGTTTTTGAAAACACGAACGAAATTGTCCTTGAGAGGGAATTTGATTTGGCTCCCGAGCAAAAAGGGAAGAATTTTGTTCTCCACGTCTTCGGATTAAACTATTCCGCCGATTTTGTCCTTAACGATGTTACCGTCTATCGACATTCGGGAGGTAAAATTCCCATTGCGTTCAAAGTTCCCTCTAATGTTTTGAATTTCGGCGGGACGAATACCCTTAAAATCCAAATAAATTTCTCCTTGGCATCCGAAATAACCGTTCCTTCCTCGCAAAGATTTCTTTTTCCCAAGGAGCACGGAGGAATCTTGGGGGATGTATATTTAAGCGTGTTGCCGCCCGAAGCGTTCGGTGTTCTGCGACTTTCCACAAGGACTTTTTTCAAGAAGAAAGAAAGCGTGCTTAAATGTCGCTTTGATGTGCTGACAAAGGGCGATTCTACGGAGGAAATCACACCTTCTCTCAAAGTAGTGGCGAAAGTCTCGGATTTGAAGGGAAACACTTTGACGGAAAAAAGTTTAAGCGCCCGCAAGGAAAACCTTTTGAATATCCGATTGAAAAACATCGAACTTTGGACACCCCAAAAACCCGCCAGATATGCGTTAACTCTCTCGCTTTATAAGGGAGCGAATTTGCTCGATTTTATCTCGAGAGATTTTGCCGTTTACGATTTGAACGTTGACGACAAAGGAATTTTTCTTAACGGGAAGCCTTTTAGAATTTATGGAACTATCTATTCGCCTCCCGATTTTTCCGTTCTTGACCGTCCCCTTTATGTTGCCGTTAAAAGGGATTTGAAAATCATACGCGAAAGTGGCTTTAATTTGGTGCGATTCAAATATTCTTATCCTCAACCTTTTGAATTGGAGCTTTGTAATCGACTTGGGCTTGTTCCCGTTGTGGAAATCCCTTTGCAATTTCCCCCCGATGTTTTTTTGGAAGATCCCGGCTATGTAAAACGGGTTAAGGATATTTTGAAAAGCGTTGTCTCTTTTTATTCACAATTCGAAAATTTTAAGATTTTAGGATTGGGAAGCTCCTATTTGAATAAGGATGCTACGAATCGGGAGTTTCTTGCGAGTTTGATAGCACAAGCAAGCGATAAGGGGTTTTTGAAATTTGCCTCGTTTGTGGATTTCCCAAATCGGGGCGTTGAAGGTCTTGATCTTTACGGAATGGAAATTTATGCTGGGAATTTCCGACATTTTTATGAAAATGTTAAAAAGTTGCCCGAGGGTAAAAGAATCTTTATCTCGGAAATTTCTTATCCTCGCATTTACGGTAAAACTAACGGTTATTTAAACGATTACTCGGTGGAAGCGCAGGCAAAATATTTTAAGGATTTGATTATAACGGATAAAAGGAATGATGGCAATGGCTTTGTCTTGAATGCGTTTTATGATTATCGGGGGGATTATGCATCTTTTTATGCTGGCTATGACAAGGAAAATATTTATAAACTGGGATTGGTGAACGAGCTTAGGGATTTGCATTCCTATTCGCTTAAAATAATTACCGCTTCGCTTACCGGGAAACGCACGGCTAAAATTCCTATCGGCACGAAAAACAATCGCTCGCCTATTTTGTTCGTCCTGGCGGGATTGATTTTAGGTGTGATAATGGGCTTACTGTTCAATTCGAAAAGACAATTCAGGGAAGATGCCACCCGCGCTTTGCTTCGTCCGTACAATTTTTTTGCGGATATACGGGATCATAGAATTCTTTCCGGTGTGCATACCTTTTTGCTTATGCTTGTTTTGGCGGGAGCCCACGCTCTTTTGATTACGATTATTCTTTATTTCCTTCGTATGAATATTCTGTTGGAAAAGATTCTCCTCGCCTTCGATTTGCCGTGGTTGATTAAAAGTTTTAGTTATCTCGCATGGCATCCTTTGAACGCTCTTTTTATTCTCTTTTTCCTTTCCGTCCTGCTTTTCTTTTTCTTGGCGGGAATAATCAAATTGGCATCCTTGTCCGTGAAGCAAATAGTTTATTTTTCGAATATCTATTTCGTGGTTGTTTGG
This sequence comes from uncultured Melioribacteraceae bacterium, assembly GCA_964611145.1. GTDB lineage: Bacteria > Bacteroidota > Ignavibacteria > Ignavibacteriales > Melioribacteraceae > WFQV01. The sequence goes on from CAZSYM010000008.1 coordinate 16,769, forward strand.
TCTTTCCTCCCGCTTACGATATTGTTGCCTGTGGAATTGGTGCTGCATAAAATTTTACTTGCCAATGTGGTGAATGTTTACGTTTATGTTGTATTGGCTTTCTTTTTCTTTTGGATTTTGAAAAGGCTTTTGAGAGGAGTTTATGTTATTTTCGATGTCGCTCCTGTCAAGGTTTATTTGTGGGGAACTCTTTTGATATTTGTCCTGGCGGGGATTTTGGCGATTTATTTCCAAAGTGCCAGCCAGACTCTCACGTATATTGCTTCTGCGTTTAGTCAACATCCTGTAATTTAAGTAAGGGACGAGAATTGTTTTTATCTAAGTTGGAACTATTCGGCTTTAAATCTTTTGCGAACAAAACCGTTGTGCATTTTACGAAAGGCATTACCGGTATAGTGGGTCCCAACGGTTCGGGCAAGACGAATATCGTCGATGCTATCCGTTGGGTGCTTGGCGAACAGAAAAGCGCCGTGCTCCGAAGCGACAAAATGGAGAACGTGATTTTTAACGGTACGAAGAATCATAAACCGATGGGTATGGCGGAGGTTTCCCTCACTTTGATTAATGAAAACGGAGAACTGGATACCGACTATACCGAGGTTAAAGTAACGCGACGCATTTTCCGCTCGGGCGAAAGTGAATATCTCCTTAATAATAATATTTGTCGCCTAAAAGATATTACGAATCTTTTTATGGATACCGGCGTTGCCGCCAATGCCTATTCGGTGATAGAGCTTAAGATGATAGAGAGCATTTTGAGCAGTAAAGCCGACGACAGACGTAAATTGTTCGAGGAAGCCGCGGGAGTTAATAAGTATAAACATCGCCGAAGACTTTCGCTTAAGAAATTGGACGAGGTGAAATCCGACCTTACTCGTGTGAACGATATAGTTTCCGAAGTGGAAAAGAAAGTGCGCTCGCTGGAAAGACAAGCAAAGAAGGCGGATAAGTACAATCAAATTCAAAGCGTGCTTAGGGAAAAAGAATTGAACCTTGCCGAGCATGAGTTCGCTCTTTTCAAAAGGGAATTGTCCCGACTGGAAGAGGAAGGAGGAAGATTAAGCGCTCGTAAAAACGAGATTGACGGTAATATTCGCGATATAGAGAATACATTGATTGAGCTTCGTGCGGAAGTGAGCGAAATAGAAAGGAAATTGCGAGAAAAACGTGAGAGTATTGCCTCCGTCTCGGAAAAACTCCACGAGGCGCATAAGAATCTTTCCGTGAGCGAGGCGCGTCTGAATTCCTTGCGCGCCAATATTGAACGCTATAAGACGGAATTGGAAAATTTAACGGAGGAGAAAGAAGCGAATCGCCGATTGATAGAGGAAAATAAAGCTAAAATCGGCGACCTCGAACAAAGTCTTCAGGAGAAAAATTCCGCCGTCGAGGAAGAAACGACTGCCCTGGAGGAGTTGCGGAGCAAATTGGATGCTCAAAAGGAGGAAGTGAAAAATAAAAATTCATTGGCGCTGGAAAAGGCAACGGAAATTAATCGCTTGGAAAATCAATTGCAAAGTATGGAGGAGCGCGAGGAGGAGATTAACAAGCGAATTCGGGAGACCAATGAAAAAATCGGGCGGATAACGGAGAAAATCGCAAAGACGGCGGGATTTCTGGAAGAGCTTGCCCAGGAAAAGGAAGAAATTAAAAGAAAAATCGAAGATGCCGACGCCCTGCTTGTGGAAAAGCAAAAGGAAAAGGAAAGACTCGAAAAAGAGATTTCCGAACTTCGCAATAGAGAATTGGAAGAAAAAGGTTTAATTAACAATATTACAAACAAAATCGAATTTCTACGGAATCTTATAACGAATCTTGAAGGCGTTTCCAAAGGCTCCAAAATTCTTTTGGAATCCGAAGGCTGGACTAAGAAAGAGAAAAATCTGATTACAGACGTTGCGGGAACGGCTTCGGACGAATATCGCTATGCTTTGAATGCGGCGCTTAAAAATGTTCTCAATAATTTGCTTATTGATAGCATGGAGGACTTGCGCAAGGCTATTGAGTATTTGGAAAAAAATGATTTGGGCAAGGCTTCTTTTATTTTGCTCTCCGCAGGCAACGGCGCGAAAGGTTTTTCCCGTAAGCTGAAAGCCTTTGCGGATAAAAGGATGCAGAAAAAAATCTCGAAGGAGAAAGGCTTTGTCGGTTGGGCGTTCGATTTTGTAAAGACTTCCCGCAAATGGAAACCTTTTTTCGAAAAGCTTTTGCGAAATACCGTAGTAGTCAAGGATTTGGAAACAGCCTTCAATTTGATTGATGCTTATCAAGATTATAATTTCGTTACACTTAAAGGGGATTTTGTCCAGAGTAACGGAATTGTCGAAGCGGGGAGCGAGCCGAAATTGGACGAAACGCTTTTCGGTAGAAAACAGATGTTGGAGGAACTTGTAAACGAATTGCCTAAGTACGAGGAGAACCTGAAACGCTTGCAGGCTCTTATTGAAACCAAAGAGGAAGAACTAAGCGGGATTGATTTAAACCATATCTCCGCGCGTGGGAAGGTGTTGCTGAGCGATTTGAATCAAGTGGAAAAGCAAATTTCCCAATTGGAATTCGAAAACGAGAAAGCCTCCGAGGAAATAGAGGAATCGCAATTGCTCGTGCAGAGACTTGCACGGGAGTCCAACGAAATTGAATCGAGAAAGAAAGAGCTTGAAACCATTATCGCCGAAAAGAAAATCGAGCGGGAAAAAATTCTTACCGAGTTGAGATTCGCGGAAGAAGATATGCGGGAAACGGAAACAAGCTATAATGAATTGACTTCCAAAATAACTTCCTTGAAACTCGAGGCGGAAAGACTTAAAGGCGAACTCCAAAATGTGGAAAATTCAATACGTAGAGCGGAAAAGGCAATTGTCGGTATTGAAAATACGGAACAAAGGCGCAGAGAGGAAATAAAGGATTCCGAGGATGAAATACTTTTAATCGAAGAAAACGCCGAGCAGATTCGCAGAGAATCGGACGGATTGAACTCCCGCATATCCGAGCTTAAGGGAGAGGAAAAGGAAATAGAAAACGAGCTTCGGATTAAACGGGGAGAATCTTCGGAATATGAAAGAAGTCTAAAAGAACTTCGCTCCGAAAGGGAAAGAATCTCGGATGAAATTTATAAGATTGACCTTGAAAAAAATAAATTGACCATGAAGCTCGAAAATTTGACCGAGGGAATTAAGGAAAGCTATTCGGTCGAGTTGGAGCTTAAAGAATTTGACGACTTGGACGAGTTCGATTACAACGGCGTGGCGGACGAAGTGCATACCCTTAAAATGCGTATTAAGAATTTGGGTCCCATAAATTTGCTTGCATATTCGGAATATGAAGAAGAAAAAGAACGTCTCGATTTCCTTTTACAACAGCGGGATGATTTGGTGAAATCCGAAAAGGATTTGGTGGAAACAATCAAGGAAATCAACGAGACGGCTGAAAGAATCTTTCTGGAAACCTTCGAGAAAGTTAGGGAAGGCTTCAAGAAAATGTTCCGTACGCTTTTCAACGAGGAGGACGAAGCCGATTTGCGATTGGAAGAAGGGGTTGATCCTTTGGAGGCGAGAATCGAAATAAGTGCAAAGCCCAAAGGGAAACGCCCCACGTCCATTGAACTCCTTTCGCAAGGGGAAAAAACACTTACCGCTATTGCACTTTTGTTTGCTATTTATCTTGTCAAACCGAGTCCCTTCTGCATTTTGGACGAGGTGGATGCTCCTTTGGACGATTCGAACGTGAGTCGCTTTACGAAACTTCTTAAAGAGCTTAGCGAAAAGACTCAATTTATCATTGTTACCCACAATAAACGTACGATGGAAGCCGCGGAAAATATGTATGGAGTTACGATTCAAGAGGAAGGAATTTCCAAACTTGTGGGAGTCCAGTTTAACGAACAATTGGCAAGCGTCTCGAATAGTTAATGCTAACGGAAAACAAACATCGGTTTAAAATTTTCGTGGATTTTGACGGGACAATCACCACGCAGGACGTGGGAGAGCAATTGTTCCTTCGTTATACCGATGCCGACAAGGCGCGGGAAATTATTAAACATTGGATTGACGGCGATATAAATTCCCGCCAAACTTGGGAGTCGCTTTGCGACTTACTCCCCCCTTTGGAAAGGGATGAGTTAAACGCTTTTATCGACGGAATGGAAATAGATGCCACTTTCCCGGATTTTGTGAATTTTTGTGAGGAGAACGGACACGAGCTTTTTGTACTTAGCGACGGATTGGATTATTATATTAAAAGAATATTGGCGCGATACGGATTGGCCGATTTGAAAGTTTATTCCAACGTTGCCGAGTTTGTCGATAATAAAATCGTGCCTCGATTTCCATACACGGACGAAGAATGCGACCGCTGCGGAAATTGTAAACGAAATCATGTGATTATGAACAGTGGCGATGATGAAATTACTGTTTACATAGGTGACGGATATTCGGATACTTGCCCCGCTCAATTTACGGATTTTATTTTTGCTAAAAAATCCTTGCTTAAATTTTGTGAGGTGAATAGAATTTCATATTACCCCTTTTCCGATTTTTCCGATGTCCGCCGACGCTTGGAAGAATTGAGTCGTAGGAAGAGAATTAGAAAAAGGCATCAGGCACAGTTAAATCGCCGTGCGGTTTATTTGCAAGGATGAGTCTTTATCCCCCAAGCGGGAAGTTTTATATAATTTGAAAACAAGGAAGAAATGAAAACATTTGCGGAAAAAATTTTTAGTTACAGAAGTTATACCCCCATTCCCTTTTTGTTGTTAATGATTGCTTTTGCCAAGCCCACCTGGCAAAGTATGGCGATAGGTTTTGTAATAGCCTTGATTGGCGAGGGTTTCCGATTTTGGGGTGTGGCTTACGCCGGTAGCGAAACTCGTACAACGGGAAGCGTGGGCGGGACTTATCTCGTCGTGAGCGGAGCTTTTGCCCATGTGCGCAACCCCCTTTACTTGGGAAATATATTGCTTTATACGGGCGTCGGCGTGATGTCCAATGCACTTTTCCCGTATTTGCAAATCATCGCCATTTTGTTTTTTTATGTTCAATACAGAATCATAATAAGCGCGGAGGAAAAATATTTGAACGCCGCATTCGGCGATAAATACGAAGCATACAAGAAGTCCGTGCCTCGTTTGATACCTTCCCCGCGAAAGTATAAGAATCCCGGTATCGAACAACCACCGCTGAATGTGAAAGCTGGCTTGCGTTCCGAAAAGAGAACTTTGCAGGCTTTCACATCGATAATTATTGTTTTGATAATAATTTGGGTATGGTTTAATTGAAGGAGAACCTTTTGATTGTTGCCGGAGAGACCTCCGGAGATTTGCATGGTGCGGAACTGATAAGAAGTCTTAAGAACCTCAATCCCGAATTGCGCATTCTTGCCGTGGGCGGCGATAGAATGCACGAAGCGGGTGCGGAAATTCTATACCATGTCAAAGACTTGTCTTTCTTGGGCTTCAAGGAGGTGATAGCTCATCTCCCCTTTATTCAAAAGGTGCAATGGGATTTGTTGAAAACAATTGAGCGAATGAAAATACGTGTTGTTGTGCTTATTGATTATCCGGGCTTTAATTTGAATTTCGCCAAAAAAGTAAAACGTCGCGGTGGAAAGGTGGTTTATTATATTTCTCCGCAAGTTTGGGCGTGGGGAAGCGGACGAGTTAAGAAAATTGCAAAACGAGTTGATAAAATGCTCGTTGTTTTCCCCTTCGAAAAAGAGTTCTATGAAAAGCACGGTATACCGGTTGAATACGTCGGCAATCCGATAATGGATAAGATAAATGAATATGACTTTGAAGAGCGGGGAAAGTTTTTCGAAAAGTACGGGCTTGAAAAGGACAAGGAAATTTTGCTCGTTTTCCCCGGTAGTCGAGAGCATGAAGTTAAAACTATTTTGCCGACGGCTTTGAAAGCGGCGGAAAAACTGGCGGAGGAGTTTCGGTTACAAACCGTGATTTCTCTTGCGGACAATATCGAGAAAAGTTACGTGGAAAAGTATTCCCGCGGCAATGCGAAAATCATTGCGGGAGAAAATTATAATCTGATGAATTTGGCAAAGTTCGGAATTATAAAATCGGGCACTTCTTCCCTCGAGGCGTCTATTGTGGGATTGCCCTTCGTGGTTGTTTACAGAACAAGCGCTGTTACTTATGCTATCGGTAAGGCTCTTGTAAAGATTGATAGTATTGCCATGCCTAATATTGTGTTGGGCAAAAAAGTGTTGCCCGAATTGGTACAAAACGATATGACGGCGGAAAGAATTTACGAGACGGTAAAACCGTTCTTGAGCGATATTTCCCGTTACGAAAAGCTTAAAAGTTCTTTGAAAGAAGTGAAGGAAAAACTTTCGAGAGGCGGAAATTCTTCTCAACGGAGTGCGTCAATAATTTTGGCCGTTTTGAATGAAGCTTAAAGAAAAACAAAGGGATTTTTTAAGAGCAATCGGAAACTTTCTTTTGCCTTATTTTGTTGACTTGCTCTTAATGACCGTAAAAATTGTGGAGGACGGAAAGGAACTTCCGAAGGAAAATTTTGTGGCGGCTTTCTGGCACGGTAAAATGCTAATCGGTTGGAAATTGCTTTCGAGACGAAATCCCGCGGCGTTGGTAAGCGAAAGCAAGGACGGTGAATTGCTGACGAAAGTTCTCCGCCATTGGAAATACGAATTGGCGCGCGGCTCGAGTAGCAAAGGCGGAAAAGACGCCTTGGAAATTTTGGTGCGAAAAGCGAAAGACGGTTTTACGATAGGAATTACTCCCGACGGACCCCGCGGTCCCGCAAAAAAGTTTAAAGCCGGTGCCGTGATTATTGCCAAGCGTTCCTTGAAACCATTGGTGCTGATTGGCATCGGATTTCAGAAATCCGTGCGTCTGAAAAGTTGGGACGCCTTCGAAATTCCGAAACCCTTTAGCCGAGTTTATGTTAAGTGTTCCGAACCGATGTATTATGAAGAAAATCTAAGTTATGAGGAAACTTCCGAGGCGATTTTAAAAGCGGAGGAAGAATTAAACAAAATAAATAAAGAAGCCGAAGAGTATTGGTCAAAATAGCTCAAATATTGTTGTATCCTTTTGCTTTGCTTTATGCCGTTGTTTTGGGCATTCGCAATTCCCTTTTCGATAAAGGAATATTCAAAAGCGAAAAGGTCGATGCCAAAGTGATTTCGGTGGGAAATTTAACCGTTGGTGGCTCGGGTAAAACTCCCACGGTAATTTATATTGCCAAGCTTTTGAAATCTCACGGAATTAAAGTCGGTATTTTAAGCAGAGGTTACAGACGGAGAACAAAGGGTTATCGCTTTGTTTCCGACGGTAAAAAAATGTTTCTTTCCGTAGAAGATTGCGGAGATGAAATTTATCTGGCGGCTCAAGAATGCAAAGTCCCCGCTGCCGTTAGCGAAAAGAGAACCGAAGGCGCTCGAAAGTTTTTGCGCGACGCCGAATTGGAAGCCATAGTATTGGACGACGCATTTCAACATCGTTGGATACATAGGGATTTGAATATCCTGCTCTTTGACCAAAGATTTTTGACCGAAGCCGATTTTTGGGAACGGCGAAGTTTACCGGCGGGACGCATGCGGGAAAGTTTTCGCTCCGTCGAAAGAGCGGACTTGATAATTGTAAACAGAAAGTTTTCTCGAAAAAAGGAAATACCGACAAGCTTTCGAAAGTTCTTTGAAAACAAGCCTGTTTTTTATGCGTTCTATAAAGCTACTGATATTGTTGATGTTAAGACGGGCGAGGTGTTCGATCCGCATGAATTTCAAGGACAGAAAAGCCTGGTGGTTTCCGGTATCGCTCGCCCCTTTTCTTTCCTCGAGGTTCTGAAGGAACACAAGATTGATATAAGCAATAAGTTGATTTTTCCGGACCATAAGTTTTATACGGAAAAGGAAATTCAAAGGATAAGGAAAGAATTTTATTCGACAAATTCGTTTTCGGTCTTGACAACACAGAAAGATGCCGTTAAATTAAGCGAGTTTTCCAAGCAATTGGACGACATCGACATTTATTATTTGAAAATAGAAATAAACTTTGAGGAAAAGGAAAAATTTGAAGAAATGATTTTGAAAATGTTTCTTAAACCTAATAAAGGAGGAAAAAATGGCTAAAAAGACCAAAGGAAAAAAATTGGTTTACCTGTTCGGAAACGGGAAAGCCGATGGTACTGCGGCAATGAAAGAGTTGCTGGGCGGTAAAGGTGCTAATCTTGCTGAAATGAACAGAATCGGAGTGCCGGTCCCGCCGGGATTTACCATTACGACGGAAGTTTGCAACAAATATTTTGAAATAGGTCCCGCGGCAACAAAGAAAATGCTGGAACCCGAAGTAAAAAAAGGTATTGCTCACGTTGAGAAAATAATGAAACTGAAATTTGGAGATAAAGATAATCCCTTATTGGTTTCGGTTCGTTCCGGTGCGCCTGCTTCCATGCCGGGAATGATGGATACCGTTTTGAATCTCGGACTTAATGAAAAAGTGGTCGAAGGACTCGCGGCAAAGACCAACAATCCCCGCTTTGCATGGGATTCCTATCGTCGCTTTATTCAAATGTACGGCGATGTCGTGCTTGGAATGAAGCCCGAAAACAAGGAGGATCATGATCCTTTCGAAGAGATAATCGATGAAATGAAAAAGCAGAAAGGTATTAAACTCGATACGGAATTTACTGTTGACGATTTGAAAGAGATGGCTGAGCGCTTCAAAAAAATCATAAAGAAAAAGACCAAGAAGAACTTTCCCACCGATCCGTGGGAACAACTTTGGGGCGCAATTATGGCAGTGTTCGATAGTTGGAACAACGACCGCGCAATATTGTATCGTCAGATGAACAATATTCCGGCTCACTGGGGAACGGCGGTTAACGTGCAAGCGATGGTCTTTGGAAATATGGGTGAGGATTCCGCTACCGGCGTTGCCTTTACCAGAGATGCCGCTACGGGAGAAAATGTATTCAATGGCGAATATTTGATAAATGCACAAGGCGAGGATGTTGTGGCGGGCATAAGAACCCCGCAGCAGATTACGAAAGCCGGTTCTATTAAATGGGCTAAGGCTCAAGGAATTTCCGAGAAAGAAAGAAGGGAAAAATATCCTTCCCTCGAGGAAGCAATGCCCAAAGTCTATAAAGAACTTGACCGAGTGCAAAAGAAACTCGAAAAGCATTATAAAGATATGCAGGACTTGGAATTCACCATTCAGAACGGAAAACTTTGGTTGCTTCAAACTCGTACGGGTAAGCGTACCGGTGCCGCAATGGTTAAAATTGCAATGGATATGTTGAAGGAAGGAATGATAGATGAAAAGACGGCTGTTATGCGCGTTGAACCGGAAAAATTGGATGAATTGCTCCATCCCGTTTTTGACAAAGAGGAATTGAAGAAAGCCAAAGTTATTACGAAAGGCTTGGGCGCTTCTCCTGGCGCCGCTACCGGTCGCGTTGTTTTCCATGCCGAAGATGCGGAGGAATGGGCGGCGAAAGGTGAGAAAGTTATTCTGGTGCGTTTGGAAACTTCTCCCGAAGATTTGAAAGGTATGAACGCTGCGGAAGGTATTCTCACTGCTCGCGGCGGTATGACCTCTCACGCGGCAGTCGTGGCTCGCGGAATGGGAAAATGCGCCGTTACCGGAGCTGGTGAATTGAGAATAGATTACAAAAAGAAAATTGCCAAGACGGATGAAGTTACAATCAAGGAAGGCGATTGGATTTCTCTTGACGGTTCTACTGGCTTCGTTTATGCGGGTAAAATTAAAACCGCAGAACCGAAATTGAGTGGAAATTTCGAAAAGTTGATGAGACTTGCCGATAAGTACGCTCGCCTTAAAGTACGTACAAATGCGGATACTCCCGAGGATTCGCAGCGGGCTCGCAGTTTCGGCGCGAAAGGAATCGGACTTTGCCGTACGGAGCATATGTTCTTCGGTGAGGATAAAATCCTTGCGGTGCGCGAGATGATTCTCGCCGACGACGAAGCCGGTAGAAGAAAGGCTTTGGATAAGCTTCTTCCGATTCAACGGAAGGACTTCGAAGGAATTTTTACCGCCATGAACGGTTTACCGGTTACCATTCGCTTGTTGGATCCTCCTTTGCACGAGTTCCTGCCCAAGGAAGCGAAGGAGCAAAAGGAGATGGCAAAGATAATGGGCGTTTCCGTTTCCGCAATAAAGAAAAAAGTCGAGGAACTGGCGGAGGTTAACCCCATGCTCGGTCATCGTGGCTGCCGACTTGGTAACACGTATCCCGAAATTACCGAAATGCAAACTCGCGCCATTTTGGAAGCGGCGCTGAATGTTAGAAAGAAAGGCGTGCGTGTTTATCCCGAAATAATGGTTCCTTTGGTTTCCACAAAGAAGGAATTGGATTTGCAGAAGGAAATTATTTTGAAAACCGCTCAGGAGGTTTTCAAACGTCGCAAAACCAAAATCAATTTTTTGGTCGGAACGATGATAGAAACTCCTCGCGCCGCTTTAACTGCGGGAGAAATAGCGGAAACCGCCCAGTTCTTTAGCTTCGGTACCAACGACCTTACTCAAATGACTTTCGGGTTCTCGCGCGACGATATCGGTTCTTTCTTACCCGAATATAAGTCAAAGGGTATTTTGGAAGTCGATCCTTTCGAAGTGCTTGATAGAAACGGAGTGGGTAAATTGGTTAAAATGGCATGCGAGGAAGGACGTAAAACAAGAGCCGACCTCAAATTGGGAATTTGCGGTGAGCATGGCGGCGAGCCGTCCTCCGTCGAATTTTGCCATATAACCGGTTTGGATTATGTAAGCTGTTCGCCTTTCCGCGTTCCTATTGCACGCTTGGCAGCAGCTCGCGCCGCTTTGACTTTCCCGCAAAAGGTTAAGAAAGCGGTTAAAAAGAAAACTGCTAAGAAGAAATAAAAATAACGAGTCGCCGCTTTCGGCGGCGGCTCGCCCGTAAATCGGGAAAGAAAAGGATTTCGAATGAGAAGAAGTAAGTAATGAGATTGGAAAACAAAAATACGAAGCAGGAGAGAAAATGAAACTATCGGATTTCAAATTCAAATTGCCTAAGACAGCAATCGCAAAATTCCCCGTCTCTCCGCGGGATTCGGCGCGATTGATGGTTTTGGATAGAAAAACTCAAACAATTGAACACAAAGTATTTCGCGATATTATCAATTATGTTTCCAGCGGCGATGTGCTGGTTGTTAACGAATCCAAGGTGATGCAAGCGCGCCTGATAGGTAAAAAAGAACGCACGAACGCCTTGATTGAAGTGTTTGTCTTGCGGGAGCTTAACAGTCGTGAAAATATTTGGGACGTTATCGTTGACCCCGCACGGAAAGTCAGGATAGGAAACCGCATTTATTTTAGCGATACACTCTGGTGCGAAGTGATTGATAACACGACTTCCCGCGGACGGACGGTGAGATTCAATCAAGGTAGCAAGGATATTTATCGCGCAATAGAAAAAATCGGTCAAACTCCCTTGCCTCCTTACATTAATCGGAATGTGTTACCGGAGGATAAGGAAAATTATCAGACTGTCTTTGCCAAAGTGGACGGCTCGGTTGCCGCGCCCACGGCAGGCTTGCATTTTACGAAAGAACTGTTGAGAAAAATACAGAAGAAAAAAGTGAAGATTGCCAAGGTGACTCTTCACATAGGACTCGGTACTTTCCGTCCTGTGGAGGTGGAGGACTTGACCAAACATAGGATGGATTCGGAATATTTCGAAATAACCGAGGAGACGGCGGAAAAAATCAACGAAGCCATCCGAAAAGGGAAAAATGTAATTGCCGTAGGCACGAGTACCGTTCGCGCTTTGGAAAGTAGCGTTACGGCAAGCGGTTTCGTTAAGCCGGGTAGCGGTTGGACGGATAAATTTATCTTTCCGCCGTATGAATTTAAAATCCCGACTAAATTGATTACCAATTTCCACCAGCCGGGTTCGACGTTGATTATGCTTACCTCCGCTTTTGCAGGTTATGACCTTTTGATGAAGGCTTATAAGGAAGCTTTGAAGGAAAAATACAGATTCCTCAGTTACGGCGATGCAATGTTGATTCAATAATAAATAGGCTCCCGAGTTTTGGCTCGGGAGCTTGCTTTTAAACTCCCGCTCGATTTTCCAAAAGTCCCATAAGAATCAATTTGTGCTCGACTTCGACGTATCGTTAATTTTTTCACTTTTTGTTAATTTAGCTTTTGACATATTTTTCAAAAGGAAAGCGATGAAGACTTTTGCTATAATACCCGCTGGCGGTAAAGGAACGAGGCTGGGAACAAGTACACCCAAGCAATATCTGAAAGTGTTGGGAAAGGAAATAATAGCCTATACGTTACAAGTTTTTCAAGATTGCGAATTAATAGATGAAATTGTGATTGCCGCCGAGGAAAGATATTTTCAAACTCTTGAGACTCTTGTGGGAAAATTCAATTTGACAAAGGTGAAAAATATTGTCAAAGGAGGGGCAACAAGACAGGATTCGGTTTATAATGCATTAATTTCCTTGGAGGCTGATGATACAGATATTGTTGCGGTTCACGATGCCGCGCGTCCGCTTTTATCAAGGGAAATTTTGCGTAGGGCTGTTGAAAAAGCTCGGAAGGTTAAAAGTGTTGTTGTTGCCGTTAAAATGCGTGATACCGTTTTGGAGGGGGAAGAAAAAGTGGAGAATTATTTGGAGAGGGAAAGGATTTACGCAGTGCAAACTCCGCAGGTGTTCGAATATTCTCTTTTGAAAAAGGCTATGGACAAGGCGCGGGAAGAAAATTTTATCGGCACTGATGAATCTTCTCTTGTTTATCGGGCATCGAACGAAGTGTTTATTTGCGAAGGTAGTTCGGAGAATTTTAAAATCACTACGGAAACGGATTTGAAGCTTTTCGAATACTTTCTTAATTTAAAAATAAAATAAAATTTTGTGAGGAATTTATGCTGAATTTACTTGTGATTATCGTCCTTTCCTATTTGGTTGGTTCGATACCAAACAGCATAATAATTACTAAGTTGGTAAAGGGTGTGGATATTCGCGATTATGGAAGCGGGAACGCTGGCGGTACAAACGTCTCCCGTGTATTGGGAAAGAAATACGGGATACTTGTAATTGTTTTGGATGCTTTGAAAGGAGCCTTTGCGGTAATAGTCGTGGCACGGCTCTATCTCGGAAATTTCCCCTTTACCAATTCCACTCCTTTTGATGATTTTACTTTGGTGCAGATAATTGCCGGTGTGTCGGCTGTTGTCGGACACGTTTGGACTGTTTTTGCAGGTTTCAAAGGCGGGAAAGGAATAGCCACGGGGTTGGGTGTTTTCCTTTCCATAATTACTATCGATATGCTTTTGGCTTTGGGCGTTTTTGTCCTTGTCGTTGCGCTTTCACGTTATGTTTCGCTCGGCTCTATTAGCGCTGCGATTTCCGTCCCGCTGATTATGTTCATACGGCAAAATGTTTTTCATGCCCATGTTACAGGTTATTACACTATAATGCCTTTTGCCGTTTTGTTGGCTTTGCTTGTTATTTATACTCATAGAGCAAATTTGAAAAGAGTCTTTGCCGGAGAGGAACATAAAATAAGCTTTAGGAAAAAGAAGTAAAAATGCGAATATCGGTTTTAGGTGCGGGTAGCTGGGGAACAACTTTAGCAATTGTTCTTCAGAACAACGGCCACGAGGTAACTCTGTGGGAATATAAAAGATTTTATGCGGCAAAACTTAATCGAACGAGGGAAAATAAAATTTATTTGCCGGGAATAAAAATCCCGAAAGAAATCAAAATCACCCATTCGCTCCAGGAAGCCTCCGAAAAACAGCATATGATTGTTCTTGCAATCCCTTCGCAGTTTTTAAGAGGAGTTATAAGAAAAATAAAAGATTATGATTATCGAAACACTACCTTTGTGAGTGTGGCAAAGGGAATCGAGAAAGGGACGCTTATGACGGTTTCTCAAATTTTGAAGGATGAAATACCCTCCGTGGAAGCCGAGCATATAGGCGTGCTTTCGGGACCCAGCCATGCCGAAGAAGTGAGTCGGAAAATTCCTACCGCCGTAGTTGCCGCATCAGAAAGTGAAAGCACAGCGCATGTTATACAAGCCGCGTTCATGAATTCTTATTTCCGCGTTTATTCATCTACGGATTTGATAGGCGTGGAACTTGGAGGCGCATTTAAAAACGTAATAGCGATAGGTGCGGGAATTATTGACGGTATCGGTTTCGGTGATAATTCGAAAGCGGCAATAATGACCCGGGCAATAGCCGAAATTACAAGACTCGGTGTGGAAATGGGCGCTAACCCTAAGACTTTCTCCGGACTTTCCGGCATAGGGGATTTGATTGTGACCTGTATGAGTCGTCACAGTCGAAATCGCTACGTGGGAGAGCAAATCGGGAAAGGCAAGAAATTAAAAGATGTTATCAAATCAATGGAAATGGTTGCCGAAGGCGTGGAAACAAGCCGTTCGGTGCATGAGCTTTCCGCTAAGTATCACGTGGAAACCCCTATCGCCGAAGCGGTTTATAAGGTGCTTTTCCTGGAAGCCGACCCGATGAAGGTTACTTACGAATTAATGACGCGAGAGATGAAGGCGGAGCATTAGTATTTTATTGCTCCACGTGTTGCCCTAATGCTTCTTTTAACTCTTCCGGAAGAGCTGTTTTCTTGAGATTCGTTTTGTCCACCGCTACGTGTATCGTCCGAACTTTCGTCTTTACTTTGTCGTTATTCCCGAAAAATTCATATTCGAGAGAGAAAGAGGACTCCCTTAAATTCCGCACTTTTACTTTCACGGTGATTACTTCCGAAGGTAGAATTACGGCGTGATAGTCGGCTTCCGCGTGAACTATTGGAATGACAATTTTCTCGTCGTCAAAGGGGTTGCTTCTTTTTAGTATGTCTTCCAGAAATTCTTCGTACGCCGTATGTGCCAGTTTGAAAGCGTTGGCAAAAAACAATATGCCTGCCGGGTCGGCGTCGTAAAAGTTTATTCTTATTTTTGTTTCAAACAATTTCTTTTCCTTTTTTTATTTCTTGTGTTCGATTTCTTATTTTAGCCGAACAAATTTAAGAAATAATTTCAAAACGGTGGAGGATTTATCAAGCTTGCAAAGATTTTCATATTGATATTTTTGACGGCGTTTTCCGTTGCTTTCTCTCAGAAAAGAGAGATTAAGAAGACTTATTATCCGAACGGAGCCTTGAAATCCGTAGGAGAGTATTTGAACGGAAAGAAAGACGGCGTTTATAAGGAATTTTACGAGGACGGTAAACTTTGGAAGGTTTGGCATTTCGTTGGTGGTTTGGAAGAAGGGATTTCTACGTGGTACTTTCCGAACGGAAACGTCAGTATGGAATGGAATTACAAACATGGCAAGCTTGAGGGAATTTCCAAATGGTATTATCAAACCGGTGAACTTTGGGCGGAAGCGGAATATCACAACGATTTGCAAGAAGGTTTCACGACCGTTTATTATAAAAGCGGGGCGGTTCAGGGAATTTGGGCTTATAAGCATGGAAAATTAAACGGCGTTACTAAAATCTTTTATGAGAATGGCAATTTGGAAGTGGAAAGAAATTATGTGAACGATTTATTGGAGGGAACCAGCAAGGTATATTATGAATTCGGCGGTCTGGCATTGGAGGCACATTATAAACATGATAAACTCGACGGTGTTTCCTATCTTTATTACCCGGACGGTTCCATTAAAGTCGTTGATACTTATATAAACGGACAAATCGTGAAGCGCGTTCGTTATGACATAGCGGGGCATTTCGAAAAAGTGGAGGAGAGTTTTAATAATTATTATGACGAAGGAACTATCTCCGAACATTTGCATTTTAGAGAAGGCAAGAAAAACGGCTTGAATATCGAATATTACAAAAGCGGCTATGTCCAAGCGATGATTAATTATTACAAAGGGATACCGGACGGAACATGTTTTTATTTCTATGACGGCGGAGTATTGAAAAGGCAAACGGATTATGTGATGAATGTGAAAGACGGTAGCGAACTTCTTTTCAATAAAAAGGGAATTAAAATTGCGGAACTGAATTATTTGAACGGCAAATTGGAGGGATATTGCCGTTATTATTACAATGACGGCAGTTTGAAGGCGGTTAAGTATTATCGGGGAGGAAAGCTCGACGGGAGAATTCTAACCTATTACGACAAGGGCGGACTTGAATCCGAAGAAAATTTTGTCCTCGGGAAAAAAGAAGGAACCGCTAAGTATTATTATTGGGACGGTACGCTCCGTGAGGTGCGGAATTATAAAAACAATTTGCCCGACGGTGAATTTGTTTATTATGATGAAAGAGGGAAAATTCTTAAGAAATTGGAGTTTGAAAAAGGCGAATTGAAAAAGAAAATATTTTTGGGTAAAAAATGAAGATTGCGTAAGGGAAGGCTCTCCATTTGCCAACGTTGAAAAACTTTCCTTTCATTATTTAATTAAAATGATTATTTTTAACAAAAATTATTCCAGAAAAATGAATTTTAATCTGATAGAAATAGACGGTGTTTTGGTCAACAAGGATATTCTGAACGTAAAGTTTACGTGTGATCTTTCGAAGTGCAAAGGCGCCTGCTGTACGTTGGAAAGTGAATACGGAGCTCCCGTCACGGAAGAAGAAATTAAACGTATTGATGAAATATTAGATATAATTTGGGAAGACTTGCCCGAAACAAGCCGATGGATAATCGAGAAAGAAGGATTCTATGAGATTAAAGGCGGGGAATTGTTACTCCGTAGCGTGGAAAACAAGGATTGCGTTTTTGTTTATCGGGAAAACGGAATTGCCAAATGCGCAATAGAAAAAGCATTTCTTGAAGGGAAACTCGATTTTAGAAAACCCATTTCTTGTCATTTGTTTCCTATACGGGTAACAAATTTCGGCGGGGACGTCTTGCGTTATGAGGAATATTCCGAATGCGCCCCCGCATTGGAATTGGGTAAAAAAACAAACCTTTCCGTCGGACAATTTTGCAAGGATGCTCTTGTACGAGCTTACGGGGAAGAATGGTACGATAAGTTAATCAAGCAAGGGACGACGTGATATGCTCTCGATTAACCAAAAATTAACGCAAAGTCAAAAGCTTTCTCCGCAGCAGATTCAATATCAAAAGCTTCTTCAACTCAGCACGCTTGCTTTGGAGCAAAGAATCAAAAACGAGTTGGAACAAAACCCTCTACTGGAAGAAGTTCAGACGGAAGAGGAAGAAATGATAATGGAGCAAAACGAGGAGGCGGAAACGCCGATCGAGGAAAAGGAGCAGGAAGAAAACCCCGAAGATGAGTTTGATATCGAAGATTTTATGAACGATAATGAATTTGACGAATTGCCTTCAGGTAAAAACGAGGAGGAAAATGAACAGCGCCCCGTGGCTCCCGCTCGAGGTACCCTTACCGAACGTTTGCTGGAACAATTGCACCTGTTAAATCTTTCCGAAGATGAGATTACACTCGGCGAGAATATTATTTACAGTCTGGGTAGCGACGGATATTTTAGGGAAGATTTGAAAAAGATGGTGGACGATTTACGCGTTTTTGACCACATAGATATTTCCTACGAGCAAGCCGAGAAGGTGCTTAAAAAAATTCAACGTTTGGAGCCCGTGGGAATCGCTTCTCGAAATTTGAAGGAATGCTTGCTTGTTCAACTCGAAAACTCCGATTACGATCCGTATTATTCCTACTTGGCTCAAAAGCTTCTGAAAGAACATTTCGACGATTTTCTAAACAAGCGTTACGAAGCGATAAAAAAGAAAATGGATTTAACCGATGAAACTCTGAAAGAAACAATATCACTTATCAAGAGATTAAATCCCAAACCCGGAGCGGGACAAATAGAAATAGAGGAAATAAATCAAATTACTCCCGATTTTATTATTGAGAAGGTTGGGGATAATTATATCATTTCCCTCAACGACAAAGCGGTGCCTTCCGTTACCATAAATCGCGAATACTTGGAGATGCTCGATTCGAAAAAGCGCAAAAGGAAGATGTCGAAGGAAGAAAAGGAAACAAGGAAATTTTTACGGGAGAAATTTGAATCCGCAAAATGGTTTATCGCTTCCCTGCAACAGCGCCGTCAAACTTTGCTCAAAATAATGCGCGCTATCTTCGAAAAGCAATACGAATTCTTCGAAAAAGGTCCCAAAGCCTTGAAACCCATGATTTACAAGGATATTGCAGAGGAAGTTGGGATGGATATTTCTACGATAAGCCGTGTGGTTAACGGGAAATATGTCCAAAGCCCGCAGGGAATTCACGAGTTGAAATATTTCTTTAGCGAAGGGCTTGCAACCGACGAGGGTAGCGAGGTTTCCAACAAGCACATAAAAGAACTGATTAGAGAAATAATAGATAAGGAACCTAAAAACGCTCCTTACAGCGATGAAAAAATTGCTAAGATGTTACAGGAGAAAGGAATAAACATTGCGCGTCGCACTGTGGCAAAGTATAGAGAACAAATGATGATTCCCGTGGCAAGATTACGGAAGGAAATCTGATGTATGCGGGCTTTCAGTACGATTTGTAGGGAACCATATCCCCTCCTGAAAGTAAAATGAGGATAAAAAATTGTTGAAGTCATTAAGTTGGTATTTGTCGATATTTAAAAAAAGGTGAAAAATTGAAAAAAATAACGATTCTTCTTTTTTTGTTTGCTTTTGTCGATTTGGCAATTGCACAAGTTAAACCCGATGCGGTACTTGCCGGTGCTGGCAATCGTAAGATTACCGTTAAGGAATTTATCCGCCGTTTCGAGTTTATTCCCATGGTCAAGAAAAAAGGCTTGGACAGAGAAAAACAGAAGGAAAATTTCCTTTACTCTCTCATGGCAGAAAAACTATGGGCTCTTGCCGCCGAAGATGCCGGTTACGACACGACGGCTATAATGCGAGAGACTTTTCAATCCATTAAAAGAATGTATATACGGGATGCGATTTATCAAAGGGAGATTAAGAACAAGGTAAGAATTTCCGAGAAAGAAAAGCGAAAAGCATACGACCGCAGTAATGTGGTTTTGAAAGTGAGATTTATTTATTCCCCGAACGAAAAGGAAATTAAACACATATATAATGAATTGAAAGCTGGTGCGGATTTTGATTCTCTCCTTGCAACGCGGAGGGAATACAAATATGAAAAAAGCTATAAGGATTTTACCTACGGAAGTGCGGACGAAAAATTGGAAGATGCCCTTTTCTCATTGAAAGAAGGTAAGTTTACCTCCCCTCTTAAATTGGCCAAAGGTTGGTTTATATTCAAACTTTATTATAGTGAAAAGAAAAAATTTGCTTCCGAGAAGGAAAGAAGAAAAAATTTGGAACAGGCACGTTCCCTTTTGATTCGGAGAGCGGAATCCAAACTTACGGATAAATTTTTTAAGAAGTATTTTAAGGATAAGAAAGTCTCTACCGATGGCAAGATTTTTTGGAGTATCTCCAATGCCTTGATTAAAATTTTAGCCGACAAGCGGAAGGAGGAAAAAATTCCCGAGGGCGAGAAAATTGCATTGGAAAGCAAGGACTATTATCGGTTCCAAAAACTTCTTGGCGATACACTTAAAATGGAATTCATTCATTTCAAAAAGAATCCCATTAGCACGGATGAATTTCTTCACGATTTTATTTTCGAGGGTTTTTACACTACCTCGCTGAATCCTAATGAGATTCGCGCCAAGCTGAATGCTCGCGTGAAGCGTTTTATCACGTTTGAACTCCTGGCGCGTATGGGCGAGGAGAAAGGTTATGAAAATCTTCCGGAAGTTAAGGAGGCATTGGACAGTTGGCGCGATTATTACTTGTCCACACTTTTGAGAGGAGATTTTCTCAATAGGATAAAAGTTAGCGATGATGAAGCAAAGGCTTATTATGAGAAGATAAATCAAGGAGCTTTACCTACAAAAGAAGTTAATATTGTGGAAGTTCTTACGGATAGTCTTAGTGTGGTTAATAAAGTTCTGAAAGCATTGGCACAAGGCGCGGATTTGCACGACCTTGCTATGGAATATACAAAGAGAGTTTGGACGAAGAAAAACCACGGTGAATTGGGATTTTTCCCCGTTAGCCTTTACGGACCTATCGGACGGAAAGCCGCTACAATGAAGGTGGGGGAAATAGCGGGACCGATAGAAACTCCGGATGGCTATTCCATTTTTCAGTTGCTTGCCGTTAGGAAAATTAATTCCCCTCTTTCGGGAGAATTCAAAGACGTGAAAGCCGAGATTGTTCGGAGGATTAAGGGAGAAAAGGCAAGAAAGATGTTTATTAAGCAAACGGTGAAATTCGCACGTCGCTACGGAATTGAATTGCACGAAAATTTACTCCCGAAAATTAAGGTTCAAAACTTTAATATGCTTGTTTATAAATACTTCGGATTCGGCGGCAGAATGCTGGCTTTTCCCCTCACTCCGCAATTCTCCGAATGGATGGTCTATTACAAAGGCACGGAAGGAATCCTGCCCTAAAAATTTAGCCTCCCTCTTTTGAGGGAGGTTTTTTCTTATCTTTTCTATTTGCACGCTCGGGTTTATTCCCTTAATTTAAAACATAAGTTATCTTTAAATTTTGGGAGTAAACCATGGATATTAAAAACAAGAAAGTTTTGGTTTTAGGAGGCTGGGGATTAGTGGGCAATGCCGTTGTGCGTAAGCTAATACCCCAAAAGCCGAAACAGATTATTTTAACCTCACTTCGCAAGGAAGAAGCCGAAGAGGCAATAGAGAAATTAAGAGAGGAATTTCCGTATCTGCCCGATGATTATTTTGTTCCCTGGTGGGGAAATATTTTTGTGCGGAAGGAGTTTAAGGATATTGATAGATTTGAGCTTTTGAACGATGACGAAAAGAGAAAAGTATTGATGAGCGATATAATGGACGAGCTCAACGATGAGATACTCCATGCGTCGGCTATTTATCAGTTGTTGGACGAGCATAAACCCGAAATTGTAATCGATTGCATTAACTCCGCTACGGGAATTGCATATCAGGATATTTATTCTTCTTATCATAATATGAAAAAACTTTTTGAGAAGAATCCCGCCCCGGAAGTTCTGATGAAAGAAACGGAAAAGCTTTTTTGTACGCTTTATATTCCTCAGTTGATTCGTCATATTCAAATAATGTATAACTCGATGAGCAAGACGGGGACTAAAATTTACGTAAAAATTGGCACAAGCGGTACGGGCGGAATGGGGCTTAATATTCCTTATACTCACAGCGAGGAAAAGCCATCCCGCGTGTTATTAAGTAAATCTTCCGTGGCTGGAGCGCATACGCTTCTGCTCTTTTTAATGGGAAGAACCCCGGGAGCCGCAATTACCAAAGAAATAAAACCGACGGCGGCGATTGCATGGAAACGAATAGAGTTCGGTGAGATTAGGAAACGCGGGAAACCGATTGAGTTACTTCGAGTTTCCATGAAGGACGCTGTCAAACTGGGAGATAAATTAAAGCTTAAATTGGGAAATAAATTCGAGCCTACGGGAGAGACTTTGAAATCCGTTTTTATCGATACGGGAGAAAACGGGACATTTTCCAGGGGTGAGTTCGAAGCAATTACTTCACAAGGACAAATGGAATATGTTACTCCGGAGGAAATAGCCGCCGATGTCATCTATGAAATTCAAGGCGGTAATACGGGACATGATATTATCAATGCTTTGGATAATGCTACTATGCAACCTTCTTATCGAGCGGGATTTATGCAACATTCGGCGGTTGAAAAGCTGGAAGAATTGGAAAAGATACACAACGTCGAAAGTGTGGCTTTCGAGCTTCTGGGACCTCCGCGCCTTTCTAAATTGCTTTTTGAAATTCACCTTCTGAAACTTGGCTATGGAACAATGTATGCCATTTTGGATGCGGCGCCCGAAGAAATTTCTGGGAAACTTGTATCGCTTTTGGAGAAAGAGGAAAAACTCGTTAAGCAAATGGTTTCCATAGGCATTCCTATTCTAATGCCCGATGGTGTTTCCCTTATTCGAGGTAATGAAATTAAGATTCCTCCTTTCCGAGGCGAGGAAGAATTGCCCATAACCCCCGAAAATATTGATGCTTGGGCTAAAGACGGCTGGGTTGATTTGCGCGCTAAAAACTTTGTGAAGTGGCAAGATAGAATTCGTGCCATTATCAACGAGGCGGAAAGCATCCCTCCCAACGATACCAGTTCTATGTATGTGAGGAACAAAAAGTATTGGGACGATTTCAAGAAAATAAACATCGGGAAGGTGGTTAGCTGGATATTTATACACGAAGAGCACGGTTTGAGAATGAAGGATTGAATGTCGTTTTCGGTGAAAAGAAAACCCGACGTGTAATTTGCACGCCGGGTTTTATTATAAGGATTAAAAATTGGTTGTGAGTTTTTTCCCTTTATGGAAATTATAAATAATAGCGGCGGCTTCTTTCGGGTCGTCGGTAACGCTGAACAAATCCAAATCCTTTTCGGAAATATAACCGTTCTTTAAAGGCTTTTCCTTAATCCATTCGATTAGAGAATCCCAATATTCATGCCCGAAAAAGATTACGGGAAATCGAGTTGTTTTTCCCGTTTGAATTAGGGTTATAACCTCGAAGCTTTCGTCAAATGTACCGAATCCGCCTGGGAAAAGTATGTAGCCCTGTGCGTATTTGAAGAACATTACTTTGCGAACGAAGAAATAACGGAAATTCAAAAGCTTGTCTCTGTCGATGTAAGGATTGGGGTTCTGCTCATGCGGTAATTCGATATTTACTCCGGTAGAGCTTCCGTGTAATTCATAAGCGCCTTTGTTTGCGGCTTCCATGATGCCGGGACCTCCGCCGGTGATTATCCCAAAGCCGCGTTTTACTACGGCTTTTGCGGTCTCCGTCGCCAATTCGTAATATTTGTCTCCGGGCTTGCTGCGGGCGGAACCAAAAATGGCTACGCTCGGCTTGATTTTCGACATGGTTTCAAAACCTTCCGTAAATTCCGCCATGATGCGGAATATGCGCCATAAATCATCCTGGGAGGCAATTAATTGGTCTTCTAATTTTTCCCCGTTGTTGCCGTTTCCGTTAAGCATTTTTTCTCCTTGTTGAGAACATTAAAAAAACAAGGGCTTAATCTAAGAAAAATTTTGGAGATTTTTAAGTTCTGGGAAATACCAAAGAGAGAAAAATTTGCGTTCGTTAATCCATTAGATTGGAAAGGAAGTTTAGGGCTCTGGAGTGAGAACGACTGAAAATTATTTTGAAGATACTTGTCAACGGAACGGATAAAATCATTCCTACAACGCCCCAAATGTAACCCCAGATAAGCAAGGAAAGTAGGATAACCAACGGATTTAATCCCAAACGCTCGCCCAATATCTTTGGTTCCAATATATTTCCTATTATTGTTTGGAACGCTACTATGATTAGCAAAATGAGCAAAGCTGTTCCTATGGATTCGAACTGAACGAGAGCCATCAAAGTTGGTAAAATCACGGAGATGAAGGGACCTATGCTCGGTATGAAGTAAAGTAAAAAGGCAAGTACAACCCATACCACGAGGAAATCCACTCCGAATATTGCCAATACAATGGCATAGAGCAATGCAACCAATAAGCTCAAGTAAAATTTCACCGATAAGTAATGTTGTATTTGTGTAGTGATGTCGTCGAAGGTTTTTTCTACGGCGGATTCGGTTTGAAGTGCGGAATTCCCGCTCGCCGCGGAGGCTCTCGATTTTATCGTTTCCAAAATTTTTCTATGCCCGCTGTTGACAAAGAGAAAGAACAAAAGTACGAAAAATGTTCCGGAGACAAAGGAAACGGTGGAGCCGAACGCATTTCCGATTATTCCGCCGTAATTTAGATTTTTTAAATATTCGCTCAAATTGAAATTAACCAATAAAGGATCCGTTATTTGCAAAGATAACGCCCAAGAACGTATGAGATTATTGAGCTTTGCCTCGTAAAATGGTAGTTGCTCTCCGAACTTCGAAAAGGAGGCAACGATTATTCTTGAAAATCCCCAAATTATCCCGACTACGATTAAAAGGTCGAGAATCGTTGTAAGCGATACCGGGATTTTTTTTCTTGTCAAAAAAGCGTTGAGCGGTTCAAAAACGAAAAAGAGAAAATATGCCAATATTAACGGGATGAAAATGTATTGCAATTCCCGTAGAACAATCGCTATTGTAATTGTTCCTATTACTGCAATAAAAAATTTAACGGACGAATCTTCGGAAGCGTTCATCGAATTTTCAAATTTGTTTTTCCAAAGATACTTTATTCTGCAAAATTGTAAAAGGCGGAAATGAGTGTGTATGGAAAATTTTATGCATCGAACGTTCTTATAACTTACTGACAAATCCCAAATCCTTCTTTTTGGATTGACACTGATGTTATTTTAAGATAAATTGGCGTCGTTTAATTTTAAGTAATATGGCAAGTGATGGAACGAATAATAGGGATTAGAAAAGAGACAAAAGATAATTTGGAACATAGGGCGCCCCTTTCTCCCCGACAGGTTCAAGAATTGATTAAAAACCACAATATAAAAGTCTTGGTGGAACCCGCCTCTCAAAGAAAGTTCAAAGACGAAGAGTACGAGAAAGCCGGGGCGGAAATAACAACGGATTTGACGAAAGCGAATATTGTTTTCGGTGTGAAAGAAGTTCCCATTCCGAATTTGATTCCCGACAAGGCGTTTGTGTTCTTTTCCCATACGATTAAAGGACAAGAATACAATATGCCTCTTTTGAAAGAAATTTTGAATCAGAAGATAACTTTAATAGATTATGAAATGGTGCGCGGGCGCGACGGCAAACGCACGATTTTCTTCGGGCATTTTGCTGGTTATGCGGGAATGATTGATTCGCTTTGGCTTTTAGGTAAAAGGCTCGAATACGAAGGCTTCGAAACTCCTTTCGCGCGCATTAAGCAAGCTATCGAATACGACTCGCTTAAAGATGCGGAAGAAGCGATTGCCGAAGTTGGCGAAATTATTAAACGCGAGGGATTACCGGAAGAGCTCACGCCGATGATTTTCGGGTTTACCGGTAGAGGACATGTTTCGAAAGGCGCCCAAAAGGTTTTTGAAAATTTGGCACCGGAAAAAATAGCTCCCGCTGATGTGGAAAAATTGTTCGAAAAGGGTGCTTCAAAAAATAAAGTCTATTACGCGGAGTTTTACACTCCCGATATTTATGAGAGAACGGACGGTAAGGAATACGAGCGCGAACATTTTTATAATAACCCCAATCTTTACAAGTCCAAATTTGAAAGGTACTTGGACTATTTGACCGTCCTTGTAAATGGAATTTATTGGGAGCCGGGTTACGATAGACTTGTAACCAAAGAATATTTCAGGCGAAAATATTCTGCGGGTGAAAAGCCACGATTGAGAATTATAGGCGATATTACTTGTGATGTCGAAGGGTCAATCGAGTTAACGGTAAAAACCACTCGCTACGATAACCCCGCATATGTTTATGAACCGATTTCGGGGAAAGTAATTGACGGTTGGGAAGGTGACGGACCTGTAATTTTGGGCGTGGATAAACTTCCCACTGAATTGGCAAAGGAGGCGACGGAATCTTTTGGCGAAGCCCTTTTACCTCATATCCCTGCTTTGGCGGAGGCGGATTTCACGCTCCCCTTCGAAAGCTTAAAATCCCAATTGCCCGAAGAGTTCCGAAACGCCGTTATAGCGCATGCGGGACATTTGACTAAAGATTATTTGTATTTGAAAAAGTTCCTTTGAAATTGCCTGAGAATTTAAATCGTTGGTATTCTTCCGGCATAAATTGCTCCTCTACAATTTTATCATGGAGATTTTACAATGAAACAGGTTCTTGTCCTCGGAGCGGGAAAGAGTTCCCCCTATTTGATTAAATATTTGCTTGAACAGGCTGAGATTTACGACTGGTTCGTTACCGTTTGCGATAGAGATTATGAATTGGCGAATTCACGTGTGAATGGACACGAAAGGGGAGTTGCTGTCGAATTTGACGTCAGCGATACGGCAATGCGCCACTCTCTTATCCAAAAAGCCGATGTGGTGATAAATTTCCTCGCTCCGAAATTTCAATATTTGATTGCTATCGATTCTTTGAGCTACGGCAAACATTGCATATCTGCTTCGTACGAGGATATTCGTCTTCACGATTTGAACAAAGATGCGGTGAAAAAGAACATTTTAATTCTGAATGAAATGGGGCTTGACCCGGGTATCGACCACATGTCCGCCATGAAGGTGATTTACGACATCAGGAAAGCTGGCGGGAATATAAAAAGTTTCATTTCGTACGGTTCGGGTTTACCCGCCCCGGAAGTTCGTTCCAATCCTTTGCGCTATTGTATTACGTGGAATCCGCGCAATGTGGTAATGGCGGGCGAATCCGGTGCGTTGTATATGGAAAACGGTAAAACAAAGATTCTTCCGCATCACGATATTTTCCGCCGTACGTGGCGAGTTAGAGTAAACGGTTTTGAAGAAGAGTTCGAAGCCTATCCGAATAGGGACTCTTTGGTTTACAAAAAGATTTTTAAGCTGGAGAAAGTTAAAACCATGATTCGGGGAACGATGCGTTACCCCGGCTGGAGCGAGACATGGGACCAAATTGTAAAGTTGGGAATGCCGAACGAAGGGTTGATTGTCCCCGATTTGCGTAAGAAAACATACGCGGAATTTACGGAAATGTTTTTGCCTATGAATATTTCGGGAATGAAAATCGAGCAGAGAATGGCTAATTTCTTGGGAATAAATCCCACGGGTAAAATAATGGAGAATCTTCGTTGGCTCGGCCTTTTTTCCGAAGAGAAAATAGGAGGAAACGTAAAAACTCCTGCCGACGTGCTAATTAAATTGGTGAAAGAGAAAATGCCTTTACCGAAAGGCGCACGGGACATGGTGATCCTACAGCACGAGATAATTGCTTCTTTCCCTCATGAAAAGAAAACTAAAAAATTCATTTCCACGCTTGTAGAATACGGCGAGGCGGAAGGCTTTACGGCGATAAGCAAAACTGTCGGTTTGCCCGCCGCTATTGCGGCTAAACTGATACTTACGGACAATCTGCCCCTTGCCGGTGTGCAACTTCCTATTCACCCTGTAATATTTACTCGGGTCTTGAAAGAATTGCGCTTGAACGGAATTAAATTTAAAGAGTATGTCGAGGAAATTAAAAAATAATCGATAATTGCAAGCTTTTGTATTGTAGCAAATTGCGGAATTAATTATTTTAACATTTGGCAATAAGAAAATATTGCGCACTGGTTTCGAAACAAAGTTCATTCATAATTTATAAGGAGTAATTACCATGGCAATAATGATTACAGATGAATGCATCAATTGCGGTGCATGCGAGCCCGAATGCCCTAATACCGCAATATATGAAGGCGGAGTTGATTGGGAATTAGGCGGTAAAACCTACGGACCGGATGATCCCGCTCCCTCCGGTGCTACTGGCTTTTATTCGGAAGAACATTATTACATTGTTCCCGACAAATGTACCGAATGCGTTGGTTTCTACGACGAACCTCAATGTGCGGCTGTTTGTCCCGTTGATTGCTGTATCGCTGATCCTAATCATCCTGAGACAGAAGAAGAACTTATGGCGAAGAAAGAAAAACTGGATGAAATAGGAAGATAATTATTGTTATAAAACAATTTTCAAAAGGACACTCCGCCGAGTGTCCTTTTGAGTTTTAAAGATATAAACAATTTCTTACACGAAAATAAAAGACAACAATGAAAAGTTCATTTTTTATTAGCCTGGCTTTGGCTTTCGTGTTTTTTTATTCATTTGATTCGGGAAAAGACGTGTACGTTAATGAAATCGCCAAGCTATCCGATGTAAAGAGTTTACAAAAAGTGCTGGATAGGTATTATACCGATGAAAAACTTGGTTCTTTTGTTTCAAACGGAAAGACGTACTTCAGATTGTTTGCACCTTCCGCCGCGAGGGTCGAGCTTTGGACATTTAAAACGCCTTCCGATACGCCGGGAAATTATTACCCGATGATAAGAAAAAATAACGGCGTTTGGGAAACCAAACTTACGGGAGAACGCTTTGGCATGTTCTACGGTTTTAGGGTTTATTCAAAAGAGGACTTGTTAAATAAAAAATCCGTTCCCCTTTGTGTGGATCCCTACGCAAAGGCGGTTGCGACTTATACGGATTACCTTAATCCTCGCAAGGCAATTGTTTACAAGGACAATTTCAATTGGGAAGATGATAAATGGATTCAAAGGGATTGGCGGGATTTGATTATTTATGAAATGCACATTCGGGACATGACGGCACATCCCAGCTCCGGTGCCAAGCATCCCGGGTCATATCAAGGTATGGT
Organism: uncultured Melioribacteraceae bacterium; assembly: GCA_964611145.1. Taxonomy (GTDB): domain Bacteria; phylum Bacteroidota; class Ignavibacteria; order Ignavibacteriales; family Melioribacteraceae; genus WFQV01. The sequence goes on from CAZSYM010000008.1 coordinate 45,037, forward strand.
GGAGGAAAATATCAGGGGCGGATTGAATTATATCAAAAAACTTGGCGTCAATACCGTGGAAATTTTGCCCGCCATGGAATACGGCTATATGGAAATTCCGTATCTGGATTCGCTTGACGGTTTTTATAATACATGGAATCCTTATGAGCGAAATCATTGGGGCTATATGACTTCCAACTTCTTTGCTCCCGCTTCTTATTATTCGTATGATTGGAAAAGCCTTAAGCGCCATGTGTGGATTGGCACCGATGCCCGCCAGATTAACGATTTCAAAAAAATGGTTAAGGCTTTCCATAAAGCCGGTATAGGTGTTATGATGGACGTGGTGTTTAATCACCTTTCCGAATATGAGATGGGAAATTTGAAACAAATTGACAAAACGTATTATTTCCGCTTGAGGGCGGACGGCAACTTTGAATCTCAAAGCTATTGCGGTAACGATTTGCGAACCGAAGCGCCAATGATGAGACGTTTGATTGTGGAGAGCGTTCTTTATTGGATGAGCGAATTTCATATTGACGGTTTCCGTTTTGATTTGGGAAAGCTAATTGACTGGAAAACCATAGAAACCGTAATTGCCGAAGCGAGAAAATTAAATCCGTATGTCGTTTTTGTTTGTGAGCCGTGGGGCGGAGGATATGACCCGACGGGCTTTTCCCAACGAGGATGGGGAGCGTGGAACGATCAAATACGAAACGGTATTAAAGGGCAAAATCCTATTAACGGACAAGGTTGGATTTTCGGCAAGTGGTACGGCAATAATAATATCAAGCGGATCGAAAGTTATGTAAACGGTACTCTACTGAAAGATAAGGGGGGATTGTTTTATAAAAAAGAACATTCGGTAAATTATTTGGAATCGCACGATGACTACACTTTGGGGGATTTTATTCGAATCGGGAGCGGGGAAGTGAAGCCGAACGCCGTGATAAAAAATGTGAAAAAGCACGGTACCCTTTCCGAACGACAATTGAAATTGAACAAGCTGGCGGCTCTTTTCCTTTTGACTTCGCAAGGTATAACTATGATTTCCGAAGGACAGGAATTCGCTCGTAGCAAAGTGATTCCGTGGAATATTTCCGTACCGGATAAACATAGAGGGCAAATGGACCACAACAGCTATAATAAGGATAATTCAACGAATTATCTCGATTATGAATTTGCGGATTTGAACAGAGAGTTGGTTGAGTATTACAAGGGTTTGATATTGCTCCGAAAGACTTTCCCCGCTTTTCGCAGAGCCGCATACGAGGATATTAAATTTTATGAAAATTCCGAATTCCCTTTCGCTCTTGCTTATACGGTTAAATATGGCGGGAAAGAGTTTTTTGTGGCTTTTAACGCCGAGCAAAAAAGAAAAGTATCTTTCGATTTGCCTGACGGAACGTGGGAAATACTTGTAAACAAAGACATTGCGGGCATCGAGCCTCTTGGCACGGTAAAGAATAGGCTTTATCTTCCGCCTGTTACGGGTGCGGTTTTAAAATTAGAAGGAGAATAAAAAATGAGAAGATTTTTATTCGGCATGTTCTACATGATAATTATTGTTTCCCTTTATGCGCAATCGGATACTAGCCTTGTTTGGCTTGGCTCCGTCGATTCTACTATTGCCACGGACGTTCGCTATGCTACAAGGAATAATTTCACACATCAGGTTTTATACTCTACGGATAAAGTATATTTGCGAAAAGTGGTTGCCGAACATCTTGCAAAGGCGAACGCTTACGTGAAGGAAAAGTACGGTTTGCGTTTAAAGGTATTCGACGGGTATCGTCCTCTTTCCGTGCAGAAAAAGATGTGGGCTATTGTACCGGATAGTCGCTATGTGGCTAATCCCCAAAACGGCTCGCGCCATAATAGGGGTGCTGCGGTGGATGTTACGCTTATTGATTCTACCGGTAAAGAATTGGATATGGGAACCGAATTTGACAATTTTACCGAGAAGGCTCATTATGATTATCCGAAACTTACACCTCGACAAAAGGCAAATCGCAAGTTGTTGAGAGATGTTATGAAAAAGTTCGGGTTTGAACCTTTGGAAACAGAATGGTGGCATTTCGATTATCACGGATGGCGCAGGTTTTCTATTCTGGATAAACCGATTAAGTGATTTTTAAAATGGCAAAAAAAATCCCCTTGTGTTTGCAAGGGGATTTTGATGTGGAGCTCAAAATTATTCTACTGTAACGTGAACCGCCTGTAGTCCTTTTTCTCCTTCTTCAACATCGAATTTAACGGTGTCCTCTTCGTTCAAAGTTTTGTAGCCGTCACCTTCGATTGAGCTGTAATGGACGAAAATGTCTTCGCCGTTTTCTCTTGTGATAAAACCGTAGCCTTTGTCGGCATTAAACCACTTTACTTTTCCGGTTTCCATTTGTAGTTCCTTATTTTGTTGCTGTTAAAAAACGTACTCGAAATCGCCCTTTACTTATTGAAGCCTGGTACCGAGGGATGTTTTTTGAAACAACCGGGGATACTGCTTTGCGAATGGCGTAAAACAAGTACAAAAATTACAAGAGTTAAGATAGACTTAATTTTGTCAAATAGCAAATAAGAAGAAAATATTTTTGTGAGAAAAAGAGGGAAGGAGGCAGAGCTTCCGCAAAAATTTTTTATTGACTTACTAGCACTGATTCATTCTCGTAGCGATAGTACTCACTTATGAAAACTTCTGATTTTTTTATTATTTTTATTTTCGTTTCCTCGTGAAATTAAAACCGGCTTTCGCCCCATGTTAAAAAACTCTAAATCCGAGAACAGATGAGAATACCACAGGAAAAAATCGAAGAGATAAAAAACAGCGTTAGTATTGTGGATTTTATTTCCCAGTACGTTCCGCTGAAAAAGGCTGGCAAGAACTATCGCGGGCTTTGTCCTTTCCACACGGAAAAAACCCCCTCTTTTATGGTGAGCGACCAAAAACAAATATTTCATTGTTTCGGTTGTCACAAGGGCGGGAATGTTTTTACGTTTTTGATGGAATACAAGAAAATCTCCTTTTACGAAGCTGTGGAGGAAATAGCACAATATGCCGGTATTCCGCTTAAGTTCGAAAAAGATTCGGCGTCGAAGGATGCCACGGAGTTGCTTTATGAAATAAACCTGCAAGCGGCAAAGTTCTTTTCGGATAAACTCCTTAATTCCCCGGAAGGCGAAAGGGCAAGGGAGTATTTTAAGGAAAGAAAAATCAAGCTTGCCACTCAAAGGGCGTTCGGATTAGGATATGCACCGGATAGTTGGTCCGCCTTGAAAAATCATTTGGAAGAGTTAAAATTGCCACTCGATAAAGCGATTGAATTGGGTTTGTTAGACCGCAAGGAAAAGGGTGCACCTTACGATAAATTCCGCGGTAGAGTTATTTTCCCTATCTTTTCCACGAACGGGCGCGTTGTGGGATTCGGCGGACGTGTGCTTGTGCCTTCGGAAAAGGCGCCTAAGTATTTGAATTCCCCCGAATCCCGTATTTACTCCAAGAGAAGAACTCTTTACGGATTATATCATTCCAAGGAAGAAATTATGAAATTGGATTCCGCCATTTTGGTGGAAGGTTATATGGATCTTATTTCGCTTTATCAGGCGGGAATTAAAAACGTTGTCGCTTCCTCCGGAACGGCTCTCACGGAAGAACAGGTGCAATTGCTTTCGCGGTTCACTAAAAACATTGTTGTGCTTTTCGATGCGGATTCCGCTGGACAAAGCGCGGCGATGAGAAGCATAGAGCTTTTACTTAAACAGGATTTCGAAATCCGAATGTTGACTCTACCCGAAGGAGAAGACCCAGACTCTTTTGTTAATAAATACGGCGTGGAGGAATTCCGCGAGGAATTAAGCCGAACCATGAATTTCCTTGAGTTTCAAATGCGTCAGTTCGAAAAAGCGGGAATGCTGGAAGACCCCGCCAAACAAGCCCAAGCCATTCGCGAGCTTATTAAAACTGCGGCTCTCATTTCCGACGAATTGAAAAGAAATTTGCACCTCCGCAATATCGCACGAAAGTTTAATCTGCGGGAAAAAATGCTCGAACAGGAAATGGATAAGTTCATTCGATTGGCTAAGAAGAGCGAGGTTAAACGGCGGAATGTTACAAAGCTCCCTCCTGTGGAAAAGGAAAAACAAGCCGGTGGGAAAGCATTTCTTTCGGGCGGTACTTTCGAGCGGGAAATTATCCGATTGCTTTTCGAGGGGAAAAAGGAAATAATGGATTTGATTTTTGATAATGTCCCTATAAACGAAATAAGCGATACGAATTTGCGTCAAATTGCCGAGTCCGTTTTTGAAAATTATCGCAATGGAGTTTATCTCCCTTCGGATTTGATTGACGATTTGCCTTCGGAGGAACTTAAGGATTTAACGCGGGAACTAATCCTGAACGAAGCGGAAATTAGCCGTCGCTGGGAAGAAATTGCTGTCGATGGTAGTAATGAAATCGATTTATTGGGGTTTACCAAGGAATTGGTGAATCGTTATAAGCTTAAAATGATTGACAAAATGATGCGGGAAATTCAGGAACAAATTAGTATGAAGGAAAATTCTCCGGAAGCGCTCGAGGAGTTATTCGAGCAGTTACGCATCTGGCAAAATGAAAAAAAGGAACTTTTAGAATTGGTGAGTAAAAATGCGAGGTAATCCCAATTTATACGAAATCAATACGAGAGTATGGATAAAAAGATTCGGTTCTCCGGAAGCCCCGGCAACATTGGGCACGGTGCCAATCGAGTATTGGGAGGACTTGAAAAATAAGGGGATGGATGCCGTCTGGTTGATGGGAATTTGGAAAACCAGTGAGGAGGCTACGGAAAAATATTGCTTCGTTGACGGATTGAAAAGCGAATATTCAAAAGCTTTGCGAGATTGGGAAGATGAAGATGTTATAGGTTCTCCTTACGCAATAGATTCTTACGAAGTTAATCCCGAGCTTGGCACCGAAGCCGATTTGCTGGAATTAAAGAGAAAATTGAATTCTCTGGGAATAGCTTTAATTTTGGACTTTATCCCCAACCATTTCAGTGCGGAATCGAAATTATTGAAAGAGCGACCGGAGATTTTTCTTTCGGCGGAAAAGAAATTTTACGAAGAAGATCCTTACACTTTTTTCAAGCCGTTTCCAAACGAGGAGAAATATTTTGCTCATGGACGAGACCCTTTCTTTCCCGCGTGGCAGGATACCGTGCAAGTGAATTATTATTCGGACGAGGCGCGGGAATTCATGATTAATCAACTTTTACGCTTGACAAAACTTGCCGACGGCGTGCGATGCGATATGGCAATGCTGGCTATGAACAATGTTTTCGGTAATACTTGGGGCGGAGTGCTTGCGCATGCGTATTATTCAAAACCGAAAGAAGAATTTTGGAAACTGGCTATTGATATAGTTAAACGTTTCCGAGAGGATTTTATTTTTATTGCCGAAGCTTATTGGGATTTGGAATACGAATTACAACAATTAGGTTTTGATTTCACTTATGATAAAAAACTTTTGGATAGAATGCTCGAGGGGAGTGCACAAGAAGTACGTGCTCATTTGAATGCGGAAGAATCTTATCGTAGAAAATCCGTTCGCTTTATTGAAAATCACGACGAGCAACGGGCGATGACTTCTATGGGCAAAAATAAATCTCGCGCCGCCGCCGTTATAATGAGCACAGTGGAAGGGATGCATCTTTACTACGACGGACAATTCGAGGGAAAGAGAATTAAGCTACCCGTGCAATTGGGTCGCGAACCTGTCGAAAAGCCGATTGAATGTATTGTAGAACATTACAAAGTTTTGCTCGAAATTACAAACGAGGAGATTTTCCATTCCGGCTATTGGATGATGCGCACGGTTGAATCGGCGGGCGAAGGGGACGATTCGAATAAAAATCTGATAGCATGGAGCTGGCGATGGCTTGATGAGAAAAGATTGGTTGTGGTCAATTTTAGCGACGAGCGTTCTCGCGGAAGGATTAAATTGGAACTGAACGAATACCCGCGCAATTTTAAGTTATGGGATTTACTCAATCACGTGCAGTACGTCCGCGAAACCTCGGAAGTGGAAACAATGGGGCTTTACGTGGAATTGGCTCCTTTTAAGGCTCATATTTTTGCATATTAATGCTCCCTTAGATATCCGAGCTTTACATGGTCTTTTCCGTTCTATAGATAAAAGGTGCAGAGGTTCAAAGGCACAAAGGCTAGTGGCATGTGGCAAAGAGCATAGTGCATGGGGAAATTACCCTTTGCGCTTTGCCCCATGCCCTTTGCCTCATATCTGTGATTATCCGTCCAGTGTCCTATGAAAGAGGCTCGAAGGTACAAAGATTAAAAGCTTCTTTGTAGTTTATTATTATGTGGGTCCCCGTTGATTTTATCCTTAAAATTCCGTATCATACTTACGATTTCTTCGAAAGAAACCAAGAGGTCATAAAATGAAAGAAGAACATAATTTTTCGACCCCCAGAAATCTTTACGAAAAACTTCTTCGCGAATCGGAAAGATTTGATAATGAACCCAGCGGGGATAACTTCTTTAATTTCATCGTCACCGCTGTGCATCTGAAGGAATGGGTTAAAAAAGCTCCCATTTCCACCCACGAGGGTGCCAAAAGAATGCTTGATAAAATATCCAAAAACGAATTGATGAAACAATGTGCCGAATGCGTATCGGGTTCTTCTTCCTATGTTTTTTCGGTGGATAAAGCAAACGGTACGGTGGAGCTTTTAATTAACGGAGAACCAAAGGATCCGTATCTTGTCAAAAACGAAATACTGGATATGTTCAGAAGTTACTTCGAGATTAAATAGAGAAAAACGGGTCTTGGGACTGAAAAAATTCTAAATGCGGTTTTTGACGTATGAGAGTGAAATTTCACAAGTATAGCGGTGCCGGTAACGATTTTATATTAATTTCCCGCGAAGAAAATCCTCGCCTTGAATTGTCTCCCGCTTTGATTCGGAGGATTTGCGAACGCCGTTTGAATATCGGCGCCGACGGTGTGCTGTTTTTGAAAAAGAGCCGGGAATTTGACTTTGCCTTGGATTATTTCAATGCCGACGGTACCGGCGGTAGCCTTTGTGGTAATGGCGCAAGATGTGCCGTCCATTTTGCCGTTACTTCCCGTATGGCGACTCGAAATCGGGTAAGATTTTGGGCGGCGAATAAAATTTACGAGGGCGAGCTTTTGGAAACGAACAAAGTTAAGGTCCGACTAAATCCGCCTCGGAAAATTGATTTGAATATTAATCTCAAACTCGACGATTATGAATTAAAATGCTCCTTTGCCGACACCGGTTCGCCCCATTTGATTGTTCCGGTTGATGAGAATAAAGCATTTCCCGATTTACTTCCCGAAAAATTTTGGGATGAAAATTTTCCCGTTTCGACTCTTGGCAGAAAACTTAGATATCACGAGGCTTTTGCGCCCGAAGGAACAAATGTGAATTTCATCCGTTTGCGAAACGGCGTTGTCGAAATACGCACGTATGAAAGAGGAGTGGAGAACGAGACTCTGGCATGCGGCACGGGTGCAGTGGCTTCCGCCGTCGTCGCGCATTTGCGCCTCGGTGTTCAATCGCCGATAACCGTCTTACCTAAAAGCGGACTTAAATTGAAAGTCGTTTTTGATTATATTAAGAAGGCTTTTTCAAATATTTATTTGATTGGTCCAGCGGAGGAAGTTTTTGAAGGATATTTTAATTATGAAATCGAGGAACGGTAATGAGTAAAGTGGTCTTCTCAATAAGATATGAAATTCAAAAAGATAAACTTGAAGAATATTATAAAGTGGTGCGGGAGCTTAAAAGGCTTCTGAAGGGTAAGGGGTTGGAGGATTACTCGGTTTTCCAAGTGAAAGGTAAAGAAAACGAATTCGTGGAAATTTATATTTATGAAAGTAAAGAAGCGTGGGAGGCGTTCGACGAGGCAACGGACGAAAGAGTGGATATTCTCATGAACAAACTTGCCGATATGATAATAGATAAAACCACTAAATATTCCACGCTGTTCGAACTCGATTTTTCCGAAGAGCAAGAATAAAATGTTTGAATATATTGGCGTAATTCATGTCCATTCCGTATTCTCCGACGGTTCGGGTACGGTAAAAGAAATCGTTCAAGCGGCTCGGGATTCCGAGGTGGATTTTGTAGTGCTCACGGACCACAATACTTTGCGAGCCTTGGACGAAGGATATGAAAAATGGTATGGCAAAACGCTTCTGCTTGTCGGTAGTGAAATAAACGACAGACAAAATAAAAACCATTACCTGGCGCTTGGCATAGATAAACTCCCCTCCCGCAGTCTTACCGCCGTTGAATATGTTAAGGAAATAAAAGAAGCGGGGGGAATCGGTTTTATTGCACATCCCCATGAAAAAAGAAATTCGATGAAAGAGCATCCGCCTTTCCCGTGGACGGCATGGGAAAGCGAGGATTTTACGGGTATTGAGATTTGGAATCACATGTCCGAATGGATGGAAGGACTTACGGAGGAAAACAAATACACTCGTTTCCTTCATCCATTGCGTTCGATAGTCGCCCCGCCGAAGGAAACGCTCGCGGCATGGGATAAATTAAGTCTGAAACGCCGTGTGGTGGGAATTGGCGGAGTGGATGCTCACGCCCACAAAGTTAATCTCCTCGGTTTTTTTGAAGTGGAGGTTTTCCCTTACAAGGTGCTTTTTAAATCGATTCGTACTCATCTTCTGTTGCAAGAAAAAATTGAAAATTCTAATAATCCTCAAGTTTTTAAAAGAACCAAAAAAATGTTTTTGGAAGCATTGGCGGAAGGACGTTGCTTTGTTTCCAATTATTATCACGGTGATGCAAAGGGATTTCGCTTTTTTGCGGAAGCCGACGGGAAACATTATCAAATGGGAGATTCTGTTCCCCATGTTTCCTCGGTTCGCTTGAGAGTTGTTCTTCCCACGGAACTTGCCGAAATTAGATTGATACACAACGGTAAAATGATTGCAGGTGTGGAAGGCGGAAGCGCAAATTTCCCTGTGAATTCTGAAGGGGCTTATAGAATTGAAGTTTATCTTGACGGTAAAGCGTGGATTTATTCGAATCATATTAGGATAGGTATTTAAAAATTGTTATTTTTTTCGGATTAAATATTTGATTTTGTGAACAAAAAAGGATAGAAAAGTGTTAGCAAAAAAGAAAAAATTGACGAGAAAGGAAATCAAGGAAGACAAGTTAGTTACTTCTTTTTACGAAGCTCAGGAGTTTTACAAAAAATATCAAAAGCAAATCTTGATTGCCGTGGGCGTAATAGCGGCAATAGTAATAGCTGTGATTGTTTATAATAATAAGATTGCGGACGAGAATCAACAAGCCGCAACGGCTCTTTCCCGCATTATGCCGAGTTATAAATCGGGGAATTATAAGGAAGCAATCGAAGGTAAGCCGGGCACGAACGTTATAGGGCTTAGGCAAATAGTCGAAAATTATGGCGGTTCGGAAGAAGGTGAAGTGGCGCGGATTTTTCTGGCGCATTCTTATTATATGCTCGGTAAATACCAGCAAGCGTTAAAAGAATATGAAGATTATTCCGGTTCCATAGATTTGTTCCGGTCGACGGCTTTTGCGGGTGCCGGGGCATGCTACGAGGCTTTAGGCGACAACGAAAAAGCGGCGGATAAATTCCGCGAAGCGGCTTTCGTTACAAAGGATAATCCACAAAATGCGGGTTACTTGCTGGAAGCCGGTATTGATTATCGTTCCATTGGTAAAGCGGAAAAAGCTAAAAAATATTTTCGGATAATCAAAAAAGAATATTCGAAAACCGATGTCGGGAAAAAAATTGACCAATATCTGGAATCTTTTTAAATAATTTTCACTCAATAAAAATAGGAGTAGCCATGAAAAGAGCGCTTTACTCTTTGTTTGCTTTGATTTTCGGAGCTACCGTTTTGTTTGCACAGGATGTACACATTGCGGCTTATTATAACGCTCCGGATATCACTCAAGACTCCGTACTTTCGGGGCTTACCAGTGTTCGCGGACTTAATTATGACCCTGACCTTCTTGGCGACGGGCATTCCGCAATTGTTGTTACAAATTATAATTTCCATACCGCAGCTGTATTCGAGACCGTTGGTAACGATTCTATCGAACTCAAGTGGGTTTCCCCTCGCGTTACCGAACCTCCCATTTACAAATCTTCCACTCCGCGCTATGTAGCGTTTGGAGATTTGGATAATGACGGGCTTAAGGAAGTTATTATCAATGTTGACCCCTACGGAATGGTTATTTATGAATGGGATGGCGTTGCCGGTAGCTGGAACTTCGGTACGCAGCCTTCGCAAGTAATCAATTTCGAAGCTCTGGTGGGAGAAACTAACGGGTATTTCTCCGAGTATTATGAAATTTTGGATGTTGACGGCGACGGAAGTAACGAGCTTTTGATTGCCACGAACGCAAGTGGAAGCTCGCATGATAATTACTATATCGTAAGTGCGAACGGCAACTGGATGACAAACACTCCGGGATTTTCCAGCTTTAACGTCGAAGGCGCATTTTATCGCAGAGATTTAGGCACGTGGGGAATTAAAGGCGGTAGCCCTTATGCTTTGATTGCCGCTAATCTCGACGGAGAAGGAAATCCCGAAATTATTCTTCATAACTGGAACTTGAAAAATGTTGTTCCTATCAGAGTTCCTGCTGCCGATACTTATGAGCTTTCCGATACCACAAATGGAAAGCAAAATTACTTCCTCGGCGGTGCTAATGACGAAGTTGCTCTTTTCTCCGGTGTGGCTTGCGATATTGATGGCGACGGAAGAGAAGAAGTTTATCTTCCTACTTTCAATTCCTCCGGTAACGGAAGAGTTGATATGATTCACTATGAACCCGGTCAAAGCACTTCCGAAATTGATTCCTCGAATGTTTTTAAACTCGATATGAGTTCTGTTTCCGGTGTCAATCAATTTGGTATAGGCTACGGCGATTTGGACGGAAATGGAAAACTTAATCTTTACGTTGCTGGCGGTTGGGGACATAACATTTCTTCCGCCGAGTTCCAAGGCGGGGATAAAACCGACCCTGCTAATTGGAAATTCTCCGTTATTTATGAAGGTACCCCTGACATTTATGACCAAGTGGTTTATAAAGATTCTGCCGGTGTTCAAGATACCGTTTATTCGATAAACAAAGCTTTCGTATCCAAGCTTTATGCTAAGAATACGGATTTCGACAAGGACGGCAAACAGGATATTATCATGCCTTATCAAGGGCTGAACGATAATACCACTTATATCCACCTTTCCTGGAACGGTTCGGCTTGGGATACGACTTCCGCCGAGACCGTACACAATCCGAAAGCTTGGGGTATAAGAATACTTGAAGCTGGCGCAGGTACGGGAATTGAGGCTAAGGATGTTGCCATCATTACTCCTAAGGATTATAAACTCGAGCAGAATTATCCTAACCCCTTTAACCCGACTACCAATATTAGATTTTCTCTCCCTGTCAAAAATACAATCTCTTTGATTGTTTACGACATGCTGGGTAGAAAGGTTAAAACTTTGATAGCTTCCAAGGTTTATAATAAAGGTTCCTACAAGGTTCAGTGGGACGGCACGAACGATTACGGTCAAAAGGTTGCCAGCGGAAGCTATATTTATACTCTGAAATTCGGTAACTTCCAGATTTCTAAGAAAATGACTCTTCTGAAATAAGGAGAGAGAATTTCAAGAATATAAAGCCGGGCGTTGCGTCCGGCTTTTTAATTTTAAATTTTTTGAACTTGAATGTCCAAAAATTTTCCTTACGCCTGATTTTTTCTCTCGTTATATTTGAATTTGTTTCTTAAAAAATATCGTTGGAAATGATTAAACCTAAGAAAATAAAGCTGCTCTCAAAGGAAACCTTGCAAATAGAATGGGAAGACGGCGAAGTGTATGATTATCCCGTGAAATATTTGCGGGACGAATCCCCTGACGCGGGCAACAAGGGCGAAACAATTCTTTGGAAACATTATGAACCTCCTAAAAAACAAAGCGACCGACCCGGTAAATATGAAATTGAAAAAATCGAAGTGGTGGGAAATTACGCAATAAATATTTTTTGGAAGGATGGAAATTCCGATGGGATTTATTCTTATGAACTTTTGAGAAAATGGGGAAAGTATTTCAAAGTAACGAACGATTTGCATCAGGATTTTGAACATAGACATTAGAGCAGTGTTGCGGAATGGGAAATTTTTCGAAAAGATTGTTTGAAAATTACGAGCGTTATAAAGAGCATTCCTTAAAAAACTCACGCTTTACCCATAAGGAAATAACCGAGTTGATTTCCCGACTCGGCGATGATTTTCACATTCAAACAGCGGGGTATTCCCACAATCGCAGAGAGATTTTTAAGATAACGTTCGGGCAAGGTAAAACCAAAATTTTGCTTTGGTCTCAGATGCACGGCGACGAACCCACGGCAACAATGGCTCTTTTCGACATATTCAATTTTTTACAAGCCGACGATGAGTTTAATCCCTATCGAGAGAAAATTCGTAATGAGCTTACCGTTGTTTTTCTTCCTTTTCTGAACCCCGACGGTGGAGAAGTTTTCACTCGAAGAAATGCGCTCGGAATAGATTTGAACAGAGACGCGCGCACTTTGGCAAGTAACGAGGCTAAGATTCTTGATTCGCTTGTGCGTGAATGTGCTCCCCGTTTTGCATTTAATCTGCACGATCAGAGCAAACGGTATTCCGTCGGCAAAGAGAAAAAGCCGGTATTGTTGGCTTTCCTTGCTCCTCCGTTCGATTATCACAAAAATTTGAGCCCTTCCAGAATCGAAGCCATGAAATTAATCTCTTTTTTATTTGAGTCCGTTTATGATTTTGCCGATGGGAAAATTGCAAGATACAAGGATGACCACGAACCTCGTTCTTTCGGCGATAGAATTCAAGGCATGGGCGTTTCTACGATTTTAATTGAATCCGGTAGAACCCCCGACCCTAACAGGAATTTCGTTAGAAAGCTGAATTTCCTTGCTTTGTTGCTGGCTTTCCACGCTATTGCAACAGGAGATTACGAGGCGCAAGATTTGGCTGTATATGAATCTATTCCTCAAAACGGCGAAGAGTATTTCGACCTTGTTTTGCGGAACGTTCTATGCGACAATGTTCTTTGCGACGTGGGAATTAACAGAGATGAGTTTTATTCGGACAACGGCTTTTTTTATGTCGGGAAGATAGCGGATATAGGGGATTTGTCTTTTAGTTGGGGCATTGAGGAATTGAATGCCAAAGGTTTGACCGTTGTTAAAGGGGAAATATCTTCGGAAACTTTTGCACATGGAAAAACCGAAGAAATGCAAAAAGCTTTGCGGGAAACGGCGCAAGGTAATTTGTTCGCTTTTGCCGAAAAAGCGCCCGAGGGAAATTTTACTTCCCTTCCGATTAATTTGATTGTCGGCAATAAAATTCCCGATACCAAAGTTATGACCGACAATTTCGCGAATTTTGTATTGAGGGATGAAAAGGGAATAAAATACGTAATCCTAAATGGTTTTTTATCCGCTCCCTACGAAGCGGATAAAATTAAAAATGCCTTGATTTACAGATGAAGCGAGTCGGTAAGTTTTTTGAACGCGTCGTCAAATTCGCCGATTAGTTTTTCGAAGACCTCTTCGACGCTTAAAATTTCGTTCACAAGTCCCGCGGATTGTCCCGCTTCCAACATCCCTTCCTGAGTGTCGCCTTCGAAGATGCCAAGTTTTTCACGCTTGCCTTTCAGTAATTCCAGTAATTTCTCTTTCGGTTCTCCTTCGGTTTCGAGTTTTATTGCCAGCTCGGAAAGTTTGTTTTTTATTACCCGTGTTGGTGCCACTTGCCGAAAAATAAGCACGGTATCGTTGTCTTTTGCCTCGGCTATTTTTCTCTTGAAATTTTCGGCGGCGGAGGATTCAACCGTTGCGGCGAATCTTGTCCCCATTTGAACGCCCTCCGCTCCCAATGCCAATGCGGCAAGGATTCCCCGTCCGTCCGCTATTCCTCCGGCGGCAATGACGGGAATGTCGAGTGCATCGGCAAGTTGAGGGATAAGCGAAAATGTGGTTAACTCGTCTTTTCCGTTATGCCCACCGGCTTCCGTGCCTTCTCCCACTACGGCATCGCAGCCCGATTCTTGTGCCTTCAAGCCTTGCTTTACGGAGGCTACTACATGCACGACTTTTATTCCGTCTTCCTTGAAAAGCCTTATGAACTTCCCGGGATGACCTGCCGATGTGAAAACTATTTTAATTTCTTCCTCTTTTATTATGCGAATCAAATCTTCGACGTCGCCGCGCAACAATGGCAAATTTACTCCGAACGGCTTTTGTGTTGTGGCTTTGCATTTTAAGATGTGCTCGCGGAGAAGTTCGGGTTTCATGGACCCCGCGCCTATCAGACCGAGCCCTCCGTTTTCGGAAACGGCGGAAGCAAGTTTCCAGCCCGATACCCAAACCATTCCGCCTTGAATAATCGGATGCTCTATTGAAAATAATTCCGTGATTCTGTTTTTAATTTTCATTTTACTCGGATTAAAAATGATAACCTATTCTAATGGAGATTTCAGGGTAAAGTTTTTGAGTATCGTAATAGTAACCGTTTATTATTATCGTTTTGTCGCCGTAAACTCGTAAGTGTGCCGTTACGAAAGGGTTTAAGTAAAAACGGTATGAGAAAAACCAGAGATAGCCGATGGAGGCTGTGAGAAAGTATTCATCGAAATTCCCTTCGCCGCCTGTTAATTTCGCTCGTATGTTTCCCGCCGATTTTTCACCTCCGATTTCAAACCATAAATTGTTGAGACGATAGGAATTCGTGAAAGGGAAGTATTGTAAGTAAAGTCCTGTGGTGTTGTAATTGAGATTTTCGAAGTTTATGTCCGTCAAAAATTCGGAGGGATATTTCAGAGAGCGTGCAAGACGTATTTTAAAGCGATTGTATCCGCCCCAAAAATTGAAATCCCAGCCTCCGTAATAAAAAGGAACGGGGTCGAAAGAAGCGCCGAGCGTTATTTCTTCTTTAAGAGTAAGTTGCAGAGTATCTCGCGTTTGAGCGTTCAGCCCGCAGCCGAAAGGGATTATTAAAAGTAAAAGCCAAAATTTTTTCATAGTTTAAATATCCGAAATTTATTGGATGTTAAATTTATTAAAATTATTTTTAAAGAAGTCGAGTCAAAAAAGATAAAGGGATATCGTGAGCATAAGGACGTTTGTGGGAACTCTGTTTGTTATGATTGTTTTTCTTGTGGGAAGCGCGCAAGGAAAATCTTTGAGGGAAAGAGATTCGTTGATTACAATCGGCATAAATCAAATCTATGGTATCAAATTCGATTCCGCTCGTATTACTTTCGGAAAAGTGTTAAGGAAGTATCCCGATGACCCCGCTGGTAAATTTTTTGATGCAATGATACTTTGGTGGCAAATAATGTTGGATTTGGAGAACGAATCTTATGATAAAGAATTTATTCGCAAGCTTACGGAAACAGTAGAATTTTGTGATGAAATCCTGGGGAAAAATCCTACGGATACCCGCGCTATGTTTTTCAAGGGAGGCGCGCTCGGTTTCCGAGGCAGACTTTATTCCATACGAAAGGAGTTTTTCAAAGCGGCTTTGGATGCCAAAGATGCGCTTCCGTATATAGGGAAAATTCATAAGCTCGACCCGAAAAACATCGATGTGATTTTGGGATTCGGTATTTACAATTTTTATGCGGTCGCCATTCCCGAAAAATACCCGTTTATTAAACCTTTTATGGTCTTCTTTCCGGGCGGGAATAAGGAAAAAGGCTTGCGTCAATTGCGAGAGGTGGCATATCATGGAAATTTCGCTAAAATAGAAGCGAATTATTTTCTGTTGCAGGTTTATTATTCATTCGAAAAAAATGTGGATTCCGCTTTCGCTTATGCTAAAAGACTTTTTTCATGGTTTCCGAACAATCCCGTTTTTAACGCTTATTACGGACGAACATTTGCTCGGCGTGGGGATTGGAGAAAAACGGCCGAGGTTTTCCGTGGCGTTTATAATAAATGCAAAAGGAATTTCCCCGGTTATAACGAGAAAGTTTTAAGAGAAGCGGCGTATTATATCGGGAATTGGTTTAAAATCGAAGGCAAAATGGATTCCGCTATTGTGTATTTGAGAATTTCTCAACTCCTTTCGGAAAAATTAGACGTCAAAAAGCAAACGGGCTTTCTGGCAAATTCCCTTCTTTACTTGGGAATGGCGTATGATGCTTTGGGCTATCGGGATTTGGCCGTTCAAAAATACAAGGAAACGTTGAAGGTGAAGGATTTTCACAATTCCCACTCCCTTGCTAAAAAATATTTGAGGCACCCTTACAAATTTCTGAAATAGGGATTAAAATTCCGTTGTGATTCCTATTCTGTGCAAGCCTCCGATTGAGCCGAGTGAGGAATAAGCATAATCGAGTCTGTAACGGGCGATTCGCATACCAAGCCCGATATTAAGCCCAGCCAAGCCCGCACCGGTGCCTATTTTCAAATCCTGCCGTGCCTCGTTGTCGAACCCGAAACGTAAGCGGATAACTTTACCGAATCGGAATTCCCCGCCGAGGGAAAAGGCTTTTAATCTTTCGCCAATATCCTCCGCTTCGCGGTTTAATTTGTCTATGGAAATGTAAAACGTGAAAGGAAGATGAGCCAATGTTTTGGAGATGCCGATTTTTACATCCAAAGGCAAGGATTCTTTTGTCCCGGCGTAGGAGGAAAGTTGTGTGCCCGCATTGGAAATTGAGAATCCGAAATTCCACATGCTGGCGGGAATGGAATAAAGCAATCCCACATCGAAGGCAATGGCGGTGGAGTATCTGTCGTCTATACCGGAATAAATGAATTTTACATTTGCTCCGTAATAGAAATTCTTATCGAACTCGTTTGAATATGCAATCAGAAATGCCATATCCGCGGCTCCGAATTCGCCTGTCTTATTGCCGAATTTATCCGCCCGTGTGAATTTGCCGTAATTTATGTATTGTATTCCTCCCGATACTCTCCCGATTTTTTCAAATATTCGCGAATAAGCCACGCTTGCGGAATTTATATCAAGAAGATGTTTTAGATAGGAGAAAGATACTTGTTGCCCCGTAAGCAAATTTAAACCTGCAGGGTTGTAAAAAATCAGATTCGGGTCGTCCGTGTTGGCGACGAATGCTCCCGCCAGCGCCGCCGCACGAGGGGATACGTCCATTCTTAAAAAGTCGAATACGCTCTGACTTTTTGAAACGGTGGAGAGTAAAGTAAAAATTGCAATTGTCGTAATTAGCTTTTTCATAATTCCTCAAAATTTAACTTCGATATTAAAAATAATGGGGAATAAAGGCAAGGGCAATTTTCTCGGAGCCCGAGGCGATTCATTAAAGTCATAAAATCTTTTGAAGCGATTTTGAAAATCCGTGAAAATTTTCAAATTTAAAAATCAAATTTTCCTACGATGAGAAAAAAAGTTTACATATTGTCATATCTGATTCTGTTTTTGGCGCCTGCTGTTTTGCGTGCCCAATACGAGGGGAAAATACGCGGCTTCGTTTCCGATTCCTTGAGCGGTGAACCTTTGGCTTTTGCGAATGTTTTGATTGAGGAATTAAATTACGGCGCTTCCACGGACGAAAAAGGTTTTTTCCTAATGACAAACATTCCCCCGAATAAATATTACGATGTATTGGTTTCTTATGTCGGCTATGCTTCCGAGCGATTGAAAATATTTGTGGGGAAAAGGAAAATAACGGAATTACATTTTCTCCTGAAACCGGCAAGTGTTTGGCTTAATACGGTAGAGAAAGTGGGGGAAAAGGTTGTGGAGGAAAACACGGCGGATTTGGGTTTGGAAAGAATAGCCGTTAAGGATTTGGAAACGGTGCCGCGTGGAGTCGAAGCGGATGTCCTCCGTTCTTTGCAGTATTTACCGGGTGTTAGTTCCGCGGGGGATATTTCCGCACGCTATAATGTCCGCGGCGGCGCTAGCAATCAAAACTTGATTTTATTGGATAATGTTACTCTTTACAATCCTTTCCATGCTTTCGGGATTTTCAGTGTTATTGACCCTGAAATAATTAACAATGTGGAATTTTATAAAAGCGGTTTTCCCGTTGAACATGGCGGGCGAATTTCTTCCATAATGAAAATAACTACCAAAGAAGGGAATAAATTTCACTACGGTGCCAAAGCAAGCGTTAGTTTTCTTACCGCCAAGGCTTATGCGGAAGGTCCCATACCCCACGGCTCTTTTTATATAGACGGGCGGAAAAGTTATTCGAATTCGATTCTTAAAAAATTTCTGGGCGAGAAAAACATTCCTTTCGATTTTTATGATTATGCTTTTAAGGTTACTTATCATAATCCGAGCAAAAAGTTTATAGATAATTCGAAATGGACATTGCACGGCTTTTTTAGCAAGGATGCCACTAAAAATATAGGGGGAATCAAAGAAAAATTTTCCTGGCGCAACAGCTTGATAGGGCTTAAAAGATTTCAGGTTTATTCCACTCCCTTATACTCGGAGCTTTGCCTTTCTCTCAGCGATTCAAAAGGGGAAATTCTCCCCGGCGGAGCGCGGAGTAGGGAAAAGAAAAACGAGGTTCATGATTTTTCCTTGCGAATGGATTTCCATTATATTTATGATTCCAGCGACGAGCTGGGCGTGGGGTTTTCTTTTAAAGCTATTCGTACCCGACTTTCTTTTCTTAATCCGACGGGAGTAAAATCGGATATAAATGATTTCGGCGCGAATATAAGTATTTATGGGAAATATCTGTTTCGAAATAATAAGAAATACGGGCTGGACTTAGGTTTGAGGGTGAATCTGGAAGGCTTGAAGGATAGGGGAAATTTCTTTATAGAGCCGCGAATAAATTTCACTTACCTTCTTTCGAAGACTTTTAAACTTAAAGCGGCTTTCGGTTCGTATCAGCAGGGAATTACAACTCTTACGGACGAATCGGATGTTGTCCCGCTTTTTGAACCATGGTTCTTGACTCCCGGTTATCTTACTCCGGCAAGGGCGGAGCATTTTAATTTCGGCGTGTTTACGAATTTTTCCAAATCCGTTATTTTTAATGCGGAGCTTTATTTAAAATCCATGCAACATTTGCCCGAAATAAATAAGGAAAAGAAATTGCCCGAACAACCCGACCTGGTGGAGGCTTCTGGCGAAAGCTACGGTGTGGAATCTTTTTTGCGAATACTTTTGCCTCCGATAAGATTTACCGCTTCGTATTCGTGGGCTTATTCTTACAAAATAAACGATGGAAGGAAATATTTCCCGAATTATGATTCGCGCAACACCGTTAAATTGTTCCTGGAATTTAACGCTGGCAAAGGCTGGTATTTCACTTCCGCATGGATATTTCATTCGGGGCGTCCCTTCACTCCGACTGTGGGTTATTACGACAAATTTTATTTCGATCATCCGGGTTTTGGCGATTGGGAAATTTACGAATCCTATTTGCCCTTTTTGATTTTGGGAGAAAAAAACGCTTCTCGACTTCCCGCTTATCACCGTTTGGATATGAGCCTGATGAAGAATTTCACGATTGGGCGGTATAAATTCAATTTCAACGTCAGCATTATCAATGTTTACGACAGAAAAAATGTTTTCTATTTCGAGCGGGACACAGGCAAGCGAGTGAATATGCTACCTTTCTTACCGACGGCAACTTTGAAGGTGGAAATATGAATGCAAGAAGGCTTTTTTGGTTAGGAATTTTTGCGGTGATGCTTGTCTCTTGCAAAGATGAGGTGTTGGTGCAAACTACTTTTCAGAAAAAATATTCTCTCAATTGTATTTTGCGCGGAGATACGTCGTTTCAAGTGGCGGTTCTTACGCAGAGCTATCCCCGACCTGCCGAAAACGAAGTCTTTGCTCCTTATTTGAAAAATGCTCAGGTTGAACTTTCGATGGGAAAATTTTCCGTGATTATGCGCGATTCCTCTGTGGCTCGGAAAGATACCCAACGTTACAAAGATAGTGTTTATTTTTATTACGCATCGAATTTTTCATTGATTCCGCAAAATGTGGCAAAAATAAAAGCCGTTCTGGAAGATGGAACCGTTCTAAGCGGTGAAACCGAAATTCCCAGAAAAGTGGATTACGACGGAGCTAAGATTACGCGAATCATCCCTCCGCAGATTGGAGACAGTATTTATATCGCATGGAAACCTTTGGAGTCGGATTTGCTTTATGCCTTGAAATTGAAAATAATTTACTTTCATTACGAAGGAGGGGAATTCAAGAAAAAAGAAATGGAAGTACCGCTTAGATACGAAAACGGAAAAGCGATTTATCCTCGCCCCGGCTTCGATGCCGAGATTCGCTTTCCGCTCAATGCTTTTAACGAAACGATGAACAGAATTTCCGACGGGGATCCCCAGAAAGCGGATTATTTTATTTTGAAAGCCCGAGCCGTGTTGGTCGTCTATGATAGAAACCTTTCCGCGTACTATTCCGCCACGCATTTTCTCGATGAATATTCCCTTCGTCTTGATGAATTGGATTTTTCCAATATCGACGGAGGTTTTGGCGTCTTCGGCTCATATCTGAAAATAATAACCGATATTGCCATAGATGAAAATTATATTGTTTCCTATGGTTACCGTGTAAAAAGATAAATGTATTTCTCGATTACCGCATAACGGTGGAACTTAAGGGAGCGAAGGAAACCGAACGAAGGCAAGAGGTGTAAAAACGGCGGGAAAATAAAAAAACAAGGAGGTGGAGATGATCAACATTTTTGTTAGTAGCGCGGTTAGGCACAGGTTCAGAAAAAATTCTTTGATAATAGGGAGCTTGTTCCTTATTTCGGGACTTATTTCCATATTTGTGCCTGCTGTTACTTCTTTCGCACTTTCGTATTTATTGGGTGTGCTTTTTATTTTCGGTAGCGTTATTTCAGCTTTTCATGTTGCACAAAGTTACAATAGAAAATGGGTGGCATGGTTCAAACCGATTGTCCTTTTTATCATTGGGGCGGTGATTTTCGCCGAGCCGTTGACAGGTGTGGCGGCTATGGGATTGTTGCTGATGATTTACTTTTTCTTTGACGGCTTTGCCGGAATCTTTTTGGGATTGGAATTTCGTCCCATCACCGGTTGGTTCTGGATGGTTCTCGACGGTGCAATTTCCTTTTTAATCGGATTGATTTTCCTTTTCGGCTGGCCTATCAGCGCAATTTGGTTAATAGGTTTGCTTGTGGGAATAAGCCTTGTGGCTGATGGTGTGGCTTTGATCCTTTTGGGTATGGCTCTCCCGAAATACGAAGGTTTTCCCGCCGAGATTTGATACTCTAACCGGAGGGGGAACTCCCCTCCGGGAACGTTCAAACATTATATAAAACCTTTTCTTAGCGACGAATTCCAAAGTAAAGGGAACTTTTTGTCTTTTAATTCGACTCATTTTCGTATGAATTTTTATTTCTATAGATTTCGTCTTCGAAAATTGGAATTAGGTAAAAGTGATTAAGAAAATTCTTGTATTCCTCTATATAATTTTTTTGCCGTTTGAACTCTCCGCTCAGAACACGGGAAAGCTAAGGGGGTTTTTGACCGATAAGGAAACCGGCGAGGCGTTGGCTTTCGGTAACGTTTTTATTAAGGAATTGGGACTCGGAGCTTCTACGAATGCACAAGGATTGTATTTTATAACCGGCGTTCCGGGAGGAAAAACTTATACGGTTACTTATTCTTATGTGGGATATAAAACCGAGGAAGTGAAGGTTTTTATTGCCGCAAATAGAATAACTCAAGTTGATGTCGCTTTAACGCAATCGAGCGTGCAATTGGGGACGATTGAAAAAATCGGGCGTAAGACGGTTGAAAAGAACGCGGCGGATATCGGCTTGCAAAGAATTACAGTGAAGCAATTGGAAACTATGCCCCAAAGCGTGGAAGCGGATATTTTCCGCACTATTCAAACCATGCCGGGTGTGCGTTATACGGGTGATATATCCGCACGGTATTACGTTCGTGGAGGTGCAAGTAATCAGAACCTCGTGCTTTTGAACGGTTCGCCTATTTATAATCCTTTCCATGCCTTCGGTATGTTTAGTGTGATTGACCCCGAGATAATGAACAGCGCGGAATTTTATAAAGGAGGTTTCCCCGCCGAGTACGGCGGGCGACTTTCTTCCATTTTGAAAATAAGTACAAAGGACGGAAACAAAAATCGCTTTTCCGCAAAAGGGGTGGCGAGTTTCTTAACCGCAAAGGCTCTTTTGGAGGGTCCCATACCCCACGGCTCTTTTATCGTTTCGGGACGACGCACTTATTCCACGCGCGTTTTGAAAAAATTTCTGAACGGTAATCAACCGCCGTTTGAGTTTTATGATTTTTCCGCAAAACTTACTTATGCAAATCCCCATTTTATCCCCGGCTCCAAGTTTACAATACAAGGTTTTTCCAGCAAGGATAGACTCTTGAACGAAAATCTTTTGAGAGAAGATTTCAGTTGGACTAATAATATTTTTTCCTTCAATTGGTTCCAGATTTATACGGGACCCCTTTATTCGGATTTCACAATTTCGTTTAGCCAGTTTTTGGGAGAGTTGATACCGAATTTTAGTCGTGCACGTCCCAAGAAGAATAAATTGGACGATGTCTTTCTCCATATGAATTTTACTTATCTCTTCGATAACAAGAACGAAATTGAGTTCGGAATGGAGTTCCAGAGTCTTCACACGATTTTAAAGCAGGAAAATCAATTCGGTATTCATACAAACATCGACAATTCGGGGGCTTATATCGGATTTTTCACGAAATATAAATTGTTGCAGTTCGAAACTTTCGGCGCCGATGTGGGGCTGCGCGCAAATCTGAAAGGGCTTACGAAGGCGGGGGATTTCTTTGTGGAACCCCGTGTGAATTTGACATACAATGTTTTCAATTGGTTAAAACTTAAAGCTTCGTGGGGAGTTTATCAGCAGGAAATTACCACGGTTTCCGAAGAGGCGGAGGTCATAACGCTTTTTGAGCCTTACATTATTATTCCCGATTATTTGCCGGTTTCCAGAGCGGTGCATTACATCGCTGGTTTGGAAATTCAGCCTCTTTTGAATTTGAAATTCAAAACGGAGGCTTATTATAAAAAATTGATTAATATTACCGCCGTTAACGATAATAAAAAATTTCTTGAGGATAAAGATTTACTTTCCGCTCAAGGGGAAGCTTACGGTGCGGAATTTGAGTTGAATTATTCTAAATCGCCTTTTCTGTTTTCCGCTTCCTATTCGCTTGCATGGGCATATAAGGTTATTAACGGTTGGCGCTACGTTCCTCGCTTCGATGCACGGCATTCCATTAATTTGAGCTTGGGAGTGGATTTGGGTAAAGGCTGGAAAGCAAGTGCAATGTGGATTTTCGGTTCGGGACTGCCATATACGCAAATAATCGGTTATTACGATAAACTTGCACTTGGGGATTTTCACAACGAATGGTATATATACGATTCTTATTTACCCTATGCGATTTTGGGAGATAGAAATCTCGGACGACTTCCCGATTATCACCGTTTGGATTTTAGTATGTCGAAAAAGTTCGATTTTAATTTTGTTAAAATAGATTTGGATTTTAGTATTCTGAATGTTTACAACAGGAAAAATATCTTTTATTTTCAAAGGGATACGGGGGAAATCGTAAATATGTTGCCATTTCTACCAACGGCTACAATCAAGGTGACCTTATGAAAAAAGTTTTTCTCCCGTCGATTTTGGTTTTGCTGGCGTTCTGGCTTGCGGCGTGCAACGAAGAACCCTTTAGTCCTAAGGGGGAATATCAGGAACGTTATGCGCTTTTCGGTATAATGCGCGCGGATACGAATTTGCAAGTTGTAACCGTTACGAAAAGTTATGATGTGGAAGGGCTTAATCCTTTCGCAAACAAGAAAGACCCCTTTGTTAAAAATTGTTTTATACGTATTTGGCGCGGAAAGGACGAGGTGCATATTTTGAGAGATTCCGTGACCGTGCGTACAATTGACAAACGCTACCCCGATTCGGCAAGGTTTTATTACACCGATAACTTGATTCCGAAAAAGGATGACGTCCTCGAAATAGAATGCCTTTTGCCTAACGGTCGGCGATTAAAGGCGAAGACGAAGGTTTTGAACCCGTGGGAGTTGGACGTTTCGCATACGGATAACATTTTTCCCAGCAAAGATAAACCGTATGTTATGCTTAGATGGCGCAGTTCCGTGCCCGATTTGGTTTACTCCCCTCGTGTAATGCTTTATTATGATAAGAAAATCAACGGGGTTTTTCATTTGGAAAAAGTGGATGTCCCGCTTACTTACACCGTTGATAACGGAAAGCGCGTGCCCGTCTATGCTCGCCCTTCGAACAATCTTTATTTGAAAATAGACACGTTGGCTATAGGAAATGTTCTGAGGGAGATTTCGAAGGACGACCCCGTAAAATCGAATTATCGAATACGCGCCATAATAATTCACTTTTATATTTACGACCGCAATCTTTCCGCTTTTTATTCTTCTTCCCGAAAAATCGGCGATGAGTTTTCGGTTCGTGTTGACGAATTGGATTTTACTAATATCGAAGGTGGGTTTGGGGTTTTCGGTTCTTATACGGTTCAGAAATATGCGATTTTTATCGATACGGAATATCTGTTGAAAATGGGTTATAGTTATTTGACGAGACCGTAAGATGAGGAGAAAAGATTTTTTCAAAATAGCGCTTCTTTTGATTCTTGCTCTGTCGTTGCAAAGATGCGACAAACCTTTAAGCGTGAGCCCGCCGATGACTCCCGTGCCAGTGGGGTATATTTACATTTCCTCGAATCCCGAAGGCGCTTTGATTTATGAGGACGGGAGGAATTCCGGCATGGTAACACCCGCCAGCTTGCCTTGGCTGGAGGAAAGGACATATATTTTTACTCTTAAGAAAAAGCTTTATAGAGACACTTCTTTTTCCGTAACCGTCGAGAATGGCGATTCTCATTATGTGTTTATCGATTATTTTAAGAACCCTCTTATGCGAGGCACGATTTATTGCAATACAAATGCTGATTCTTCTTTAATTTATTTTAACGATTCTTTGCTGTCGCATAAGACCCCATATAAGATAAAGGGAATTGTGCCCGGTTATTACGAAATTAAATATGAACGCGAAGGGTTTCGTAGCGATAGCATAACAGTTGCCGTTGAGAGCGGAAAAACCGCGGATGCTTCTTTGATGTTGAGAGATACTACCGTCTGGGTCGATTATACGGTTGCCACTTCCGGCTTACCGGATAATGCTATTACGGATGTTGCCGTGGATTCCGATAATGTGAAATGGATCGGCACGAATTCCTCTGGACTGGTTGCTTTCGACGGGAAGAATTGGACGGTTTACAATAGCTCTAATTCCGCTTTGCCCAATGATAATATCACAACCATTCTTGTTGATAAACAAAATCGAGTGTGGGTCGGAACTTTGAACGGACTGGCGCTTATCGAAAACGGTTCATGGCAAGTTTTTAATTCGGAAAGCGGCGCTCCTTTCAGGTCCGATTATGTTACCGTTCTGGATGCGGAGGATGACGGTACGCTCTGGGTTGGCACCGATTACGGATTGCTTCGAAAAAGGGGATCCGCGTGGCGTTATTATCAACCTGGCAAGGACGGTTTGCCACATCGTTGGGTTTCCGGCTTGGCTCATGACAATTTCGGCAATATTTGGGTCGGCTCGAAAGGTTTGGGTTTGGCGGTGTTGCATCCCGACGGCACGTGGACAAAATACATAAACAAGTTTGATGTCAAAGGATTTCTCTATGCAGATATACCCAGTGCGACCGTCTCGGCGATAGCGGCCGAGGGAAATGTGGTTTGGATAGGTTTTTATCCCGACCCGAATACGAAGGAGGGAGGTTTGGTGAAATTCCATAACAATTCTTGGTATTCGAGCTATTCGCCTCTGCCCTCGAATGTGATAGCTTCTATTGATTTACATGTTGAGAAAGACGGAAGAACAAGGAAATGGGTCTCCACTAATCAAGGCGTTGTTACGTTTGTAACATGGGGTAATAGAAGGGAATATCGCTTGGCAAATACTCCGTTGTCTAATGAGAACATCAAAGGGATTGCTTACGATAAGAATACCGGTATAATTTGGGTCGCCACGTATGGCGGGGGATTGTACAAGTTTAAAAGCAATTATTGATTTCTTGCAATAAATTTCTCAAGCTCTCTCTTTAATTTGCTTTTAAGAGGACGCGCCTGTTCGAAAATATCTCTAATCTTTTTGAACTCATGAACGCGAACATTGTTGATATTTGTATCGATGTAAATGTCAGGCGTGTGCCTTTTCAATTTTTCCAAGATAATGGAGCGTTGCATTAGTGAAAAAGAGGCAAAAAGCAATTCGTAAACAGGAGGAATTTCCTTAAATTGCTTGGCTTTGTTGACCGTAACATCCACTGCGACGGTAATATCGCATTCGTCGGAAATGACATCGTAGGGCAGGGGATTGCTCATTCCAGCATCCATTAGCATTTTCCCCTTGTATTCCACGGGGGCAAAAAGTCCCGGAATGGCGTAACTTGCACGAATGGCGGTTAATAAATCTCCCTTTTCCAATATTTCCGCTTTGTTGTCAATAAAATCCGTAGCGATTATTTTCAACGGTATTTTTAGCTCCTCGAAGGTTTTTACGCCGAGTCTTTCCCCCATAAAATTTACGAATTTTTCTCCTTTAATAAACCCGCCTGTGGAAAGTTGAGGGTCAATAAAATTCATTGCCTTGAGTATTTCCGAGCGTTTGCGCAATTCCCAGAATTTGGCATCCTTGGTAAAAATTATCTCTTCTACGTTTTCTCTTATTTCCGAAGCGCTGACTCCGGCGGCGTAAGCCGCTCCGATTATTGCGCCGATACTCGAACCCGCGATGACGTTCGGTTTAATCCCGAGTTCGTCGAAGACTTCCAGGAAACAAATATGTGCCAAGCCTCTTGCGCCACCGGCTCCCAGCGCCAAACCTATTTTAAGCATTGTCCTGTTTTTCCGTTTTTTCGTTTTCTTTTTTCTTTTCCGATTTGTATTTCATATTTAAACGTAGCACGTAGAAAAGAAAAATAAAGGCGATGATGATTAACAGTGCAAAGGGGATGGAGCTTAGAATTACCATTAACCATTCGAAATCATGGCTTTGATTTGTTTCCGCCCAAATCTTTTTGAGGGCTAAATAATCGATGAAAAACCATGTGAGCGAGAGAATATTAACGACAAAGAGAAATATTCCCAAGTTCTTGATTTTTCTTATTAGCTTTTCCATTGCTTATATTCCCCGAAACTTGTTTACAAATATAGCGCTAAAAATCGAATTCTCTTGGGGGAATTTCTCGGAAGAAAAATTTACCCTCCAATTTTGTTCTCCGAATTTCTTGAATAATTCACCTTACGTGTTTATCTTAGTTAGACTTAATCTAAATAATTTTAGCAATATAAAATGAAGGAAAAGATGAGAAGTGCGGCAAATATGCGTAGCGGAGAAAAGGCAAAGATAATTGATATAGATTTGAATCATCCCGCCGCCCGAAGAATATTGGAATACGGCTTCACTCCCGGGCAGGAAATAGAACTTTTGGCAACTTCCGTTTTTAACGACCCGTTGGCTTTTGCGGTCAGGGGAACGATAATAGCCATGCGCAAAAGCGAGGCGGAATCGATTAAGGTCGCATGAATAAAGAACGTAATTTGAATCCGATTATTACCCTCGTGGGACCCCCGAACTCGGGCAAAACCACTCTCTTTAATCTGCTCAGCGGAAAGAATTATAAAACCGTCAATTACCCCGGTTCCACTATCGAGTATCATACGAGTGAAATAGATTCCAAGTTTGATTGCAAAGGAATGCTTTTGGACTCACCGGGAATCGTTAGCATTGTGCCTGGTTCACCGGACGAGGAAGTAACGATTGATTCCCTTTTTTCCAATCCGAAATACGGAGTTCCCGATTTGCTTCTCGTTACGTTGGATAGTAGCCAACTTTCGCGACATTTGCTTTTGCTTAAGGAATTGATTTCGGCGAATTTCAAAGTGGTTGCCGTTCTGACTATGGGGGATATCCTGGCGGAGAAGGGATTTAAAATAAATACGGAAGTTTTGCGGGAAAAATTGGGGGTTGATGTCCTAAGCGTTGACCCGCGTAGGGAAGAAGACGCGGAAAAAGTAATAGAAATTGTGCGCAAAAATCTTGAAGGCGTTAAGAAAAACCCCGACCGTGAGAGTGCCGAATTGTGGCGGGATTCGATTAATCTTATAGAGACGTTCAAAGAAATCGAGGAAATGGTAAGTCAAGCTCTTTTGCCTGTTAAGGAAGAAACATTCGGCGAGGTAAATTCCGAGGAAATAAATATTTTACCCGATAAACGAACGTTGAAAATAGATAAAGTCTTGCTTCATCCCGTTTGGGGATTGATTATTTTCTTTTTGGTGATGGCGCTGACTTTCATTTCGATTTTTTGGTTGGCTGTGCCTTTAATGGATTTGGTGGATTTAGCCTTTGCGGAACTGAACCGATTGGTGTTTGAAATTTGGGGACATAATTGGCTGACGGAATTGATAGCCAACGGAGTGATAAACGGTACGGGAGCTGTAGCGATTTTCGTGCCGCAAATAATGATTCTCTTTTTAATTCTCGGATTTCTGGAAGATACGGGATATCTTGCCCGTAGCGCCATGTTAATTGACAAACCCCTCAGTAAAATTGGATTGAACGGTCGCTCTTTTGTGCCTATGCTCTCGGGATTTGCGTGTGCTGTCCCCGCCATACTTGCGGCACGTACGATTCCGAACAGGCGGGAACGGATTCTTACGATTTTTATAATTCCATTAATCAGTTGCTCGGCGCGCTTGCCTGTTTATGTGCTTTTGCTTTCTTTCCTCACCCCTCACGATAAATTGTGGATTGCGGGAATAGGACTGGCGGTAATATACGTTTTCGGAATTGCTATGGCTTTGATTGTAGCGGCGGTAATCAATAAACTTAAAAAGAAAATAATTCGAGCGGAGGAAAGTACGGGATTTATTCTTGAATTACCTTCCTATAAAATCCCAACGATTTCTGTGGTGCTGAGGAATATGTACCTTAGTACCAGGACGTACATAAGCAAGGCGGGTCCGGTAATTCTTACTTTTTCATTGGTGATGTGGTTTTTGACGTATTTCCCGAATTACAATCCTCCTCTTGAAAAGGACGGCTTAACCCAAGCGCAATACGAGAAAAATCTTGCTTCTGCAAGATTAGCTGATTCTTATGCATCGGACTTGGGGAAAATAATAGAACCTTTGATGAAACCGCTGGGCTTGGATTGGCGAGTGGGAGTTGCACTTGTTACCACCTTTGCGGCAAGAGAGGTTTTCGTAAGTTCTATGGCGTTGATTTTTAGCGTTACCACGGACGAAAATCGCCTGCAAAGTTCCATTATTTCCTCCATGCGAAATGCCAAAATTGCCGGTACGAACGAACCCCTCTTTACCACCTCGAAGGTAATAGGGCTAATAGTGTTTTTTATCATTGCCTTGCAATGTATTTCCACGTTGGCAATTTCCCGACAAGAGACGGGCGGTTGGAGAATTCCTCTTTTGCAACTTACCATTTACACTTCCCTTGCCTATTTTCTGGCTTTCCTTACCATTCACGGTTTGAACCTTTTGGGAGTGGCATAGAATTAAATGTTTTTCTTTGAAACCTTTTCAAGTTCTATACATCAAACCCCACGATAAATTTAATTATTAACAAATTAAGAGAGATGTTAAAATGATAGAACACCTGACAAAACAGACTTTTTTGGAAAAGGTTTTTGATTATGAGCACAAAACCGAATGGGAATATCAAGGCGACAAACCCGCCATCATAGATTTTTGGGCGGAATGGTGCCAGCCGTGTAAAATGATTGCCCCTGTTCTTGAAGAATTGGATAAAGAGTATGACGGTAAACTTCAGATTTACAAAGTTAATACAGAAATAGAGCAGGAATTGGCGGCGGCTTTTGGAATTAGAAGCATTCCTTCTTTGCTGTTTATTCCTCTTAACGATAAGCCCCAAATGGCGGTCGGTGCTTATCCGAAGGAAACTATGAAGAAAATAGTCGAGGAAGTACTTTTCCCGGCAAAAGTTTCGAATTAGTTCCCATGAAATATTTTACTAAAGCCGGGTGTTTGTAGCCCGGCTTTTTTTGTCTTTCCTCCCATTAAAATTCTTTAAAAAAGCGAGAAAAAAATTAAATATTTTCTTAAATTGTTAAGCTTTTTTCGGAAACTTTTTGGGGCGGTGGGAATCTAAAAGGAACGAAAAAGTTTTTTTACGTCAAACAACAAGAGGAGTAATAGATTGAAGATTACCAAACAGTACACGAATCGTGAGAGCCAAAGCTTAGATAGGTATTTGCAAGAGATTGGCAAGGTAGATTTGATTACTCCCCAAGAAGAAATCGAATTGGCGGCTCGCATTAAAAAAGGCGACCAGGCTGCATTGGACAAAATGGTAAAAGCCAATTTGCGCTTTGTGGTGAGCGTCGCAAAGCAGTTTCAAAACAAAGGACTTTCCCTGGGTGATTTGATTAACGAGGGAAATATCGGTTTAATCAAAGCCGCCAAAAAATTCGACGAAACACGCGGTTTTAAATTTATTTCTTATGCTGTCTGGTGGATTAAACAATCGATTATGCAAGCCATTGCCGACCAGTCGAGAATGGTGCGTCTCCCTCTTAACAGAGTGGGAGCCATTACCAAAATAAGCAAGGTCGCCAGCCAGCTTGAGCAGGAGCTGGAACGTAAGCCTACGAATGCGGAGATAGCTCAGGAACTTGATATGACGGAAGAGGAAGTGGCTTACGCTTTGCAACATGCGGGACGCCATGTAAGTGTGGATGCTCCTTTTTCGCAGTCGGATAACGACAAAAGCTCTCTCTTGGATGTCCTTTCCAATAGCGAGCAACCGGACCCCGACGCTAAT
Source organism: uncultured Melioribacteraceae bacterium (assembly GCA_964611145.1). Lineage (GTDB taxonomy): Bacteria > Bacteroidota > Ignavibacteria > Ignavibacteriales > Melioribacteraceae > WFQV01. The sequence goes on from CAZSYM010000008.1 coordinate 75,959, forward strand.
TTGATGAGTGAGTCGCTTAAAAAGGAGATTGAAAGAGCTCTTTCGACTTTGACGGAAAGGGAAGCCGAAGTGATTCGCCTCTATTTCGGAATAAATTCCGAGTACTCGGCTACTCTTGAGGAGATAGGTGAGATTCTGAACCTGACTCGCGAACGGGTTCGGCAAATAAAAGAAAAGGCTTTGATGCGCCTGCGTCATTCTTCGAGGAGTAAAAGCCTAAAGGCTTATCTTGGTTAATCCTTGTTGCTTGAAAATTTAATGCCGGCTCCCAGCCGGCTTTTTATTTTTAAATTTTAAGAGTGAAGATATTTTAAGAAACGGGGCGTGTTTTAATTTTGTTCGACTTTCACCTTGTGTTTCTCTAATTTGTATCTCAATGTTTCGCGGGGAATTTTTAATAGTTTCGCCGCTTTCGTGATATTCCCTGCCGATTTTTGTAATGCATCCGCCAATATGCGCGCTTCGACTTCGTCCATTATTTCTTTCAAGCCACGGGAATCGTTTTCGAAATCCATTTCGAATTTTTCTTTCTGTTCGGTATCGGAGCCCAATTCCGTTAATAATTCTTCGCCGTTGATAATTTCTTTGTCGTGTAAAATGGCGATTCTCTCTATTACGTTTTTAAGTTCTCGTACGTTTCCGGGCCATGAATATTTTAGCAAAATTTCTTTTGCATTCTTATCGAAGCTCTTTAGTTTCTTCTTGAATTTATCAGCGTATTGCAGAAGGAAATATTCAGCTAGTTCGAGTACGTCCTTATCCCTTTTGCGGAGAGGTGGCACTTCTATGCGCAGAACGTTCAGGCGGTAATATAAATCCTTTCGGAATTCTCTTGCCGAAATTGCTTCTTCGAGATTTCTGTTCGTGGCGGCGATTATTCTCACATCGACTTCCTTATCGGTCGTAGCACCCAGACGTCGGAAGCGCTTGTTTTCTATCACTCGCAGTAATTTTGCCTGTAGCGCCAAACTCATTTCTCCGATTTCATCCAGGAATAGGCTTCCGCCGTGAGCTTTTTCGAAAATTCCTTCTTTGGAGCGAGTGGCGTCCGTGAAGGCCCCTTTCTCGTAACCGAAAAGCTCGCTTTCCAAAAGATTTTCGGGAATGGAAGCACAGTTTATTTCTATGAAAGGTTTCTCGGCTCGCGGACTTAAATCGTGAATGGCGGAAGCAATCAATTCTTTCCCTACCCCGCTTTCACCGGTAATCAAAACCGTTTCGGAATCGTATTTTGCATATTCCCGAATTTGTGTTTTAAGCCGAGTAATTGCTGGGCTTGTTCCCAATAGTTTACTGAAACTGGAGTCTTGAGGTGTTTGTTTTCTTAATTGTTTAACCTGCTTTTTTAATGCGAGGGTTTCGATTGCAAGTTTTATAATCAGTTTTATGGCATCGGCTTTGAAAGGTTTTTTAATGTAATCGTATGCGCCCAATTTCAACGCCTCGACGGCGGATTCTACGGAAGCGTAGCCTGTCATTATTATAACTAAAGTTTCCTCGTTCAATTTTTTGATTTGTCTAAGGACTTCCAAGCCGTTTATGTCCGGGAGATTTAAGTCCAAAAGAACCAAATCGAAATCGGAGCTTTTTATCAATTCCAATGCGGAATTTCCCGCTTCCACGGCTACTATTTCGTAGCCCGCTGTTCCCAAAATGTTTTGTAAGTTGTTTCTAAGAAAGTCCTCGTCGTCAACTATTAGTATTTTCCACTGTTTGCCCATTGGCTATTTCCGTAATTTCTGATTTTTTAAAACAAATTTAATATTAAATCGGGAGAAAAATTGAAAACTTTGCCCCGCCCAGCTTGGAATCGCCCACGAATATATGTCCCCTGTGCTCGTTGATTATCGAGTGGACAATGGCAAGTCCCAAACCCGTGCCGTCGGGTGCTTGCGAGAAGAAAGGTTCGAATATTTCGTTCTTTAATTCATCCGGTATGCCGGGACCCGCATCTTCTATGGAAATGGTTATCCAACGGTCTTTGCTACTTTCCAGACTGATATTTTTGAGAGACTTGGAAACGGAAGTCTTGATTAGGATTTTACCTCCTTCTTTTTGCACTTGAATGGCATTAAGGAGTATGTTCAACAAAGCCTGGCGCAATTTGCCTTGGTCGGCTTGGGCTTGAGGAATTTTTTCTGAAAGTTCCAGTTTTATTTCTATACCGTTTTTTGCGGCTTGTTTTTCCACAAAAGCCAGCGTGGAATTTACAAGTTTGTTAACATCGGTGCTTGTCATTTCTTTTGCTGAGGGTGCGGCGAAGTCCAATATTTCGTTCACCAGATTTTCAAGTCGTTCTATTTCGTCCAGAGCGCGGGAGATTGTTTCTCGTAATCTCGGATTATCGGAGACCGTGTCGTGAATGTCGTCCAGAAAAAGACTTAATCCCGTGAGAGGGTTCCGTATTTCGTGGGCTATAGCCGCGGCGAATTTTCCCAGGGAAGCTAAGCGGTCTATTTTGTGTAAATGGTCTTCCAATGCCTTCCGTTCCGTTTGGTCTTGAATTATCGTTACCGTGGGTATTTGGTTTTCGAATTTCCCTTCGAATCTGGAAACACTGATATTTAAATATTTTATCTTGCCGTTTATTAAAATTTTCTGATTGTAACTTTTGTACACTCCGCTTTCGGCAAGAGCTTTTTCAATTTCCGTCAGCAAGTTGTTGTATTCGGGGAATATTTTGTAAACCGATTCGCCGGTTACTTTGCCGTTTAATTCCAATATTTTTCGTGCCGGGTCGTTTATGCTGGTAACAATTCCGTTACCGTCCGTCGTAAGCACGCCGTTGAGCATATTGTTGAATACGTCGTTTACAAAGTTTCGTTGGGAAATTATCCGTTGATATAATCTTGCATTTTCTATCACGCGGGAAACTTGATTGGCAAAGACCTGGAGAGAATTTATTTCCTCTTTTTTGATTCTCCTTTTGGTGCGCAATTTGTCGGCTCCCAATACGCCGATGGTTTTCTCTTTGATTTTCAACGGTACATACACGAAAGAATTGCTCTTGGAAATTTTATTGATTTTTCTGTCCGTTTCCGTTGCGTCCTTGTATTTTTTAAAGTTTCTAACGAAAATGATTTCTCCCTTTTTTAATACGCGTGTTTCTATGCAATCATGATGTTCTATGTGATATTTGGAGCGGCGTGCAAATTTTTCTTCCTCCTCGGTAAATCCGTAAATATCTCTGCATTCCAAATATTTCCCTTTTTCGTCCAATAAATAAAGAATTGCTCTGTCGAATCCTACGGCTTCCACGGAGAGACGCAGAATTTCTTTTATGATAAATTTTTCGTCGAAGGTTTTGCCCAGCAGGTTGCTTATCGATTGAATTGCGGAAAATATTTTTAATTGATATTCCAAATCCTTGGCGTAGCGGACGGCATTTTCGCGGGAGCGTTCCAATTCCTTCATCGAAAGGAGGAGTTTTTCCCTGCTTTTTTTCAGTTCGTATGCCATTACGTTGAAGGAATTCGAAAGGACGCCTATTTCGTCGTTTCTTTTTACGTTGCTTATTTCCTTCAAATCCCCTTCGGAAAAGTTTTTTACCGTCTCGGTCAGTTTTTTAATCGGCTCGCTAAAGCTGCGGGAGAAGAACCATGCCACGATAAGCACAATTAGAAATGTGAAGATAGTGAATCCTATCAAGTCGTCCCTGAATGCTTGAATTTTGGCGCCTAACTCCCGCGCTACGGTGTTTGCGGAACCGCGAAAACGGTGAATTTCCGAGCCAATCGTAACTCCCCCGAAAATCCCGTATTTTTTGTAAACACCTTTGTTGTAAATAATAGGAGCATAAGCCATAACTTTTACCGTTCCACCCACGTTTCTTGTCAATACGGAACCCGAGTTTAGTTTGCGAACCTCCTTTGCCACAAAGGGATAATTCGGATGCACGAAACCCGCGCTGTCCAAGTTAAACGGTATCAGTCCCTTGCGAAGTAGCGTTTTCGGTGTGTGCGACGTGAAAGGCGGAACGGGATTGCCCGATTTGTCCACCCCGCGAATGTCCCAAAATTTCGGATGTGTGATAATCCAACCTTCGTCGTCGAAAAGGAAAGCGTAATTGCCCGAGTTGTAATCCGGGAAAACCACTCTGTCCCCGCTGTTGGGTATAAGGTGCTGTGTGAATTCCATTAAATGCGCATGGTCTAAGCCCAGGACCAAAATTCCCTTTAATTTACCTTTTTCGTATTTAGGCATGGCAAAACGAATTACGCCGTCGTAATATTTCCCTATTTTCAAAAGCTCCTTGTCTTTTTTGCTGGGGAATTGCTCCTTGGGCGTTACGAAGAAGCCGTGTAGATGAGAGACGTATATTTCTTCCGGGGGCAATTTAATGGTTCGTGCAAAATATTTCTCGTTTAGATAGGAAGTATTGCGGGGATTTCTAACATTTTTAAGCAAGCGTTTCGGTAAAATTTTTCCGTCTTTTATTTTGACAATTTCTTGCCCGTTCGGTGCCACGAATGAAATTTCCTTGTAGAGAGGAAGACGTTTTTTTATTCCGGGACTGCTTTTGCCCTGCCCGTCGGGAAGCCAAACGACCGATTTGTGTGTGGTATAAAATTCCAAATACATTTTTGCCGAAACGGGACGAAGCGCTAAATCCCGTAAGTCGGATTCACAGTTTTCCAAAAAAGTTTTTACTCCCTCCGCCGTCTGAATCGCCTGCAGAACAAGCGTGCCTCTCGTTTTTTCGTCAATGCTTTCGCGTACCCTCTCGATGCTTGTTTTTCCTACGCGACTCATCGAGGAGTAAGAATAAATTCCGAAAATGAGAAGCGGAAGTATGGATATCAAAAGAAAAGAGGCAAGGAATTTTCTGAAGATTCCCAATTTTGTGCCCGGGAAATAACTCCAAAAATCCCCGCGAAAAATTTTTTCCTTGTTTCCTTTTTTATCTTCCATTAGAAATTGTTTTTTAGGTTTTATTCCGATTTTAAAAAGTAAGAAAAACTATTTTAAAATACGAAGCGTTGTTCGTTTCTCTACCGCAAAGAATTTTACACATTCTTTCTTTTCTTTTGCAACTTTTCACGAATTGCTTCGTCATAATTTTAGGTTAGTAAATTTTTTGAGGTAGAAATGAAAAAAATCTTCGCTTTTGTCTTCAGTTTTCTTTTTGTAATGACAATACATGCGCAGAACAAATTGACATTGGATAAAGCCATTTCAATTGCCCTGCAAAGGAATTCGAATTTGATTAAAGCAAAAAACAATTTACGTGGGAGCGAGTCCCAACTCAAAAGTGCCTATGGGAATTTATTTCCCAATTTAAGCGTTAGCGGTTCTTGGGGGTGGAACAGGATAAGCGACGACGGTGGAAAGCAAATCGATTTTTTCGGGCGTCCCACGGTTATACCGCCTTCGCAAGTTGACTCGCGCAATTATCGTGTTTCCGCAGGCGGGGGGTGGACGCTCTTTGATGGCTTGGCGAATATCTCCAATGTCAAAAGCGCAAAGTTTAATTTGAAAGCGGCGCGGCTCCAACTTTTGAAACAAAAAGAGGACGTCGTATTAAAAACCACGCAACTTTATTATGCCGTTCTGAGCGCGGAGGAACTTTTGAAAGTAAGGAAAGAAAATCTTGCTTATAATAAAAAACAACTTGAAACCATAGAAGCACAATTTTCCCTCGGTGCGGTGGCAAAGGCGGATCTCCTCGCCCAAAGGGTTCAAACCGGTAATGCACAGCTTCAATTAATTCAAGCGGAGAATGAATATGAGAAGGCAAAAAGTAATTTGCTGAATTATCTTGCTCTTGATGTGCTCGAAGATTACATGTTCGAAAATCCGCATGCAAAGGGAAAAACCGCCGATACGAGTTTTTTGAAGGAATTTGAGGATGTGAGTAAAATGGTGGAGGTGGCGCTTAGGAATCGCCCCGATTTTTTGAGTCAAAAGTTTGTTTATGAAAGTCGCTTGGCGGGAATAACAGCGGCGAAGGGCGGACTTTTCCCACGGCTTTCGGGTAATTTTTCCTTCGGAACCTCGGCTACAGACCCTAATGATTTGTTTCACAGACGCGTTTATAGCGTAGGATTAAGCTTGAATCTACCTATCTTTTCTAACTTCAACACGGAACGCCAGATTGAAATGGCAAAGATAAATGCCCTGAACGCTCAAGAAGATTTGGAAATATTGAAACGGCAAATTAAAACGGAAATTAAACAAGGCTATTTGGATTTGATTGCTGCCAAAAAGCAATTGGAGGTAAGCATAGAAAATGTGAAATCCGCACAGGAGAACAGAAAAATAAACAGAGAACGCTATGCTCTTGGCTCCGCTACCATTTTAGACCTTTTGCAAGCGGATAAAACATTGCAACAGGCGATTCAGAACAAAATTTCCGCCGAGTTTGAATTTTATAGACTTAAAGAAAATTTGCTGAACGTTCTGGGAAAACTTGACGTAAGAAAATACGAAAATATTAAATAGGAGAAATTTTAAGATGGCACATGGGAAAGGGAAAAAATCTAGCAAAAAGAAAATAGTCTTTTTCAGTCTTATCGGACTTCTTCTCGTTGCGGTTGTAGTTGCAATTATTCTTGGCGGCAAGAAGGAGAATATTATACCCGTGCAGGTTGAAAAAGTGAAAAGACGAACAATCACGCAAGTCGTTGATGCCACGGGTAAAATAAATCCGGTGGACCAGGTTATTTTGCGTCCCGAAGTTAACGGCGAAATTGTCGCTCTGCCGGTCGAAGAGGGCGATTTTGTTAAAAAAGGGCAATTGTTGGTCAGAATAAAACCCGATATTTACATTGCGCAGAAGAAAAGGGCAAAAGCCAATTTGGACGCCGCAAAAGCGCAGTTGAAAGTTCGGGAAGCTACTTTGGAACAGGTGAAAGCCGAATATGAACGCATGAAAGGATTGTATGCCAAAGGTTTGGCAAGCGATGCCGAATTGGAAAAGGCGAAAGCTTCCTTTTTGCAGAGTGAAGGTAGCTACGAGGCTCAAAAATCCGCCGTTATTCAAGCGGAGGAGTCTTTGAAGGAAGCGGAAGAGAATTTGGCAAAGACGGAAATAGATGCACCGTTCGACGGGACGATTACCGCTCTTAACGTCGAACTTTCCGAGCGGGTGCTGGGAAGTTCTTTCAGTCAAGGTACGCATTTAATGACTGTTGCCGATCTTTCGAGAATGGAGGCTACCGTGGAGGTGGACGAGAACGATGTTGTTCTGGTCGCTTTGGGCGATACGGCGGATATTACAATCGACGCTTTCGGAGACCGCAAATTCAAGGGCGTTGTGACTCAAATAGGCAACAGCGCCATTGCTACGGGCGCCGGTTCGCAGGAGGAGGTGGTGAACTTCGAGGTTAAGATTCGACTTTTGGATAAAGAACCGAAGCTTCGTCCCGGCATGTCCTGCGATGCTCAGATTAAAACCGAGACAAAACAAAACGTTCTTTCCGTTCCCATTCAAAGCGTGACGGCAAGAATGCCGAAAGAGCTGGGAGCGTTCGGAAAGAGAAGAAGAAAAGAAGAGGCGGCGAAAGTTCCGATGCAAGAGAAGAAAACAAAGATGAAGGAAAGAAAACCGCAGGAAGTTGTCTTCGTGGTTCAGAAGGATACCGTGGAGATGAGAAAGGTTAAAACCGGAATTAGCGATGAATCCTATATTGAAATCGTTCACGGCTTGAAAGAAGGCGAAACGGTTGTAAGCGGTCCTTATCGCGCTATTTCTAAGGAATTGAAAAACGGTTCCAAAGTTGTTATTAAGAAGGAAAATCGAAACTGGAAAAGAAGAAGAAAATAGCGGAAAGAAAAATGAATATAATTACGCTGAGAAATGTCGCTAAAATTTACGAGGTGGGGACGGAAAAAGTTCACGCTTTGCGAGATATCTCGTTGACCATAGATAAAGGCGAATATGTTGCCATAATGGGACCTTCCGGTTCCGGCAAGTCCACTTTGATGCATATTCTCGGTTGCTTGGACACACCTACGAAAGGAGAATATTTTTTCAAAGGGCAAAAGGTAAGCGAAATGGATGATAACGAGCTTGCGGAAATACGAAACAAAGAGATAGGCTTTGTATTTCAGACTTTTAACCTTTTGCCTCGCTCGGATGCCTTGCACAATGTGGAGCTTCCTTTGATTTATGCCGGTATTCCCTCGGCGGAAAGAAAAGAGCGTGCACGAAAGGCTTTGGAACACGTCGGTTTGGGCGATAGATTGCGTCATAAGCCGAACGAGCTTTCGGGCGGACAAAGGCAACGCGTGGCAATCGCTCGCGCTTTGGTTACAGAACCCTCGATTATTCTTGCCGACGAGCCGACGGGGAATTTGGATACCAAAGCGGGAGAGGAGATAATGTTGCTCTTCAATGAAATCTATGAACAGGGAAATACGATAATTCTCGTAACGCATGAAGAATACATTGCCAAGCATGCCGAAAGGATAATACGCTTGAGAGACGGCTTGATAGAGGCTGCCGAGCCCGTTCGGAATCGTTACATTCCCGATTCGGATGCCTTTGCTAAGAAATTCGGAGAGAATGAAGAATGAAAAATCTCGGCAAGACATTGTTGCAATTCAAGGAAGGGATAATTATTTCTTTGAAAGCTATCTCCGTTAACAAGATGCGCTCCGTTCTTACGACTTTAGGAATAATCATCGGAATAGTCGCCGTTACTACAATGTCCACGGCGATAGTCGGTCTGCGCCAGGCTTTTATTCAATCCATTTCTTCCATAGGCAACGATGTGCTATATGTAGATAAATTTGAATGGTTCGGCGGAAAAGATTGGCGATTTTATAGAAATCGTAAAAATATTACTTACGCTCAATATCTGAAACTTAAAAACGAATTGAGCGATTATAAAGCAATCGCTCCTATCGCCAGAACTTTCGGGCGAACCGTAAGGTGGAAGGATAGAACCGCTACGACTTCCTTTTTGATAGGGACGAATCCGAGCTATGATAAAATTGCCGAGGCTATGCCCGAGCTGGGGAGGTTTATTAACGAAATGGATATGCATTCCGCAAGTCGTGTTTGTGTGATAGGGAAAGATATTGCGGATGCACTTTTTCCAAACGAGAATCCTTTGAACAAATCAATTAAAATAAAAGGCGTTCCCGTCCGTGTGATAGGTGTTCTGGAAAAACAGGGGAGCGGATTTTTCGGGACGGTTAGTTTGGATGCACAAATAATTTTGCCCTTTAAGGTTTTCGGACAAATGTTCGGTTGGAGAAGACGCGGAATACAAATAGCCGTGCGAGCTTCCGACGAAAGTAAATTGGACGACTTGCGCGAGGAGATTTCCTCCATAATGAGAAAAATTCGTAAAGTGCCTCCCACCGAACCCGATGATTTTGCAATCAATCAACAACAGGTTTTTAAAGATGTTTACGATAGAACCGTTGGCATAATTGCAATCGCGGGAATCGTGATAACTGCTCTTTCCCTTTTCGTAGGAGCTATTGGCATAATGAATATTATGTTTGTTTCCGTAAAAGAAAGAACACGCGAGATTGGAATACGAAAAGCCATTGGTGCTAAAACCCATGCGATTTTGTTTCAATTCCTTAGCGAGGCGACCATAATTTGTTTGATAGGAGGAATTATCGGTTTGATTATTTCTTTCCCTCTCAGTTTAATAATAAACAGTTTCTTGCCCACTGCGATGCCGTTGGAAGTAGTAATTCTGGCGCTTGTTATTTCCGCACTTGTGGGAATTGTTTCCGGTATATTGCCTGCAAGGAAAGCATCCAAATTGAATCCTGTGGAGGCGTTGCGATATGAATAAGAAAATTGCTAGCGCTCTGTTTCAGTTCAACGAAAGCATAATAATGGCTTTGGATTCCTTGCGCACGAATAAACTTCGTTCGTCCCTCACTCTGTTGGGCATTGCAATCGGATTGTTTTCAATAATAATAGTAATGACCTCCATCGGTGCGGTGCAAAACAGCGTGGAAGATGCCTTCGCTTTGATAGGGAAGAATAATTTTTATATTCAAAAAATGCCCGCAGTAAGAATAGGCGGACCCGGTAGCTGGAGAAAATATAGACATCGTAAAGATATAACTTTGGAACAGGCGAAAAGATTGGAAAAAATGACTACATTACCGGAAGCTATCGGTGTCTCCTTCGGTAGGGGCGGACGAGTAGTAAAATATGGGAATGAGAAAACCAATCCCGACGTAACACTCTCGGCTGTGAACGCCGGTGCCTTGCGCATTGAGGCAATCGAAATAGCCGAAGGAAGAGGGCTTACGGCGCAAGATGTTAGGCTCGGTAGACGAGTCTGTATAATTGGAAATGATGTGTATGAAAAACTTTTCCCCCATATTTCTCCTTTGGGACAGAGAATAAAAATCGATAAATTCACGCTCGAGGTAGTGGGTGTGGCTAAAAAACGGGGAAGCGTTTTCGGGAGTAGCCAGGACAATTTCGTGATGATTCCTCTTTCCGTTTTTACGCGCGTCTATGGCAAACGACGGAACGTTTCCATTGCCGTGAAAGCGCCAAGCACGGAATTGTTGGATGCTACGATAGACGAGGTTATAGGCGCCATGCGGGTTATTCGGAAGGTTCCCCCGGGTAAGGAGAACGATTTTGAAATTGTAACCTTCGACCAATTGATTGCACAGTTTAACGATTTGACGCGGTATTTCAGATTTGGCGCGGCTGTTGTGGCTTTTATTGCTTTGATTGCCGCGGGCGTGGGGATAATGAATATCATGCTTGTGAGTGTTACGGAAAGAACGAAGGAAATAGGAATCAGAAAGGCGATTGGAGCCAAGAAGGCGATAATAAGAGCGCAATTCGTTACCGAATCCATTGTGCTTAGCTGGGTGGGAGGTGTAATAGGAATCTTGCTCGGAATAATCGGTGGAAATATTGTGGCGCTTATATTAAACGTTTCCGTAATTTTACCTTTGGATTGGATTTTAATCGGTTTTTTGGTTACCACTTTCGTTGGTGTGCTCTTTGGAGTTTATCCCGCCGTTAAGGCTTCGAACCTTAGTCCTATCGAGGCTTTGCGCTATGAGTAGGCGAGGAAACTTTTTGAAAATGCTTTCGTCTTAATAATAGAATAAAATGAAAAAGTAAGATGAAAAAGAAAATTTTAATATTGTTTGTGTTCGCTCTCATCTTCGCCGGGTGTCAAACGTGGGGAGTGAGAGGGAACGGTGTGCTTAAAGTGGAAGAGAGGAAAATTTCGGATTTTTCGAAGCTGGAAATTTCAGGCGTTTTTGCCGTTAAAATTGTAAACGGTAAAAAGCCGTCGCTTAAAATAAGAGCAGAGGAAAATCTTTTGAAATACATTGTTACGGAAGTGGAAGACGGCACTCTTGAAATTTATACCCGTAAAAGGCTTTCTCCTCGCAAACGTCTTATGATAAAAGTAACTGTTCCACATCTCCTTCGCGTGGAATCTTCCGGTGTGAACAGAGTATATGTGGTGAATTTGCACGAGAAGAAATTCCGTGTGGAAATTAGCGGTGCTTCGGAAGTGAAACTTTGCGGAAAGGTCGGAGTTCTGAATGCCGAGGTTTCCGGTGCAAGCTCTCTCGAAGCGGAGAAACTGACGGCTGAAAAAGCTCGCTTGGAAATCAGCGGGGCTTCGGATGCATGCGTTAATGTGAAGAAAGCCCTCTCCGCCGATGTTTCCGGTGCCAGCGAGTTGCTTTATCTCGGTTCTCCCGAAAAATTGGACTTGGACGTTAGCGGCGCCTCGCACATAAAGAAAAAATCCACCGGTGAGAAGGGAAAGGATTAAAGATTTGTAAGAATAAAAAG
>CAZSYM010000009.1:0-84616 GCA_964611145.1 uncultured Melioribacteraceae bacterium
TTCAAGCTCGCTCAACTCTCTATCTCGTGCTTCATTTACAGCTTTCTCAAGCTGCTGCAAAACCATGCTCACAATAAAACGAAGAAACAATGAAGCCCCCATTCCACCACAATATTACTGAAAAAGCAAACTCTATGGCATTGATAAAATCGGGCAATTTCTCCAAAATACCATTTGAAGGTTTCATCCACTACATGTGTATAAATCGATGTAATAAAACGACATTACCATGCCGACAAACATCACAATTAAACTAATTATCGGCAAAATATTTACTTTACTGCCGTTATTTAGTTAAAGTAAAAAAGAACTATCTTATTTCCCCCTTCCGCCTCAAGAATTATCAAAACTTTCATTTTTTGCAAGTTTTGATAATTTGCCTTCGTTTTGTGAAAACTGTGAATAATCAGGGACTCAGGACAAAGGGTGCGGGGGAGAAAGAGACGAGTAAAATAAAAATACTGAAATAGCCGAGCGCCATTCGTGTTTTATTCAGAGGTTCGAAATAAAGCACAGGCGGATGTTCAATTTTAATAAGGAAATAAAGAATAAGCCCCCAAAAAATCCAACCGCTCCAGCCTATTCCCCAATTCACCTCCAGGAGGCTTTCGAAAATTCCGAGAAAACCCAGAAAACCCAGGAGCAACATGGAAATTCCGGCAAAATGCTTATGCACCTTCGCGCCGAACATAGAATAAATGACATGCCCGCCGTCGAGTTGTCCGACGGGAATCATATTCATTGCGGTAACAAAAAGTCCGAACCAACCGACGCACAAATAAGGATAATGATAAATTTCCGACATGGGCGGCATGAATTTACCCGGCTCGGAAAAAATCTGGCGGAAAAATTCGAAAAGCAAAGTGTTTCCGAACGTAAGATTGACGGCATTTTTACCGTAATCGGGACTAAAAAAATCGGGATGGATTTTCAGAATATAATCCACACCGGGCATGTGTGTAAATCCGTAAATAAGCACAATAACGCTGGCGAAGAAACCGGCAATGGGTCCCGCCACGCCGATGTCGAACATCGTTCTGTTATCCATTATTCGGCTTTTCGTCTTAATCACGGCGCCCATAGTGCCGAAGTTCAGAAAATAAGGGATGGGCGGAAAAGGGATATAAAAAGGGAGAGTGGAATCAACGCCATGCAGTCGCGCGGCGAAATAATGCCCGAATTCATGCACGGAAAGCACAAACAATATGGAAAGAGCATAAGGCAAACCTCTCGTAAGGTCGGTAAATTCATAAGGTCCCACGCTTCCGGTTACCCATTGCATTCCCGCCAAAAGCGTGGTAATAAAAGTAATGCCGAGCAACAAAAAGAACACGCCCCATTTCCTAAAAGCGCTCTTCTTTCGCTCTTTCCTTATGCCGTAATATTCGAAATAATCCTGCTCGGACATCAAATATCCCAATTAAAACCGATTAACAAATATTCCTTGTTCATATCGTAATACTCGCCGTGGAGACTTTTCCCGGCATAAAATCCGGTATAAATTTCAAGTGCATTCCCTTTTCCCTTGCCGAGTCGTATTCCCGCCTTTGCATAAAAGATTTTTTCATAATGTATCAAATGATTCAAACGAAAATCGAATCCGCAAAAGAAAGAAGCGGAAGACCGGGAAGAATTTCTGTTCGAATAATAATCAAAGCCCAAATCGTAATAATCCTTTCCCAGAAAGGCGGGGTCTATATGGAAAACATAAGCCGCCGTTGCATAGAAACGGAGATTTCCCGCATAAATAAAGGGAGAAATTTCCACAAATTCCCGACTATAAACAAAAGGCTTGCGTCCGTCCAGCCAATCATGTTTTTCGCTTGAGAATTTGCCGTCAACCAAATGAGCGCTTATATGACTAATTCTGGCGCGCGCTCCCCATTTCATTTCGGATTTTTTGCTCTCCAAATTAAAATTAACGCCGAAGAAATAATCCGCCGTTTCGACCGGAAAATGGAAATTTGCCTCTTGCCTCAAATAAGTAAAGGTAAAAAAATCCGCTCCGAAGGAATAGAGAAAATCCTTCGTTTGATTGCGATAAAAATCCAGACTCCGAGATATATTCAACTCAAGCGTGCTATTGCTCGGATGAAACTCCGCCCCCAAGCGAGGTTCGAAAATTCCCGCCTTGAAGGGTTTCACAAGCAATGCGTTCGGGAACCATTCCCCCTTGCTTTGCGCAAAAGCGTTGAATGCAAAAAAAGCGCTCAACAGCACTACGAATTTTAATCTCATGCGAACTCCTTAAACCTTGAACTCTCTTTCTTTCCACACAACCTTACGGGAAGTGAAAACGACGAAAGGCAGAATCACCACGTAAATTATGTAATAGATTTGAAAGGCGATAAAATCCTTTATTCTCAACTTCAATTTCAATTCCCCAAACAAATTCTTAAGGAAGAAGAAATCTATAAAAATCTTGAACAATCCCACGGTTAGGACGTTTGCCGAGAAGAAAAAGGGAGCGAGCAAAAGCCCGGCATTTACGAACCAACCGGTGCCCATTATCAAGAACGCAATAAAATCGGCATCAAGCCCACCCACACCCCAGCGTTTACGCTGTCTGTAAAGAGTCTTGACGTCCTTGCATGCTTTGGAAACCACCAATGCGTTCGCATCCAAGGGATATATGATTTTATACTTCTTCAATTTCCGAATTGCCATTAAAAGCATAAAATCTTCCGTAACGCTAAAAGGTATGGAAGCATATCCGCCGACTTCCTCGTAAACCGACTTGCGATAGGACATATTATTGCCGATGCAACTAACGGGATGTCCCAGATTCATTATTCCCCCCGCAACGCCAAGGAGGTAAACCGAGTCCACAGCTTGCATGGCTTCGAAAAATCCGTCGGAAGTTTGCGTCGTAAAGCCAGAAACCATAGCGACGTCCTTTGTATAGTAGGACGCCAAAGTCTTTGCCCACGTGGGGGAAACTATGCAATCGGCATCGGTGGTTAAAATTATTTCCCCTTTTGCATGTTCAATGGCATTGGCGATGGCATTCGCCTTGCCCCGCACCTCCCCGATTTGCTTTTCGGGAGTTATCAATTTGAACTTTTCCTTACCGCGAATAAAATTCTCCGTTATCTCCCGCGTAGCATCCGTGGAATGGTCGTCCACTATAATAATTTCCAGCTTTCCTTCGGGATATTCCAATTTATCCAAAGAGACGAGGCAATCGTAAATATTTTCTTCCTCGTTGCGCGCGGAAACAATTACGGTTGCGCTGGGCAATTCATCCTCTTTCAGGCGCGGGAATTTCTTCTTCAAACCTATGGAGAAGACGATAGTTTGAAAGAAATAGAGAATTACGGCGACAAGGAAAATTATTTCAAACATTTCCCGGGCTCTCCGAATTCAAAACCTTTCCGTTGTACCGTATGCACTGCAAATTCAACGGCATGGCGAATAATATTTTTACTTTTATTGCTGTCGTGAAATACAATTATCGAATCTTTCTTTAAATATTTCCGAAGGGCAAATTTAACAATATTTAAATCGTTTTTGTAATCGTAAGTCAAAAGGCTCCACATCACATTTTTAATTCCTTTGCTTTCGAGGATACGTTCCAAACGGAAATTCAATCTTCCCTTTGGGGGACGGAAAAAATGCAAAGGGGCGTTGCCCGCACGCCTTGCCGCTTCTTCCGTACGAGTTATTTGCCATAAAATTTCTTCGTCGCTCAATCCCCAAAGAACTTTATGATTAAACGAATGATTCCCGACCGAATGTCCTTCTTTCAATATTCGAGCGAACAATTCGGGATATCTTTCAATGTTTTCCCCCACGCAAAAGAAAAGCGCTTTTATGTCGAACCTTCCGAGCATATCCAGAATAAGGGGCGTCGAAGCAGGATTGGGTCCGTCGTCGAACGTCAGCAACACTTTACCGCAGGAGCATTTCCAAAAGGTTTGCGGGAAAAAAATTTTTCCGAGTAAAGAGGGGTCATAAGCGAACTTCATCTTTTGACCCTCCTCCCCTTCCATTCGAATCCGCCAAGCGCTCCCAATACGGCAGCGAGAATGATATAAGGTATATGTAAAAATTCCGCCAGCAAAAAGCCCTTAAATTCCTCGTCGGGAAAAAGCAACGGCAATCCCATCTGAAGCACGGAATATTCTATTCGCATTTTCATAAGAAACATAATCAAACCGAGTATCAGCAAGGGGAAATTGCCGAAGACTCCCAGCACAATATTGGCAAGTGTCAACAAGTAAAAAAGGAAAACGGAGAAAAGCTCGGCAATCAAAAGCTTGCTTTGATAATGCAAGGATTTGCTCGCCCATCTCCTCCTTTGATTCAGAAATTGGGAAGCGTCCTTGTTAGGTTTTGTCCTAACGACGCAATCTTTCCCCAAGGCAAATCCGATTTTGTAATTCGTCTGTGCGTCAATTTTCTGCATCAGGAGTTCATCATCTCCGGAAGCCAAATGCGAAACACCGGAATAGCCGTCCACTTCCAGAAAGACTTTTTTTCTAAAAGCAATATTTGCGGCGCTACATGTTGTCGGCTTCCCGGCTCCTATTAGTCCCGCCGCCGTTACTTGAATACCGGCAAATTCAATCTTCTGCAATTCGCCGAAAGTGTTTTTTCCGCTTTCGAACAAAACGGGTCCCGCCACGAAAGCCGTTTCCTCGTCGAAATATTTCAGCATACATTTCAACCATTCCTCGGAGTGAGTGCAATCGGCATCCGTAATAAAAACAATTTCGCCCTTTGCTTCCGCCACGGCTTTTTCAATCGCTTTTTTCTTGTTCGGATTTTCTTTGACAATATTTCGCACTTCGATTATCCGAAACCTTTTGCGCTCGGGGTGATTTTCCAAAAAGGCTTTTGAATTGTCCGTAGAATAATCATCAACAAAAATCAATTCCAAATTTTGCTCGGGATAATGCAAAGCCAAAAGACTTTCGGTAGCCCGCTTCAAATTCTCCTCCTCGTTACGAAAAGGGACAATCACGGAAAGCGTCGGTTGCTCTTGCTTTTCGGCTTTTTCCCGAGAAGCGAGTCGGCGCAAACCCTTAAGCACAAAGCCCAAGAGGAACATATAATTCAAAAGGAGCAATAACGACAGTCCCGCCAGCCACATCATCGTTTTTCTCCTATCACAAAATACAATCCCGCCACGGCAGGCAACAACACGTTAATTAAAAAAATCATGAAAGCCGCATTGAACCCGACGGAAGATTGAATGCCGAAAGCGGCGACAAAATAAATAGTGAAAGCCTCTCGCACCCCCACCTCCCCGAAGGTAATAGGCGGAATAAAATTCTTTGCGAAAATCACAAGATTGCTAATCCAAAAACAAATCCGGAAATCCCTTGCACCTTCAAAGGAAAAAATGATAAGCGCAAATTGCGTTGTATAAATGAGATAAAGCAATGCGGAAAGAAGGAAAAGCGACCACGCGGTTTTTTTATCCAATCTTTTCAAAATTTCAAGTCTTCGAAAAATCTTTTCCGAAAATTTCCACGAGGGGAAAAATTTCCGGAATAATTTCTTCGCTCTTTCGAACTTAGCGTACAAATTCCACAGAAAAAAAACGGCGATTAAAAAAAGAACCGCAAGCGAATATGCGACAATCGGTGCAAGGTTCAATTTGGCAAATACAAACGCCAAGGCAAAAACTCCACCCGCGAAAAAAATCACGGGCATCAGAAAAAATTTATCGATGAAAGTAGCAACCACAATATCGCTTGTTTTACCTTGCGGGAAAGGGATTTTCCGCGCAAAGAACTCTCCCGCTCGGAAGGGAGTAATTATTCCCGCCGTAAACCCGTGAAAAAGGGAAGAGAGAATTTGCTTACCGTCCGTTATTCCCAAAATTTTCCTCGCTACTATTCCCCACCGTTTGAATTGCACATAAATGTTCAAGACCAATAAAATCAATACCAAGAGCAATATTCGAAAATCGGCACGGGCAAAGGTTTTCTCCACAGCGTCGGGATTCACATAGAAAAAGAGATACAAAAACAATCCCAACGTAAGAATTACTTTAAGCAAAAAGAGAAATATTTTCTTCGTTTTTTCTTTCAATGCGAATCCTAAAAATACTCTACCAGAAAGCCGAAAGAAAAGAGGGAAATTTTTTCCGAATAATACTCGTTAAAAAAATTATTTCCGTAAAAATAAGAAAGATAAAAAAGGGCGCCTTTGGAACACCATTCCCCCACCTTAATTCCGCTCATCAAATTAAAAGAAGGAGAATATTCGGGCATACCTTTCAGATACGAATGGAACGCCAGAAAAAGATTTGTGGTTTGTCCCAAGAACTTTCCCGTAAAATTTTTATCCGCAATTTCGAATCCAGCCGAAAACGCAAAACGCTTGATAATTGCGGGGCGAACCAATCTGGCAATCGAGAATGCCCCGTAATAACGGAGAGAGACGCCATCGCGGGATTTTTCTTTCGCCCACATGAGTTCTCCGAAATCCCGAGTAAAAGGAATCGGTTTCTTACCGTTAATCCATACATCGTTTTTCTGGTCGTAATGCCCGTCCACCAAATGACTGCTATTGTGAATAAAACGAAAGCGGATAACGGTTCTGTTATTAAAGTTTCCAATCGAGTAAATCAAACCGCCCCCGAAAAAACCGTCCACGGCGTCAATTTGCAAACGGTAACCGGAATAGCTGGTAGCCAGTGCATACGCCATAAATTCAAGGTCGGCAACTATGCTTTTGTTATGGTCCCAAGAATACTTAACAATATCAACGCCATTCCCTATATCCACTTTCAAATTCAGATTGGAAGCGTAAACCATAACGCCCATACGAGGCTCCTCGAAATTCGCACGGAGAGGAATAAAATTCTGTCCCTGCGGGAAAAGCTCTAACCTATTTCCACTCTGCGCTTGTAGCAAAGCTACATCGAAAAGAAGCAATAAAATCAGCGTTCGCCACATGGTATTAGCCGTTTAATTCGAAAATTCAAAGATAGAAAAAAATAATTTGGCTATCTATATTAACATTTCATTATTTTTGATTTTGAATTAAGAAAGGACTTGAAATGTTTGTCGAATATTCCAAGCTGGTCGGCTATCAAAAAATCTTTTCGGATTATTTATACGACTTCGAAAAAGTAAAGAAATATTTCGGCAAAAACTTCAGAGCGCAAAAGGATTATTTATCCCACTTCGAAAGCATACTTTCGGCAAGAAAAAATTTGCAAGAAGATATTCGGCAATATTTCCGCCTTTCCAATTCGGCACAAAACATTTCCAAATTGACTTCCAGCAATATCGAATTACTCAACAATCCGAACACCTTGGTAGTATTGACCGAAATATTACCGAGATTGTTTTTCTCCAATAACGAAGGGATTTTCAAGCTGATAAGCGTCATTAAACTTTCCGCCTATCTCAATGAAAATTTTCCCGAATACAATTTTGTTCCCCTGGCTTATTTGGTAACGGAAGAAAACGATTTCGCACTTTTCAACAAGGCGAGCTTTTTCGACAATTCTTTCGAAATAAAAGAAATTCATTACGACGACGGACTGGAAGCGGAGGAAAACAGAGGCGCCATCGGAAAATTAAAATTCGAAAATTCAATAGAACAACTCTTGCTTTCCGTTCGGGAAATCATGGGAAACGAAATACACGAGGAAGCGTTTCAATTGTTAAGGGAATCCTATAAAAGCGGTACGACGTTCGCGGAAGCGTTCAAAAATATCTTTTCCGAGTTGTTCGGAAAATATGGCTTGCTTTTGTTCGAGGATTCCAACGTGGAGGCAAAAAGAACTTTGAAAAACATCTTCGCGAGGGAATTGCGAAACCACGCTAAGCACACCGAAAAAATTATTTTCACAAGCGCCGAACTCGAAGAAAAATACTCCGCCAATTTGAAAATATTGCCGATAAATTTGGCGATGCACTATGACAACGGTCTGCACGAAATAGAACCCGACGATGGATTTTACAGATTGCATCGAAAACGGAAGAAATTCACACAAGAAGAATTGGAAGCAATTTTGGAAAGTCGCCCGGAAACTTTCGCACCGACCGCCATGTTAAGAACCGTATGTCAAAGCAGGCTGTTTCCAACGGCTTTTGTCGTGGCTTCCCCTTTCGAAGTGGGAAATTTCGCTCAAATATTTCCCTTCTTCGATTTCTTCCAACTCCCACGCCCTATCGTTTTCCCCGCCGTTACCTCGACCTTTGCAGAATTCGATTTAAACGATGTGCTCGAAAAGTACAAATTGAAAATCGAGGACTTGCTTTCGGAAAAGGAATTCCTCGAAAACAAAATAAAAACAAACTCCGAGAACTCGGAGCTAATCAATGCCCTCCGAAAAACCCGCAAAACATTCGAAACCGATTTTTCTTTCTTAATGAATCGCTTGGCAATACGCAAAAATTTCAACAAGGAACAATTCGAAGCGGAAGAAAAGAAAATACGGGAAGGCTTGGAGAAAATAGAAAATTTAATTTACGAACTCGACAAAGAGGAACATCAAAAAACATTGGCGTATTTGGGCAAATTAAGGACACAACTCCTTCCTTTCGAAGCGCCTCAATTCCTTTCGATAAACGTTTTCTATTATTTTCTCAAATACGGAACGGATTTATTACCGTGGCTATTCGAGGAAATCAAGATAAACAATTCGAAGCATTTAATTCTGGAGCTATAATTTTCACGCTACGGAAATTTTCTGAATCTGTTCGATAAAAGCGGGATTGGAAATTTCCACGCATTCGAAATCTTCGACAACGCCTCCCTCTTCCAGCAACATGGACAAAACGGCGAATGTCATGGCAATTCTATGGTCGCCAAAACTTTCGAATTCGCCGTATTTAACTTTAGGTTCGCCTATCAATTCGAAACCGTCGTCGAATTCGTTCACCTCGACACCGATTTTCGCATAATTTTCGCACAGCGATTTTATTCTGTCGCTTTCCTTTTTGCGCAATTCCTGAGCGCCGCGGATAACAAATTTCCCTTTGGCAAACAAACCGGCTACGGAGAGAATCGGGATTTCGTCAATAATATTAGGGATAACATCCGCTTCAATTTTCACATTTTCCAATTCCGACGAACGAACAAGCAAATCGCCGCGCATCTCGCCGTCAAGCTCCTCCACATGGGATTTTTCGATTACGGCACCCATTCGCTCCAATATTTTCAATACTCCCGCTCGGGTATCGTTCAAAAGTACATTGCGAATTAGCAACTCGGAATTTTTCGTCAATAATGTAAGAACGATAAAAAATGCGGCGGTAGAAATATCCGAAGGCACGGAATATTCTTTGGGTTCGGGATAATCGGCACTGGAGACCTCAATAATATTAGCCTTTTCTTCCTTATGCACTTTCAGGTTCAGCATTTTTTCCGTATGATTCCTTGTGCTAATCGGTTCTATCACCCTTGTTATTTCATCCAAATGAAGCCCGGCCAGGAGAACGGCGCTTTTAACCTGTGCGCTTGCAACGGGAAGCAGATATTCAATCGCATGCAAAGAATCGGAAGGAAAGATTTTCAAAGGCAATGTTCCGCCCTCGGCAGCCTCAATTTTCGCTCCCATCATATTCAAAGGCTCGACAATTCTTCCCATAGGGCGACGGGAAAGGGATGCGTCCCCAATTATCACACTCGGAAAATTTTGAGCCGCGAGAATTCCGGCGATCAATCGTGCGGTGGTTCCCGAGTTTCCGGCATTCAAAAAATCGCGAGGCGCTTCAAAGCCTTTGAATCCTCTGCCTTTCACAATCACGGTATTATCATTACGCTCTATTTCCGCACCCAAAGAGCGAAAAACCTCAATGGTGGAATTCACATCGGCGGAATTCAGGCAATTTTTTATCGAGGATTTTCCTTTCGCCAAAGCGGAAAAAATAACGGCGCGATGGGAAATCGATTTATCACCTGGTAATTTTAATTCTCCCTCCACGCTTCTAACGGGTGCGAAAAACACTTTCATTTCTCCGCCCACTCGTCTATCATTTTCTGAATTTCCTCTTCGGACAGCTCGCTTTCATCATACATTCCCGCCGCGGCTCTCTGACGTTGTGCCTCGTAAAGAATAACCGCCGTGGCTACGGAAACATTCAGGCTTTGAATCATACCCCGCATAGGGATATAAATAAGTCCGTCGGCAAGTTCGGCAGCTTCCGGGGAAACTCCGCGATGCTCGTTGCCCAATACCACCGCTATTTTTTGCGTCCAGTCAATTTCATAAATACTCCTTGCGTTCTCGTCCAACATCGTAGCAAGTACCGTAAAACCCTCGTTACGCAAGGATTCAAAGCATGTTTTTGTATCGTTAAACTTTTCCTTTTCCACCCACTTGTTGGCGGAGGAGGAAGAAACTTTACTAATTTTTGGGAACGCCTCGATTGTATAAAGCAAAGATACTTTCGGGACTCCCACGGCATCGCATGTTCTGAAAATAGCGCTTACGTTATGCGGGTCGTGGATATTTTCCATTACAACCCGCAGAGAAAATTGTCTTTGTCTGATTGTTCTTTCTATTTTCCTCAAGCGTCTTTCTGTTTTAAACTGTCGCATCTCACTTTCGAAAAACTAATTTATAAACGGTTTTATTTTCCTGCTTCCGAGCCTTATCGATTTTGATTTCCTCATCGGCGGGAATATTCAAATAGAATCGAAGCATTTCCACGGCTTTACCGATTGCTTCTTCTTCCTCGTGAGCCCAAGTTTCGCATTCCTTCACGGAAGGCACGCTTGCGGAAAATCCGTCGCCCGTATCGGTAACAATCAAATCCAGAACCATTAATAATCCGCGTTTCCCTTTTGTCCCGTTACGATTTTAACCGAAGCGCTTGCTCCGATTCTACTCGCCCCGCTACGAATCATTTCCTTGGCGTCTTCCAAGGTGCGCACGCCTCCGGAAGCCTTAACTCCGACGGAGCTACCGACAACGTAGCGCATCAAAGCAACATCTCCGGCGGTAGCGCCTCCTTTACTAAAGCCGGTGGATGTTTTAACAAAATCCGCTTTTGCATTCTTGGCAAGCAGACAAGCCTTCACTTTTTCCTCGTCCGTAAGGAGAGCGGTTTCAATAATTACTTTAACAATCGCATTTCTCCTTTTGGCGGCAAGCACTACCTGGTTAATATCGTTAAAAACATAATCGTAATCGCCAGCTTTTAGTCGTCCGATATGAATAACCATATCAAGCTCATCGGCGCCTTCGTTCAACGCTTGTTCCGCTTCGGCACGCTTTACCTCCGTCGTAGTGGCGCCCAAAGGAAAGCCTATTACGGTTGCTATTTTCACATCCGAACCCGCAAGCTCCCTTTTGCAAAGCGGGACGTAAGAAGGATTGACACACACGGAAGCGAAATGGTAGGTCTTAGCTTCTTCGCAAAGTTTTATAATATCTTCGGGGGTCGCCTCGGGTTTAAGCAATGTATGGTCAATCATGCGGGCAATGGAATAATCCGATAGCTCCTCGCCTATGCCCAACCCGGCGGCTATGCGCTCCGCACCGTTTTCTATTATTTCCTTTACAGCCATCGGCTGGTCGATTACGTTCCTTTCCCAACCGGCGCAGGTTTCCCCCACGCAATAAAAATCGTGCAAAGCCTTTTCGGTGAATACCTGCTGTACTATTTCGTCAAGTGATTTTATACCCATGTCACAAATTTAACGATTTAATAAATGATTCGTAAGTGTTTTGTAAAAGCATAGCTATCGTCATCGGTCCCACTCCACCCGGGACGGGAGTAATGTAAGAAACCTTTCGGGAAACGTTGGGGAAATCCACATCTCCGACCAATTTATAACCCTTTTCGCTATTTTCATCCGCCACCCGATTTATTCCAACGTCAATAACGACGGCATTTTCCTTTACCATATCCTCTTTAATAAATTCGGGGCGTCCCATCGCCGCTATCAAAATATCGGCGGAGGAAGTAAATTCCCTCAAATTTCTTGCGGCGGAATGGCAAACGGTAACAATTGCATTCGCACCTTCCTTTTTTTGCATCAAGAGATTGGCGAGAGGCTTACCCACTATATTACTACGCCCAACCACAACGACATGCTTGCCCTTTGTTTCTATACCGTATCGCTTCAGCAATTCCCAAATACCATAAGGGGTACACGGAATAAACGTTTCCTTGCCAATCATCAAATTCCCCAAATTTACGGGATGAAAGCCGTCCACATCCTTCGAGGGGGAAATGGTTTCAATTACGCGTTCTTCCGAAATATGCGAAGGCAAAGGCAATTGAACGAGAATCCCGTGAATTTTCTCGTCGGCATTGTACTTGCGAACCAAATCAAGCAAATCCTTTTCCGATGTTTCCTCCGGCAGTTTATCGACAATCGAAAACATGCCGACTTCCTCGCAGGCTTTGGCTTTCATTCTGACGTAAACTTGCGAGGCGGGATTTTCGCCCACAAGAATGGTCACAAGCCCGGGCACTTTGCCGTATTCGGCTTTAAGTCTCTCCACTTTCTTTTTAAGTTCGCCGCGAATTTCCTTCGCCGTTTTTTTGCCGTCTATCAAAATCATTTTTCAAACCTCTATTTTGTATTTAAGTCTTAAAAGCTTCTTAATTTCCTTATCGCTCCGAATCTCCTTTGCAAACGGGTTCGAAGTTTGCCATCCGGTTTTACCGGAGGAGCGCAAATGTTCCAGTCGCCTCATTGTTATTTCGCAAAAAACGGGTTCAATATCGATTGTAACACATTTTCGTTCATTCCTTTCGGCGGCAATCAAAGTAGTACCCGAATGCGAGAAGAAATCCGTTATCAAATCCCCTTCCCGACTGGAAACTTTAATAATTCTTTCTATTGCTTGCAACGGTTTTTGAGCGAAGCAACCGCTTACGTTTTCTTCCCGCAAATAAAAAACCTGTTGTATGTCTATCCACACATTACCGGCACGAATGTATTCGGATTTACTCCGCTCCAAATTCTCTTTCAAGACGCCGTTAATTTCCTTGTAATATCCTTTCACGGACTTGGGAATGCGCGTATAAACCGCTTCGACATTAAACGGAGGATTGCCTTTGACATAATAAAGCAATTCCTGGCGTACAGCCATCCAATTTTTTTGCGTGCCGTAGCCGCGCTGATTGCGCATTGTTATAAAACTCCGCGAAGCGAAGGGCGTTTTTCTCATCATAATTACAAAATCCGCAAAAGGCACAAAATGATTTTTCTGGTCAGCGCCCAGCCAAATGTAAAGAGAAGCGTCATCTTTGAGAATTTTATAATTCAGCTCCACCCATTTTTGCGACCATTCGATAAAATCCTCCAATTTGCGCACATCAAAGGCAACCAAATTATAAGGCGGGTCCTGAATGGACAAGGAAGCTTTTTCCTTTTCGAACAATTTTTCCACGGCGCCCTCGTCCGAAACGTCGAGGCAGGCAATTTTATGCCCCTTTTTTTCGTCTTCCCACACGTCGCCGGGACGGAAACGGCTATATTTTTCAAGCAATCCTTTCAGCTCGGAATCTTTATCAATCCTGGGCAGACGAATTTCCTTCATCGTATTCTTTATTTGTTTCGAATTCAGGGAGAAAAATTCTTTCTATGTGGCGGGTCCTGCCCGTAAGTTCGTCCACGCTCAAAAAGATAGCGGCGAAATGTACGTTGTCAACAGCCGTTTGGTATTTTTGAGGAGTTTGATAAAGGAAGCGATTAAGAGCGGCTTCGCTTTTCATTCCTATCACGGAATCATAAGGTCCCGTCATACCCACATCGGTAATAAAAGCCGTTCCTTTCTCGGATATTCTTTCGTCAGCCGTTTGCACATGAGTATGTGTTCCCACGACGGCGCTAACCTTGCCATCCAGAAAGAAAGCGAGCGCCTGCTTTTCTGCCGTCGCCTCCGCATGGAAATCTATCAAAATAACCTTTGTCTCATCCTTTAATTTTCCTATTATCCATTCTGCGGTGCGGAAGGGGCAATCTATGGGAGGCATAAAAGCGCGTCCCTGCAGATTTACCACCGCCACCTTCCCTTTAACCGTCTCGGCAATATAATAACCTCTTCCGTAAGTTCCCTTGGGATAATTTTGCGGTCGCAAAACATTAGGCATTTTTTTCAAGTACTCTTGGGATTGGCGCTTATCCCATGTGTGATTTCCACCCGTAATAACATGGACGCCCAAAGAAAAAAGCTCACCGCCTTCCTTTTCCGTACAGCCCTTCCCTTCCGAAACGTTTTCCCCGTTGGCAATTACCAAATCCGCATCAAATTTTTTAATTAGCCCCGGTAACATCATCCTCGTGATGTTCATTCCGGGTTCACCCACAATATCCCCTACAAATAAAATATTAATCAAAGAAATTCTCCTCAAATTAAAATTCCAAAATGCAAAAAAGTGAAGTAGTTAGCAAATCGTTTCGATAAACAAGCGCAAGGTGGAAAAAGGGAACTTCGAAACCCCTTATAAAATAAAACTTTTTAACATTATTAATGTTTTAGCTGGTAAAATTTCACTTAATATCGTTATATTTTGTAGGACATTTCAAAAATACTTTCACAACAGAAGGAGACCTAAAATGGCACGTAAAAAGATAGCATTGATTGGCGGTGGACAGATTGGCGGCGTTTTGGCACAACTGATTGCGATGAAACAATTGGGCGACGTAGTGATGTTCGATATAGTGGAAGGCATGCCTCAGGGCAAGACATTGGAAATTGCAGAAGCCTCCCGCATCGAGAGATTCGATATGAAATTGAAGGGTACGAACGAATACAAAGACATCGAAGGCGCGGATTTAGTGATTATCACCGCCGGGCTACCCCGTAAACCGGGAATGAGCCGTGAAGACTTGCTAACAACGAATGCAAAAATCATGACAAGCGTAGCCAACGGGGTTAAAGAATATGCTCCGAATTCAATTGCAATAATCATTTCGAATCCGTTGGACACAATGGTTACCCTTTTCCAAAAAGTTACCGGTTTCCCGACAAATCGCGTTATAGGTCAAGCGGGAGTTTTGGATTCCTCGCGCTTCTCCTCTTTCATTGCTTGGGAATTGGACGTATCCGTACAGGACGTTAACGCAATGGTTTTAGGTGGTCATGGAGATTCGATGGTACCATTGGTTCGCTATGCAAACGTTAACGGCGTTCCCGTAATGGAAATGCTCGAAAGAAAATACGGCGACAAAGCAAAGGCTCAGGAAGTAATGGACGCAATGGTAGAAAGAACCAAGAAAGCCGGTGGGGAAATCGTAGGATTGCTTAAAACCGGTTCGGCGTTCTTCTCTCCCGCCGCCGCAGCCACCACGATGGCAAAATCCATCCTTTTGGACGAAAAGAGATTACTGCCATGCAGCGTTTATTTGAACGGAGAATACGGAGTAAACGGTTATTTCGTAGGCGTTCCCGCTGTGCTGGGCGCTAACGGCGTGGAAAGAGTAGTTGAATTGTCCCTCAACGAAGAAGAACAAGCCGCGTTCAACAACTCCGTAGAAGCCGTTAAAAACTCCGTTGCCAATATGGAAAAATTGGGATTCTAAACTAAAATTTCGATTAATTTCCCAATAAAAAACCTCCGAGTCCTTTGGATTCGGAGGTTTCTTTTTTTCAAGCATTAAACTACTTATTTTATTTTCTGGAGGGTTGCGGTATATTCGGTTGCAATTTCCCTTACGGTTTTACTGGTTAAGAGATTATAAATACGGTTTCTCAATTCATTCCATTCCTCGTGAAAGGGGCAAGGATTTTCATCCGAGCATTCCTTTAATCCTGTGATACATTTAAGATTTATAACTGGTCCCTCGATTTTTTCAACGATTTCCAGCACGGAGCTATTCAGAGCGAGGTCCGAAATTTTAAAACCGCCACCTCGCCCTTTGTAAGATTCCACATAACCGTACTTTGCCATTCGTTGCAGAATCTTAGCCAAATAATGGCTTGGTATATCTTCCTTTTCGGCGATTTCATGAGCCATTGTCAACTTATCATCGGGTTGTCGCGCCAAAAACAACACCGCCCTTATCGCATACTCGCCTGTCTTTGTATAAATCATTGTCCCGACTTTAATTTAAAATAAAAAGATTTTTTTGTCCTAAAAAAATAACCTTTGAAAGTAATTTTGTCAAGAAAAGAAAAAACAGGGCGCACATTGAGAATGCGCCCCGTAATAGAATGAGGAAAGCATTAGAAGTTTTCAACTATTTTCTTAAAATCGTTTCTATCTCTTTGGGAGTTAATTTTCTGAATTTTCCCTCGGGAAGATTCTCCACGCTGAAAAATCCGATTCGCTCCCGATGCAATTGTTTTACATTATAGCCGAACTTTGCAAACATTCTTTTAACAAAATGGTATTTCCCTTCCGTTGTAAAAACGCGCACTCTTTTTTTGTCCTTTTTCTTAAGAAATTCAACTTTCTCAAAGCGACTTCTTCCTTTTTCAAGAAAAATTCCTTTTAGCATTTTCTCTTTATGTTCGTTTTGGAGGGGTTTATCCAACACGACCAAATAAACTCTTTCGAATTTATTGCGAGGATGAATTAATTTTTCGGCAAAATCGCCGTCATTGGTCAAAAGCAAGGCGCCGGTAGTATTAAAATCCAATCTTCCCACGGGAAAAATACTTTGAGAGACATTCACTAAATCCAACACTGTCGGGCGTCCTTTTTCATCTTTTGTGGTAGTAACCACGCCTTTGGGTTTGTTGAGTAAAAAATAAACCTTTTTTTGAGGCTTAACGCGCTCGCCGTCCGCAAGCACAATATCTTTTTCAGGGTCAATTTTCATTCCCAATTCGGAAACCGTCCGCCCGTTAACCATTATTCTCCCCTGGAGAATCATCTCCTCGCTTTTTCTACGTGAAGCGACTCCGCATTCGGAGAGAAATTTATTAAGTCGTACCTTCATCGCCCACTTTCTCCTCCGCCTCTAAAATTTCTTCTTCCACAGCATTTTTGAGCATTTGTCGTTCCATCTCCCTATATTCAGCGTCCTTCATTAATTCTTCTATTTCCCTCGGTTTGGGCAAATCGGTAATTTTGTTCAATCCAAAATATTTAAGGAAGTTGTTTGTCGTAACATAAAGCAAGGGACGTCCGACGCTATCCGCTCTTCCCTTTATGGTAATCAAGCCTTTTTCCAAAAGTGTATTGATAATATAATCCGAATTAACGCCACGAATGGTTTCGATTTCCGGTTTTGTAATCGGTTGCTTGTAAGCCACAATTGCCAATGTTTCCAAAGCGGCATGGCTCAAACGCCTTTTACTCTTTTCCGTAGAAAGATATCCGACGTATTTCGAATACTCGGCTTTTGTTCCGAAGGCAAATCCGTTGGCAATACGAAGGATGCTAAAAGAGCGTCCTTGAGATTCGTAACTTTGGTTCAGTTCCTCCACGGCGGCGTCCACATCTTTCTCCTTAATTTCCACATCGTCGCCGTCGATTTCTTTAATCGCCTCGATTATTTCTTTGCGCGTAATGGGTTCGTCGGAGGCAAATATAAGCGCCTCAATAACCGAGTTGTATATCTTTTCCATCTGCAATCCTATAAATAACAAAATCGTTAAAATTTTCCGTTTCCTGCAAGCCTATGGCTCCGAGTTTAATCAGTTCCAGCATTGCAATAAACGTTACAATTATTCTCAATTTTTCTCTCATTCCCTTTACGAGGTCAAGGAAATGAATATATTCCTGTCGGGCTATTTTAGAAAGTATAAACTCTATTTGCTCGTCAATAGTAACGCTAAATTTCTCTATTTGGTGAACGGGTTCTTCCTTTCTATCCATCAAGACTTTTTTAAAGGCTTTCAGTAGGTCGTAAATAGTGATGTTTTTCAACAATCTTTCGACATTTTCCACCTTTTCCTTTTTATCCGCCTCAAAATATCCCCGGAAGAAGATTTTTCTTTGCTCGGATTCCATGATTTGAAGTTCCTCGGCCATTTCCTTGTAACGCTTATACTCAAGCAAGGCATTAACCAGGTCCATTCTGGGGTCGATTTCTTCGCCTTGATTATCCACTTCCCGAGGCAAAAGCATTCGCACTTTAATCTGCATCAGAGTTGCCGCCATTAAAAGGAACTCGCCCGCCACTTCCAAGTCCAACTGCTCCATCATGTGGAGATAACTCATAAATTCGGAAGTAATTTTGGAAATGGGAATATCGTAAATATCCAGCTCGTCTCTTTTGATAAAAAAGAGCAAAAGATCGAGCGGTCCTTCGAATTGATTTAATTTAATCTTGTACATCAGCCTAAATTCATAGCTTTATGAACTTCAGCCATTGTTTTCTGCGCTTCGGCTTTGGCGCGTTTCTCGCCGTCGGCAAGTACGTCTTTAACCTCGTCCAAATGAGCCTCGTAATAATGTCTTTTTTCGATTATGGGAGCGAGGAATTCGTTTATTTTGGCGGCGCATTTCAATTTACAATCCACGCATCCGAGCGCTCCGCTACGGCAACCTGCCGCGATTTCTTCCGTTTCGTCGGGATTAAACTTTTTATGATAAGTAAAAACGAGGCAAACTTCGGGGCGTCCGGGGTCATTACGCCGCACTTTCTGCGGGTCGGTAACCGCCTTTCGCAATTTTTTCTGAACCACATCGGGCTCGTCGGAAAGCAAAATGGTATTGTTCAAGGATTTGCTCATTTTGGCATTGCCGTCCAATCCCGGAAGGCGGGCGAATTGCGAAAGCAAAGGCTCCGGTTCGGGAAAAACTTTCCCGTATTGATTGTTAAACCGTCGTGCAATCTCGCGGGAAATTTCTATATGCGGGACCTGATCCTCGCCAACAGGGACGGCTTCCCCGCGATAGAGCAAAATATCCGCCGCCTGAAGCACCGGATAACCCAAATGCCCATATGTGATATTTTCAATTTTCAAATCCCTGACCTGGTCTTTTACGGTCGGATTTCGTTCCAATCTTGCGGCGGTAATCAACATTGAAAAAATCAAATAAAGCTCCGCATGTTCTTTAATCCGAGATTGTCTGAAAATCGGACTTTTAACGGGGTCCAATCCCGTTGCCAGCCAATCTATCACCATTTCAATGGTATTCTCGTAAATTTCGGAAGTATCCAAATTAGTGGTAAGCACATGATAATCCGCAATCAAGTGGAAATTCTCATATTCCTTTTGATATTTAATCCAATTTTCCAAAGCCCCGGTGTAATGTCCGATATGCAATTTACCCGTGGGGCGCATTCCGCTCAAGATTCTTTTCTTAGCCATTTTCCCTTGCATTAAGTTTCAAAAAATAACCAATAAAGATAAAGAATTTTAAGATTAAAAGAGCCTTGCGCTCGCAAATTTCGCTTCCCCTCATTTCTCATCAGAAGAAATTTCACTTGCCGTTCTCTTTTTTCTCTTCCTCCAAAATTTTATCTTTGATTTTCAGCAAATACTCATAAGCCGCTTCATAAGTATTGGGAATTTCGCCTTCCAGAATAGCTTCTTCGATTGCTTTTTTGATTTTTCCGACCGTACGGGAAGGAGGGATATTGCAGATGCGCATTATTTCGTCCCCCCGCACGGGACTTTGAAAAGCACGGAGTTTATCTTTTTCCTTCACATCCCGCACTTTTTGCATAACTATATCGTAATTTTTAAGATAGCGTTTTACCTTTTCGGGATTTTTACTTGTAATATCCGCTCGGCAAAGAGTAATCAAATCGTCCAAATCCTCGCCCGCGGCTACAATCAAGCGACGAATAGCCGAATCCGTTACTTGTTCGTCCACCAAAGCAATGGGTCTCAAATGCAAGCGGACAAGTTTTTCGACATATTCCAATTTATTCATTGGCAATTTCAACTTACGGAAAATTCTTTTCATCATTCTGGCACCGATTTCCTCATGCCCGTGAAACGTCCAGCCTATTCCCTCGATAAATTTTTTAGTTCGCGGTTTGGCAATATCGTGCATCAATCCCGCGAAGCGCAGCCAAACATTATCCGATTTTTCCGCAATATTATCGACCACTTGCAAAGTGTGCCAAAAAACGTCTTTGTGATGAAAATCCTTTCTCTGTTCCACTCCGGCAAGCTCGGCAACCTCGGGAAAAATGATTTCCAGAACTTTAGTTTCATAGAGTAATTTCAATCCTATGGAAGGTTTCGGTGCGGAAAGAATTTTAAACAATTCGTCCGTAATTCTTTCCTGGGAAATTATTTTGAGTCTTTCCCTCATTTGCTCCGCCGCGGCAAGGAGCATGGGAGCAACATTGAATTGCAGTTGAGAAGCAAAACGGAAAGCGCGCAAAATTCGCAATGGGTCATCGTCAAAAGTCTTAAAGGGATCGAGCGGAGTTTTAATAAGTTTTTTCTCAATATCACTCAGTCCGTTAAACAAGTCGTAAACCACGCCGATTTCATCGGGATTAAGAGAAACGGCCAAAGTATTTATCGTAAAATCGCGGCGAGAAATATCATCTTCAAAAGTGCCGGTTTCGACTTGTGGTTTTCTACTTTCCCGTCGATAGGATTCCTTCCGTGCTCCCACAAATTCGAAATCGAAGCCATCGTAAACGAAATGTGCGGTGCCGTAATTTTTATAAACATGAACATTCGGCACTTTCAATTTTTCCGCCGATTTTTGAGCAAAAGCGTAAACGTCCCCATCAACCACGAGAAAATCTATGTCGGATTGCTCCCTTTCAAGCAGAATATCTCTAACATATCCTCCTACAATAAACAATTTCAGTCCTTGCTCCCGCGCGGTCTCTTCAAACACTCTCAAAAACTTCAACTCTTTAATACGGTCTTCTACCTTTTTTATTCTAATCTTTTCCATTACAAATCCGACAAATGATTTTCCAAAAAATTCACTTTTTTTATTTCGTCCAGCAATATTTTTTTTCGAAAACTAAAATTGTTAATTTTTAATGCTTTTGCAAGCAGTTTTTTAGCTTCTCGCCACTTCAAATGCTTTTCGCACATTCTCGCAAGTTTTAATAAATGATAAGAATCCAAATACATTAACGAATCCAACGAATCGGTAAATTTTGTCAGCACTTCGCATCGCTCTGTTCCGGCAAGAAAGCCCAGCAAAGAAAAAATGAATCTGGAATCTTTTTCACGGAAAACCAATTCGTTAAAAAGTTCTTGCTTTTTCCCTTCGGCAAGTGTATCGGCAAGAATATTCATTTTCAAAAGCCTCAACCTTGCTCCCGCCCTGAGAGTAATATTCGGATGAATTTTCATGCTCTCGAGTTTTTTCAAGAGTTTTTTCGCTTCATTCTTCAGTCCCAGAGCTTGAACAATCTTCGCCTTCTCCAGTTGCAAAAAAGAAAAATCGGCAGAAGTCCTATATTTTCGGCTATTTTCAGAAATTTTCTCAAGAGCGACTTGGAATTTTCCCAAAGCAAACTCGGTACGAACGAGCGTCAGCAAATCCCTTGCATCTCCGGTGATGTTCCACAAATCCGAATAAATCTTCTCGGCATTTTTCAAATCCCCTTTACGCAACAACTCTTTAGCATGCTCCCGTTGCTCCGCAACAGTGCGGAAACAATATCTTTTTATTACGGGTGTTCTTCCGAAATAAATTAGCCAACTTCCCGAATCCGCTTGAACCGTAAGATTGCTCAAAAAGGCTTTGTAACCTTTAACCAGAGAATCCAACGTTACGCCATAGACAGCCCGAAACTCGCCCGTAGAATAAATCTTTTTCATCTTATCCGCGCCGAATTTATCCTTAAGGTATTTCATAAAAGACCCTGCATAACCATATGCTTTTACGGAAGATAGCGAATAAAAGCTAAAACCTTGAAAAAGCTCGGGCAAAGGCATTTTTCGGGTTATACGGAAATCCAAAGCGGCGGGATAATCTATTTCCGACTCGTCAAAATTATCCGTTAAAGCGGTAGCGAAGCCTTCCAGCAAACCGGGATTATATCCCGCGGGCATTTTGAAAATCCCCTTCCCCAAACCACGGGAAAAAATATGAGCAAGCTCATGCTCAAAATTCGAATCAAAAGCCTTTTGCTCCACATAAATTTGCCTCAGCCAAATCTTGGCGACATCGGCATTCCTGCTCCCGAAAAATCTTGCTTTCTGTTCAGAATTGGCAAAGAGAAAAACAGTAACCTTTTTTTCGGGGGTTAAATTCAACTTGCTTTTCAACTCGTTATAAAAAAATTCCGCAGAATTAACGAAATATTCGGCTTTGTTCGAGGCAATTGTAGAATCCATAAAGAAAAGAAAATGTTTCGACTCCGTTTTTTTATTCAAAATTCCGGTTAATCGCTGTTCATCCGTAGCGAAGTGCAAACGAGGTTTCAAGGTGACGAAAAGAAGAAAAACAAAAGTAAAAATCATAAATCTCGTAAAGCCCCGACGCTTAAAACGAGACAAATAAAAAAGAAATCCGACAAAAATAAAGGTAAAAAAGCGATAGAAAAGCCATTCGGGAGTTATTTTAATCAAAGGGTCGTAAACCGTACCCGGAAAAAACAATATTATTTGATTAAAAAAATAAACTTGTGGATACAGATAAAACTCAACAATATTTACGCCAGCAAAGAGCAGAAAAAAGAAAAGAACGAGCGCTGTTCTTTTAATCTTTCCTTTCGTCAACGAAGCGCTAAAAATTCCCGTCGCCGTTCCGAGTAAAAGAGCGGGAAAGGTAATCAACAAATAAAACTTTATCCCGGGCGCAAAGGGGCATGCTCCCGAAAATAGGTTGGTAAAACCAGCGATAAAAAAAGGAACAAGAAAGAGGAGAAACAAGTAAAGAATTTTGTTTTTCCCGATTGTTGCATTTTGCAAAGTAACTATTGCCGAAGCAAAGAATAAAATAAGGGCGAAAAGAGCCGAATATTCATACGAAAAAACGGAGGTCAAAGGGAAAAATTGGGAAAGAAAAGCTAACAGAGAAACAGCAAGAAGCACCCCATAATCAATCTTAGAAAAAAGCCATAATCTCTTGTTTTTCAAATAATTATCCCCGCTTACAAAAACTTTTATTTCAAATGAAGAATCGTCCCCATTATCCCGCTCAAATAAATTTCATCATTGGGTGTAACATCGATATCCGTAAGATTAATAAAAGTTTTCGTATCGAAAAGTTGCCACGAATAACCGGAATCGTTAGAAATCAGCAGAAGTCCTTTATTAGCACATACGATAGCCATATCGTCCTTGATAAAACGGATTTTGTTAAGTCCTCTAATCTCCTTAAACTCCGATTTTTCCCACGTTTCTCCCCCATCGTTAGTTCTAAATATGCTCCCGCCTCCACCTACAATTATACCTACTTTATCGTTCAAAAAGTCGATTGATTTCAAATATTTACGTGTAAAAGGTTTAACTTTATTCCATGAATCGCCACCATCGATAGATTTTAACAAGGTACCGCTTTTTCCTACAATATACCCTATTTGAGTTCCCTTCAAAAACTTAATCTCGTATAACAGCTCCGTAGAGGAAGAAGAAATATTTCGCCACGATTTCCCGCCGTCGTTACTTTTAAGGATAAGTCCCTTGTTGCCGAGTATAAATCCGTTAAGTTCATCCTTAAAAGCCACATCCAAAAGAGCATAATTGCCGTTCAAGGCAAGCACATTCAAATTTTTCGGGCTTTTTCCGAAATAAATTCTCGAAGAATCCCCGACAATAAAAATATCTCCATTAGATTTAACAAAAACATCGTGAAGATTTATAGCCGTATCCACCCGCGAGGCAATGCTCCAATTCCTTCCGCCGTTTTGAGTTTCAAAAACGTAGCCGGAATCCCCCACGGCAACGCCGTGCACATTGTCCAGCATTTTTATAGCGTTCACAGTGATCTTTACGTTGGTAGATGATTTCTCAAGAGAGGAAAAGCCTTCAAAATACTTGTTTGATTTAAACAAACTTTCAATGCTATATTTTTTAAGCATATCCAACTGTCGACTTTTAAAAAGCTCGTTCACTTGATTGTAAACGAACCAACTAAGCAGAAGAATCACCGCAATGAAAGCCGAAAAATAAACGATATTTAGAATCTTTTTAGATTTTGGAGGTTCACCTCTTTTCTTCACATACTGAGAATGAATCTTGGTTAATTCTCGTTCCAGTTTATTAATATCTTGTAAAAATTGCTCGCAATGCTGATAGCGCTCGGTGGGATTTTTAGCAAGGGCGGTTGCAATTATCTCGTCCAACAATGGCGGAGCGCCGGGAATAAGCTGGGAAATCTTGGGCGGCATTTTCTTCAAATGCGCATCCATTATATCGTATTCGCTTTCATAGACAAAAGGAGGGCGCCCGACCAACATTTCATAAAAAGTACACCCGATTGCATAAATATCTGCATGATGAGTAACGCGTTCCCCTCTGATTTGCTCAGGACTCATGTAATAAACCGTTCCAACCTTTGCACCGGTTTGAGTAACACCCTTTTCGAAAAGGGACTTGGAAATACCGAAATCCATTATTTTAGCAACGCCGTCGCGGTTAACCAGAATGTTAGAGGGTTTTATATCCCTATGAATATAACCTTTGGAATGAGCATAGCCGATTCCACTAAGCACCTGCTTGATAAGATAAACTGCATCATAAGGATGTAACTTACCTTGTCGCCGAATAATCTCATCCAGTCCCTCCCCTTCCACATATTCCATAACGATTCCCAGAAGTCCCCGCTCCTCTATAAAACCATACACCGTAACAATGTTGGGATGTATCAGTTTGGCTTGGTTTTTAGCTTCCCGTCGAAATCTCTCAATGAAACGACTCAAATCAGCCGCTTGAATATTCATTATTTTTATCGCAACGGGTCTGTCAAGTTTGAGATCGTATCCCCTATAAACAATTCCCATGCCCCCTTGTCCAATAAGCGCTTCCACCCGGTAATTTTCAATTATTCTACCGACCAAATCTGTCATTTGAACCGCCTTTAATATGTGGAAATAAATTTTTTAAATATACTAATTTTTTGAATTAATATTTTCAAAACCTATAAAAAAGTCATTGAATAAAAATCAAAATTAAAAAATAACATAAAACAAGCCAACTATTCGTATGATACTTTCCCTCTTCATTTCTCATCTCAAATGCTTATTTTTAAATTTCAATCTAATCGCTTATGGAATTATAGAAATTGAACATCCGCAAAGGTTTAGGAATAATTCTTCTTGCGTTAAACGGGATTATCTCCGCCCAATCGAGCTATCTTTTTTGTGAAAAGAAGGACACTTTTAGCGTAAACATCGAAAATAAATATTATCTTTCCTCCGTTGCAATTTTACCTAAAACGCTCGAAATTAAAATTGATACTGTAAAAGTTCCCGCCGAATATTTCCGTTATCATAAAGATGAAAACTATTTCGAGCTGTCGGATTCCGTACACGTTACCCTTGCGGATACACTCATAGCCAGCTATAAATGTATTCGAACGGGGCTTAAAAGAACTTACGAGAAAAGACGATTGGTAAAGGTGAACGAGAAAATTTTCGGAGGCAAGGTTCGGAAGGCTCAATCGCTTTCGACCGCCTTGAGCAATCGTTCCATTTTCGGAGAGAATATCCGTAAGAGTGGAACAATCTTGCGCGGATTTACAATCGGCACGAATCAAGATTTTAAACTTAATAGCGGCTTGCGTCTGCAACTTGCGGGTAAGCTGGCGGAAAATATCGACCTTGTGGCGGCTCTTACGGACGAAAACACTCCTATTCAACCCGAAGGGAATACCGAAAGACTCGAAGAACTGGATAAGGTTTTTATTCAATTAAAAAGCCCTTTTGCCACTGGAGTTTTCGGCGATTATGAATTCGCGAGCGAAATAGGAACTTTCGGAAAGATTACAAGAAAATTACAAGGATTGCAAGGTGAATTCAGATATGAAAATAATTCGGTCAAAGTGGCTTATGCTTCTTCGCGGGGAAAATTTTGGACGAATCGATTTAACGGGCTCGACGGTGTTCAAGGTCCCTATCGCCTGACCGGTAAGAACAATCAAAGGGATATAGTAATAATTGCTGGGAGCGAACGCGTGTATCTCGACGGGAAATTGCTAAAAAGGGGTGAAAATAACGATTACACCATTGAATATGCCAATGCGGAAATAACTTTTACTCCCAAAAGAATGATTACCTCCGCCTCGAGGATTAGCGTTGATTTCGAATATACCGATAGAAAATTCAAGCGGGATTTTATCGGCGCTTCCGCGCAATTGAAAGGGATATTAAAAAATCTAGATGTTAAAATGAGTTTCTTTTCCGAGGGAGATAATAAAAACAATCCTCTCGATGTTATTCTTAGCGAGGACGATAAACGAATCCTGCAACGTGCTGGTGACGATAGGAATAAAGCGGTAAAAAGCGGTGTAACGCTCGGCAAAAAGGATTCGCTCGGTATTCCCCGCGGCACTTATCTTAAGAGAGATACTTTAATAAACGGACAAAAATTCTTTTTCTATGTCTATGCCCCCGGAAACGATTCTTCTTTTTACAATGTTTCTTTCAGTTATATTGGCACGGGAAAAGGAGATTATATAAAAGAAAGTCTGGGAAATTATAAATTCGTCGGTATCGGGAAAGGTGAGTATTTGCCACTTGTTTATCTGCCTTTGCCTCAAACCCATAAAGGGGGAAATGTGGTTTTCTCTTTTGCCCCATTTGAAAATTTTTCCGCCGATTTCGAACTTGCCGGGAGTATTACGGATTTGAACGCCTTTTCGCCTTTGGATGATGCGGATAATTCCGGCTATGCAAGGAATTTGTTTTTGCGGTTAAAAGAAACCAAAATAAACGTGCGTGGAAAAACCCTTGCGAGCGTGGGATTTTCTCTGCATGATAGATATGTTGAAAACAAATTTCTTGCCTTCTCTCGTTTCAATCCGGTGGAATTTAATCGCGATTATAACATAGGGGAAAACGAAAAAGGAAACGAGCTTTTAAGAGAAGCGGAATTAAAAATTACTTCTTTTAATTTGATAAAAATCGGGGCGGAATATGGAAAATTGCAGAGGGGAAAACACTTTGTATCCGAAAGATTCGCTACCGTTTTTTCATTGACGCCTTCTCGAATAGGGACCGTTGATTTCAAGGTGAACTTGGCGAAGAGCAAAAACGGTGAACTTGCTTCCAATTGGATTGAACAAAAAGGCAACGCCGAACTGAAACTTTGGGAATTAAAACCCGGCTTGAGTTATAATTTTGAAAAAAAAGAATCTCTTGCAAAGGATTCTCTTTTGGGGGATAGTCATAAATATTTCGAGATTGCGCCTTATCTTAAACTAAATTCTTCGAGAAATTTGGAAACCTCCCTGCGCTATTCTTTTCGGGAGGAATATTTCCCAATCGGAAATGTTTTGAATAAGGAATCCCGAGCAACCCTTGCTACTTTGCATTTGAAGTATTCCGGCAATAGGGAATTTTCCACCACTTTCGATATTTCATGGAGGAATAAAAAGATTGAGCGGGATTTTGTCTCCGAAGGAAAAACCGATAACCGAACCGTTTTGATTTACTCCGATTCTCGATTCGGATTGTTTAAGAATTTTCTGCGCGGAAGTTTTTTCTACAAAGCCGCAACCGAAAGAACGGCAAAGATGAACAAAGTGTTCGTGCGCGTTCCCGTGGGAAACGGCAATTATATTTATTTGGGCGATCTTAACAAAAACGGCATTGCGGACGATTTCGAATTCCGCCAGACTGAATTTAACGGGGATTACATTTTGACGACCGTCCCGACGGATAAATTGTATCCCACTATGAATTTGAAAACCAATATGCGATTAAAAACGGATTTCGGTAAAATTGTTCGCGGGAACGGATTCCTAAGGAAAATACTCGGGCAAATTTCTACCGAGACTTTTTATAGAATCGAAGAAAAAAGCACCGAAGAGAATCTCCAAAGAATTTATCTGCTTAATCTTAAATATTTTTTGCGAGAAGCTACGACGATTCACGGAATGCAAACTTTTCAAAACGATGTTTATTTCGGAAAGCGAAACCGAGAGCTTTCCTTGAGGTACAGATTCTTACAAACCAAAAGACTTAACAAGTATAGTTCAGGTACCGAATTGGGGTATTATCGTGAACACTCGCTGCGAATGAAATTCCGCGTGATAAAAGGCGTTAACAATCGAACGGTTCTGAAACAAACGACCCGCAATTCCCTGGCGCCCGCCGTGATGCAAAGGAGTTTTCAAATAAAATCGCAAAGTTTAAGCTCGGAGTTTTCATATTATTTGCTTCGAAATTTGGAGCTTGGTTTTTCTTTTCTGACGCGAGAAAGCGAAGACGCTTTCCCTCGAAAACCGATTGTGATTGACGAAAACAGCCAAACGTTGAGAATAACCGTTTTGTTCAAAGGGCGAGGACGTTTGAGGTTCGAGGCGGAACGAATCGAACTCGAGGGCGAAACACACGGCTATCTTGTACCTTTTGAAATAACGGAAGGGAACGCAATTGGGAAAAATTATATTTTGCGCTTAAATTTTGATTATCGAATCGCTTCGAATTTGCAAGTTAATGTCGCATATTGGGGAAGAAAAATCGGAGAGGGGAAATTTGTTCATAATTTACGTGCGGAAGCGCGAGCATATTTTTAGTACGAGGTAGAAATGGAAGAAAAAATCGAAATGATTGAAGCCCATATTTTCAGAGAAAAAGGCGGGAGTTTGGAATTCCTTCTTTTGAAACGTTCCAAAACGGAAATTTATCCCGGATTATGGCAAATGGTTACCGGTAGTGTGGAAGCAGGAGAAAAAGCGCCCGAAGCGGCGATTCGTGAAATCAAAGAAGAAACGGGGTTAAGCCCACGTCGGTTATGGACGGTTCCTCATATAAATTCTTTTTATTCGGTATGGAAGGATAAAATAATTTTCATTCCCGTTTTCGCCGCTCTTACGAACGCGGAGGAAATTTTACTCTCGGAGGAACATGTGGAATTTGCGTGGTTTCCTCCCGATAAAGCAATTGAACTCTTAGCGTGGGAAGGACAAAGAAAATCGGTGGAAATAATAACGGATTATTATTTGTACAGAAGGGAATTTCTGGATATGTTAGAGATAAAACTTTAATAAAAAGTTTAAGGCAAGGAGCATGGAGAAATCACTCTTAGCTCCATGCTCCTTGCCATGAGATTTATTTATCTGATTGTTTTAAATACCATTCGCTTGATTTTTCAAGCAATTCGTTCATGCGTGCTACGAGTTTATGCGGGTCTTCCAACATTCCTTCCAAGAGGAGAGCGGCTCCGTAAAGCTGTTCGGTAACATTTATAATGTATTCGTCATCGGGATTCTTCTTGAATATTTCAATCAGGTTTCTGACTAATTTATGATTCGGATTGATTTCCAGTATACGTTCATCTTTCCCGACTTCCTGGTTTGCGAGCTTCAAGAGTTTTCTCATGGAAGTCGATAGTGTATCGTCCGCATTTACAAGGCATGAAGGACTATCTGAAAGTCGTTTCGATTCTACCACATCTTTTACTCGCTCGCCCAGAATTTTTTTCATTTTGGCAAGCAGACTGCTAAAGTGTTTTTTCTCGTCTTTTGTAAGCTCCGGAAGCTCTTCCTTCTTCGATTCTTCCGCATCTCCGAGCTTTTCCAGCTTTTTCAAATCCGCCGTGTCCACACTCTTGAACTCGTAATCCTTATACTTACGCAGTGAAGATACCACCAATTCCTCCGTGGGGTCATAGAGATAAAGCACCTCCACGCCTTTTTTCTTAAATATTTCCAAATGCGGATCGAGTTCAACCGCCTCGCGGCTGTTTCCAAGTACGTAATAAATTTCTTTTTGATCTTTCTTCATGCGCGAGACGTAATCCGCCAGAGAAACGAGTTCATCCTTTTGAGCATTGGAGGAATCAAATCTTAAAAGCTCCGTGAATTTATCGAGATTGGTGAAGTCCATGTAACCGAGTCGGAAAACTTTTCCGTGTTCTTTCCAAAAAGCCTTATACTCGTCGGGATTATTTTTAGCCTTGTCCAGCAGAAAGGAAAGCACGTGATTTGTTACACTGCTTGCTATTTTGTGGAAAATCGTGTTTTCCTGAAGAGTCTCGCGGGAAATGTTCAAGGGCAAATCTTCCGAATCCACAACTCCCTTCACGAAACTCAAATATTCGGGTAGCAAGTCTTTATTTTTATGTTGAATCAAAACGCGTCTTACGTAAAGGTCAAGCCCGTAGTTTTCCCTATCCATCCAGAAAAATTCATCGTGCTTTTTGGGAACGAACATAAGAGCATGGAACTGAATGGGAGCGTCAACAGATTTATGAATAACAAACATCGGTTCTTCCGTATCATAAGTAAGGAATTTATAGAACTCCGTGTATTGTTCCTTTTTAATTGAGGTTTTCGGTTCTCTCCAAATTGCCGCGATAGTGTTAACACGGTCTTTCCCTAAGAAAATGGGGAAGGAAATAAAATTGGAATGCTTTTTAATGATGCTTTCCAATCTGTATTTTTCTGCAAATTCTTTGGCATCGTCTTTCAAGTGGATTTCGATTGAAGTGCCGCGTTTGATTTTTTCGTCCAATATTTCCACTTCGAAACTCCCGCTTCCGTCCGAACGCCAGCGACATGCGGGTTCTTCCGGTTTATAGGATTTGGTTTTAATAATAACTTCTTTGGCGACCATAAAAACCGAATAGAAACCCACGCCGAATTTACCGATGATATTGTTGGCGTCGGCTTTGTTTTCCGCCAATGTTTTCAAGAACTCTGCGGAACCCGATTTCGCAATCGTACCGATATTCTTGACCAATTCATCTTTCGTCATTCCGATTCCCGTATCGGAAACCGTTAATGTGTTGTTTTTCTCATCGAAATCCACATGAATTTCCAAAGGTAAATCTTTGTCAACGATTTCGGTTCCCCGATTAAGTTCGAATCTTACTTTATCCAACGCATCCGAGGCGTTCGAAATCAATTCCCTCAAAAATATTTCGCGGCTTGTATAAAGAGAGTTCACCAAGATGTCCAGAAGTTGTTTAACCTCGGCTTTGAATTTGTATTTGTGTTTCGTTTCGCTCATCAATTCCTCCTCCGAATTGTTTAACCCGAATATTTTTCTTTTAATCTTTTAATTATATCCAAATCTTCTTTGGAAATATTTTCCGGTACGGTAAAATTCAGGCGGATGAACAAGTCCCCGCGCGCACCGATATTATTGGCTTTTGGCATTCCCATGCCTTTTATCCTCAGTATTTTCGAGCTGTCCGTCCGCGGCGGGATTTTGACCGCAATTTTTTTACCGTCAAGCGTCTTTATGGTTTTGGTCGTACCGGTAACAGCGCTGAAAATGTCCACGTCGAGAGTATAATAAAGGTCGTCTCCTTTGCGTTCGAAGAAAGGATCGGCAATAATGTGAATTTTCAAATAGAGGTCGCCTCGTTCCCCGCCGTTTATTCCTTCACCGCCTTGATTTCTTACGCGCAGTTTTTGTCCGTCCGTAATTCCCGGATTGATTTTCACGTTGATTTTTCGTCCGTCAACAACTATTTGTCTTTTGGTTCCCGTCAAAGCCTCGGCAAGGGTAATGTTCAAAGTGGTTTCATAATCTTGCCCTTTCCGGGAACCGTTACGCCCGCGTGCATAAGTGCCGAAATCGGTTTCGGAGGAAGCGAAACCGCCTCCTCCGAAAAAGCTTTTGAAGAAATCGGAAAATCCACCTAAACCGCCGAATAGGTCATCGAAATCACCGACGGAAAAGTGATATGTCCTTCCGCCGCCCCCGAAATTTCCTCCGAACCAATCGTGAGCCTGATTGGCGTTCATGTTTTGATAATACTTCCAATTCGCTCCCAACTGGTCATATTTTTTCCTTTTTTCGGGGTC
Organism: uncultured Melioribacteraceae bacterium; assembly: GCA_964611145.1. Lineage (GTDB taxonomy): Bacteria > Bacteroidota > Ignavibacteria > Ignavibacteriales > Melioribacteraceae > WFQV01. The sequence goes on from CAZSYM010000009.1 coordinate 31,686, forward strand.
GCTCAGTACCTCGTGGGCTTCGGTGATTTCCTTAAACTTTTCCTCGGCGGCTTTATCTCCGGGATTTCTATCCGGATGATATTTCAAGGCAAGCTTTCTATAAGCCTTTTTTATCTCTTCCTGTGTTGCATTCTTATCTACGCCGAGTATTTTATAATAATCCTTGAATTCCATATTCCGAACTCACCTCCATTATCCGCCAAGCGTGAAAGCGACAAAGAATTTTCTTTCACCCTTTTGAACTCTTAGTATTACAACGTCGCCTTTCTTAAGATTTTTGACGGCTTTGTTGAAAGAATCTATGCCGTCGATTTTGTGATTGTTTACGGCAAGAATAACATCGCCTTCGCCGAGTCCTGCGCGGGCGGCGGGGCTAAAGCGTTTCAAATCTACCACAATTACGCCGCTCACGTCTTCGGGAATACCGTATTTCTTTGCCGTGCGGGAGTTGATGGCGGCGACGTTAAACCCGAACAAATCTTGAAGTTTCACTTTGGATGTTTGAGTAACTTTTTCCGGTTCCAAGGTTCCGAGTTTAACGTCAATTTCCTTTTCATCCCCGTCTCTTAAAACTTTAAGTGTAACTTCGGTACCGGGTTTTGTGGAAGCCACCCAATTTCGCAATTGTGTGCTGTTTCTAATTTTCTTGCCGTTGAAAGCAATCACTACGTCGCCCGCCTTGATACCGGCTTTTTCTGCAGGACCGTTTTTCATAACATCCGCAATCAAGGCGCCTTCTTTTACGCTTAGGTTCATAGCTTCCGCCATTGTGGGCGTAAGGTCTTGAATATAAGCGCCCAAATATCCGCGAACAACTTTTCCGTTTGTCTTAAGTTGTTCCATGATTTCTTTCGCCATGTTTATCGGGACGGCAAAACCTATTCCTTGAAAACCACCGCTTTGAGTTGCAATTGCGGAATTTATTCCTACGACTTCTCCGTCCAGATTAACCAAAGCGCCTCCCGAATTACCGGGATTAATAGCGGCGTCGGTTTGTATAAAATCCTCGTAATCCGCCAATCCCATATTCGAGCGCCCTTTTGCACTTACGATTCCGCTCGTTACGGTATGATCGAGATTCGGGTTGAGCGGGCTACCGATTGCCAATACCATTTCGCCCACTTGCAATTTGTCGCTGTCGCCAAGTTTTGCAACGGGTAAATCTTTTGCGTCTATTTTAATCAGAGCAATGTCGGTTTTCGGGTCGGTGCCGATAACTTTAGCTTCGAAAGTTCTTTTGTCAATCAATCGAACACGAACTTTATCAGCTCCTTTCACCACGTGATTGTTTGTAAGAATATAACCGTCGGCGCTAACTATTACGCCGGAGCCCATTCCCTCTTGAACGAATTCTTTTTTCTTCGGTTTCTGCGGTTTGATTTTCCCGCCGAAAAAATCTCCGAAGAAATCCTCGAAAGGTGTATTGAAAAAGGGAAAAGGAGATTCGTTAATTTTATAAACTTTTTCCGTGAACACGGTAACAACCGTCGGAGTTACGGCTTTTGCAATATCTACCAAAGCGTTGTTAAAATCTTTCAAAGTGCGAATAGGTCTTTCGGCGGCAGATTTGAGCGTGTCTATCGATGTGGATTGCTCCATTGCCAAAACACTAGGTGCATTCGATTTGCTTACGTTGGAAAAAACCAAAGCGCCAACAATAATTCCTATTAAAATCAAAACAAATCCCGGTAAACGATATTTTCTTTCCATTATTACCTCCTTGAATTTAAAAACATTCGTCGCCGCTTATACAAAAGAAATCCGTCTAAGTTGCATTTTCCTCTTTTCCGGCTCGCCCTATTTTACCGGAATCTCAATAATATCGGACTTTTTCACGTTTTCTTTTGGCAGCGAAATAATCAATTGGCCGTTATTGAATTCGGCGGAAATTTTATCCTCGTTAATTTCCAAAGGCACTTCGTACTCTCGATAAAAACGTCCGTAAGGTTTTTCTATTTTGTGATACTTAAAATTTTCGCTTTCATGCTCGGGTTTGCGAATTCCCCACACGGTCAATCGCCCGTTCGAGTATTTTATTTTTACATCTTCTTTTTCCACACCGGGCAAATCTATTTTAAATTTGAAAAAGTCATTGTCTTCGTAAATGTCCGTCAAAGGCGACCATTCGTATTCAATGCCGGAAGAATGCCTTGGGGTGTGTTGTCGAGAGCGATTATGAAATCCGAAAAACTTTTCGAAATCTTTTTCAAAATCAAAAAAGCTTCCCAAATCTTCCCACAAGTCGAACATTTTCTCACCTCCTTTGAAAAAGAAAAAAGGAGAGACAAAGGGTCTCTCCTTATTTTACTTTAACCTCAATTTCCTTTGGTTTTGCGTCCTCGGCTTTCGGGATTGTTATCGTCAATTGTCCGTCTTTAAACTCGGCTTCAATCTTATCCTCTACGATTTTTTCAGGCAAGGAGAAAGAACGATAATACTTGCCGAAAGCTCTTTCGATTCTGTGATAGGTAGCCTTTTTGCTTACTTTCTCTTGCTTTCTCTCGCCGCTTATTGTTAACTCGCCATTGGCATAGCTAATCTTAACATCTTTTTTATCAATGCCTGGCAAATCCATTCTCAAAATATATTTGTCATCCTCTTCGATAATATCCGTAAGCGGCATCCAAACAGCGTTTTCCAAATCTTCGTCCTCGAAATCCCTCAAGCCGAAACGCGTGCTCAAAGAATTGAACAAGCGATTAAACTCTCTTTCCATGTTCAACAACTCTTTAGCAGGATTCCATTTTACCAGTGCCATAGTTGCCTCCTCCTATTTTGTTGAACATAACCGTTAGTCAATTTTAATGACTTTTGGTTTAACGCGTTCATGTTTCGGAAGAGTCAAATTCAAAACACCGTTTTCGAAATGGGCTTCGATTTTAGAGTCGTCGATTGTATCGGAAAGATTGAGTTTTCGATAGTAATTGCCGATTTCCATCTCGCGAAGTATGTACTTGCGATTAACCACTTCGTCAAAATTTATTCTGCCCATCAGGACAAGGCTTCCGTCTTCGTATTTGATTTTGATATCATCCTTGTTTACACCGGGCATGTAAGCCTCCAGGTGGAAATTGTCGTCGGTTTCGTAGATGTTAATCAAGGGAGAAATCCATGCTTCTTTTTCCAAAGCCTCGTCCCATGTTAATTTTTCTTTTCTTTCAACGGCTTCTTTTACTTCTGCCATAATTCTCACCTCCTTTCAAACTTTATTTTACGTTTATTACTCTTTCGTTTTTGTGGTCTTCCACCAATTTGTCGAATGTAATTTTAAGTATTCCGTTTTCGAACTTAGCGTTAATTTTATCGGGGTTTACTTCCACGGGCAATGTGAAAGCACGTTTGAAGGAACCGTAAATTCTTTCGTTGCGGAAGAAGTTCTTTTCTTTTTTCTCCTCTTCCACTTGTTTTTCCCCTTCAATAGTAAGGATGTTATCCTCAAGCGTAAGTTTCAAGTCTTCCTTTTTGATACCGGGAATTTCAGCTTCTACGAAGATATGCTTGTCGTCCTCCCAAATATCGATTTTCGGGGAAAAACCTTCATGTTTTCCGCTGAACATAAAGGGTAAATCGTCAAAATATCTTTGAATTTGATCGGTTAAAGTTTCCAACTCTCTCAAAGGTTCAAATCTTACTAACGTCATTTTCACCACCTCCTTTTTATTTTGTTTGTTGTTTTCATTTTTTTTCGCTTAAACCACAATAATTTCCGTGCCAATTTTTAAAAACCGCCCTAACTTGTTGTTTTTTAATAAGTTAGGGAGATTTAGTGCTTTTAACCATGGATTTGCTATTTTTACAGTATAAGCGCTAAAATGACAATTTTCCGTAATAATGCCAGAGAGAAAGACAAAATAACAGAGCATGGGAGAAAACAAGAATGTATGAATATATGGAAATTATGTTATTAACTCTTATCTTTAATTTGATTTTACTCATTTATTCTCTTTCTACTCAAATACCGTTTCCAGAAACCTTAGGTTTGCAAATACAATAAATTGCTTTTTTTGGAGATTGGGGGTATTTTTGTAGTTTGTATTTTGCGGAAGTGGCGGAATTGGCAGACGCGCTAGACTTAGGATCTAGTACCGCAAGGTGTGGGGGTTCGAGTCCCCCCTTCCGCACTTTTTCGAACAAAATTAAATTATGAGAGAGGTTAAATTGGAATCCAAAGTTAATGCAATTTCAAAGGTTGAACACGAAGTTGAAGTAAAACTCGATTACGAGGAAATTAAACCAGAAATAGAAAAGGCTTATGAAAAGGAACGAAAAAACATCGTTATGCCGGGCTTCCGCAAAGGGAAAGTTCCAATCCCAATGATAAAAAAATTTTACGGTCCTGAAATCGAACAACGAGCAAGTGAAAATATTGCCAACACTAAGTTCTGGGAAATTGTCAAAGACCAAAATTTAAAACCTATCAGCACTCCAAAACTAACAGAATTAAAATTAGATAAAGAAAGCGGACTGACGTTTAAAATCCGCTATGAAGTCCAACCGGAGCTGGAAGTAAAAGATTATAAAAACATAGAAGTAGAAAAGCCGATTTTTAAAGTAAAGGAAGAAGACATCGAAAAAGAGCTAAAAGCCTTGCTAATCTCCCACGCTTCCTTCGAAAAAGCGGAAAAAGTGGAAAATGAAGACTATAGAATCACAGTTGATATCAAACTTGCCGATTCAAAAGAAGACGATTTCATCGAAAAAGGCACCAAGCTAAATCTTAACGACAGTAAACTGAACGAGGAAATCAAGAAGAACGCCCTCGGGAAAAAAGTTGGCGATGAAATCGAATTTACCATTATTGACGAGCACAAACACGGCGAAGAAACACATAAAGCGGAACACAAATACATAGCTATAATCCGCGATATAGAAAAATTCATCTTCCCCGAATTGACGGAGGAATTTTGCAAAAAAGTAACAAAAGACAAAGCAACCAACGAAAAAGAACTTCGCGAATTTTTCAAAAACAATTACGAAGAATATTTCGAAGCCGAAGCGGACAAAATTTATACTTCGGAACTCTTGGACAAGGTGGTCAAAAATAACGATTTCGAACTGCCTAAAGAATTTCTAAACAATTATCTGGATGAACTAGTCGAACGTGAACAAAAGAAATACGAGCAACAAGGCTACGGAAAAATCGGAAAGGATATACTCCGCATTCAATTGAGACCGCAAGCCGAATGGACGACCAAGTGGGAAATAATAATGGAAAACATCGCCAAGAAAGAAAACATAGAAGTCACGGACGAAGACCTAAGGAAACTTGCGGAAGAAGAAGCGAAAAAAACGGGAATTTCCGTAGAAAAACTGATAAAATATTATAAAGACTCAAACAAAAAATTTGAGCTTTTGGAAAAGAAAGTAGTGGACTTCCTAAAAGAAGTCAATCCTCCCAAGGAAATCGACGGCGAGGAATGGGAAAAGAAGCAGAAAGCGAAAAACGACGAGAAAAAGGATGAAGGGAAATAAAATGAAAAAAAAGGATGAACTTTACAATCAATTAGTACCTTACGTAATAGAACAAACGGGACGTGGCGAACGCGGGATGGACATTTTTTCCCGACTTTTGCGGGAAAGAATAATTTTCTTGGGCACCGCAATTGACGATCACGTCGCTTCGCTCGTTATCGCCCAACTTCTCTTTTTGGAAGCGGAAGACCCGGAAAAAGATATATTTCTCTATATCAACTCTCCTGGAGGCAGCGTAACGGCAGGTTTAGCCATTTACGATACAATGCAATACATCAAAGCAGACGTAGCAACGATATGCGTAGGCTTAGCGGCGAGCATGGGTGCAATTCTTCTTGCCGGAGGCGCAGAAGGCAAACGTTCCGCACTCCCCCATTCTAAAATAATGATACATCAACCGTGGGTAGGCGGTCTGCAGGGACAAACCTCCGATATTGAAATCCACGCCAAAGAAATGGTCAAAACACGTGACACTCTCTATGAAATTCTTGCAAAGCATACGAAAAAACCGTTGGACAAAATTCGTCGCGATTGCGACCGAGATTATTTTATGACCGTAAAAGAAGCAAAAGAATACAACCTAATCGACAACATATTCGAGCGCAGAATAATGCCAGGTGAAAAGAAGGAAAAGAAAAAATAAATTTCCCAACTTTGAAAGGGCTCGCCAAGAGCCCTTTTTTATTTTAAACGCCTTACTTAATTTTGAAAAACCGTTTACAACAATTAAAAGGCAAAAAAATGAAACGACTAAAAACTCTCCTTTGGATTCTAATTTGTTCTTCCTCTTTCCTCTTCGCACAGAAAAAGGATTTTACCACTCAGGACATCATTTACAATTCCTACACTTCCCTTGCCCCTTCTTATTTAAAACAATTGCAATGGATACCTGGAAGCGACGCATACTCTTACATAAAAAACGAAGGTGGCAATTTCATACTCGTAAAATCATACGTAAAGTCGGAAAAGACAGAGAACATTCTCACATTGGAAAATTTAAGTGCCGTTTTTGAAAAGGAAGGTTTAAAGGCTCCGGCAAGATTCCCTCGTTTCACTTGGCTAAATCCTTATGAAATACAATTCATGAAGGACACCTTGCTATTGAGATACAATTTCAACACAAAGCAACTAAAAATAGTAAACAAAATCCCCAAAGGTGCCGAAAACATCCAGCTGGCACCCGATAAGAAATCTCTCGCATTCACAATAAAAAACAACTTGTACTTTGCTGCAAACAAAGGGATTATCACAGAGATTACAAACGACAAAAATCCAGGAATTGTCAACGGGCACACGGTGCATCGCGTAGAATTCGGAATAAACAAAGGTATCTTTTGGTCGCCTAAAGGAAATTATATCGCCTTCTATCGAAAAGATGAAACAATGGTAACGGATTATCCCGTAGTGGATTATTCCGTACGTCCCGCAAAATGCAAACCGGTAAAATACCCCATGGCAGGAATGACAAGTCAGCAAGTAACCTTAGGCATTTACAACATTCATACCGGGAAAAAAATTTTCCTTAAAACGGGCACGCCAAAAGATCATTATCTGACATGCGTTACATGGGAACCAACGGAAAAGAATATTTACGTTGCAATCTTGAATCGGGACCAGAATCACCTGTGGTTAATAAAATACGACGTAGCAAACGGGGAACCCATCGATACGCTTTTTGAAGAAACGGATTCGAAATATGTCCATCCCGAACATCCGCTAACATTTATCCCCAATCATCCCGATGAATTCCTTTGGCGTTCACAAAGGGACGGTTGGGATCATCTTTATCTTTACAACACAAACGGCAAATTACTTCGCCAAGTAACCAAGGGGAATTGGGTAGTGTTGAATTTCTTAGGTTTCGACCAAAATGCCAAAAATATTTTTATTACATCCACAAAGGCAAGTCCGATAGAAAGACATCTTTACAAGGTCAATTTACAAACGGGAAAAATTATAAAACTCACAAAAGGGAACGGCACACATGGCATTTTACTGAGCGATAACGGGAAATATTTCATAGACAAATTCAATAGCATGAATGTACCTGGCATCACCTCCATTTTCGACTCCGAGGGGAACAAAATAAAGACGATTCATAAATCCAGAAATCCGATTGAGAATTACAATTTAGGCAGAACAAAAATATTCAAAATTAAGGCAGCGGATAATAAAACCGATCTTTATTGTCGCATGGTTTATCCTGTAAACTTCGACTCATCAAAAAAATATCCCGTTATTGTTTACGTCTATGGGGGTCCCGGCGTTCAACTGGTCACCAACAGCTGGCCAAGAGGACGTTATGCCTTTTGGTTTCAAAAGATGGCGGAAAAAGGATTCATTGTGTTCACTTTGGACAATCGAGGTTCTGCAAACAGAGGCATGGCTTTCGAGCAAGCGACGTTCAGACATTTGGGAACGGTAGAAATCGAAGATCAACTCCAAGGAGTAAAATATTTGAAATCCTTGCCATTCGTAGATTCCACACGTTTCGGCGTATTCGGTTGGAGCTTCGGAGGATTTATGACCACATCGTTAATGACCCGTACCAATGCTTTCAAAGTAGGAGTCGGCGGCGGAGCGGTTATAGACTGGCGTTATTACGAAGTAATGTACACGGAACGCTACATGGACACACCACAGACAAATCCCGAGGGTTATAAAGAAGCTTCTTTGTTAAATTATGTAGAGAATTTAAGAGGGAAAAAACTCTTGCTTGTTCATGGCACTTCGGATGTAACCGTCGTTTGGCAGCATACTTTAATGTTTGCAAAAAGGGCGGCGGATATGAATATACCTTTGGATTACTATCCTTATGTTGGCCATCAGCACGGAGTCTATGGTCCCGATGCCGTTCATCTTTACAACAAAATCACACAATATTTCTTAGACAATTTATAAGAAGGCATAAAAAAAGCCCCCGAAGTCTCGGGGGCTTTCGTTCGTGAAAATCTCATTTATTTTATTACAATCATTTTCTTAACCTGGGTAAATACCTTACCATCCTTAGCCTTTGCGGTCATTTTATAAAAATACGCTCCACTGCTAAGGTCGGAAGAGCTTAAATCCACTCCATAACTTCCCGTTCCGAAAGCACCGTTTACAAGCGTTTTGACTTTCTGTCCCAAAAGATTGTAAACAACTATTTTAACTTGGGAAGCAACCGGCACTTGGAATCTGATATTGGTTTTATCGGAAGATACGGCAAGTCCTTTACCAAACGGGTTCGGGTAATTCTGAGACAAGGCGAAAGTCAAAGGCAAATTTTCTTCTCCTTTTTCCTCGATTCCTGAAACGGTAACATCACCCTTGATTACCAATCCCTTCACGCGGGTTTTACCGGTAGCACCTATTTCAGAAACTATCCCCGTTGTCGTATCCACAACGCCAAAAGAAGTGGAGGTACCGTAAACGGCGAACAAATCCCCCGAATCGTCGAAAGCCAAATCGTTTACAAGCACATCCATAGATGCAATCTTAGTACTTGTTAAATCGTTCGGATTAAACTTGTACAAATCTCCGGAACGCATGCCGCTTTTCGTAGTAGCCCAAAACTCACCGCTAACGGGATTATAAGCCAGCGTCATGGGGAGAAAATCAAGATTGCCCACACAGACAGTATCCCAGTCGGAAGTAATCTTGTAAAATTTCTTTGTGGGAGCCACGCCATAAAGTCCGTCTTTGCCAAAGCTAATTGCACTCAAGACAAAGGGGAATTCGTGCAGGAGATGTCCGTCCCCTGCTTCAGCATTTATTCTTAAGATCTGAGACGTCTCTGCCGTTTTAATCAATCCCAAAATCACGCCGTCCGTAGGATTTACGGTTAGGCTACTAACATTGCTAAACTCCACATCGCCTATTTTCTCCGCCACGCCTGTCTTTGTATCCAGCGTAAGCCACTCGCTGGAGCGGGTAGGCAACGTGGTACAAGCATAGAATACATTTTCGGCTGCGGGTTTAACCTCGAAAGCACGCCCTTTCACATAAACATAAATTACCGGATTTTGCGGGTCGTCGCTTGCAATTTTAACCGAATCGTCAATAAAAGCAGGAGTGGAAGGCGTAAAGGTCAGGTTAACAACTATGGAATCGTATGCGTTCAACGTCTGAGGCAAGGAAGGATATTGAAGCGCTATTTGCGATTCCGCCAGAGAAATGGAATTAACCGTCAAGGGCTGTTTGCCATAGTTTTTAATTACAATTTTCTTTTCGACACTCCCCTCGCCTATTTCACAAGCTCCGAAATCTATGGACTTTTGCATTGCGAAAATAAAAGCTTGGTCGAAAGGTTCGAAGCGCGCACCGGCTGCCCATGTACCCCACTTATTCGTTTGGTACACGTATTCGGAAAACATCCAAACAACCGTAGAGTCGGCGGGATCTTGCCATGCACCGTTATAATCGCCCCAGCGATTACGCGAGCCGCCGTAGGTTACCACGTAATTCGCCTTACCGCTTTGAATAGTAAAGCTGTTTGTCGGAACGCTCTCACCGGCAGGCACAACGGTAAAATATGCACCCGCATATTCTTGTTTAGAAGAACGGCTATATGTTATAAAAACATCGTTTTTGGCATCCAGCGCAAGCGCAGGATAAAAATGGTAATGCTGAGGCGCGCCGAAAACAAAATCAATCTTGGCACTCAAGCCAAATACGTCCAAGGCGACAAAATGAACCCCCGAATAAGTTCCGTTATTCTTCACCTGTACCGAATGAGCAAGGTAAATTATGCCGTTTTTATAAACCGGTTCGTTCCTTATTTTACTACCCCCCGCTTCAATTAAAGGTGTTCCTCCGCCCAACTGGTCGGCATTTGGCGGGGACGTATAAGATGTAACCGGAATTTTGTACCCGATAAGGCTCGGAGTCCCAAGCGGGTCCACCAATTCATAAACTACCATTCTGGTACCGGTTACATACGGAGAAATATTAACCAAGAAATAACTGTCCTCGACACTATACATTCTAACGGGACGCAAACCGAATGTACCGTAAGTGGTACCGGGGTACTTAATTTCCCATAAGTCCGTGAATTTAACAACACCGGCACTATCGCCATAAATATAGTTCTTGGGAATTATTCTTACTTTTGTTCCCTGATATCTTCCTTCAGAAAAGGTAAACTGATTGGAAGTCAGATAAATAGCCTTATCATCAAATCCCACTCCTTCGTAATCTCCCCATGAACCATTAGGAGTAGAACCGTTCACATTTGAAGGCAAAGCCCACGCATACCACGTACCCAAGGGATTATCGTCATCGGAAACAGAAAGGAAATAATAACTTTCGCTCGAGTTGTCATTTGCATAAAGCCAAACCATAACCCAACGCTTGGCGAAATGGTCGTAAATTATTTTCGGATCGAAAACCGAGGCACCCGGTAACAGTTTCGAGCACCATTTATCAGCATCTATTGTCTTTAAAGTGTTTCCCTTTTTATCGGTAATCCTAAAATAACTGTTTACGACAAATATCAAATGTTCAGGTCCCGCCGCCACATAAGGATCCGGGGGAATGGAATTTTGGTGAGTAAACACTTGGAAATCTTTAAAGAGAATCACACTATCGCTAGAGGTTGCCTCGATATTACCATAATGATTATCCTTAATAAAATTGCTCCCCTCGGGTGCAATGGGTAAATCGGGATTAAAAGTGTCCGGTACGGGTTTGGGAGATTTATGTGTAATCAATTTAAACTGTGCGGGAGTAATTGTAACCGCGTTCGTAAAATCGTCCGTAGATATGATTTTCCCTTTCCCGGAAAAACCGGATTCCGGTCCCTGATAATCCTGAGCAAAAAGCACATAACCAAAAAGGAAAAAGGCTAAAAGCCCTTTTAAAAAAAGTTTCATTGTAGCACCTTCAAGTTAATGAGAATTTTAATTCTTCAATTCGCCAAAGATAACAAGCAAACTTTAATTTTCAAACAGGATTACTCGACGATAACGGTTCCATGCTTGGGAATGCTTGCATTAATTAAAGTATTGTTCTCGGAGACAAGCTCGATTTTCGTAAACCCTATAGTGGATTCGCCGCGGGATATGCCGCGGAATATCAAATTCACAAGCGAACCCGAACCGCTAAGACTCCTTTGATTACCGTTACGACTCAAAAATCCGGTATAAATTTCTATTTTCCCCTTTGCATTTACCTCTTTCAGCTTGTCCGAATTTTCAGTCATCAAATCACCAGGTAAAATGATCTGACTGAAATCCCGCTTTTCGATAAACGGGGATTTTTCCACCTTCACAAGATTTATCTTGCTTTTATTAAAGGTAATAACCACTCGCATCGCAATCAGGCTGTCAATGTCTTCCGACCAGATTCTAATGGTAGCGGTATCCCCCAAAGAAATATGGGTTTCGTTCTTGTAAAACATCATGGAAGCGCCTCTGACGGCATCCACGACAAATTTTCGTGAAACGGATTGTACCAAAGAACCGCTTTTTCCCCATACTTTGAAGATATAAGTTCCTTCATCAAGATTCGAAAAATAAACTTCGTTTTTATCCGACCAATTAGTGGTATCTACGTAAGGAGTTTCCACATTGTCTTCATCCAAAATCGAAAGCAAATAGGAAAACAGATAATCGTTATTGGAACCTTTCCATTTAAAATAAACTTCGTCTTTATCCAAAACTTGATTTTCATGGGGACCGGCAATTATCTCGATAAACGGAGGCGGATTATCCACCAAGCTTGGAGATTCGCATGATTCGATAATCAAAATCGCAAAAAGTAAAACGATAATCGAACCGATTAAACTTTTAAAGCTTTTCATTATTCCCAATCCCTTTATTTAAGCAACAATAATTTTTTAGTTTGACTGAATTTTCCTGCCGTAAATCTGTATATATAAACTCCCGTAGAAAGTCCGCCGCTGATTTTGCTTGCATCCAAAATTACCCTATAACTACCTTCCTTCTGAACCTTATTAACAAGAGTTGCGACACGCTGTCCCAAAATATTATAAATCGTAAGAGTTACATGAGAAGGCTTGGGCAAATCGTATTCAATCGCAGTAGCAGGATTGAACGGGTTAGGATAATTCTGATACAGCTTGTATTTATCGGGAATTTGCTTCAAGGAATAAACAACATTCTTAGCAAAAACCTTATTCCCCGCCTTGTTTAAGCCGGAATATTCAACAAATACGGAATCCGTAGGATTAAACCTATCCAAGTTTGCTTTGACTTTCGCTTTGAGAGAATATCGTTTGGCAGTTACATTTCCTCCCAACTCGGCAAAATCCACATAAAGAATTCCTCTGGCACTATCGTTATAAACAAGAGCAATATTATTTTCATTCACCGCACCTTCGAACCGGACGGAATCAATGTCAAAAACAGAGTTATCATAATTCATTTTAATCGAGAAAGACGAGAGATTTTGTTTTACATCCGAAATATCGATAGGAATAGTTAAAATATTCTCTCCCTTCCTAAACTGAATTTGTTGTCTTTCATCAGGAATAATCCCCGCCATATTAAATGCACGTTTGGGCAAAGCCAAATGTATTTTATCATAATACCACATATTCACGAAGGTAACCATATCCTCTATAGCGAGTTCCATATCCCCGTTAACCTCAACATAGGGGAAATCGCCCACATAAGGATACATATCGGCACCGTAAACAGAATCTTTCGAAGACCAGGCGGCAACAAAATCGTTCAAGTCGGTAACGTCGATTGTCTTATCATTATTGAAATCCGCCAAATTATATGTAGTAAACGAATGTGAATAAGATTCCGTATTACCCAATGCATCCGTCACATTAATTTTGAAATCGTAAATTGTGGCGGTTTTCAAATCCCGTACAATTAAGGAATCGCCCACGGTACCCACATTGTTCAATGCGGATTCGGACGATGAAAGGGAAACAACCACCGGTCTGCTGGAATCGACAGCCGTATTCCACGTGATAAGAACTTTATCCCACCCGTAAAGGAACGGATTCTGAATTATTTTAACACTCGAATTCTTAAACTCCGGAGCTTTATTATCGATTTTCACACTGTCCTTTTCGAGCACATAATCAACATTAAACTCGGAATGGAAAGTAACCTTGATATCAATAAATCCTTCGAATTTATCCACATACGAACGTGAATTCCATTTTATCGTATCATCAATAACGGGACCGGTATATTCGTTCTGACTTATTATCAAACCGGTGCCTCCCGAAGTAAAGGTATTGGCATTACTGAACTTCCAATCCAAGCCCGTAATTTGGAGTTTCTCGCCTGGTGTATCGAAGTTCCATATAATTTTTATTATTCCTCCTTGATATCTTTCGGGAATTGTAATTACAGGTGCAGGACCGATAACGAATTCCGCATCGCTCGTATCGGCAATCGAAGCATCAATATAATCCCTAACAATGATTCTTGCCTTATTAGTAGCTATTCCTTGCGGAACCGTCCACATATACGGATTATCTTTTGTTGCAGAGATGGGACCTGCAATAGGCAACAAAGCTCCTCCGCTCCCGAAATCCAAGAAGATTCTCACACTATCCAACTTATCCGAATCCCAACTTATTTTTTGAGTACTGCCATTATTCCACGCTATTCTTGTGTTCGGTTCCGTTACGCGCAAGCGGACAATCGAGAAATTATGCGAACTTGTATCTCGTATATTTGAGAACTGGGAAGAAATTATTCGAACCTTAGCATTGTCCGTCGGGAATACAACTCCGTCTTCCAAATACCAATTGAAACTTCCCGAGCCGGAAGAAGAGCTCTGATAACCCGCATTCGGAACATTCTGCCAATCTTCGTCCTTACCAGTTAAATTATATTGCAAAATCACTTTATCAATATATTCGCTCGTCCATGTTATCGGATAAGTTTTTCCAATCTGCCATCTCTCCCCACCATCCGGAGAAGTAAGGCTAATGGAACTTATGATAAACGAACTATCGCTTTCATCATAAATTTCGGGATGGTCGGCATCATAAATTTTCATTTGTACTTTCGGGTCGGCTTTGGTCAGAATATTCCAAACATAGGACAAGTCCGCTGCCGAAATAGGGTTAGCATTAATAGGCACACCGTAATCGGGGTCTTTGGAAGTTTTAATTGCCAAATTCACATTTTTAATCGTAGAAGAGCTTGCAAACCATTGAACATCGTAGCGAGTACCAATTTTTTCACTCCCACCGCCGTTAGGAGCTACCAATCGCAAATAGCTAACGGTTACAGGAGCATCAACCGTATCCGCAACGTCGGGATAGTCCATATCCACAACACGAATCTTATATTTATCGCTCGCATCGTTCAGTCCCATGTTTTTAAGCTCCGACCATTCGTATTCGGTGCCCGTTGTAGTAGGTATCAAAATAGTTTCCCACTTAACCGGATTTGCCGTATAATCCCGTGTATATTCCAGTTTAATATGGTCAACAAATTGTTTTTCAAATTTAATATAATAGCTTCTATCAGTTCCCGCTTGGAAATACTCCCCACCCACTGGCGAAGTAAGTTTCAGCCGTGCGATAGTGAACGGAGTAGCATTTGTATCATAGAGGGTGGTATTGTTCACGTCTCTGACGCGAATATAGCAATCGTTCGAAGGAGTAGCGGGAATTTTCCAGACATAAAAAGAATCGGCAGGAAGCACCGCAATCGGCGACCACGTATTCCCTGTCGAGGTTTTATAGGCAAGCTCTATAGTTTTAATATTCGAGCTTGCGCTCCATGTGACTTTATAATTCGTGTTTTCCCGGATTCTTTCACCGTTTCTTAAAGAAAGCAATTTAAGAGACCCAACACGGAAAACGGCATCGGAAGTATCGGCAACATTCGGGTACTGTACGTCGCTTACTTCAATTAACACGGAATCCGAAATAAGCGTCGAAGGAATTGTCCATTCATAACTCCCCGCTGTCGCCACGGCAGAAGGAGTTATTATACTCCAGCCATCTTTCCTTGTAAATCGGCGTATTTTAACGCGAGAAATATTACTACTTGCAGTCCACGTAATTTTGGTCTTACCACCGCTTGTTAAAAATTCCCCGCCATTGGGATAAGTAACATTAAGAATTGAAACGGACACATAATCACTTGCTCCGAAAAGTTTCTTTTTAGAATTAGAATCGAAAACGATTATTTTTAAACTGTCCGTAGCAACGGAAGGTAAATCAGTCCATGTTTTAGTTCCCAAAGACGGCAAAACATTTGTAAAAATAGGTATGGTATCACCCGCCATCGCATAATAAATATCCACGGAGCCAACGGAATTACTTGCAGTCCAATTGATAGTCATGGGTAAACCGGTTCTAAAATGTGACCCGCTCGAAGGCGCAGAAACTTTAATCCAGCCAATCGTAAAGGTTCCGTCGCTTACGTCATAACGATTCGGATCCGAAAAGTCTTGAATCCGTATAAGCCCTTGGGTAACACTCAAATTGTTCGGTATGCTCCAATCGTAATAACCCGTGGTGGCATTTACAGGCGAAGCCAAAGTATCCCACGTATTTCCGTTATCCGAGCTAAACTCCAGAACAAGGGAAGTTACAAAACCGGCTTCCCATTTAATTCTCACATTGTGTCCAGCGGTCAAGTATTCATTCCCATTCGGGCTAAGGACTTTAAGAGAAGGCGTATAAATAGTAAACAAAGCGCTTGTATCCTGCATTGCCACATTGTTCTTTTGAGTAATTCTAACGTAGCAATTATCGGAAGAAATCTTCTGGGGTATATCCCAATCATATTTTAAGACGGAAGCTTTAAGCGGTTTAGATGTAATAAGATTCCACGTTGCTCCCTTGTCTGTGGAGAATTCCAGAGTAACCGAATCAATGAGTGAGCTACAAGTCCACTTTATCTGATGCTTTGTCCCAGCCCTCCAATTAGTATTGGAGTCAGGCGCTGTAATCCGCAAAGTCCTTATGGAAAAGACATTACTGGTATCGGCAATTTTGTAATTCGATTCCTCGTCACTCACAATTATCTTTGCCGAATCTATATCCAAATCTTTACTTACCAACCACGAATACAAAGTGGTGTCTTTATTAACCGTAACAATATTCGTCTTTGCTTTTTTCGAAACATCCCACAAATCTATTTTAATACTGGTTATACTCGTGCTTTTCTTCCATTGAATCGGCGTATATTTGTTTGCTTGAAGAATCTCCCCACCCGCCGGGAGAGTAACATTAATCCAACCGATTTTGAAAACATCGGGGCTTACCGCTTCAACAGAATCGCCTTCGAGAGCCACCACTTTAACCTTTGCCACTGCGGAAGAAAGATTTTGTCCGATGTTCCATGCAAACGAATCGGCGCTAGCAGAAAGCGTATTTCCACCCGGCACTGCATACCAGGTTTTTCCGTCCAAAGTATATTTAAGACTCACGGTAGAAATAGAACCTTCGCTTTTCCATTTAATCTTATGTGTAGTGCCAGAAACCCAAAACTCACCACCTATCGGAGAAATTATTCTTAATCTGCTAATCTTGAAGGGGCTTACACTCGAATCGACAATGGAAGGATTGGCAACATCTGTCAATTTAACACGCCCTTGAGTGGTAGCCGTATCGGGTAAAGTCCAATAATAATACTGGCTATCGGCGGGATAAGAGTTTTCCAATGCTTTCCAGTGAGCACCGTCATCAAAGGAATACTCTATTTTAAGAGCCGAAATCCATGAGCTATTCCATTTTATTTTTATACGTTTGCCTGCCTGGAAGTTTTCCCCGCCATTAGGAGAAATAAGAGCCAAGGAAGGAGTATAAATATTGAATTTATTACTCGTAACGTTTATCGAAGGGTTATCATAATCTTTTATTCTCACCACCGCCAAAGTGCTGGTATCCTTCGGCAATGTCCACATATATTTCATCGAGTTAGCTTTAACGGTGTCTATCTTAACCCAGGATACACCGCCGTTCAAAGAATATTCAAGAATTACGGAATCCACATTACAATAATCCCATTCAATCTGATGGGAAGATTGAACCTCCCAATTTTCGCCTCCATTGGGAATGGTAATCTCCAATTGCTTCAAAGTAAAGTTAGCATCGTTAATGTCATAAATCCGAGAATCGGCAAAGTCGGAAATTCTAATATAGTTGGTCTTGGAGCAACTTATCCCCGAAACGTCCCATGAATACTGCCCTTGGGAAGCATCAACCGGTTGCGAAGTAATGGGATTCCAATTAATATTATCCTTAGAATACTCCAGCATTATTTTCGAAATATCGTCGCTGTTAACCCACGTAATTGTCCAGGTTTTTCCTACCTGAATATCTTCCCCGCCGTTGGGACTTGTGAGTTTCAAGAGACTAATCGTAAAAGCGGAAGCACTCGAAGCAGTAATTTGTGCGGAAGTAACATCGCTAATTTTTACAAGCGATTTAGTAGAACTGATATTTGGCAATGTCCAAGCATATGAACCCGCATTAGCGGGAGTGCTGGAAACAATGGTTTGCCACGTAGAACCGTTGTCCGAGGAAAATTCAATCTTAATATTGGCAATGTTCGAGGAAGCTGTCCACACAATATTTTGAGTTGTGCCACCTTGCCAATGTTCGCCTCCGGAAGGAGCTACAAGACGCAAACCACCTATTGTAAACGAGGCGTCGCTAGAATCGGCGATGAATTGATTTAACTCATCAACAACCTTTATCCTTGCAGTGGAAGTAGCAATATTGCTCGGCACAAGCCATGTATAAGCTCCGTCGGAAGCCGAAATAGCGCTGGCTATAGTATCCGCCCAACTTGCTCCGTCGTCGGTGGAAAGTTCCAAACGCACCGTATTGATGCTTGCATCCGCCGTCCATTTTATTTGATACTGAGAACCATTTATCAAAGACTCGCCACCGTTAGGTTGAGTAAGCAATATTTTCGAAGACGTAATGGTAAACGTTACCGTGGTATCGCCAATTTCCGGATTATGAAAATCCCTCAAGGAAAACATTGCTTTATCCGTGCTAATTCCATACGGAACTTTCCATGAATATTGTTGCACAGAACCTTTGAGTCTCGCTATCAAATTCCAAGTGGAACCACCGTCAATAGAATAACGAAGCTCCAAAGTATCTATATCCGAAGAACTTTCCCATTGCAACAAATGCGTCGAACCTGCAAGTATCTTTCTTCCCGAGTATGAAACGAGGAACTCTATTTTTGACAGAGTGAAATTTGCATCGGAGGAATCCGCCACTGTGGCTCCGGCAATTGCGTCCTGTACTTTAATCAAATACTTCGTTGAAGGCACTGCAGGTGTTGTCCAAGAATACTTACCCGCCGTAGCTTTTTCCCTTGCGATAAAATTCCAACTTCCCGCCGTAACGGAATAATAAATATCGACGGAATCCACATTGGAAGAATTTCGCCATTTTATTTCGTGAGCCGTTCCCGTCTGCCATTTTTCATTGCCGTTAGGTTGAATCACCGCAACATCCGCAATACGGAAAGCATCTGCACTCACGTCGGAAAAGCTCGGATTGTTCGGATCGCTAACCCGCACATACACGGAATCAGAAGGAGCGTTGGGAATAAGCCAGTCGTAGCTACCACTGCTTGCCGCGACATTATTTGCTATAAGATTCCACGAACCATTACCCAATTTATATTCCAACTTGACCTTGCTAATACTGGATACAGATTGCCAAGTGATTTTTTGAGTGGAAGCCACTTTAAAGTTTTCACCTCCGTTAGGAGCAGTAAGAATCAAAGCATCGATAATAAACGGATTATCGCTCACGTCGTAAATACCCAACGAAGATTCGGCGTCGCTTATTCTAATCAAGCATTTATCCGATGTTACCGAGGAAGGAATAGCCCAATCATAACTGCCGTCTGCCGGTGTATTATCTATAATCGAATTCCACGTCGTACCGTTATCGGTCGAATATTCTATTTTGACATTATTGATGTTCGAACTATTTTGCCACGTAATGGTGGTTGTTGTTCCCGCATTTAACAATTCACCTCCATTTGGAGATTTAACCAACACATCCCCTATTCGGAAATTAGCCGATGATTGAGAAGAAATGGAAGCATTCAAATCATCACTTATTTTAATCACGGCATTATCCGAAGCCACTCCGGCGGGAATGTTCCACACATAACTCCCCAAAGAAGCATTTTGCCCTGTTATTATCGTATTCCACGAGCTACCGCCGTCAACGGAATATTCCAAAGTAACGTTATTAACCAATGTGCTCTGCCAGGTAATAGTAGCATTTTTACCACTTTGCAGATACTCGCCTCCTACCGGGGCGGTCAATTTCAGATTCACAATAGTGAAATCCGCACTGGAGCTTGCAAAATTTTCATCGGGCAAATCGATCACTCTCACGCGAGCTCGACTTGTCGCTATTCCCGACGGCACAGTCCAATTATAAGAATGATTAGAAGACGGCGTGGCATTAACTATAGTAATCCAGTTCGTACCGCCGTCCGTAGAGTATTCCAACTTCACTTCATTAAATGTACTTGCGCCGTCCCATGTAATCGAATATGTTTTCCCTTCCTGAAGTCTTTCACCACCCGTCGGATAAGTAAGTGCAAGACTACTGATAGAAAAGACATTTGAACTAATATCCGTAATGTTCGAATTGGAAGCATCTTCAATTTTAATCAATGCTTCGTTCGTGGAAATATTGGAAGGCACGTTCCATGTATATTGCCCTGCCGAAGCACTTTGATTCTTCTTAACACTTGTCCATGTAGAACCGTCGTTTGTCGAAACATAAATGTTAACGGAAGCAACCGCACCACTGGACCATGTAATATTGTGCGAAGTCCCCGCCAACCATTTTTCATTACCATCGGGGGTAAGCAAATCCAATTTCTTAATTGCAAACGCCTTGCTTACCGAACGGACATTGTTGGAGTATTCCGACGTAGCACGTATAAATGCGGATGCAGAGCTTATGGTAGAAGGCAAGGTCCAATCAAACAATTGGGCATCGGAATTAACCGACGTTATCGATTGCCAATTGGAACCGTCAAGAGAATATTCCAAGGTTATATTACCGGCATTAGACGCCGACCATTTAATCGTCCGCTTCGTTCCCGCCTGCCATTCGTCGCCCGTCGTTGGAGAAGTAATTGCAAGAATGCTAATTGTAAACAAATTCGAGGAACGAGCTTTAACCGCCGAATTATTTACATCTATTATTTTCACCAAGGCTGAGTTCGAAGTAACAGTAGCGGGGATATTCCACGTATATTTACCACCGGCTGCGCTTACGTTCTCGGCAATGGTACCGAAAGTATTTCCCCCGTCAGTAGAATAATAAATACTTACCAAATTAACTTGTCCCGAAATCCACGTTATATTTTGGGAAGTTCCCGCCAGCCAATACTCTCCTCCGTTGGGAGAAGTTAATTCCAATCTTTTTATCTCAAACGTAGGCGAACTATCATAAAAAGTAGGATCACTCACGGCGGAGGCTTTTACCAGCGCTTGATTTGTAGAAATATTCGAAGGTACTTTCCAGCTGTACGCGCCAAGAGATGCATTAAGAGAATTAACGATAGTATTCCATGTGCCTCCGTTATCGGTGGAATATTCCAATTTAAGATTCGAGACACTGGAGCTTGTCCACGTGATTTGATATGTTTCCCCCGCTTGCCATTCGGAACTTGCCGTAGGCGAAGTAAGGCTAAGCGAAGCAATCGTAAAGGCGGAAGACGAAGAATCCAAAATCGAAGCGTTGGAAACATCAATTATTTTAACATAGCCTTCGGTAGTATTCATCGTAGCAGGAATGCTCCAATCATAAGAACCGGCAGAAGCATTAACGTTCACAGCCAGTTGTGTCCAGAGTTTTCCCGCATTAGTAGTGTAGTAAATTGAAATTTGGTTTATCTCTCCGGCGTTCCATTTTATTTGCTGGGTACTCCCCGCATGCCATACTTCCCCGCCCTTCGGCGCCGTCAACTGCAAATTCTTTATAGTAAAAATACCGCTCTCAGCATTAAAATTAGGATCGGAAACAGAAGTCAATTTTATTTTCGCTTGCTTCGAAGATATACCTTGCGGAACCGTCCACAAATACTGCCCCAAATCCGCCGCTATAGATGCTATGATTTCTTTCCAATTGGTACCGTTATCCGTTGAATATTCAATCTTAACATTTGCCAGTCCATTATTGGACCACTTAATAGTGAAAGTTTTTCCCGCCTGCATTATATCGCCTGTAAGCGGAGCCGTAACCGTCAAAGCTCCAATGGTAAACGAAGCATCGCTTGTATCCGAAATTTGAGAATTGGAAGCGTCTACAACTTTAACAAATGCGTTGGAAGTAGTAACGCCCGCAGGTACATTCCAATCATACGAACCTGAGGAGGCGTTTATACCCGAAGCCACAGCATGCCAATTAGCTCCTCCGTCAGAGGAGTAATAGATGTTAATGTTATTAACCAGTTGACTGCTCCACTTTATTTTTGCAGTAGCACCAGATTGCAGAACTTCTCCGCCATTAGGAGAACTAACCTGCAAAAGTTTAATTTTGAAAATATCGCTTAAGTCGGAAAACGTCGGGTCTTCCACGGAGGTGATTCTAATAACCGCCTGCGTGCTATAAGCCGTCGAAGGGACATTCCACGAATATTCCCCCAAAGAAGCGGCAATCGAAGAAACAATTGTATTCCACGTACCCCCGTTATCCAAGGAATATTCAATCTTAATATTTTGAACGGAAGCCGCGTCCCATTTGATTGTGAAGCTACCGCCCGCTTGTAACTCATTCCCCGTAACGGGAGAAGTAACGGCCAAATTACCGATTGAAAAAGGTGTGCCATTAGAATCCACAATGTCCGTATTACCGGTTTCAAAAACCTTAACAAAAGCATTCGTGGTGGAAACATTAGCAGGCAATGTCCATGAGTACGTCCCGAGAGAAGCATCAATATTAGTTGCCAATGCATTCCATGTTTTTCCCCCGTCCGTAGAATATTTCAAATCCACATTACCTACAAGTTGTGCATTCCAAGTAACATTATGCGCAGAAGCGGCTTGCCAAATCTCCCCACCGGCGGGTGAAATAAGATTCAAGGTTTTTATTTTAAACAAATCGCTTTCGTCCCCGACGCTATTATCATCCACGGAATAAATTCTAACTTTCGCCTGATTTGTTGCCGCGCCCGCAGGAACAGTCCATTCATATTTTCCTAAGGAAGCCGCCACCGAGGAAACTATCGTGTTCCAAGTGCCACCGTTATCTGTAGAGTATTCAATGCGAACATTATTTATATTCGAAGCTGCCCATTTAATTACTTCACTCATTCCCGTTTGAAATTCGGTGCCGGAAACGGGAGAAGTAATTTCTATAGTATTTATCGTAAAGTTATCGTCACTAACATCGTAAATCCGTTTATTGTGAGAATCCACAATCTTAATTTTTGCCTGGCTACTTACTTTATTCGGGACCTTCCATGAATAACTTCCTGAAGAAGCGGCAACATTGTTTGCAATGCTCGTCCAGGTTGACCCGTCATCGGTAGAATAAAAAATATCTATTTGACTAATTAAGCTTCCACTTCCGTTCCAAGTAATATTATGAGTGGAACCCGCCTGCCAACTTTCCCCACCGTTAGGAGAAACCACATTCAGAGTAAGCACCGTAAAAGCATCGGAAACAGCAATAATCCCCAAGCTCGATTGTGCATCGCTTATTCGAACTTTCATCTGATTTGAAGCAATTCCGGAAGGTATGCTCCAACGGAAGGTATCCGCAGAAGCAGTAGCCGCCGAACTAATTACATTCCAAGAAGTCCCGAAATCCGTCGAGTAATCCAACCGTACCAGCTTCACACTGGAACTCGCATCCCAAACAACGTCAAAACTTTTTCCAGATTGCCAAACGCTATCGGCGGTTGGTACAAACAATTTCACCCAACCGATTTTGAAAACTGCATCGCTTGAGTCCAAAATGGAAGAATTATTTGCATCCTTTATTCTCACTAACGCTTGAGTTGTAGAAAGGTTAGAGGGTACGTTCCAATTATAAAATCCGTTCGTTGCTGGATAAGAATTTACAATGGATTGCCAGGAAGAACCTTTATTCGTGGAATATTCGATATCAATTGAATTGACAACAGAGCTATTCCATTCTATTTTTTCGGTTGTCCCCGCTTGGAAATACTCACCACCATTAGGGGAGGTCAATTGCAAAGAATTGATAGTAAAAGCATTGGACGTAGCGGAAATTTCCGAACCTGAAACGCCATGAGAGATTTTCACTTTAGAAGTAGCGGAAGATATATTGCCCGGAATCGTCCAATAATACGATTGACTCGAAGCCGGAACGGAATTGGCAATAACGTTCCATGTCGTTCCGTTATCGGTAGAATAGGCAAGATTCACAATCCCAAGCCCGTCAGTAGCAGTCCATTTTATCTCGTTAGTGGTGCCGCTTTTCCAATTACTGGAACCGTTCGGCTGCGTTACAGTAATTGCTCCCACCGTAAAATTCGCAGAGCTTACATCATAAATATCACTGCGAGTTTCATCGGTAATTTTAACCAAATAACTTGCCGATGGAGAATTGGGAACTGTCCAATTGTAAGAAAGATCATCCGCATTAACATTCTGGACAATAGTATTCCAATTCGAACCATTGTCCGAAGAATACTCTATCTTAATAGTACTAACTCCACCATGCGTCCATGTAATTTGTTTCCTGTCGCCTATTTGCCAAGCCTCTCCACCATTCGGAGAAGTTAACGATAAAGAAATTATACTGAAATTCGCATCTGAAATATCATTTATTTCATTATGCTGAGAATCGGTAATCCTAATTAATCCAGTAGATGTGGGAGACGTTGGCACACTCCAATTATAAAGTTGCAAGGAAGCATTAATCCCGGTAGCAATAGCACTCCACGTAGCACCGTTATCGGACGAATATTCAATATCCACAAGCGGGATATTGGAACTTTGCCAAGTAATAGCATAATTCTCGCCCACTTTCAACGCTTCCCCACCATTGGGAGTAGTAACTGTTAAATCGGCAATGGTAAATGTTGCATCGCTTTCATCTTGCACCGTAGGATGATTAACATCCGTCAATCTTATCAATGCTTGTGAAGTTAATTTGTTCGGGACCGTCCAGTTGTAACTCTCCGTAGTAGCATCCACATTATTTGCAATATTAGTCCAAGTAGCACCGTTATCGGTAGAATAATCAATTTGCAACAAAAGAATAGAGCTTATATTATGCCACGTAATTGCGTGAATCGAACCCACCTGCCAGCGTTCGCCCCCGTTGGGCGAAGTGAGACTCATACCCCCAATGGAAAACGTATTGTCGCTTATATCATAAACTTCCGTATTGCCGTTATCGGTAATTCTAATCAAAGCATTAGTAGTAACAGAATTAGGTATCGTCCAATTATAACTTTGATTCGATGCCGTAACAGCATCGCTAATTAAGTTCCATGAATTTCCATTATTGGTAGAATATTCAAGTTTAACCGTCGCAACAGATGAGTATGCCAACCATTTTATAGTTTGCACACTATTAACGGCATAACTTTCTCCCCCGTTAGGAGAAACGAGGTACAAGCTACTAATTGTAAAAGTGGTATCACTTTGATCATAAATATTGGCAGCAGGATTATCAGCATCACTAACTCTTACAAGAGCCTGACGGGTGGAATTATCCGGTACTGTCCAATTGTAAGAGCCTGCGGAAGCAGGCACGGAAGCGGTTATTACATTCCAAATAAATCCGTTATTTGTAGAATATTCAAGTTTCACATTGGTAACGGCGGAACTGTTCCACGTAATTGCAACCGTACTATCCACCATCAAAAATTCACCGCCGTTCGGAGCTGTCAATTGCAAGTGTTCAATCGAAAAAGTAGCATCGCTAACATCATAAATATTCGTATTGTTCGCATCCGATACCCGAATCAATGCTTGGGAGGAAGGAGTATTACCTATACTCCACCTGTAAGTATCCGCCGCATTTTGATCCGATGCCACCGTTACCCAACTGTTACCGCCATCTAATGATAATTCTATATTTATATTAGAAATATTTGAAGAAGCACTCCATGAAATTGTCTTAGTGGAATCGGTTTGATAATGCTCCCCACCGTTAGGAGTAAGCACAGACAAACTTGCTATTTTGAAAGGATCATCGCTGGTATCATAAAACGTAGGAGAATCCACACTACTTATACGTATTTTCCCGTTGTCGGTTATGGTAGAAGGGACAGTCCATGAATAGGTACCCAAGGAAGCATCTACAGAAGAAGCAACTGTAATTGAATTTCCGTCGTAAACAAATTCAATTTTGACTTTCGAAATCGAGGAACTTGTCCATGTGATATTCTGAACACTTCCGGGTTGGAATCCCTCGCCACCGTTAGGAGAAGTTACTCTTAAAGTTGCAATTGTAAAATTGGCATCGGAAGTATCGCTAATTTCAGGTCCAAAGGAGTCCGAAATCCTTATTCTTGCTTGAGTAGTCGAAATATTAGGGACGTTCCACGTATAATCCTTTAAAGTTGCCCGGACAGCGTTAGCTATTGTAATGAAACTATTTCCTCCGTCCGTAGAATATTGAAGTCTCACATAATCCACACTGGAGCTAGCTTGCCATATAATGCTCTTCGTATGCCCAGAAAACAAAATTTCGCCTCCGTTGGGACTTTCGAGTTTTACAGCACCAACCTTAAAAGGAGTCGAATTTGTAGCTGTAATATTTACATTATCTTCATTTATAATTCTTACATACATTTGTTTGGAGCTAATGGCGCCGGGAATACTCCATGAATAGACCTGGTCGGCAGCATTAACATTTTTAGCTATCTCCGTCCAACTTCCCCCGCCATCGGTACTATATTGCAGGGTAACATTGTTAATGGCAGCATTAGCGCTCCATTTTATTTTATGTGTACTACCCGCTTGCCATGCTTCGCCACCACTGGGAGTCAACAATCGCAAACTTGTAATAGTAAAGGGATTACTTACATCATAAATATCTGTTCCTGTTTCATAATCCCTTACTCGTATTTTTATATTACTCCCATCGAGAGATGTCGGAATAGACCAAGCATAACTACCTGTCACAGCATTTGTAACCGGAGTAATAGAATGCCAAGTGGTTCCATCCGTAGTATATTCAATAGCTACGGCAACCACTCCTTTGGAATTCCATTTTATTTTTTGAACAGTTGCCGCTTGCCAGATTTCTCCCCCTGCAGGTGATGTTACATTAATACTCCCGATTGTAAAATCCGCATCGCTTTCATCATAAATGTTCGGATTACTAAGGCTAGTAATTTTTATTCTGGCTCTACGCGTAGGTATATCGGGAACAGTAAGTGAATACACTCCCGCAGAAGCTGAAACTGAAGAAACCAAATTGTTTCCGTAAGTTGCTCCGCCATCATTAGACAATTCTATTTTAACATTTCCGGAAATATTCGTTGTCCATTTAATCGTTTGTGTAGAACCTATAGTCCAACCTTCCCCGCCGTCAGGCGAAGTGACTTTTATACTACTAATTGTAAATTTATTATCACTCCTATCATCCACATTCGAATGTGCCGCGTCCCTAATACGAACAAGGACTTCATCAGAAGGAGTATAGGGTACGAGCCAAGAATAATTACCGGAACCCGCGTCCACACCATTTGCAACAGTGTTCCAACTAATTCCGTTATCCGTTGAATACTCAATCAAGAGCGAGGTAACATTGGTACTCAACCATTTTATAGTCTGATAACTACCGGAGAACCATTCCTCCCCACCATTAGGCGAAGTAAGAGAGAGAGAAGCTATACTAAACGTATCGCTATAAGCCACGTTCACAGAAGAATTGTTTAAATCAGTAATTCTTATCTGGACAGTCGAGCTTGGATTATCCGGGACAGTCCAATCGAAAGAGCCAAGAGTTGCATCCTCGGATGGAGAAATCGAAGCCCAGAGGTTCCCATCGACCGAATATTCTATTTTTACAAGCTTGATATCGGCGCTTGCTGTCCAACGAATTGTATAAGTATCATAAACTTGTAACTTGTTAGCGGAAGTAGGAGCATCGACGTCCAATTGGGAAATAGTGAAATTAGCAGCGCTTTGAGCAATAATAGTCGGATCCGTCACGTCATAAATACGTATGCGAGCCTCCTGAGTAGAAGTATAATTGTTTTTATCTATCTTCCACTCATATCGACCTGTGCTTGCCGGAACGGACGAAACCACAGTTTGCCAACTGGTACCCCCCGTTGTAGAAAGTTCTATCCTGACAAATTGCACCTGGGAACTATTCCAAACAATTGTATGCGTCGTACCGATTTTCCAAGTTTCCGTTCCATTGGGCGAAAGCAATTGAATCGATTTCGCCTTTATCAAATCGGAATTTCCTCTTTTAGCCGGAGCGTTGGTTTGCGCCCGCGATAATCCGACAAAAGCAAATAATAATACGAAAATACCGAAAGCAAAGAATTTCCGATTCTTCATAATCAAAGCGCTCTCCTAAACTTTAATAATTTATCTTTATTATTGGCGAAAAAACAATATAAGTGTCCCTGCGGAAAAACGGCATACGAGACTTGGAAATTCCGAAAGAGGTAAAGAACTTAAAATCCAATCCTATTACATTGCTCAGAAGAAAATGAGCTTTTATACCGGCATAACCGTAACTTTTTGTAATATTGTAGCTGAATTGAGTAGCAATATCATGAATCAGCAAACCCGTATATTCGCTCAACCCCACATCCACACTAATCATATGCTCGAAATTTCCAGAAGGAGAAGGATTTACTTCTATCAAGTCGCTAACCTTAGGATCTAGCAGATAATGATAAACATCATAGCTTGTTAAACCCAAGGAAGCATAAAACCAACCAAGATTCATGATTTCCAAAATATCATTGTAACGAGCAACAAAACTGACAAAATTCCTGTTGGCATAAAACTGCGATTTGTAGCTAAGATTATAATTGGACGTTTTATACGTAGTAATGGAAAACATTCCCGTAAGGGTTAAATCAAGGTTATCCAATTCATGTGTAAACAATCGGAAAGGATTGCCAAATATCTTAAAATAAATGTTCGAACCAGAGTGAAAAAGTCGAGGTCCATAATCGTCTTTGTTAAATTCAAGCATGGTTTGACGGACGGGAATACCGTAGCCAATTTCAACAGAATACGACAAGTACGGCTCGTTATTTTTCAGATGGTCGATATAAGAAACCCTCACTCCCGGGAAAATATCGGGATAATACCACCCCGGAAAGAGAATATAATCATTTCCCCACTTACTAAAGAAAGAAACCAAATATTTATTTTTGTCTGCCGTAGTAATGCTCCAAAATTGCACATAAGGATCGAAGAGCGTCATATACAAATCAAAATTATAAGCCTGTTTATTCCCGAAAGGTTCCTTTGTCAAATCGGTATATGCATAAAATTGTTCTTTCAAATCATTATAAATGGTTTCGCCCAAAATATCTTTTATAAACACATAATCATTAATGGGGTCAAAAAAGTATTCCCGAACGGTCTCCGGTTCTTTTGAAGAATCAATAGCGGCAACTTTCTTTTCGGTAAAGAATCTTAACTGGTCTATCTCGTCATCATAATACCTTTTCCTCAATTCAATAAAGACATTACCCGCATAAATCTCTTCCGTTTTCTTCAAAAGTTCTTCACGCGTAGGTTTTTTCCCATTTATCAACAAGCCATTGTTCACAATAAATCTATTAAATATCTCCCTTACATAGATAGGATCGGTAACATACCATTTATTCTTAAGATCATTGAAAGCTATTGTATTATATTCCAGATTACGGTAGATTTTTTCCAATCGCTTTATTTTTAAGCTATCTGTCTTTTCTTGTGCGGAGAGATTTCCTCCCCATACCAACAAACCTAAAAGGATACTTGTAACAATTTTCATCTTTATTTCCCGTGTTTAAAAACCAAAGCGATAATTAAGTCCAATCATGGTACTTTTAGCATTTTCCCACGGTCGTACTTTCCGAAACAAAGGTTCCGTAATATAAGAAGCGGTAAAACGAACAACGTGATTGGGCTTTAACTTCAACAATTGTAACCAAAAGTCAAACTTTAATATGCTATCGTACAGTCTCATATTTGCGGCAAACAATTGATTCCCCTTCGGGACGAAATTAATATAAAGCTTAAAATATGGTTGAAATTGATTGTAAACCAAACTCGTAGCGACTCTCCCTCTATAATAAACAGCTTTATTCACGTTGTAACGTCCCACTCCAACATCAAAACGCATGCGGAGATTTCTTTCTTGATTTGTGTTCCAATAAAAAGACATGGTAAAAAACATCTGAGTAAAAGAGAAATAGGCGGTAGAACTATCCGATGGTCCAAAAGTAACGTACGGATTTTCGTAATCTTCCGTACCAGATGCAAAATAAAAGTTGAGAAAAGGTAATCCGAAAGCTCGCGTGGTTTTAATATCCATAACCACACCGGAACCCACATTCAAATGCGGACGTTCTGAAAAGACAAAAGGCAAGCTGGTAACCAAAGAAGCGGTATTGAGTCTGAAACGTCCCAAAATACGAGCATCAATTATAAAATCTTTCCTTACATTACGCTTGGCACCAGAAAGAAAAATTAAAGAACGAATTCCCGCACTCATTGTCATATTTTGAAAAGGAAGAAGGTTCAACAATTCATTTTTCCAATTTAACTCCGCACTAATGGAATTATTATCCCACTGCATAAATTTACTATAGAAAAATGTCAATGTGGAAAAATCATAGCTAACCTTGTAAGGATTATTAGCGCCACCGGCAGCTTTGGAACCAGGACGGATAAAACGACGAGAACGTCCTTTCTTACTTTGCGTATCCTTGGGATACATATGCGGACTATTGGCATACATAAAGTTCAGATAATCCAAATTATCGGGTGCCGAAATTCCTTTGCTTTTATGAACCTCTTTATCCACGTGAATCTTCAACAAAGTTTGAGGAGTATTTTCTTTCAGGAGTTGTTTTAATTTATCCAAAAGTTTGTTGTAAATCGCTCGATGATTAAAATAAAGAAGCTGCAAATCCTCAAAATCCAATACTATTTCCACTTTCGGTTGAGCTTCGGTAGCATTTTGAAAAAATTTCTGTCCCCCGCCCACAGAAGGCGGAATAACTTCTTTAATCAATATAAGGACAGGGTCATTAAAATCTATATTTTCCGGCATATAGATAAATTCATATTTTACCCCTTCCATCAGCTCGAAACTGAATTTAGTCCCGTCTTTACGAGGAATATTTTGAAAAGGCTTTACTTCTTCGGCTTTCAAAGGTTCAAACGATACTTCCCAAAGATTTAAATATGTATTATCCTCTTTAATCTTTTTGTTTATTTTCTCGAATAATTTGTCAACCGTTTGAGCATTAAGAAGAAGAGGCAATAAAAACAAAAAGATTACACGTAAGAAAATTCTTCTCATAATTATTTCAGTAATTTATTTTAAGAATCGGGGAAAATACGAAATAAGTATCGGTGCGCCATGGGATTTTCGCACGGTCATAACCGAAAGTCTGATAATATCTTACATCCAAACCAAAGGTATCGCTGATAGTGAACAAGGCTTTAATTCCAGCAAGAGAATAATTATCCACAAAATTATAAGCCACCAGCAAATTAAAGTCATACTGTATCAAACCACCATATTTCTCAATACCCAGTTCAGTAAAGGCATAGTGAGTATATTTATCAATAAAATCCTTCTTTGCTTCCAAATCATTAACAGACTCCGTGGTAGGATCAAGTTCCAAATGATAAACGTCATGGGTAGCTACTCCTAAACCCGCTTTGAAAAGTCCCAGATTAAAAATATTAAACATTTTCCTTTTAAAAAATTTAAAAACAAGAAAATCCTTGAAAGAATAAAAATCCAGCTTGTAAGGTTTTCCATAATCATAGTATTTATAATTAAAGACATTATAGTCAAATTCAATATCCATATACAAATTATGAATACTGGGGAACAAAGTTTCAAAAGGTTGTCCTGCAAGCTTAACGTAAAAATCCTGTCCCGATTTAAACAAGCGAACATTTTTGGGCAAAGTGGTAAGATAGGGAGTATTAGAAGGGGTACCAACTCCAACAGCGACTTCGTAAGAATAGTCCTTCGGGTCGCTTGAAACCACATCGTAATAAGTCAGTTTCATTCCTCCAATATAATTTCGCAGATGCCATGCGGGCAAACCTATTTCGTCACATCCCCATTTCCCGAAAACGGAAATCAAATATTTGTTTTTCTGCTTAGAAGTAGTTGACCAAAACATCAGCTCGGGATTAAGCAAATCCAAATAGATATCGTAATAATATCCCGCTTTTACATCAAAAACCTTTTTGGTTATCCCGCTAAAGAAATAACTTTTTTCCTGTAATTTTTTATACAGCCTATTGCCTATAATAGAACGTAAATAAAAACCGTCATCAACGGAATCAACTAATAAGCGGGGATTTTGCTTTGCAATCTCCGTATATGGGACGAAAGCAAAATATTCAATCTCGTCATCATAATAACGTTTACGCAACAAAATCAAAACATTACCTTCTTGAATCTGGGAAGTTTTCATACGTATTTGAGCAATAGAAAGTTTTTTCCCTTTTTCTCTCAAAGCATCATGAACAATAAAACGATTATAAACCTCACGGATAAGCATTGGGTCAGATATGATCCATTTGTTTTTTAAATCATTAAAAGCAATCGTATTGTATTCCAAATTCGAATAAATATTTATCAGATTACTTACTTCGATATCTTCTTTGTCTTTCTGTTGAGCAAAAAAACGGGTATTTAGAAAACTTACAAGCAATAGACCAAATAAAATCATTTTAACTTTCATACTTAAACCCCCAACCGATATCTTATTTGAATCATCACGCCGTTTTCATTTTCCCACGGATGTAGTTTTCTACCCACTGGAGGAGCAAAGTAAATTGCCTCGGCACGGATAGAATGTCGCGCCGAGATCTCAACAATCCTAAACCAGCCGGTAATCTTGGGACGACTGTCATAAGAACGGATTCCAACTCCAAACAGCCCACGTCCTTTCGGAGCAAAATTAAAATAAAGTCCTACAATGGGAGAAAATTTCTCTTGTATCAATTTCGTTCCACTCATATTTCCTGTGGCATTAAAACTTGCTTCCCAAATATCGTGATAGCCTGCCCCTATATCCATTTTGAAACGTGTAGTTCTCTTATCGCTTCCGTCCCAATAAAACGACATTGTGTATGCAAGTTGGCTAAACGTAAAATATGCTTTTTGATTTCCATTAACATCAACAATGGAATAGGGGTTTTCAAAATTTCTTTCGCCAACATTAAAATAAAGATTCATAAAAGGCAAACCGAAAACCCGCGTAGTATAAATATCAGCGAAGAAAGCGGTAACGGTATTGAGGCGAGGAGCATCTGTCATTATGAGTGGGACTTTCTCTATTACCGAATTAGTACGAGCCTTAAATTGCATTCCCACTTTGGAGTCAATGAAAAAGGCTCGATTAACTCCTTTTTCTTTGTTCAGTTCTAACAAAATTCTTGCCGCCGCGGTAAAATTCATGCCCTCCCACGGCAAAATATTCAGTAATTTGTTGCCCGTACCAAATTCTATACTTGCACCGCCGCCAAAACTGAAATCCATCCATGGAGCATAGGAAAAGGTCAACGAGGAAAAAGAAGCATCCACCCTAACTGGATAATTGCCTCCGCCCCCTCGTCTAAATGCTCCAGTAGTTTGCTTTTTCTCATACGGATACCAATGATTATAATTAGCCCGTGCAAAATTCAGGAAATCAAGATTATCTCGCGCAGAAATTCCCAGCATCGTTTTTACGGATTTGTCAGGCTTGATACCTAGCAAACTTTGCACCACATCTTCACCATTTAAACCGATGTATTTTTTAAGAAAATGATACAAATGGTAATATTTAAGCGGGTAATGCTTGCTCAAATAGTATAAATCCGAGAACTCATACTCCATAGTTGTATCTATCTGAGGTTTTCCACCAGCAGCAAAGAATTTTGCACCTCCTCCTACGTTTTGTTTTATCTTCTCCAGATAGAGAATTACCAACGAATCAATCCCTATTCCCTCCTTTAAAAATACTAGACGATAGGTAACCCCATCTGCAATTTCTATCCTAAACGGTTTTTTTTCATTAGGTTTCGGCAAGTAATAAAGCAGTGTATCCTTTACCTCATAAGGACTATACGCTATAAAATATAGGTTAAGATACTTCTTATCTTTCTCAAGTTTCAAATCTATCTTTTTTAAAACCTCGTCTATAGTCTGTCCGTAAAGAGAAGATACAAGGAAAAGTCCCGCTAATATTAATTGGAATTTTTTCATAATTCGTCACTTAATTATTGTTGTAGGTTTAAAGTCATCCGTAACTTTCCCAAATTGCGTATTAAATTCTATATGAAGCTTTACACCATCCAGTTGTCCACAATCTTCGATGGCATTTAACATTTCCTGATTAAAATCCAGATAAATATAAGTAAAAACTCCTACAGTCGTGTGGCTTCTCACCGTTACAAGCCCTTCAGGATCACAGCGCAAAGTAAGATTTCTTATCTGGGGAGCCACAAAAACAAAATTGCCTTCCACTGTAGTATTCCCATATGTAAAAAGCATTTTCTTCACATTCTCATTGTAAACCGAAAGGACTACAGGATTATCATTTTTAACAGAGGCTTCTACCCAATCCCCGAAATAATTGATTTCTGGCGCTTGAAGCATAACGTGCCATTCGGAGAGCTGTGGTTCGTTATTCCCGTTTTCATGATAATAAAATTCCTTACCCGCATACATCCCTTTTATAGTCAGTTTCTTACCCACGTTGTTCAAATCTTTAAACACCGTATCCAAGACAACCACACTTCCCAAGCCTTGTTGAATAACTCTCCCACTCGGAGTAAGAATTTGATAAGAATATTTGTTGGGATCGGGAAATTCAATGGTAGCAAAAGAGAAAGTTTCCTTCTCGCTAAAGTAATAGGGGCCTTTTTTTCTCAATTTTATTTGCGCCGCAAGGGTAGGATAGTCAACAACAATCATATATTTTGCAGGGATAACATGAGTACGACGGTTTTCATCTTTTATTTTAATTTTCACATCCATGAAATAGGTGCCGGGTTTATCCAATGCATCTCTAAAGGACAATTGCACGGTTACCCCTCGTCCACCGCGTACCTCCTTAGCAAATTCCTTTTTATTAGGTGCTTGCCAAACCTCCTTAGCCTTGCGGACAAAATTTCCACTCTCATTTAAAATACTAGCATCAACGGAAACACCCAAAATATTTTGTAAAACTATATTTCTGTCACTCGGTACTTTAAATTTTTGTAAAGTTACAACGTGCAAAGTATCGATAATTTTAGACCCCTTTTGCGCAAACAGCACAAAAGGAGTCAAAAAAACTAGGACGAGAATGATCTTTCTCATATCTGCCTCGCAATTTTTTATCTAAGCCATTAAAGCGACCACTTGGCGGCTTTTTTCTTCAATCCACCGATTCGTTTCGCATTGATTACAAAATCCACAACATTACTTTTTTGATGAAGATTCGTATCTCCAATCTGCTCTTGCAATTCTTTCAGCAACTTATCGGGCAAATATTCGGGAAGAACGCGCTGCACCTCGCAATATGCCTGAAATTTATATTTGCCCGGTTTACGAAACTTAGCCACAAAAATAGCATTCGCTCCTTCGCGGGTTATCTTGAAAAAGGCAGTACTATCCTTTGAAGATATTCCTTTCGCAGGCCATCCCAATGGCTTGGGAGAACCCGGAGCGACGTTAATAAAAAATTCTACGTTCTCTTTTTCTTTATCCGAATACAAACCTAAAGGAATCATCACCACCTTTTTGGGTGCTTTATTCGAAAGGCTGTAATCGGAATAGAGCTCCGGCACGGAAAGCAAAACGGGTTTTTTATAAATCTGAGCAAGTGTCGTAAGCATTTTGTCCCGTATCTTGTTCTCGGCTTCTTGCAAATCATCTCTTTCCGTAATAACAATGAGGAGCTCTGTGATTAGAACTATATACATTACGAAATATACCATGTTCTTTTTCACGACTTAAAACCTCCGATATTAATTTTTAGACAAGGCTTCTTTCATTTTTTTAAGAGCTTCCGCATTGCTTTCCTGAATCTTGTTAATTTTAACCGAAATGGCTTCGAATTCATCTAAGAAATTACGAACCATCAATTTTTCCTCGTTGGATAATTCCTTGATTTTCTCAATTTCGGCTCTAAAATCAGGTAGAGAAACAGTAGTCTTCTCCGCTGCCTCTCCACCGCCGTGGCCATGTCCCATATCTTCCGGAGTAAAGAAAGTAACCGTACCCAAAATAACCAGCAAACTAAATTCCAATAAAAGTGCTATTAAAACTACGTACGGAGAAATTTTTTCCCCTTGGGCATCTAACAAAAAGCTGGGAAGGATATGAAGCTGCCCGACCAAAGATCCCAAGCCTCTTAAACCAACAATGATAATGAGAATTGCCGCACCCATGTAAACAAAACCCATTACATTATTGGAGTACTTAGGGATAAACGTATAGACCATATAACGCCCAATAGCAGTTCTCGGTTCGTTAAATTTCTTTTGTGTCACTTTGCTTTCTCCTATATTGTTGTTAAAGAAATATTCCTAACCCGTATCCAAATTCCTTGCAAATTGAAAAATTGAATATAATAAAAAAATAAAACAAAAATGTGATTTATTTAACAACCGCGTCTTCGAACCATTCAAAAAATTCTTTGAGGGCTTCGCGCCTCTCAGGCGAAAGATAATAAAAATTAATACCTCTAGGTGTAATCTCCCAAAATTCCTCTACTGTAGTTGTATATATTAATTCATAAATTCGTAGAATCCTTTCCCTCGGCTCCACCTTCATATCCTCGTAAATCAATCTAGCTAATTCTTTTTCACCATTTATTAAATAAAATCCCGCTAATTTCACTTGAGCAATCCGTACCCCAATTAAAGAAATTTCGCCTGTAGAATTAGTTTCTTCAATAGGTTGATCCAAATTCAGGAAAATCAAAAGAAGTTCACGAATATTGGGCACTTTCTTTTTATAAGCCAATTCATTAAGCACACACAAATCATGAGCGGCAGTTTCCAGAATAAAAAGCACATTATGTTTTTGGGCCTCCAAGGCGTAATATTTGAAGTAATATGCAATCTGCTCCACTTTTAGAGGATCTTCGTCCAAAAGTTTTTCGGCAATTACACGATAGTGTTCCAATGTATTGAACGCTGAACGCGGGTCGTGATCATTAATGGCAAATCGCAAATAAGAATTAAAATATCGAAATGTACATTCCAAAGCTCCCTCGTCTTTCAATTCTATTGCCTTCTGCCCTATCAAGCCAGAATTTAACAATACTCCCGCCGCGACATCTCTTAAAGTTTTACGAGAAATGTTAAAAATCAAATCGAAAGCACGAAAAACCTTTCTCTCGATAAACGTCCTGGATTTTTCTATTCTATCAATCACAAAGCGAGAATATCCCGAAAAATCGGGGTCAAGATATTCCTTACCCGATCTACGGAACCAAATCTCGGGAAACTTTGCCTTCATTTCAAAATAATCGGAAATAATTTCTTTAAGAGAAGTAATACATAAAATCGCTACCGCACTGTCACCCTGACTTACGGAATTAATCCCGATATCTCTTACAAATTCTATTCGCTCATAAAATTCGTCCCTCAATTTAGGAATTTCCTCGCCAGGCGCTTTAACGACAGCTTTCAAAATTCCTTTTGCTTCTTTCTGAACCAACCCGATAAAATTCTCCGGTTGTAAGAAATTAAAAACATAATAAAGATGGGGAATTACGATCAAAATACTAAGTACAATCAGTATCAGATCGAACGTAACACTCCAATACGTAATAAAATCCTCAGTAATCGTATTAACAACGAGAATGGTATTTGTAGAAGTCAAAACAAAAAGAGCTACAACAAAAATATTAATTTTGTTGAGGATAAAAAGTATCATCACATTCGAAGAATATTTATTAGCTGCCAACTGTGCGATGATGGCAACAGCCGTGAGCTCCACCCCTAGAACGGCGGTTACAACCTCTCCTAATCCTCCCAGTGTATTCGTAAGATTACCGGGGTCGGTTGCGAATATTCCCTTGAAAGGATGTGCCCCACTTTCAAATAACAAATAATCTATAAAACGATTCAGGAAATAAATAGCAATGCTTATCGAAATAAGAGCCAAAAATAATTTTATGTAAGTACCGTAAGTTTTTTTAACGTCCGCTATCAATAACTCAACTCCTACAAATATCTGCTTTTCAAAGATAAAAAAATTAAATCATTTTTGAACACATTACTTTAGAAATTAAATATTTTTCTATTGAAAAAATTCCCGCTTCGGTTTCAAAAAATAAATCAAATACTTATTTTGTAATATTGATTAAATTTTTCCTGTAACTTTCTGACGAGTAAGAATGTTTCAAACCGTAAAAATTGAATTGTTGGAAAAATACTCTTCTCTTATTAAAACCGCCACGGAAGGGAAAGACACTTTGCCTACCGAATTGGCGGATTTTCTCGTGGATGAGTTTGAACTCCATGCATCGGTGATATTTCACATAGGAAAAAACAACGAACTTACGGTTTTAGGTCGAACCCGCGGTACCAAAGGAAATTACTTAATAAATGCCAAATTCCGTTGTGGTACATGTAAAATTTTAAAAACCAATAGTCGATTTTCTACTCATAGCGATCCGAATTGCGAAATTCCAATTTCCGAATTTCTCGTTTATGAAAGTTGTCTCCACCTCGGCATTCCTAATGGAGAAAGATTTTTAATTAAAATAGCCAAAAAAAATGCCTTTGAACAAGCTGATTACGACGCATTAAAAAAGATCTCGGAATTTTTAATTCAAACCCTTTACGTTTGGGATAAAAGTCGAAAAGGGAATCATCTCCTTTCGGAAACCAGTTACAGCGAATTGGTTGACCAATCAACAAAAGCTTTACGGAACTCCGCCAATTCAATTTTGGGAATTAGCACCATCCTTTCGGAGGAAAATTTTTCTTCCACTCAACTGGAATATTTAACAAATCTGAAACGAAATAGCCAAGCACTATTGGCAACAATCAACGATATCAAAGCATTAACACTGTTGGAAAAAGGCGAAACCAAAATCCAAACTAAAGAAATAGATATACATTGGCTTGTCGGGGAAATAATAAACGTCTTCAAATCCCGCAAGACCCAAAACATTCCACAGATACAACTCAAATTCGACGAGGAATTAGAAAAGACCCTTAAAAGCGACGAAGCTAAGCTAAAATATATACTAAACAGTATTCTCCGCATTATCTCTTTCATTTCCGCAGGCAAAGAGATCGAGATTTCCGTCGAGGGCGGCGCCCCGGGTACAATAGAATTCAACTTCACGGCTAAAGACATTGTACTACCCGAAGAATCGGTTTACAATTTCTTTAATCCCTCCAAAATAATGAGCGACCCGACTTTAAAATCATGCTTTATTTCGGGACTGGAAACCAATCTTCTTAAACGATATGCGAACTTACTTGGCGGAGATGTTACAATTAAAAGCGGAGCGGGGCAAGGAACGACCATTCAATTCAAATTAGGCTTGCAAGAAGGGGCTTCCCTCGAATCCGCCTTTTCGAAACTTCCAAAACCGGGAGAACACAACAAGGTTCTTGTCGTGGAAGACGATTACGCCACTTCAAAACTTATGAGCAACTACCTTAAAAAATGGGGCTACGACCCAATCGTGGTAAATACGGAAGAACAGGTAATGCTCCAACTGGACAAGGAAAAATTGCTGGCGGTAATTCTCGATATCGAACTACCTCACATAAACGGCTTGGAACTTCTACGCAAAATAAAGGCGCATCCCAACGCAAAAAATCTTCCCGTCATAGCCCTTTCCGTAGAAGCGGAGGAGCAAAAGGCATTTCTATTGGGAGCCGTAGAATATTTCGTCAAACCAATAAATTACAATTATCTCGTAGAAGTTCTTACAAGCTACAAACTTCGCAAAGACTCCAAAATTCTTTGCGTGGACGACGACGTGCCTACTCTGAACCTTATTAAACAAGCCATAGAAACGGCAGGCTACAATGCAATAGCCGAACATATCTCGGCAAACGTAATGGATAGAATCAAAAACGAAGACATCGACCTGGCGATTATCGATTTGGATATGCCTCATCCAAACGGTTTCGAATTAATCAAAATGATTAAATCTCAAGACCGATTCAAAAGTCTGCCAATAATAATTTATACCGGAAAAGAAAACTTTGAAGAAGATCTAAAGGCAATAGACGGCTTGTTCGAAGAACTGCTCAGTAAAAAAAGCACTAACATCGAGGACTTGGCAGAAACCATCAATTCGATGATAAAACGCTACGAAGAAGCCCCGCCCGTCGAGGAAGTTGTCCAGAAAAAAGACGAACCCAAAATCCTCCTTGCCGAGGATTACAAGCACTCTCAAATAATTGTAACACGTTTACTGAAGAAAAACGGCTTCAACAATATCGTTATTGTTGAAAACGGGCAAGAGGCATTGGAAATGGTGAAAAAAGAAAAATTCGATTTGATTTTAATGGACATGCAAATGCCGATAATGAACGGATTCGAAGCGACGGGCAAAATTCGCGAACTCCCCGATTACAAAGAAATTCCTATCATTGCTCTTACGGCCTTCGCAATGAAAGGAGACAGAGAAAAATGCCTTGCCGCCGGAGCAACCGATTATATTCCGAAGCCGATTGACAGTAAAGAGTTCATCGAAAAAGTAAAATATTATTTGAACGCCAAGTAGCCTACCCTTTAATTAAGCTTGCGGAAAGCTTATATTTGCATTTCCGAAAAACAAAATTACGGTGAAAAATGTCCGACAAAGTAAGAGTACGATTTGCTCCTTCCCCAACGGGATATCTCCACGTAGGAGGATTAAGAACCGCATTATATAACTATCTCTTCGCAAAAAAGAATAACGGAGTTTTTGTATTACGAATCGAAGAT
The DNA here is from genome assembly GCA_964611145.1 of uncultured Melioribacteraceae bacterium. Classification (GTDB taxonomy): domain Bacteria; phylum Bacteroidota; class Ignavibacteria; order Ignavibacteriales; family Melioribacteraceae; genus WFQV01. Next base: position 72,175 of record CAZSYM010000009.1, read on the forward strand.
ACAGACCGCTCTCGCTTCGTCGAAGGAGCGGTGGAAAACTTAATAGAAACACTTAAATGGGTGGGCTTGGAATACGACGAAGGACCCGGAGTCGGCGGGGATTTCGGTCCTTATTTTCAATCCCAACGTTTGGAAATTTATCACAAATACGCTCAAGAATTGGTGGACAAAGGTTACGCCTATTATGCCTTCGATACCCCAGAACGTCTACAACAATTGCGAGAGGAGCAACTCAAGAAAAAACTTCAACCGAAATACGACAAGCGAGACTTGCACCTTTCAAAAGAAGAAGTACAGGCAAAATTGAAGGCGGGCGAGCCCCATGTTATTCGCCTCAACGTTCCTCCCTCTCAGAAGGTAATCGTAAACGATTTCATTCGAGGTACTGTAGAATTCGACACGGATATTATTGACGATCAAATATTAATCAAAAGCGACGGCTACCCCACTTACCATTTGGCAAACGTTGTGGACGACCACCTAATGGGAATTACCCACGTAATAAGGGGAGAAGAGTGGCTGCCTTCGACTCCAAAGCACGTTCTGCTATATGACTTTTTCGGCTGGGAAAAACCGATATTTGCACATCTTCCGCTTCTGTTAAATCCAGACCGCACAAAATTGAGCAAGCGACAAGGAGACGTTGCAGTGGAAGATTACCGGGCAAAAGGTTATCTAAAAGAAGCCTTGATTAACTTCGTCGCTCTATTGGGTTGGAACGCCGGGGACGACAAAGAATTTTACTTGATGGACGAGCTAATCGAAAAATTCGAATTGGAGCATGTACACAAAGCGGGAGCAATTTTCAATATCGACAAACTCAATTGGCTCAACGGCGAACACATTCGCTACAAATCCCCTGAAGAACTTCTGCCCATGTTCAAAGCCGAATATCAAAAATCCGAATATGCCGTTTTGAATTATGACGACGAGCTTCTGCTCAAAATTGTAAAGTCCATGCAAGAACGCGTTACTTTCATCAGCGAATTCATCACCAAATGCCGCTACTTTTACGAAGCACCGAAAGAATACGACCCGGAAGTAATAAAAAAACGTTGGAAAGAAGAAACTCCCAAGCACTTAACGGAATTATTACACGAATTCGAAAAATTGGAAAATCCGACAAAAGAAGATTTTGAGCACGCATTACGTCAGACAGCCGAAAGGCTCGGAATCGGCGCAGGCAAACTGATTCATCCCGTTCGGCTTGCCGTCTCCGGCGTCGGCAGAGGTCCCGGCGTTTTCGACATACTTGAAATAGTCGGAAAAGAAGAAGTGATAAAAAGAATCAAAACCGCCCTGGAAAAAATAAAGAGAGAAGAAAAATAAAATGGAAGAGAAATCTCAACACTCAAATTTCATTACAGAAATAATCGATAAGGATTTAGAGGAAGGACGTTATCAACAAGTGCATACTCGTTTCCCTCCCGAGCCGAACGGCTATCTCCATATCGGGCATGCAAAATCGATATGCCTCAACTTCGAGCTGGCAAAAAAATACGGAGGCAAATGTAATCTCCGCTTCGACGATACCAATCCCACAAAAGAGGAAACCGAATATGTGGAATCGATTATGGAAGATATTCGCTGGCTCGGTTACGATTGGGAAGACAGACTCTTTTATGCGTCGGATTATTTCGATACTCTTTACGAATACGCTATAAAATTAATCAAGAAAGGCAAAGCGTATGTGGACAGCCTTTCATGGGAAGAAATCAAAAAGCAACGCGGGACTCCTACGGAACCGGGGCAGGAAAGCCCTTATCGAAATCGCTCGGTGGAAGAAAACCTCGAACTCTTCGAGCGAATGAAAAACGGAGAATTCAAGGACGGCGAACATGTTCTACGCGCCAAAATTGACATGAGCTCCCCAAATATGAACATGCGCGATCCGATAATGTATAGAATACGCCACGCGGAGCATCATCGCACGGGCAATAAATGGTGTATTTATCCCACTTACGATTGGGCACACGGGCAAAGCGATTCAATTGAAGGAATTTCACACTCAATCTGCACGTTGGAGTTTGAAAATCACAGACCTTTGTACAATTGGTTTCTGGAAGAACTGGAAATCCACCATCCCCGACAAATTGAATTCGCACGACTCAATTTAAGTCATACGGTAATGAGCAAAAGGAAACTGTTGGAACTTGTCGAGGAAGGATACGTTGACGGTTGGGACGACCCCCGAATGCCCACAATCTCCGGCTTGCGTCGTCGGGGCTATACTCCCGAATCAATCAGAAATTTTGCCGACAGAGTGGGAGTTGCCAAAAGAGACAACTTGATTGACGTAGCACTATTGGAATTTAGCCTACGAGAAGATCTCAACAAACGTGCCCAACGAGCAATGGCGGTGCTTCATCCATTAAAAGTTACAATCTCCAATTATCCCGAAAATCAAGTGGAAATGCTGGACGCAGTAAACAACCCTGAAGACCCGTCAATGGGCAAACGCAAGATTCCTTTCTCCAGAGAAATATACATTGAGCAAACCGATTTTATGGAAGACCCGCCGAAGAAATTCTTCAGATTAAAACCGGGCGGAGAAGTGCGCCTGCGTTACGCCTACATAATCAAATGCGAAGAAGTAATCAAAGACGAAAACGGCAACGTGACGGAACTGATTTGCACTTACGATCCCGATACGAAAAGCGGCTCTGGGAAATCCCAAAGAAAAGTCAAGGGGACGATTCATTGGGTTTCCAAAGCCCACGCTTTTGATGCCGAAATTCGCCTTTACGACCGTTTGTTTACGGTGGAAAATCCGGCAGGATATCCCGACAAAGATTTCAAAGAATTTATCAATCCCGACTCGTTGAAAATATTGTCCGGATGCAAATTGGAACCTTTCCTTAAGGACGCAAAACCGGGAGACCGTTTTCAATTCGAAAGGCTGGGATACTTCTGTGTGGATACAAAATACACCACCGAGGAGAAAAAAGTCTTCAACAGAACGGCAACTTTGCGGGACACATGGGCGAAAATTCAGCAAAAACAAGGCGGTAAAAAATAAAGTGCAAAAGCTCAGGAATTTTGCCATTGTTTTTCTTCTGATTACCAATCCCCTTTTGCATGCCCAATCCCCCAATTATGCCTCCCAAATAAAAAAAGATTTTTCTTTCTTCTTACGTTCGGGAGAAAACTTGATACGAACTCCCTTTAAGGAAAATTCAAATTTCTGGCGGAATACCGCACTCACTTTGGCAACGGCAACGGCTCTTTCTTTTACAGATAATTCGGTACGCAATTTCATGTTGCAAAATCAAACGGAAACGAACGACAACATTTTTTCCGTCGATAAATTTTACGGAAATCTTTACTCGGCGGGCTTCGCCGTCTTTGTTTACGGCTACGGCTTACTTTCCGACAATGCAAAAATACGAAAGACGGGATTGCAAGCCATAACAGCGGTTTTCTACGCAGGTATCGCCGTAACCGCAATAAAATCAATCGTGGGACGCCATCGCCCATTTTTAAACGACGGTAATAAAAAATTCTCGCCCTTCTCGTTCAACGACGATTTCCTTTCCTTCCCCAGCGGACATGCTACGATTGCCTTCGCGCTTTCCACGGTTATGGCAAACTCATACGATAACTTTTCTTGGAAATTCTTCTGGTATTCCCTTGCCGGTTTGACCGCAACCGCACGCCTTTACCACGACAGACACTGGATTTCCGACGTATTTACGGGAGCAGTATTGGGTTACTCTATTGCAAGAGTAACAATTAAGGAAACAACAGAAAAAAACTCCTTTCTATACATCATGCCAAATTCCGTGGTTTTACTCATTTCTCTTTAACAACTTACTGGCTATTTGAAAATCCCAAACTCTTTGCTGCTACGGAGAACTTGTATTTATCTTTCGCAAAAGTAAATTTATTTGTGGGCTAACCTGAGGAATAAATTGGTAAACATCATTTTGTTTCCCTATTTCCAAATATTTTCGTGCTTCCTCCACTCGCTCAAATTTCCAAAACGCTTTGGCAAGATAAAGATAATCCAATGCTAAAAAGTCCTTCCGAAATTCCAGCCCCTCATCAATAGCTTTCCGAAGCATATTTATCGCTTTTTTATATTCGCCTTTTTCAAAATAACACAAGCCTTTCAGACTCAAAAACTCTCCCGCATAGATATTATTTTGCTTTCTTAGTTTCGAAAGACTCCGCATGCAATTTTGGTAGTCCCCTTTTTGAAAACCGTTCCATGCCAAAATAAAAATCGAATCAGCAAAACCGAACCCGTGCGCTTTGTAATAATCCGCCAGCTGGGAAGCAAATTTATCCTTCGGTATGTTCTCGTCACCCAAAGCCGTAAGTTCCAATTCCTTCCGAAATTCCTTTCGATGCCCCAACATTCTTTCCGCCAATGCCAATTTGAAATTGGCATACCCCAAGTATTCGGTCAAACAAGTTTTGTTCAAAAAACTTCGATATTGAACAATTGCCTTTTCAAAATCATTGTTTAAAAAAGCTATTTCGCCCTTCACAAAAAAGCCATATGCCACAGTTTGCAAAAAATCCCTATTGTTTGCGGAAGTAACCGCATCCAAAAATTCCCATGCTCCGTCAAAATCCTTTTTATCGAACAAGACAAGAGCCTTTTGATAAAGATAAAGAGGATTATGGGGGAAATTTTTAACAAGAAAATCTGCGAAGAAATCAGCCGAATCGGGCAAAAACAAATATTCTCTATAAATTCTGGAAAGCTGATACGCCGCTTCCGGCTTTTCATAGACGGAAAAGTCGAACGCAGAGCGTAAATACCCAATAGCTTTCTCGGCATCATGCCCCAATCCAGCTATAGACAAAAAAATCTTTAATCCCGAAGGCACACGGCTCAAGGCATAATTCAAAATTCCCAAGCCGGTGTAAGGTTCATAAAAACCAGGCATGCGCTCGATAGCATCTTCCAAATACGAAACCGATTTTTCCGTTTTAAGAAAAGAAGCCGTGAGCTTGCCTTCGCGACTTTTCAAAACCGCTTGGAGCAAATAAGTGGAACCGAGTATATAATCGTTCCAAGCGGTTTCTCCTTGATTTTCTTCAAACTTCTTGGCTTTCTCCAACGCCAGAGAAGAAAACTTTTCAAAAATGATTTTGTCCTCGTCGGAATTTTTTGCGAGGAATTTAATCAGATAATTCTTTGCCAGAAAATAAAAGGCATCGGGTTTATCGGGATACAAGGAAAGATATTCGTTCAGAATTTTTTCCGCATTTTTAAAGTCCACATCATAGGAAAGCTCAACGGCTTTCAGGAGCAAAGAGTCAACGTTCCCCTTCCCAAAAAGGGAAGCGTGAAAGAAGAACAGTAAAAATATGATTCTATTCATCTCTCTTTTTAGCGCTACGATATTTAACCGCTGCGGCTATAAATTCTCGAAACAAAGGATGGGCATCAGTCGCACGGGATTTCAGTTCGGGATGGAACTGACATCCGACAAACCAAGGGTGATTTTTTATTTCAATCATTTCAACCAAATTACCATCCGGAGAAATTCCGCTAAAAACCATTCCATGCTCTTGTAATACATCTCTGAATTTATTGTTCACCTCGTAGCGATGGCGATGGCGTTCGGAAACTTTTCTCTTTTTATACGCTTCCCATGCCTTAGTTCCCTTTTGAACCACACACGGGTAGGCTCCCAAGCGCATTGTCCCGCCTTTGTTTGTAACTTTCAATTGTTCCGGCATAATATGAATTACGTTGTAACGCGTGCGCTTGAATTCCGAGCTATGTGCGGTCTTCATACCGCAAACATTTCGCGCGAACTCTATCACGGCACATTGAAGCCCAAGACAAATGCCAAAGAAGGGAATTTTATTTTCTCGCGCGAAGCGGATGGCATTTATTTTCCCTTCCACTCCCCTTTCTCCGAATCCCCCAGGTACAAGAATACCGTCATAGTTCGAAAGTATTCCCGCGGGCTCCTCGTTCTCAAATATTTCCGAGCTGATATAATCCACGTTCACTTTAACATTATTCTCCGCTCCTGCATGAATAAAAGCTTCCGAAATACTTTTGTAAGCATCGATATAATCGGTATATTTCCCACAAACGGCAATGTTAACTTCCCCACTTGGATTTTTAATTTTATGAACAAAATTTTTCCATTTATCAAGATTAATATTAATATCCGGTAATCTTAATTTCTCCAATACAACGCGGTCTAAATTCTGTGCATGCAGAACCAGCGGCACTTCATAAATCGAAGAACAATCACGTGCCGAAATTACATATTTGGGTGCCACATTGGTAAAAAGTGCAATTTTCTTTCTAATTTCTTTTGCCAAAGGCTGTTCCGAACGACAAACCAGAATATTCGGTTGTATGCCCAATTCCAACAAATTTTTTACACTGTGCTGAGTTGGTTTGGTTTTCATCTCCTTTGCGGAAGCGATATAAGGCACCAAAGTAACATGAATAGAAATAGCGTTTTCACGCCCCAACTCCAAAATCAATTGTCTTATCGCCTCGATAAAAGGTAATCCTTCTATATCACCTATAGTTCCCCCGATTTCTGTAATAACAATATCATATTTATTGGTTTCGCCAAGTGCGGTAATTCTTTTTTTTATCTCATCGGTAATGTGCGGAATAACTTGTACAGTAGCCCCCAAATAATCTCCACGCCTTTCCTTCTGTATCACCTCATAATAAACTTGTCCCGTGGTAGTGTTATTTGCTTTCGACATGTTCACATCCAAAAAGCGCTCGTAGTGTCCCAAATCCAAGTCCGTTTCCGCACCGTCGTCGGTTACATAAACCTCGCCATGTTGAAAAGGATTCATTGTTCCGGGATCCACGTTAATATACGGGTCGAATTTTTGAATTGTTACCGAATATCCCCTTGATTTAAGGAGCAAACCGAGGGAGGCAGCTGTAATCCCCTTTCCCAAAGAAGAAACGACCCCGCCCGTAATGAAGATATACTTTACGTTTTTCTTGTTCCTCATCTCATCCAAAAAGTTTATTAAAATTTAAGTGGGAAAATAAAAAAATTTTTTTTATTCCCTGCTTTTCAACCGAACATAAATGCGAAAAATTCACTCTTCACGTTATGCACACTTCACAAAGATTTTTCATACCTCAAAAAAAAGGGGCTTCGAAGAAGCCCCGATATTAGCAAGAAAAATCCGTTTTTATCCGCAGCCGCCCAAAGCTCTTTTGACTTTGGGTATAACAACCTTTTTCGGCTTTGCTTCCTTAATAAGAACAGGCAAAATTTTGGAAGCATAAGCACGAAATCTCCACGTATCGCGCTCGCTGCGAGTAGTCGGTTCCTTTGCTGGCATAACAAAACCGAGTATTTCCTTGTTAAACGCTTCGAAACCACCTTGCAACACATAAAAAGAACGAGTGTCATAACCCAATTCTTTCGCTAAGTGATAAGCTTTCAATTCGTCAGACTCGGTATACGAAATAAAAATCACATCTTTGTTTACCATAGTAAGCGCTTTGTGAATATTTTCCTCCCAGAAATCCTGCGGATTAGCATGAATTGCATGAGGTAAAGGCAATTTGGTAAAATCCTTCAAGTCCCTCAAATCTATCATTTGAATTCTGGGATCTTTTTTAACCAAGCGCAAAGCCAGTTCGTCAACTGTCATCTTAGGAGCGGAAACGCCTTCGGCAAATTTATCGGTTTTGTATTCTTGCAACAAAGTTTGCTTTTGAGGATACATAAACAAAGCAAGGAATGCCACCACAAAAGCAACAACCGTTATTTTTAACAAATCGCTTTTGGAAGTGGGGTCAACCATTTCCCCTTTGTTAACTTTTCTTTCGATGGCGTTCACTCCCCAATAAGAAAGAAACGCCAGAATAATCATAAGGAACGCGAAAGTTCCCATCGACATTCCCAGCATGTTATGAACCTGCGGGATGCCTTGATAGTAGCCCTTGTGAATTCCTTGAAAAGCAGGGTAGCCAAAAATAAAAGTTGCAATTCCCAACATCACTCCCACGACGAACATCATGCCATCGATTTTACCCGTCGTTGCCGCGCAAATGCTGGTGCCGGGACAAAATCCACCGACCACAAAGCCTATTCCCATCAACACGCCGCCGATTATAACCGACCAAAGGAAAAGGGGATTGATGTAAACGAGACTCCAATCCAACAAGCCAAGATAAGAAAGGAAAAGCATACCGAACATTGCGGTTACCGCAGTGGTAAAGAAAACGCGCCACACGGTGAAATCATAACCGTAATAAAGTCCGACCAACTTCCGCGAGGTGGTAAAACCGGCTTGTTCTAAAAGGAATCCGAAAAAGAAGCCTATTATTATGGCAAAAATCAGATTGATATTCGGTTCTGGAAATAAAGGTCCCATTTTTATTCTCTCTCAATTTTTTACAGCCATAGTTTTCTAAAAAAGTAAGCCAATCCGTAGGCGGTACCGAAAATAACCAGAAAAGTCAGGAAACCAGCTACGGAATAAGATGCCATCCCGTCCAATGCCGCACCGCTCGTACAACCGCGTGCGAATTGCGAACCTATCCCAAAGAAAAATCCACCAACAAGAGCGGCAATCAACCTAACTTTGTTGGTTATTCGAGGTCCCTTATCGATTTTGAACCGCAAACGGTCTGCAATCAAACCCGAAACAAAAGCTCCGAGTATTACACCGATAATTTCAAAAATAAGCCAGCTTTTAAGCGGGTTAGGATGCGACTTATTGTAAGCCGCCATAAAAGGAACGCTATTGGCATTGTCGGGAGATACGCCTTTTATTACACTAACAACGACGGATTTAACCGCGCCGCTGGCGCCAAGTCCGTCCCCGCTAATATAAAAAGCAACAACAATTAAAATGCCCAACAAAAATCCCGCAAGATAAGGATTCATGTATTTAGTTTTTTCTTCCATGATTTTATCCCGAAAATTTAATTTTGATTTTCTTCTTTGTGTTCTTTCTCTTCCTCATCATCTTCCTCGATTTCTTCCCAACCGGTAATCATCGCTTTCAAATTTGTCAAAACCGTATGACCGGTGGTAATCAAATAGAGATGCCCGATTACGAAGATAACCAGGAAATAAGCTCCGATAGTATGCCACAAGGCAATATCGCTCAACTCCTTCACGTTCAAAGGATTAACCGTAACAGCCTGAGGCACACGATAGTAATAATAAAGCAAACCGGTAAAAATCATTCCAGGAATGATGATTACCATTAAGAAAAAATAAGTTGCCTTTTGTAAAGGGTTGAGTTTGCTAAGAACGGTTTTCTTCGTCGGATGAGGAGCATTTTTAAAAATGCCCAACAAGTAATAATCGATTTGAGCTTTCATGTTTTTCGGAGTGGGAATGTACTGTTTCCATTCCCCCACGGCGATATGCCAGAAAAAAGTAAGAACGATTAAGGCTATCAAGCCCCATGCAGCGTAACGATGATACATTACGGCATTTTCGTATCCGAAGAAAGAATAGGAACCGTGAACTTCAAAGCCCGTAAGAGCCAAAAACAAAATCAGAGCGGCTTGAGTCCAATGCCAAAAACGTTCGAATCCCTTGTAAATATAAACCTTTTTCATCTCAATATTTCCCGTTATTTATTTTTTCGAGTTAAGAAAAATCTCAAAGCGCCATGACCGAGAACGCCGAGCAAAGTGAGCCAAATAAGCAATACGCCAATTGTATCCACCGCTTTAAAACGATCCCGACCGGGCATATAAAAATCAGTAAGATTCGCCAAGCGACTTCCCTGAGGAGTGTGGCATTCAACACATTTAACGGCTTTATCCTTCGAAGAAACCATATGGTCTATTTTCCAATAAGACTCCGTTTTAATCCAACCGACTTTTCCGCTAAAGGGTAAGCCAGCCATTTCCATTCCTTTCTTAGCGGCTTTTTCCCAATCGAAGTCTTTCCAATATGCACCTTCCCCTTTCTTATCGGCATAAAGATAAGGTGGAATAAGCAATCTGTTAACGGGGTCAAACGGCTGAATTGTAATATGGTTCCTTACAGGGATAATTTGGGAAGATTTATCAAGATAACTTCCATAAAAAGGATTTAGAAAAACCACGGAATCGCCGGGCGGTACTTTTTCTCCCACGAGATAATGATTAGCGGTACCGTTGAACCAGACATATTCGGGTTTCAAATTCCTACCATATTTGAAACTGCCTTTAATGGATTTATAAATGTGATTTCCCAAGGAATCTTCCTCCATAAAAGGCTTGCCGTTCTTGTCCAATTTACCAGCGGTAGACCAATCCCAATAAGTATTTACGGAATTAACTTTCGCGTAAACGGGGATATGGCAAGTTTGACAGGAAACTTTGAGCGTATGCTCGTTAAGAATGGCTTCCTTGTGAGGAGTTGCAGTATGACAATTTTCGCATTTCACGCGATTAACATTTTCGGAAGCAATCGAATAAAGTTTTCCCGAAATTTGATGATGCTCCGTTTTATGGCAATCGACACAAACCAAATTCGCCCCTGCGTCCGCCATGTGAATATCCACATCCTTCGAAGGATGAAACATGCTCTTTTCCAGATCGCCATGTTTCACATTATTTCCTCCACCGCCAAAGAAATGGCAAACGCCGCAATTATCACGCGTGGGGCGTCCAACACTCTGCGCCACTTTAGTCAAGTCCACACTCGGAGCGGGATTACCTCCGAGGTTCGCACCTTTAACATATGTTAAAGATTGATCATGACAAACAAGACAATCCACTTCATACTTGTTGTCGTATGAAAACTTTTTAGTGCCCATTTCATAACCTATATGGCACTTACCACAGCTTTTCTCGTTGCCGCGGGTGGAAATACAGAAATTATTGATAATATTCTTCTTACCAATATAGGCTATTCCCTTATCCTTCAAATATACCGGACGTTCCCATTGCCAGTGAGAAGTATGCATCACTTCGGTTGCTTCGTCTTCATGGCATGTCAGACAAGCTTTAGTTACTTCTTCCGGGGTTTTGAATTTTTTCTGAAGGACGGCAAATTTACTGTGGTCAACTTTTTCCTTGTGGGGTTTTGAGTATTTTTGCTCTAAAAGAGTTAATTTATCGGGATACGAATTGTGGTCCCGATAATGATTGTACACCAAAATGAACAAAATACCCATCACCGCAAATGCCAAATAAATCTTTCTCATTTTAGCCCCGCAATAAAATTAGACCGAATTATTTATTTTTTTGACGTTCTAAACTTATATAAAGATAAAAAGACAAACAAATACTGTTTTCCGAATAACACAAAAATTTCTTTTAATCATTAAATAATTGCTATTGGCAAATATTGTAAAACTCCTTCACATGAATACTGTTTTTCTTCTTCCCACATTTATACTCCCTCATTTTTACCATATGCTCGCCACAAGCCCAAAATCACAATAGCAATATTTTAGATTAGCAAGGAAAATTCCTTCGGCATACGCGAAATTTATTCCTCCTTGACAAACGGAGAAAGCTTTGCCTTATGCTTTTCATCAAAGGGAGAACGGACAGGGCTTTTATTGGTTCCAAATGGCATAACTTAAAACGGCTTTGAAAACGGGAAACGAAGACGGTTCGTCATACTTGCCTTTCTGAACAAATAAAAACTCGATTGTACCGCACAAATTCCAGCGTTCACTCAAGGCATAATCCGCTTCCAAGCGTAACTCGAAATTCTTCAGTATTTCAGGGTCAACGTCCGTTGTCGGGTCAAAAGTCTGCAACTTATTCTCAACCGTTTCCACCAGAAATTTCTCGGTTACTATCGGTGCCACTATTTGCAGTCCCAAGCCACCGCCGAGGCGAAAGACGAAAGCCTTTCTTTTCAAAAGATTGTATAATACAAACACATTTAAGCCCGCCCGAAGCCAAGGCGCCTGCGTATTGGTCGTTACCGTATCCGTCCCCATTGAACCGATAATAGGATTTATTACTTGAGAAAGATACTTATTAAAAGCAACGTTGTACTCTTTATAAACCACGTCAATATTGCCTCCGTAAGCGATATTTTCATGTTTGATTTTTAGTTCCGCCGTTACAGAAAAAGGATTGGATACCTCTTCTCTCTCCAAAAAGGAAGGAGTGGCATCACTCAAATAAAAATTTGAGCTTTGTCCTTTAATGGTATAAAAATCCATTCCCGCACCTATTCCCAGCGTAATCTTCTGGGCATAAACAAAACCGAACATCAGAAAGAAAAGAATTAAGACCTTTCTACCCATCTCTTTCACCCGTTATTATTAAAAAAACAAAAATAAAAAAACTCATGCATAAATGGCAAGGAGCAGGGAGCTAAGAGCAAAGGGTAATTTTCTCCATGCCCTATGCCCTTTTCTCTATGCCCCATGCCACCAGCCTTTGCACCTCTGAACCTCTTAGAACACAGATGACACGGATTAAACGGATTTTCACGGATAACTCTATGTTCTTTGTCTTGTCCCCTTTCGCTTTTATGATTCTATAATTTTGATACTCAAGATA
>CAZSYM010000010.1:0-40945 GCA_964611145.1 uncultured Melioribacteraceae bacterium
GAGAGCTAAAAAAGCTAACGATATAATTATTTTGATGAGCATTGTTTTAATACTTCATGTTAAAAATATTTTGCTGTTATAATTTCCCATGTGCATTGTTAATTAAAATCTTTTGTTTTCGAGACTTTCTTTTTGTATCTGCTGTAAATTTGTATCCCCCTCGAAATATTCTTTTCTTTTTACATTTCAAATATAAATATAAAGAAGGAGAGAAATAGAGTATTTGGAAAGTAGTTGCTTAAAGATATAAAATTGCGGAGAGAGAGGGATTCGAACCCTCGGACCACCTTACGGCAGTCAACGGTTTTCGAGACCGCCCCGTTCAACCACTCCGGCATCTCTCCGTTTTTAAGAACTCTTGAAAATTTTTAATTGCAAATATATTGTAACATTTTAGGACAGACAAGTTTTCTCTTTCTTTTTTATTTTTCATGGGCAAAAAGACAAAAATTCCCGAACAAATCTTTCCTAAAACTCTTGTAATAGAAATTTAAAAATGTTAACTTAAAATCCTTATTAGTGCTTTTATTGTTAACAATAGTTTTGCAGTGGGGAAAATATATAAAGTGAAACAGACGAGTGCCCGACGCGAACGAAAAAGTATTAGTTTAACCTTCGCATTTTTGTTTTTGTTTCTTAGCTCAAGCCTTTTCGGTGGGAACGTTTTGATTTCCGCTACCGGCGGAATTAAGGGGAAAGTTGTTGATGAAAAGGGAAAGCCTTTGATTGCCGCCAATGTTATTATTAAGGGAACCAATAAAGGTGCCTCCACCGATTATGAGGGACGATTTGTAATCAGGGGACTTTCCGCTGGAACATATCAAGTGAAAGTTTCTTATGTGGGTTACAAGAGCATAACAAAACCCGTAAAAGTCATTGCGGGGAAATTGATTTTTATTGAGTTCCGACTTGTTCCCGAATCGTTTAAAATTGGTGGAATTGTCGTAACCGCCAAGGAGGATTTACTCCCGACGGATGTGGAATCCAAGACGAACATATCTTCCGGCGAGATAGAACACTTTCAGGCGACGAGTTTGAAGGACGTTTTGGATTTGGTCCCCGGTGTGCAAAAGACGGCAAACCCCGGGCTTAATAAGACCAGTCAAATTGCTGTTCGAGGAGATGAAACCGACAGGCTTTCCGCTTTCGGAACAAAGATAATTATTGACGGCGAACCGATTTCCAACAACGCCAATCTTCAGTTCGAAGCATTGACCGGTTCCAAATTCGGCGGAAACAGTATGGGAGGAAGCGTGGATTTGCGCTTGATTCCCGCGGATAATTTGCAATCCGTTTCTGTTATTACCGGTATGCCTTCCGTTCGTTACGGCGATTTTACAAATGGAATAATAGAGTTAAAAACAAAACGCGGTGCTCGTCCCAATAGAATAAAGGTAAAAACCAATCCCAACACTTCCGAGGCTAATATCGGCGGGGGTTTCGCCCTCGGCATGAATTCTTTGAGCTACAATCTTAACGTCGCACGCAGTCAAAGAGATTTGCGAATTAGTGGGGACGAATACACTCGCTATACGGGACAAATTGTTTATTCCACTTTGGGATTTGATAAAAAATGGGAAGCCAATTATAAGATTCATGGTCAAGCGGTGTACGACGAGGAAGAACCGCGCAATGATTTGCGTCTTACCAATAATTATAATCGTGGCTTTACGATTGGATTTAACACGTGGGGAAAAATCAAACCGTTTAACGATGTTTCCCATTTTTATTACAATGCTTATGTGAGCATGGAACGCGTTAATTCCCGCAAAAGTCATCTTGTTTCCGATTATGTGATTACTCCGCAAGGAGATACTTTGGCTTCCTATATCGGAGTGTTGCAGAACAAAGGGATTCAATGGACTTCCGGCGGGAGATTCGAATGGCAGAATGTTTTCTTTACGGGAGATTATATACACAAATTTTTGGCTGGCACGGAAGTAGAATACGATGCCAATACGGGTGAGGGTGTAGTGTTCGATACTTTGTTTAATTATTATGGCGTTGATTCCAAGAAGCGTCCCTATACTTTCGATTCTATCCCCGGGCAACTTTTGTGGAGTCTCTACGCTGAAGATAAAATCACGGGACATTTGCTTTTCGATTTTTCTTTTATGTTTGGCTTCCGTTACGAAATGTATCGTCCGTATAAGTTTAATTTATCGGGCTTGTGGGGCGATGGGAATTTGGTGGAATCTCATCAAGGGACGTTTTTTAATCCCCGTTTGAGTTTGTTGCTTTATTTGTCCAAGAAAAATCAGCTTAGAATCAACTTGGGACGCAGTTCCAAGTCGCCTCCCATGAGTACCATTTATCCACCGCCCGAAATTATGGTCTGGCGTAATCCGGTGGATAGTACGTTGGAATATTTTAAGTATGACAAGCATTTACCGGATTTGAAAGGCTATCAAGCTTCTCAGGCGGAAATTTCCTTCGACCAAAAAATTTCTAATGTGTTGGGAATTACTTTAACGGCATATTATCGTGAAAGGAAAAATCAACCTAAAGGTGTTATACATCCCATTTTCAAGGAGGTGGATGTTAACGGAAAGAAACAGGTTTATTATGTCGATTATTATTATTTGAGTGCTAATATCGGGAAACATTTCAGTAAGGGAATAGAATTTTCCATACGAACTGCAAAGATTAAGCCGCTTAATATGAACTTCAAAATCACGGGCTCTTATAGCTATAGCCTTTCTCCCAGTATAGGGTTTGGATATAGTCGATATCCTGATACGACTATAGGACAGTACCCGAATTACCATGTGCCCGGAGTATCGGTTGATACCGTTATGGGGTGGACTTATCCTCAAAGCGGAAAATGGAAAGATAGATTCCAAATCAATTATTATGTTAAGTACACTAATCGACAATTGGGGATGTGGGTTACTTTGCGTGCCGAACAGCTAATCAAAAACCGTTATCAATATTTTAGTCTTCCTCCTGTCGATTATTCCAAATTAAGCGAAAAAGCTTTGGCGGTGCGTCGTTTTCAGGAAGCAATTTTCGCAAAGCCCGTTAAATGGTTGTTTACTTTGAACGTTTCCAAATCCTTATTTAAAGGTGCGGAGGTTTCCTTCTATGTGAATAATTTCCTTGACGATCCTGCTATCTGGAGATATTACAGTATAACTTCGGGCAGGGAAGTGGAACAATCGAGAAATCCCAATCTCTTTTACGGCATAGAGTTTAGTATGATATTAGATAAAATATTCAGATAAAATGAAAAAGAATTTTTTTGTGTTTTTAATTGTAGCGATTGTGTCGGCATTTATTTCATGCCAGGAAGAACCGCCTGTTGCCGTGGACGGCAATGCCGAACTGATAGTGCATGCCGTTTGGGATACGAGCCGTGTGGATTCCGTTCATGCTTATGCCCCTTTGGCGTATGCTAAAATGATTCTTTCGTCCGAATACGGTGTTTCTATTAAATATGCGGATGCCAATGGTGTTTTGGATGCCAAGGGTATCCCTTCGGCAGTTTATCAGATTTCCGCTCGAGCTCCTTTGCCCGGAGATTCCACGGTTGCTATTGTGGGGAATATTAAAAATGTTGAAGTAAACAGTGGACATGTGGCGGAAGTTGTTATAGAAGCCGAGCCGGTTTCGGCTAAAGGTATTGCCATTAACGAATTATACGTGGGTGGACCTGTTAATAACATTTACTTTTTCTACGATCAATTTATAGAACTTTACAATAGTAGCGATAGTGTGAAATATCTGGACGGCATGGAAGTTTTCCGAATTTCTGCTACCAGACCCGTTTGTTCGGATCCTTACGCTCCCAAAGTGGGAGACCCTGGCTCGGATTGGGGGGAAAACGGAACAATAGACGGCGTTACTTACGCATTTAAATTCCCCGGAAAACCTGGTGAGAAGAATTATCCCTTCCCGCCTAAAACTTTTCTTGTCCTTGCCCAGGATGCTTATGATCATCGCCAAAGTGTTTCTACAAGTATAGATTTGAGTCATGCGGATTGGGAATTTGTAAATCAACTTTCCGCGACGGATTTTGATAATCCCAACGTGCCCAATCTTACGAATATGTTGGATTGCCGTACCACGGATTTTATGATTAGTTTGACTGCGGATATTGTGATAATAGCGGATGGACGCGATACGACCTTTACCGATGGTATTGATATTGATACTATTATTGACGGCGTGGAATATCAATCGAGCGGAAATAAAAGAATTACACTGGACGATAGAATAGATCGCGGGTGGGTGCAAAGTCCCCCGAAATATAGCGGACAATCCATGCAAAGGCGCCAGCCGGGAGTGGATACGAACGACGGAACACTTGATTGGGAAATTTTACCTCATCCTACACCGGGTTATCAGTAATGCTTATGAAAAAAGTATTTTACATATTGCTTTTTGCTTTTACGAGTTCGCTGCTTGCACAGCAAAGTCGCTTAAATTCCATGGGAGGAATAAGCTATTCCGTGTTGGACGTCGATTCCCGATTTGATATTTATAACTTCGGGGAAAATCCTGCATGGCTCCCCTTGGGAAGAACACAGCAACGTTTGGAAATTAACCCTTCCGCCGTTGTGGGCTGGGGGAATTATCACAGACGTTTTGAGGCGGACGGCATTTCAAATTATGATGCCTCTTTTGTGGGGTTTAAACCGTTAGGTGCAAGTGGAACTTTTAAAGGCGCCGCATATTATAATTACGACGTGCGCCGCGGGTATAATCGCTCGTTAATTTATAATCCTTATAGTGGAGCTTCGTATCGTTTTACCGATACCACACGCGGAAATTTCCGCTACAATGGTCCCACATTCGAATTCAGTCATGGCATTCGCCTTTATAAAAACCTCTTTTTCGGAGCCACTGTAAATTATCAGATACTTGACGGGTTGAAGGATGTTTATACTTACGCTCAAACTCTTTACCGCAATGTTTCTGGGAAAATCGGGCTGGCGTATAAATTTTCCGATTCGTTCGCATTGGGATTTTATTATTCTTCTTTCGATGTTCAAGAAAGAATAGAGGCAAGCGACGTTAATCTTTTAACCGTTAGAACATATTTGTATCGCGGAGAGAAATATAAAATAGAATTGAGGGGGAGTAGCCCGAAGTTTAAAATAAAAAGCGAAGGTGCTTCCTTTAATTTTCAAGCGTATTGGAAGCCAGGGAAAAAATTTGAAGTCGGTTTTAAGAGTCGCTATTTCTTTTCCCGCGATAAATTTCTTTTCCCGCGTAATAGTTTGATTGACGACGAGGACGGATATGCAAGCTTCGGTAAGATTTCTGCCGAATTACGAGGGCGTTGGATTTATTCCGATAAAATGGTGTTGGGTCTTCGCGCGGGATTTGAGAATGATAACAGCTGGACTAAAAATTCCAAGCTGAATTTATTGGTCTGGAAATGGAAATTGTCGGAAGCATTTGCCGGAGCGGGAGCTTCCTATTCTTTCGGACGCTTGCTCTTTGCCGGTGAATACGAGGCTCACTTTTTAATGGCGGATTCTAATAAATACATCGACCATATTTTTAACAGTCCTCAAGCCTTGAACCATGTTTTAAGAATCGGCACGGAGTATATGATAAGCAATAAATTTGCCTTGAGAGCGGGAATACGTTCCGAATATTTGCCTCACGATTTTGTTTATGGGAGAGATAAAACATTTCTCTCCGTTCTTACTTTGGGGAGTTTCTTTAAACTTTCCGATTCGTTTGAATTAGAACCCGAACTTGAGTATATTTTTATTCGAAATGACGAAGCTAAGGAAAAACGAGATACATTCGGATTTTTTGTAACTCTTAGATTTTACGAGTTTTAATCGGAGGAAATAATATGAAAAAAATTTTTACTGTTTTACTTCTGACTGCTTCGTTGATGAGCGCTCAAACGTGGCATCGAGTCTGTAAAAACACATTTCCGCCTTTGGGTAAAGTCTTCTTTGTCGATGAAAATACAGGATATATTGCGGGTTCCAATGCTACCATTTTGAAGACTACAGACGGAGGGAATACCTGGTTTGAACCGGCTTCCTCCATGCCGGTGGATAATCAGCTTTATAGCGTTTTCTTTTTGAATGAAAATGTGGGATATGCCGGTGGTTCCAAGGATGTTATTTTGAAAACGACGGACGGCGGTGTTACATGGGGAAAATTGAAATATTCCGGTGTCAACGGCACCGTGCGAGGAATCTATTTTTCGGATGAAAATACCGGTTGGATACTTTCTTCTACGTCGAGTGCGGCACAGGTGGCAAAAACTACAAACGGTGGTGCAACATGGACAACCGTGCTTAATCACAATGGCGGTGATTTGGAAGATATGTCTTTCTCCTCCGCTGGTGTGGGCGTTTGTTCCGGTGGTGGAACGGGGAGATTGGATATTTACTATACCAAAGATGGCGATACATGGGAAAAAGGTTCTATAGAAGGTGGTTTGCCCCCTGTCTATACTCGTACGGACGCCCGGGGAATTTATATGACTGATGCGGATACAGCCCACATTGTTGGTTGGGGCTCCCGTGCCGCGGGATTGCAACCGTCGATTCATCTGAAAAGCACCGATGGAGGGAAAACTTGGCGATACGTGACGCAACCCGAAGAGAAAAGAACTTATGTTAATTTGTTTACCGTGGCTTTTAAGGATGCAAATACTGGATTTGCGGCGGGGGGCAGTTCTTATGAAGGCAGTGTGGTTGTTAAAACTACAGACGCTGGCGAAACGTGGGAGCGAATTGAAGTGCCCTTGGGCTTTAGCGTCAAAGGGATTGTTGTCAAGGGGAATAAAGTGGTACTTTCGGGATCGGGAGGAAACATAGCGCTTTCCACTGACTTCGGTAATACGTGGAAACTTGTATCTCCGATTCCCAATTCTACTCTCTATACATTGGATATTGTGAGCGATAAAGTTATCTATGCTTCGGGTTTCTATGGGCTGGTTTTGAAAACAACCGATGGTGGGAAAAATTGGCATGCCGCTTATGCATCTTATGGAAAAGGTTGTCCGACGATTAAACAATTGTTTTTCCTAAATGAAAACGTTGGTTTTGCAGCAAGGAGCAATATGGCAATTACAAAAACTACCGATGGCGGAGCTACTTGGACTTTGCTCTTTCGTGATACAACTTGGACAAGCGCCGTTAATTATGGTGTGTGCTTCGTTGACGAAAACACGGGTTATGTCGTCGGGAAAAGAGGCTCTGGTGTAAGTGCTATTTATAAGACAACCGACGGCGGCAATACTTGGGAGGAAAAAGTGGGAACTTTTCCTAACCAGCTTTATGCGGTATGGTTCTCCGATGCTAATCATGGTGTCGTGGTAGGAAGAGATTTACTCGCTTATTATACGACAGACGGCGGTGCCAATTGGAATGAAGCCGTTATAAATTCTCTTCCTTCCCAGTATGGCGGGATGGATATTAAAAAGATGAAATTTTTAAATGCTGATTTCGGACTTGCCAGCGGAAAGGCATTGCTTAAAACAACCGATGGCGGTAAGACGTGGGAATATGTGGATATTCCTATTCTGGAAAAATCAATTGAATCTATTGCCATTGCCAACGAAAACAAGTGGTATGTTATCGGCTCGAAGTTTATTTTCGTTACCGAAGACGGTGGGGCAAATTGGACGGATATTACCAACGCCGATGATATTGAAACAAGATTGCTTTATGATATAGGCGTAGATAATAACGGTAATGTATGGTTTTCCGGTGGCGGAAGTGAAATTTATACGTCAGCTCCGAGCAAAGTGGAAAGTGTTACCACAGATATACCGCGGGAGTATTCCCTCTCGCAAAACTATCCCAATCCCTTTGGAGAGAAAGTGGGTGCTAAAACCACAACAATAACTTTTGGAATTAAGATTGGAAGCAATATTCAAATAAAGTTTTACGACGCATTGGGAAGATTGATTAAAACCCTTGTTAATCAATATTTTGAGTCGGGATATTACAAAATTGATTTAAGCTCCTTAAATTTAAGTAATGGAATTTATTTTTATACTTTGGAAACGAAAGGCAGAATATTGATAACGAAAAAATTAGTGGTATTGAATTAACATCTAAAAACAATATAGGAGGAAAGCATATGAAAAAGCTTTCATTATTAATTATGGCGTTGCTCTTTAGCACCGCTGTAATATTTGCTCAACCTCAGCCTGTATGGGTTACTACTGGGGGCGGTTCATCTTCGGATTACGGTTATGCGGCTACCGTTGATGCCAACGGTAATTCTTATGTGACAGGTAAATTTAAAAGTAGCTCTTTCGAACTGGGTAACGGAGTTACAATAGCTGCCGACTATGGAAACTATGATATTTATGTAGCGGCCTATGATTCAAGCGGCCAGGCTTTGTGGGGAACTGTTGCTGGTGGGCCCAGTGCAGATGAAGGGGATGCTATAGCAGTGGACGGCGATTATGTATATGTCGCAGGTGCTTTCTTTAAAGATGCTGTTTTCGGTACGGATACTCTGCATTCCTACGATAACTGGGATGTTTTTATAGCCAAAATTAATGCTTTGACCGGTGAGTTTGTGTGGGTTAAGCAAGCATCCAGTACGAATCAAGCAAAGGGACAGGCAATTACTATCGATGCCGATCATAATATTATAGTTGGCGGATATTTTGGTTCCAAAAATACTATTGATACGTTGTGGTATGGGGGTAATTCCTTTGTGAGTGGTGGACAAAGAAATGGTTTCTTGCTTAAGATTACTCCCGATGGCGCTCTTGTTTGGGCGAAAATCCTTGGCGGTGGTGGTTATACTTATGTAAATGCCATTACTTCTGACGAATCGAATAACATTTATGTTTGTGGTTCTTATAAAACCGCCGCTGCAGAGTTTGACGGACTTGTTGCTCCTTATGTAGATGGTTACGAAGCATACGTTGCAAAATATAGCGACGCCGGTGCTGCTGCTTGGGTGTACGTTATTAATGGTCCTGATGACGAAGGATTGTTTGGAATAGATTATGCATCCAACGTAGTTGCATATACCGGTTACGTTAAAGATACGGCATATGTAGGGGAAGATACCACCGTATGGTCGAGTGGCAGGAAGGATTTGGTACTTGGAGCACTTAATGCTGCCGATGGTTCTTATGCAGGAGTTACCGTTGTCGGTGGCGAAGAAGGTGACGAGAGAGGCTATACCGTCAAAATAATTAGTGACGGAGCCGTTTTTGCCGGTGGATATGAAGAAAGTGACTTTATGATAGGTAGTGGTAGTGATATAGATACTATCGCAAACGCTGGAAAAAAAGATGCGTTTATCGTGGCTATTGACCCCGAGGGACACTTGCATGGTGGTAATTTCGGTGGTAATTCCGATGATTATTGTAAAGCTATTAATGAAAACCCAGAAGGTAATATCTACCTGTTTGGGTATTTCAAGAGTAACCCGGCAATTTTCCCGCCCAATACCCAAGTTTCCAATCACGGTTCCTATGATATTTGGTTGATGCGTATGGACGTGGAATCTGAACCTACGGAAGCTACAGTTACTTTTGAATGCGATATGAATATAAAGATGCTGGAAGGAACTTTTGATCCTAATGCTTCCCATGTTTATGTAAGAGGTTCTTTTAACGGTTGGTCAACCGATAATGAAATGACAGATGGTGATGGCGATGGAGTTTATACTGCTCATGTTGGCGGGTTGATTCCTGGCGGAGTACTTTATTTCAAATATTTCTATGATAACCCCGATACTTGGGAAGGCGATCCTAACAGAGAATATATTGTGCCCGATGGCGGCGGTTATTATTATGATTTCTTTGATAGAGATAGCGTGGCAAATCTTAATAAACATGCTATCACTTTCCAAGTGGATATGAGTGTTAAACAGCAGGAAGGAACTTTTGACCCCACTGCTTCCCATGTTTATGTGAGAGGTTCCTTTAACGGTTGGGGACAAACCGAGATGGCCGATCAGGGGAATTATCTCTATCAGTCTCCTCCCATGGACTTGAGCGAAGGTGATGTCGTTTACTTTAAGTTCTTCTATGATAATCCTGATACGTGGGAAGGTGACCCGAACAGAGAATATGTTGTGCCTGACCATGATGCTATTGCCGGTCCTTATTGGTTCGATAGAGATAGCGTTGTAAACATAACTGGTAATGGAAATATCCTCTTTACTGTGGATATGAGTGTTATGCAAGAGGTTGGAATATTTGATGCGGCAACGGATTCTGTACAATTGCGCGGCGGATTTAATGGCTGGAGCGATAGCGACCCGGCACGTTCTCACATGGTTCAAAATCCGTTAATACCCACAATGTACACAATTAATGTGCCTTTCGAAAACCAGCCTGTCGGTGATATTCTGGAATACAAGTACTATGTTAATCTTGCTAACCCCGGAATTTGGACGGACGGTTGGGAGAGACCTTCCGACCATGGCGGCGGAAACCGTCAAATAGAATTCGAAGCTTCGCCCGATCAAACTACAGGGCAAGAATATTTTGCAGATGTTCATCCTTGCCAGGTTATCCCCGCAGGTCAAACGGTTACTATTACTTTTAACGTTGATATGACTCCTGCAATGGATTCTACCTTGCAAGCTGTACCGTTTAATCCTGCTACGGATACTCTGTACTGGATAGGCGAACAACCTTCCTTCGTAAGAACTCAGAATTGGGAAGATACGGACGACATGAGAGTTCTGAAATTGACCGATCCTGACGGTGATGGTGTTTATTCTGCAACTCTTTCCGTTATAGGTCCTTCCTTTAACTCGTTTGTTTATAGATACGGTTATGTAAGCGCTTCCGACGGCAGCTTTATTCATGAGCCTGCAGGCTTCGGACAATTTGCTTACAGAACTCGTTATATTCCGCAAACGGGACCGAGAGCTTTCGTACAACCTTATTCCGCTCCGCAGGATGTATGGACTAATCAGGAAGACAAATCCAATCAATGGGAGCCTAATCCTTGCGAAAATTCCGTGAGGAACACGGGCGAGATAGTCAAGACGTTCAGTCTGCAACAAAACTATCCGAACCCGTTTAACCCCACGACCAAAATACGTTTCAGCATTCCTTCCAAGGAAATGGTTACTTTGAAGGTCTTCAACGTATTGGGTCAGGAAGTTATGACTCTCGTTAATCAGGAAATGAGTGCGGGTTCTTACGAAGTGGACTTCAACGCAAGCAACCTGCCTACCGGTGTATATATTTACAAGATTACAGCCGGTAAATATTCCGCAACTAAGAAGATGATGCTTCTTAAGTAATAAAAATCGGGACGCCTGAAAAATGGCGTCCCTTTCTTTTTATTTCCCAATATAGGTTTCCCGTATGAAAAAAAACAGAATTAGGAGTTACTTCCAGTTTACCGTAATAGCACTGATTTTAATTGCGATATTCAGACCTCTTTTCGATTCGTCTTATCACCCCGATTTCGAAGCATATTGTCCCCTGGGCGGAATTGCTTCCTTAATGAGTAAACTCAATATGGGCAGTCTTTCCTGTACCATGAGCGAGGTCCAAGTTATGCTTGGTATCGCTCTTATCGGAGGAGCGATATTATTCGGAAAATTGTTCTGTAGTTACATCTGTCCTATCGGTACCGTTTCCGAATGGCTTGGGAAATTGGGCGACAAATTAAAAATAAATGTGAGAATTCCCGAATATATCGATAGACCTCTCCGTGTGCTGAAATATTTGCTCCTTTTCGTTACGATTTATTTCACTATGAATTCCAGCGAGCTTTTTTGTCGGGAGTTCGACCCGTATTTTGCCGCGGTAACTGGCTTTGGTAATCATGATATCGTATGGTATTTCGCTGCTGCCACACTTGCCGTTGTGATTATCGGCTCTATTGTTTCCAGAATGTTTTGGTGTAAGTATCTTTGTCCCTTGGGTGCAATCGGCAATATTTTTATGAATATTGTGGTCGTTGGCGGAGTTATTGTGATTTACTTGCTTGCAAATTATTTCGGAGCGGGCTTGGGTTTGTTCTGGCTCGTTACGGGTATAATAGCAGTTGGAATGTTAACGGAGGTTATCTTTAAGAAAAGTTTTGTTTTCCCTTTGACTAAAATCAAAAGGAAAAAAAGTTCTTGTCCTACTTGTCATATTTGCAATAAAAATTGTCCGCAGGGGATTGACATCGATGAATATGATACTGTAAATCATATCGATTGTACGCTTTGCTCGGATTGCGTTTATGCGTGTCCTATTAAGGAAACTTTGTATATTAAAAAGAACGCTCGGGTTTCGCGTTGGATTGCTCCGGTTGCTACGGTTTTTCTGATTGTGGTAGGGTTAACGGCAGCTTCTTTTTATGAATTCGAAACGCTCTCGGAACGTTGGGGTGATTTCAATAAAATAAAAAATATTCAGGTTTATGAGCAGACGGGCTTGAAAAATGTTAAATGTTACGGTAGCTCCGTTTCTTTCAAGAAACAAATCGAAAGGATAAAAGGCATTTACGGGTTGGATACTTATGCTTCCTCCCACACGGTAAAAATCTATTACAACCCAAAGGAGATTACGCCCGAACAAATTAAACGGGATATTTTCAAACCGGTAAAACAGAAGGTTCGCAGGCTTAGGAAAAACGGTCCCGATTCTCTCTCTGTTTTGGAAGTGGGAATAGGTAATTTCTTTGACAATGTGGATTACGTGAATTTGGCGTATTCGTTTATGAAGGATAAAGGAATTTACGGATTCGAAACCATGTTCGGAGAACCCGTGCAAGCTAAGGTTTATTACGATGCGAACAAAACAACTCCGACGAAAATAAAAGAAAGAATAGAAGCACCGGAAGTGGAAATTCGTTTGCGGGACGGTAGCACAACAAAACGCGAAATGGAATTTGAGGTTGTCGGTGCTATGAAAGTGTTGGGTAAAATATCTTCCGAAGAATATGAAAAGAGAATGTTCCGCGAATATGATCGTAAGTTTAACGGTTATTCTAAATACAAGCCGACGGAGCTTAAAGTGTTTGTTTATCCGATGCCCGAAGCGGCAAGTAGCTCTCTTTACAGAATGTTGGGATATTTGACAAGCCATCTTTCAAATTGGAAAGGTATTGTTCGCTTGGCAACTCGTTATGAAAAAATGCCCGAGGCTTATGTTTTCTTCGTGCCCGCTAAAATTTCCGTCGAAGAGGTTAAAAAGGCTCTTTCTTCCAAGGCCTTGAAAGTGCATTTCAGTAACGGAGAAACAAAATCAGTGAAAAATCCTTTTCGCTCCAAACCGGAAGGGCGGGTATTAAGCATGACGGAACTGGTGAAAAATAATTTTTGAGGAATATAAATGGACTACGTAGTCGAGATTGAAAATCTAACACATTATTACGGGCGAAAAAAGGTCTATGAAAATCTGAGTTTCAAAATCCCCGAAGGGAGTACGTTCGGATTGTTGGGTAAAAATGGTACCGGCAAAACTACGACGATAAATATTCTCAACGGTTTTCTGAAACCCAAAGCCGGAACCTGTAAAATTTTCGGGGAGGATTCTTATCAGCTTTCCCCGCAAACCAAAGCCCGCGTGGGATTTTTGATTGAGGGGCATATTCAATATTCTTTTATGAATATTAAACAAATAGAAAAATTCTATTCCGCTTTTTATCCTAAATGGGATAGGGAAGTTTATTACGAATTGATGTCGAAGTTGAAAGTTCTGGAAGACCAAAAAATTTCCCGTATGTCCGCTGGACAACGTTCCCAAGTGGCACTGGGTTTAATATTGGCGCAGGATCCCGACCTATTGATACTCGATGATTATTCAATGGGCTTGGATGCCGGTTATAGACGACTTTTCCTCGATTATTTGAAAGAATATGCCGAGGTGAAGAAAAAAACTATTTTTATAACTTCGCATATTATACAGGACCTGGACGGTTTTTTGAAAGATTGTGTGATACTCGATTATTCGGGTGTGGTGATGCAGACCTCTATCGATAATCTTAAAAATAATTTTCATTGCTATGTTTTTTATGCATCCGAAGGAATAGAATTTGAAAAGGACGAGGTGGTTAAGAATTTTGAGGTCATCAGAAATAAATATACCCTTTATTCTTTTGAAAGCGAGGATAGGGTAAAAGAGTATTTGAAAAATAAAAATATACCTTTTACGGATTTTCAGGAAGTGCCGATGGACTTGGAAGATGCTTTCATCGGTTTAACGGGTAAATATTGAAAGGAGCAAAAATGTATTCTTCATTGGCATATAAGGAATGGCTTAAAGTTCGTTGGACTTTTGCCATTACGTTTCTGATAGGCTTGGCGGTGCTTTTTTCCGTGTATTTGAATTTGCGGGCGATTGTCGAGTTTAATAATGCTAACATGGTTTGGAATTATATTGTTTTCAAGGGCTATATGTTTTTCGGACAGTTTAAGTATATTCCCTTTTTGATAGGGCTGGCTGTCGGGATAGCACAATTCTTACCCGAAATTCAAAGTCTTCGTCTGAAACTCACATTGCATTTGCCTCTTAGGGAAGATAGCACTTTGCTTTTTATGTTGTTCTTCGGATTTTCTTTGGTTGTGGTGCAATTTGTTGTGTATTTGCTGTTACTCGTGCTAATCTCCGTTGGGGCTTTCCCTGCGGAAATCACCGTTGCAATGGTCGTCTCGGTTCTGCCATGGTTTATTGCCGGTGTGGCGACGTATTTTTTAACCGCCGTGATAATGATAGAACAACTCTGGTTCCGAAGGATGGCGCTTGCCTTGTTCGGTTTCGGGTTTATTGACATTCTTTTCACCGGTAATGAATACGGGGAATATGTTTATGTGCTTGTCCAATTTGCCCTTTTCACTTTGTTGTTGGGATATCTTATCGTTCTTTCCGGTTTTAGATTTAAGAGAGGTGTGAGATGAAAAGGAAAGCCGAGATTTCAAGATATATACTCCTTGCCCTAATTATATTTGTTTCTTCGATAGTTATTCCGAAATATTTTTGGCTGATGTTCGCTAAAAATATTAGGGCTCCGCATGTCTATTACAGCCCCGTTGCCCATGATTTTGTTTTGGCTAAGATTGTAAACAAAAAGTATTTACGCTTCGGTCCCGATGGCAAACAGATTTCTCGTTATGAATTCGAAAGACTTACTCCTTTCTTCAGTTTTCGACAACTTCTCTTTCGGGGTGAGCTTGGCGATACAATTGCCGGGGTCCCCATTAAGGATTACAAAGAAATTCGGAAGAATAATATTTATCTGAATCTTAAGCCTAAGGATATTTATTATTATCAGATAAATCTTTACCCCTTGTTTGAATCCCGTCCCGACGGTCCCGAATTAAAAATGCCCGAAGAGTTTTTTAGGATAAATAAGAAATTTGAATTCATCAATTGCGAAACGAACGAGGTCGAGAAAGAACTAAGCGAACGTTTTGATAAGGCTTTGTACGAACACGGCTTTGCCTTCCCCGCCCAAAAATACTTTGGGAATCCTACCAATATGAAACCCTTTGATTATGGCTATTTTGTACTCGATTCGGAAGGCAAACTTTTCCATTTGATGCGTATTCATAACAAACCTTACGTGAAGGAGGTAAAACTTCCGAAAGGCGTTTCCGTGGAATATATTCTCGTTCAGGAATTGGAGCTTGATGAGTTTTACGGCATTTTGGTAACGAAGGATAACCGCCTGTTTTTGATATTGAAAAAAGGATATAAAATTGTTCCTCTGCCGGTGAAACATTACGATAGAACAAAGATGAAAGTGCTTTTGACGGGAAATATGGTAAGCAGAACAATTTCTTTGATTGCAAAAGACAGCTTGTTGGCTTTTGTGACGGATAGGAATTACAAATTGATTGCCACTTACAAAACAAAATGGACTGCAAATAAAGACAGACCGGCGGGCAAGATTTTTGCCGCTCTTACGCCTTTTACCTTGTCGATGGATAACGACAATACTTCCTTTATCGATTTTAATTTTAAATTCCACGGTTACAAATCTCTAATTGTGAATTTACTGGCGGTGCTGTTGGCTGTTTTCTTTGTTAAAAAATATAGAGAGGGTAAAGTAAAGGAATATTGGTTCGATTATCTGATTGTTTTGATTACGGGAATTTACGGTTTAATCGCTCTGCTTTTGGTAAGAAAGGAAAGTTAAAAATTAGAGGGCGCCGTAAGGCGTCCTCTGGGTTTTGTCTTCCGAGTTTTTGTTAACCTTCCATGCTTTTGTCTTTCGTGCTTTTCTGACTAAAAAATGATAACTTTGTGAACCAAAAAAATCGAAAAGAAATGAAGAAATATCTTACCCTGTTGTTTTTGACGTTTTCTCTTTGGGTCTCGAGTTTGCATGGACAAACGGAGGAAGACTTCGAGTTTTTCGTTATCGATTCTTATATCACTCCCGAAAAGCCCTACATGTTTAATCTCGTTTTTTCCACAAGCGATAGCGCCAAAACACAGATTATTTTTAATGGGAATAAGGTTTATGATGTATCGAGACATTTTACGGAAGACCATAAGTTTACTTTGAATGTGAGTGGTATGAAATTCGACTCTTCTTTTGTGCCTTTTGTCTTAATTGCGGTGGATAGAATGGGGCGTCGTCATCGTTCCGAAGTGTACGAAGCGGAGTTGCCGAATGATAAAGAATTGATTGGAGAAAACACCGGCGGTTCTTTTTTTAATATTTGTCTTGGTGGAACTATGTTGCTGATTCCTTCCGTTTCTTTTTTCCCCGAAAGGGACGGTTCATTTAAATATTCTCTCTCGAAAGAATTGCCGTTTATTTCCTTCAGTAATATTGGGGCTAAATATCCCCATGGCTACGTTGCGTTCGAGTATTCTTATGTTTTCGGCGATAACCCTAAAAATATTTTCCGCTTGAATTACAAACATATTTTCCCCCTTGATTTTATTGAATATTTTTCGCCCGGCATAAGCTTTTTTACTGATTTCAAAGGGAATTCTGGCCTCGCGCCTTCAATTTCCGTGGGATTGTTCCGAGTTAAAGATGATATGAGTTTTTACCTTGAGTATCGTTATAATCTTTCTACCGATGGCGTTTGGGGGAATTTTAACGAAATACAATTAGGTTTTTATGCACCCTTTTTTACAATAAACTATTGAGGAGCTTGATGACTTTCGAAAGATTTGAAGCCGAGGATTTGCCCGAAGTTACGGATTTAATGAAAAGAACAAACGATAGAGATATTGTGAACGAAAGTTTAATGAGAGAAAAAATAATTGAGGATTTCGACTACGATGCGGAAATGACGCTTGTGGCACGGAACGGAGGGGAAATCATCGGTTTTATTATGGGGGTGGTTCGCCAAAGGGAGGAAGGACCTTTGGCTTACGTCAAATTATTAGGTGTGGACAAGAAATATCGGAGAAAGAAAATTGGCACAGGTTTACTCAAGGAAGTGGAACGCCGTGCAAAAGAATTGGGAGCAAGGAAAATCCGAGCGTTTGAATCCTATCCAAATTACTTTACTCCCGGAGTTGATCCTTTTTATACCGAGGCTGTTTGCTTCTTTGAGAGAAACGGCTACCATAAGTTTGCGGATTGTTCAAACCTCATTTGCGATTTGAAAAATCAATCCTTTGATACTCGCGAGGAAGAAATTGCTCTTTATGACAAAGGGATTATTTGTAAACGTGCTACGTTGGACGATTTCGAACGATTGGAGGAGTGGACGGAAAAGAATTTCAAAGGCTGGTTGGGAGAAATCAGAGCCGCTTTTTCGAACGAACCGCCCTCCATTCATATTGCGGAAAACAAGGATGGAATAATAGCGTTTTCCGCTTATGAAACCAACAACAAAGGTACGGCATGGTTTGGACCCATGGGAACTACTCCTGCAGCGCGGGGGCTCGGAATAGGCGGTGTGCTACTTAAACGTTGCATGAGTGATATGCAACAAATGGGTTTCGAAAAGTCCATAATTCCCTGGGTGGGACCTATCCCTTTTTATATGCATTATGTTAAATCTCCCGTCGATAGAGTGTTCTGGCGTTATGAAAAAACTTTGGAATAAAGTGAATGGCGAAGAATATGGATTACATAGATTTAGGCGAGAGGGGAAGATACAATCCCAAAAATAAATTGAACGACCTGACCGGCAAGGAGTGGATAAAATTCACTAAAAGTTGGTTTATTCATTCGCCCAAGAGTCGAACCGAAACCGAAATGTTGCATCCCGCGAAGTTTCCCGAATCTCTTGCGGAAGAATTTATCGCTTTCTTTACCAAGAAAGGACAATGGGTTCTCGACCCTTTCTTGGGAACCGGAAGCACTCTCTTGGCTGCCGCTTCGCTGAAAAGAAATTCCGTAGGGGTGGAGCTGAATGAAAAGTATTATAAAATTGCCGTGGAGCGAATGGAGAAATATCACCGTGACGTAGAAGCCGTGCCTTTGCTGGGTTCTTCGAAGGAGTTGAAAAAAATTTTGAAAAAAAACGGCTTTGAAAAAATTCGTTTTGATTATGTTCTGACCTCTCCGCCATATTGGAATCAATTGAAAAGAAATTATATTAGGCAAAGTAAAAGGAAAAGCAAAGGATTGGATACCGTTTATTCGAACGATGTTCGGGATATTGGAAATATTGATGATTACGAGGAATTCCTTCGAAACCAAGCGGAAATTTTCGACGAGGTTTATGACGTGGTTAAGGAGGGAGGATATTTGACAATTATTACCAACAATGTCTTTTTTGATGGTAGAGTTTACCCTCTGGCTTTTGATACGGCTATTTCCCTTACGAAACGCGGAGAGAAAAGTTGGGTGTTGAAGGATGAAAAAATCTGGCTACAGAACGACAAAACCCTTGTAGCTCTTGGGGTTAATAATGCCTGGGTGGGAAATAGGCATCATCAATATTGTCTTATTTTTAGGAAGGAACGCACAAAGTGAATATTCCCGAGAATATTTATACGGTTAGCGAAATTACCGATGAAATAAAGCATGTGTTGGAGACCGCTTATGGCGAGATAAATGTGGTCGGGGAAATCTCTAATTTTAAAGCTCATCGCTCCGGGCATTGGTATTTTACTCTCAAAGATGCGTATGCGGCAATCAATTGTACGATGTGGCGCGGAGTAAATAATTATGTGTTTTTTACTCCTCAAGACGGTATGAGAATAATTGCCAAAGGGAGAATCACCGTTTACCCTCCCCGCGGTTCTTATCAATTGGATGTTCGTTCTATGAAACCGGCTGGGGAAGGGGAATTACAAGCGGCGTTCGAGAAACTTAAAAAAAAGCTGGCAGCGGAGGGCTTATTTGACGAAAGCTTCAAGAAGCCTATCCCGAAATTCCCTCGTAAAATAGGTATTGTAACCGCTTACGACGGAGCGGCTTTTCAGGACATGATAAACACCGCTAAAAGGCGTTATCCGCTTGTGGAATTGGTAATAGCTTCGGCGCGAGTCCAAGGCGAAGGCGCCGCCGAGGAAATAGCCGAAAAGATAAGACTTTTGAACGAAAGAGATGATATTGATGTAATTATTGTTGGGCGAGGCGGGGGTTCGCTGGAAGACCTTTGGGCTTTTAACGAGGAAGTTGTCGCTCGTGCCATATTCGAATCTCGTATCCCCGTTATCAGCGGTGTGGGACACGAAATTGATTTTTCCATTTCGGATTTCGTGGCTGATTTGCGCGCTGCAACCCCTACCGCGGCTATGGAATTGGCTACTCCGGACAGACGCGAAATTTTTGCCTTTATTCAGGATTTTTTCTATAATGCGGGAAATAATATTTCTCAAATAATTGAAGATTATAAATTTGATGTAAAAAGCGCTCTGGATAGTTACGGATTTCGCTCGCCCGAGGATTTGGTTAAAAATAAGATTCAATTCCTCGATAACTTGATTTATAGATTGGAAAACGAAATCGAAAAGAAATTAACTTTTGAGAAAAATCGCCTTGAGGTTATCAAGGAAATAATCGAAGCTAATAATTCGGAAAAGATATTGCGGAAGGGATACGCTATTATTAGCCAAAGAGATAACTTTGTAGAACGGAAAAAGTTTTTGAAAAAGGAAGAGAAATTTAAAATAAGATTTTACGACGGAGAGGTGGAAATTGGAAACGAATAAGGAATTAAATTTTGAGGATTCGCTTAGGCGACTTCAGGAAATAAGTGAAAAATTAGAAAGTAAGGAAATTTCGTTAGACGAATCAATCAAACTTTACGAAGAAGGGATACGATTGGCTAAGGAGTGCTATCGGATCTTGAACGAAGCGGAGTTGAAAATAACAAAGCTGAAAGAAGATTTGGATAAGGAATTTTCCGAAGAGGATGTTTAATTAAGAGAAAGGTGAAAAATGGGAATTGACAAGTCGAAATACAATTTGCTTTTTAAGGTAAACGACCCTAAGGATATTAGGGATTTTAGCGTTCAGCAATTGCAAGCGTTGGCGCAGGAAATCAGAGAATATATTATAGACGTGGTTTCGCAGACAGGCGGGCACTTTGGCGGAAGCATGGGAGCTGTGGAATTGACCCTCGCGTTGCATAAGGTTTTTGATACTCCCAGAGATTTGTTGGTTTGGGATGTTGGGCACCAGGCATATCCTCATAAAATTATTACCGGTAGAAGAGATGCGATGTTGACCCTTCGAAAGCTTAACGGTATCAGTGGCTTTTTGAAACGAGAAGAGAGCATTTATGATGTTTTCGGAGCAGGGCACACTTCCACTTCTATCTCGGCGGCACTGGGAATGGCTATAGCTCGCGATAAAATGAACGAAGACCATAAAGTGGTTGCTATCATTGGCGACGGAGCAATGACGGCGGGAATGGCATACGAGGCTCTTAACAATGCGGGCTTGCTAAAATCCAATTTGATTGTGGTGTTGAACGATAATCAAATGTCTATCGCCCCCAATATGTGGCAGTTTGCAAATTATTTTAACGAAATAATTAGTCATCCCGAATTTCAGAAAGTTAAAGGCGCCATTTGGGATTTGACCGGTAAATTAGATCAATTCGGTGATAGAATAAGAAAACTCGCCGTGCGTCTTGAATCCGGTATTAAATCCATAGTTACGCCGGGAATGTTGTTCGAGGCTCTTGGCTTTCGTTATTTCGGTCCCATTAACGGACATAGTTTGGGCAAATTGGTTAAAATATTTAGCCAGGTCAAAGATCTGAAAGGTCCTATTTTGGTTCATGTTATTACGGAAAAAGGGAAGGGTTATAAACCGGCGGAAGGTGACAAGGAAAAATTCCATGGCATTTCACCTTTTGATAAATTAACGGGACAAACGATTAAGAAGAAATCTACCGCGCCGAAATACACTTCCGTTTTTGCCGAGGCTCTGGTGCAAATCATACGCAATAATCCTCGTGTTGTCGGTATTACGGCGGCAATGCCTGACGGAACGGGGCTAAATCTTTTGAAAAAGGAAATCCCCGAAAACTTTTTTGATGTGGGCATTGCCGAACAGCATGCCGTTACGTTCGCAGCCGGTTTGGCGGCAAAAGGTGTAGTTCCCGTAGCGGCAATCTATTCCACATTCTTGCAGCGAGCTTTTGATCAAATAATTCATGACGTCGCTCTTCAAAAGTTGCATGTCGTTTTTGCATTGGATAGAGGCGGACTTGTAGGGGCGGATGGTCCGACGCATCACGGTGCATTCGATTTGACCTATTTACGCCTGATACCGAATATGGTTGTTATGGCTCCCAAGGATGAATCCGAGTTAAGAGATATGTTGTTTACCGCAATTGAGATTTATAAGGACGGACCTGTGGCGATTCGCTATCCTCGTGGAGAAGCCGTGGGCGTACCTCTGAAGGACAATTTTGATTCGATTCCGATTGGGAAAGGCGAGGTGCTTAGGAAAGGAAACGACGTGGCATTGTTAGCCGTCGGGTTGATGACGGATTATTCCATGCAAGCGGCGGAAATGCTAGAGCATGAGGGAATCGATGTCGAAGTGATTAATATGCGCTTCATTAAGCCGTTGGATACGGAAATGCTGGATTATGTGGCTTCCAGATTCGATAGAATCGTTACGCTGGAAGAAAATACTTTGATTGGCGGCTTCGGAAGCGGAGTGTTGGAATATTTTGCGGAAAAGAATTATAAAAAAGATGTTTTGCGTATAGGCTTACCCGATCAATTCGTCGAGCAAGGTTCTCAATCGGAATTGCATGCTTTGTTGGGAATAGACCCGAAAGGTATTTCCGAAAGAATAAAAGTGTTTGTAAGGCAGAACGGTGCATTTGTAATACAAGCCGAATAGGGAGTGCCCGAGGAAAAGGGAAGTTGGCAAATTTGACTTAAAAAATCATTTTGTTTAACTTAGCAAGTCTAAATCAGATTTTTTTGGAGGTTTTGAATGTTTGCAGTTGTGAACATAGCTGGACAACAATTTAAGGTAACCGAGAACGGGAAATACTACGTTCCGAGATTAAAAGCCGAACCCGAAAGCGAGGTAACTTTCGAGGAGGTTTTGTTATATTCGGACGGGGAAAAGACGCAAATCGGTTCACCTAAAATAGAAGGAATGAAAGTTACAGCGAAAGTTTTGGAACATGTGAAAGATGACAAGGTGATTGTTTTTAAAAAGAAAAGAAGAAAATCTTATAAAGTTAAAAACGGTCATCGTCAGAAATTAACGAAAATCGAAATAGTTAAGATTGCGTAAGCGGAGGAAGTAATGGCTCATAAAAAAGGACAAGGCTCATCGAGAAACGGACGTGATAGCAATCCCCAATATCTTGGCGTTAAAAGATTTGGGGGACAAAGAGTAACGGCTGGTTCCATCCTGGTTCGCCAGCGTGGTACCAAGTTCCACCCGGGTGCGAATGTTGGTAAAGGTGGCGACGATACCCTCTTTGCGAAAATAGACGGTTATGTAAAGTTTGAAACAAAGCGCAACAATAGGAAATACGTCCACGTCTTCGAGTCGCTTTGATTTTGGTTTTTTCATAGGAAACCTCTTTTAATGAGTGTTAAAAACCGGGGTTCTGCTCCGGTTTTTTTCTTTTAAATTTCTTAAAACGTTTTCCTAAATTGCTTTTGTAAATAAATCTTTCTTGACAGATAAATCGATTAGCCATTAAGGAATGGAAGAAAAGAAGTTAAAAGAAGTTTATAATTCCGCTATCGAAGAAGCGAAGAGGCATTACGAAAATTTCCCTGTGGTTTCCGTTTTCTTGCGAAAAAGACTGTTGCCTCACGTGGCACTGTTTTATGTCTTTGCCCGACGTGCCGATGATATTGCCGACGAAGGAAATTTGACGGTTGAAGAAAGATTGGGAAAACTTCGCTCTTATAGAAATGCTCTTTCTTCCGCATTGAGCGGCACGTTCGTTTCTCCTTTTTGGGAGGCGCTTTCGCATACGATCTCGAAATTCGATTTGACTCCGCAATATTTTTACGACTTGCTACATGCCTTCGAAATCGATGTTCTTAAAAAACGTTTTGATACGCAAGAGGAATTATATCGGTATTGTCGTTTATCGGCAAATCCTGTGGGGAGAGTGATGTTGGAATTCTATGGAATAAGAAGCCCGCTTGCCTTCTCGAAAGCGGACGCAATAACCACGGCTTTGCAGTTAACCAATTTTTGGCAGGATGTCTCCGTGGATTTACAAAAAGGGAGAATTTATCTTCCCCTGGAAATAATGAAAAAGTTTGATTATTCGGAAGAGAAATTTTTGAAGAAGGAATTCGATTTCCGTTTTGCCGAATTGATGCGTTACGAGATTGGCTTGACGGAGAAAATGTTTAGGGAAGGAAGGGAATTGTTGAATTTTTTGCCCTTCGGCTTGAAAATCCAAATCAATGCTACGATTTACGGCGGCTTGGAAATTCTTAAAAAGATTAAGAGAATTGGTTTTAATGTTTTAAATTATAGAGTTAAATTGAATAAAATGAATTTTATTTGGATTTTTACAAAAGCTTTTTTGACACTTGAATGAAAGAAGCAAAGAAAATAGCGAAAAAAAGTAAAAGCAGTTTTTATTATGCTTTTAATTTTCTTCCCGACGAAAAAAGAGAGGCGATGAACACCATCTATGCCTTCTGTCGGAAAACGGACGATTTGGTGGATAACGGAAATGAGCCCGAGGAGATAAAGTTTAAAAATTTGAGAAAGTGGCGTAACGAATTGGAGCTTGCCCTTAACGGTAAAAGCGGATATACTTTGTTGAACAAACTTGTTGAAACAATCAGAAACTTCAATATTCCGATTGACCCCTTTTTCGATTTGATTAAGGGAATGGAGATTGACTTGCAACGTCAACGGTTCGAAAGTTTCGAGGATTTAATCGATTATTGTTATAAGGTTGCTTCTACGGTCGGATTGATGAGCATTGAAATATTCGGATATAAAAACAAATCGACGCGGGAATACGCCGTTAACTTGGGATTGGCTTTGCAGCTTACTAATATTCTTAGGGATGTGAAAAAGGATGCCGAGCAGGGAAGAATTTATTTGCCCTGCGAAGACCTCGAAAGATTTAATTATTCGGAAGAGGAACTCTTGGCAAATGTTTATAATGAAAATTTTATTCGGCTTATGCGCTTCGAGACGGAAAGAGCTAAGGAGTTTTACCGTAAAGCCACTGAATCCTTAAGTTACGAGGATAAGCCCGCAATGTTAGCTGCACGGGCAATGCAACATATTTATTTCAGACTTCTGAAACAGTTGGAAAAAAAGAATTTCGATGTTTATTCTCAGGAAATCAAAGTACCCAAGATAGAAAAAGTTGGAATAGCCTTGGGCGTTTGGGCTAAATATAGCTTGGTTTATTGATGAAAAAGGTTTTGATTGTCGGGGGAGGATTTGCGGGACTTTCGGCAGCCGTTTATCTTTCCGAAAAAAACTTCGATATTACTTTATTGGAAGCTTCGCCGTTATTAGGTGGAAGGGCGAAAGCCGTTGCCTCGCGAGTAAAATCGGAGAAAGTCGATAACGGACAGCATTTGCTAATCGGAGCTTATTCGGAAACGTTGAAATTCCTTAATAAAATCAATGCTTTGGCAAACTTCGAGCGTTTCCCACGATTATTATTGCCTTTTCTGGAACGAGGCGGAAGATACGCCTATTTGCATATACGTTCCCCCTTTTACCCTTTGAACCTTTTTTCCGCCTCAATGCGATTTAATGCAATAGCTTTGCGAAAAAGGGTTAAAATGCTTTTGCCCTTTGTTGCATTGAAAAGTTTGAATGAGACTTTCGCCGAAAATTCGGAAGAGTGGCTTAAAAATTTGAAACAGGATAATGACGTGCTGAAAGTTTTCTGGAACGTTCTGGGAGTAAGCGCGTTGAATGCTCCTTTGGCAACAACGGACGTGGGAGTTTTTAAAAGAGTACTTTCGGAAATTTTTCTAAAAGGCAACAAAGCTTTTGAGTTTATTTTACCCGCAAAGAATTTAACCGAGGCTTATGTTTTGCCTGCTGTGAATTTTATTAAATCGAGAGGCGGAAAGATTTACACTTCCGAAAAAGTAACAAAGTTAACCGTTGAAAAAAATAGGGTTAAGGAATTGTTTACCGTTAAAAACCGGTACAACGATTTCGATTTTTTGATTCTTGCAATCCCTTTTTCTTCAACGGTGAAAATTCTTGAATGGAGGAAATCCCCGGAATATAAAGAATCCCCGATTGTGAATGTTCATTTGTGGCTAAAGGAAAATCCACTTACATGCAAATATGCCGCTTTGATAGATTCCGAATTTGATTGGCTGTTTAGTGCCGGAAACCGTTTGACCCTTGTTAAGAGTGCCGCTTTCAAGCTTGTTAATAGTATGAATTCCAAAATCGAAAAATTGGCGCTAAAGGAATTGAGAGAGTTTATTCCCCTTTTTCACGAGGGTTTGGTGGAAGGTGTTGAAACGATAAAGGAAAAAAGAGCCACATTTGTCCCTAGTACAGAATTTGAACGGGCGCGGAGGAAATTTTCTTATCGTCCGTTTCGTAATCTTTTCCTTGCAGGGGATTGGACAACAAAAGGCTTTCCGGCTACAATAGAGGGAGCGGTGCGTAGTGGCGTTAGAGTTGTAAATGAGATATTAAAAGCTTCTTTTTAAAAAACCTTTTACAAACTGCTTCTTACAAAGCCGAATATTGTGCGCGGATATGTGTCCGTAATTATTAAAAAGCCGAGCGTGTCCAATCTTGCTATCCCCTCCCAGTTGCGGGCGTCCTTATCGAGTGATAGCTTTAAGTAAAGAGGAGGCTGGTCGCTTAATGTTATTCCGTTTTTTGAAAAATGTAATTGTAGAATTCTTTCTACTCGCTCTGCCTTCGAATGCGATTTCCCTATACCAAATTTTTTTGCTATTTCATCTTCCGCTGGTTGTAAGTCACTTTTATCACCGGGGTAAAAGAAATTTATTACCCAGAGGTTATTATTTGAATCAACGGAGGTGGCATCCGTGATTCTGTATTCAATGTGTGGAAAAGGAATATTGTTAACATGGTTCAAGTGTTTATCAAGTAAGTGAGCTTTGGGGTGTGGGTTTACATTCTCTCCGTTTGCTTCGTGAATAGTAAAAACAAAATCCTTTGTTATACCGATGGTTTCTTCGGAAAGGTTTTGTATCCCGCTTTGCGAATTAATTTTTGTTTCTGTCGTTTTGAAAAATTTTATGGAATCGTTTTCAAAAATCCCCTTCATTATTATTGCGTTGGTTTGTCCGTATTCATTTATTTCTACGGAAAGGTAGCATGTGTCTTTTTCGAAAGCGATGGCTTCGCAGCCGGAACCCCATTTCCCGAACTCGGAGAAGCCTTTTATGTTTATAGGAATCGTTATTGGGGAGATAGGTGTGGTGTCTTTACCCGCAATGTATTCGAGTATTCTCTCTTTGGGTATGGAATAAAATTTTCCGCTTGCAATATTGTCTTTGTTAAAAACGTATTGGGGTAAAAGAATTAAATCGTTTCCGTGCCATGCCAAACCGGAGAATTCGTTCCTTTTGCTTTGTGCATTCCCCGAAAGTTTGATTTCCAAAATTTGATGTTCGGCAATTATTTTGAAATTTCTATCGTGGCTCCGCAGATGATTTTCATGGCATGATAATAAAAGGAAGATGAGAAATAAAAAAGCGAGTGTACGAAAATATTTCATCTACTTCTCCAAATTTTTGCTTACTACAAAAATAGTTTATTCTTTAATGCTGGCAAAGGAAAGGAATAGATTAAATAACGTTAGTTTGTAGGTTCGTAGATTTTTTTGTTGCATTTATTAAAACTTTTTCCAAATTTGCTCCCTTAAATTTTTCAAAAGTATTGGTGAGAAAATGAAAGAAGCAATAATTCTTTTTGAGGACAAACAAGTTAAAAATCTTTTCCCTTTGACTTTTACTCGACCTGTTTATGATTTGCGTTGTGGTATAATGACACTCGGAGAAAAAATACGCTTCGATTATCCTGGCAAAGAATCTATATTTTTTACGAGAGATTATTTGCAAGAAGTTATGAAAGAGGCTCATCCGACACATTTGGTTAATGACGTACCGAATGATTTAGAAAAAGCTCTTTTTATTAATGGGCGCGTAATGGAAAACAATCTTGGGCACTTGTTACCTTTCGACGGCGAGGACGCCGTTTTCAAGAATGGTGATGTAATAATTGGTGCTCGTCTTAGTGGAGATAATCTGAAAAAAGCCTTGGGAGATTTAACGCGATTTGTTCCCGAGGAAAATCTGGTGGGTTTCCCTATTAAAGAAACAGAGATTAAATATATTACATATCAATGGGATTTGGTTTCCAGAAACGGTGAGCAAATAGTTGTCGATTTCGACCGATTGGTTGATAGAAACAAACCGATGAACTTGGGTAAAGTCTATGCCGGTGTGAATATGATTCAGCCTAACAACATCTACATTGGGAAAGATGCCAAAATTAAACCTGGCGTTGTGTTGGATGCCGAAGAAGGTCCAATATACATAGGAAGCGGGGCTACCATTATGGCTAATGCTGTGATTGAGGGCCCTTGCTACATTGGTGAAAAGACGAAAATTAAAGTGGCGGCAAAGATTTATGAGAATACAAGTATCGGACCTGTCTGTAAAGTTGGCGGCGAGGTGGAGGAATCTATCATCCATTCC
The DNA here is from genome assembly GCA_964611145.1 of uncultured Melioribacteraceae bacterium. Classification (GTDB taxonomy): domain Bacteria; phylum Bacteroidota; class Ignavibacteria; order Ignavibacteriales; family Melioribacteraceae; genus WFQV01. The sequence goes on from CAZSYM010000010.1 coordinate 27,965, forward strand.
TATTCCAATAAGCAACATGACGGATTTCTCGGACATGCTTATTTGGGGCAATGGGTTAATCTTGGTGCCGATACGAATAACAGCGATTTGAAAAATAATTATGGCAATGTGAAAGTTTTTATTAACGACGAGCCCGTTGATAGCGGTTCCATGTTTGTTGGCTTAACAATGGGTGACCATTCTAAGAGTGGCATTAATACTATGTTTAATACGGGTACCGTTGCTGGTTTCTGCGCGAATATTTTCGGCGGTGGTTTCCCTCCGAAATATATACCCTCCTTTGCATGGGGCGGGGCGGAAGGAATGGTAACTTATAAACTCGAAAAAGCTATTGAGGTTGCTGAACGAGTAATGGCGCGTCGAGATGTGGAACTTACCGAAGCGGGCAAGAAACTTTTTGCAAAAATTTTCGAAATGACGAAAGCCGAAAGAGAAAAAAGAAATATGGATAACTAAAACCTATAATCAAAAGGAGTAAACGCAATGAGAGTAATTATTCAACCTAATTACGATATGGTTTCCAAATGGGTAGCAAATTATGTGGCTAAAAGGATTAATGAATTTAAACCGACAGCTAAAAAGCCCTTTGTGCTTGGGCTTCCCACGGGTTCGAGTCCGATTGGAACGTATAAAGAATTGATTAAACTTTATAAAAAGGGGATTGTGTCTTTTAAGAATGTCGTTACTTTCAATATGGATGAATATGTGGGTATCCCGGAAGACCATCCCGAAAGTTATCATTCTTTTATGTGGAACAATTTCTTTAAGCATATAGATATTCCTAAAAAAAATGTTAATATCCTTAACGGCAATGCTAAGGATTTGCAAAAAGAATGCGATAACTATGAAAAGAAAATCAAGAAATATGGCGGCATCAAATTATTCCTCGGCGGGATAGGACCTGATGGGCATATTGCTTTCAACGAGCCGGGTTCATCGCTTAATTCGAGAACAAGAGTTAAGACATTAAGAAAAGATACAATTATTGCTAATTCCCGTTTTTTTGATAATGATATAAATAAAGTTCCGAAAACTGCTTTGACCGTGGGCGTGGGTACGGTGCTCGATTCCGAAGAAGTGCTTATTATTATTACTGGACATAATAAAGCGCGGGCGCTTGCCAAAGTCGTTGAAGACGGTGTTAATCACATGTGGACCGTTAGCGCTTTGCAACTTCACCCGAAAGGAATTATTGTTTGCGACGACGATGCAACTTATGAGTTGAAAGTAGGTACGGTGCAATACTTTAAAGATATTGAATCGGAAAATCTTGACCCGAAGACTTTATTAAAATAAAGTAAATGCAAGGGTGGAATATCCGCCCCTTTTTTCTTTAAAATATTTTTTGAACAGTTTGGAATTTTAATATAAAAAGCAGGATATTTGAATCTTAATTTTCTGATTATTGAACGGAATCGTTTACTGAGAATGGTTGATTAAATGAGTAGATTTACTTTTACCTTTGCGATTCTATTTGCCATTTGGGTCGGATTAACTTCCACGTTTAATCCTCAAGAGCTAATAGCCGGTGCGGTTTTGAGTTTGATTATCGCTTCTTTTTCTTATAAGACTTTTACTGAGTACGGGCTTAAATTCTTTCATCCGCAAAAAATATTTTACATTATCAAATATCTGTTTGTTTTTATAATTGCTCTTATAAAAGCAAACCTTGATGTTGCCCGCCGGGTGATTGATCCTAAGTTGCCCATTAATCCCGGAATTGTCGAGTATAAAACTCAATTGACCGATAACGCCGCAAAAGTAATTTTGGCGAACTCTATAACGCTTACCCCAGGAACACTAACTGTGGATATCAAAGATGACAAGCTTTATATCCATTGGATAGATGTGGTTTCCAAAGAGCCGGAGATTATTTATAAGGAAATCGGTGAAAATTTTGAGAAAGTTCTGAAGGAAATATTCTCATGACTATTGTTTATTTGGCGATTTTGTTATTGGCAATTCTTTTTGCAACTTTAAGAGGAGTATTAGGTCCCACACCCTCGGATAGAATTATTGCTTTGGATAACCTGACAACGATAATAACGGCGGGTTTGGTTCTGCTTGCGTATTTTTATCAGCGTTATATTTATGTGGATGTCTCCCTTGTATATGCTATCCTTTCTTATGTCGGAGTGCTTACTCTGGCGCGTTATATGGAGGGTGGACTATGATTATGGAAATTATAGGATATGTGCTTATTACCGTAGGCGTCCTTTTCCTATTTCTGGGAGCGCTTGGGATTTTTAGAATGCCCGATGTTTTTACTCGTTTGCAAGCCGGTACAAAAGCCACTACACTCGGTGCTTTGGGCGCAATTATCGGTGTTGGGTTTTTGCAACCCGAATGGTTCTGGAAGCTTTTGATTATTGCTACTTTTATTGCCATTTCCAATCCCATTAGTTCGCATGCGTTGGCGAGAGGTAGTTATAAAAAGGGAATTCGCCCTTACGTGAAGGAAGAAAATATGGACGACTACGAGAAAGTTGCGGAAAAGGAAGAGGTGGAATGATGGATTGGATGACGATTTTGATTTTGGCTTTGGCAATTGTACTTATTATAGCTTCGATTTTTTCCGTTTATCAAAAAGACTTGCTTCTTGCAGTATTGGGTACCTCTGCGGTATCCGTTGTTTTAAGTGCTCTCTATTTTATTTTGCAGGCTCCCGATGTGGCGCTTACGGAAGCGGCTATTGGAGTGGCACTTACTACGGTAATCTTCGTTATTACGATTAAGAAAACCAAAAGGTACGAGGAATGAGAAAGATTGTGGCAATCCTTTTGTTGGCTATCGTCGGATATTATCTCGTTAGCATTTTTTTGCATGTCCCCTTCGGAGAAAAACCTACTGGCGTGGGAGAATATTATTTGGATAATGCACCCACCGAAACGGGAGCCGCAAATGCCGTGACGTCCATTGTGGTTAGTTATAGAGGTTTCGATACCTTGGGCGAGGTTACCGTTCTTTTCCTTGCTGCAACTGGCTTGGGAGCTATACTTTTCGATAAACGTGGAAAACAGAGAAGACGTCAGAACGCAAGTATAATAGTCAAACAAACTTCGAAACTTATCTATCCTTTGATTGTATTGCTCGGTGCGTATGTGTTTGTTCACGGACATCTGACTCCCGGGGGAGGTTTTCAAGGCGGTGCAATAATTGCCACAGGTGTTTTGCTCATGTTTATGGCTTATCGTAAATTCGAAACAAATCATAAAGCCCTCAGTTGGATTGAATCCCTTGCCGGTATTACTTTTGTTACGTTAGGACTCTCGGGTTTGATTTGGGGATTCAGCTTTTTGCAAAATTTACCCCCGCAGTATTTGGGACAATTAAACGATTTGGTGAGTGCCGGTATTATCCCGCTCATTTATATAGCTGTAGGTTTTAAGGTGGGAGCCGAATTGACGGCGCTGTTAGATAACATGTTAAAAACAATTAAGTGATATGATTTTTTACGTGACTTCAATATTGGTAATCTTAATCGGCCTTTATGCCGTATTGGTCAAGAAAAATCTGATTAAGATTGTAATAGGACTTTCGATTGTGGATAGCGGTGTTAATCTGTTGCTGATTTCCATAGGTTATGTTAAGAATGCTACCGCGCCAATTTTTTCCCGACCGGATTTAACGGCTGATAAAATGGTTGACCCTGTGCCTCAAGCTCTTGTGCTTACGGCAATAGTAATTGGTTTGGGTGTTACCGCCGTTGCTCTTTCGTTGGTGATACGTCTTTATGATCATCATAAAACTTTAAATATTGATAAGATTCGGAAATTGAAATGGTAGGATTTTAAGATGAATGTGAGTCCGGTGCATTTTATCGCTATTCCTCTTCTCGCGGCGTTTTTGATTCCGCTGATTGGTAAAGCTTCCAAGAAAGCGGTTAAATACGTTCCCGGAATAGTTCTTCTTTATTTGATTTATGTCGGTATAACTCTTTATCCTAAAGCGTTTGAACACCCTATTGTGGAGATAATAGCCGGTTTTAAACCGCCTTTCGGTATTGTGCTTTATTACGGTCCGTTAGCGGCTTTCCTTACTACAATGGTTGCAATGGTGGGCTTTGTGATTTGGCTTTATAGTTTCCGCTTTATTATTCGTGAGCCTATAGAAAAGTATTACATGTTGTTCATGTTGCTTATTACCGGCGCAACGGGAATAATGCTGACGGGCGATGCTTTTAACCTTTTTGTCTTTTTCGAAATCACAGCCATTGCTGCGTATTCTTTGACCGCCTTCTTGCGGGACAAGGACGGAGCTGAGGCGGCTTTTAAATATCTTCTGATAGGTTCCTTTTCCTCCACATTCTTTTTGCTTGCTATTGCTCTTATTTATTCCAATACGCACACTTTGAATATGGCTGATATTGCCGTTAAAATGAAAGATGTGGCTTTACCGATAAAATTGATGATTTTGATTTTCTTTATTGCCGGTTTGGGGATAGAGTCGGAAATTTTCCCTTTGAACGGCTGGGCGCCTGATGCATATTCGCAAGCGCCTACGCCTGTTGCCGCTGTTTTTGCCGGTATCGTGGTTAAAGCGGCGATTTATGCCTTGCTCAGAATAGTATTCCTCATGTTCGATTTCCCAAGTGTTTTTAGCCTTCTCCTTGTGTTGGGAGTTGTAACCATGCTCATTGCGGAAATGAGCGCAATGAAGCAACACCAGATTAAGAGAATGCTCGCTTTCTCTTCTATAGGGCAAATGGGTCTGATTTTAATTGCTTTCAGTATCGCTACCGTTTCCAGTGTGCAGGCGGCTTTGTTCCAAATGGTAAATCATATGCTTATCAAAGCTTTGCTCTTTTTTGCCGCTGGATACCTTGTTTTTCATTCCGGCTCCAAGGAGATTTCAGCTCTGGACGGTTTGGGGAAAGAAAAACCAATTACAAGTTTCTTTTTTGCTTTCGGAGCCTTGGCTATTCTCGGCTTACCCCCTTTCTCCGGATTTTGGGGAAAACTTTTTATATTACTTTCGGCGGCTAACAAGCATTTCGTGCTCGTCATTGTTTTGATTTTAATAAGCGGTGTAATAGAAGCGGTTTATTATTTGAGAGTGGTAATTCGCCTTTATCTTTATAAAGAAACAACTAAAGAAGTTCGCCGTACGCCGATTTCCGGCTTGGTTGCCATGGGCATTCTGGTTGTCGTGATAATTTTATTGGGACTTTATCCGAATGCCATTTATGATTCCTTGCAACCTGCGGCAAAGGATTTATTGAATAAAACGGCTTACATAAAAACAGTGTTACCTTTGTAACGGAGAGATTTGAGGATTGTGTGTATGATTTCTGTTAACGGTATATTGCTTGCGACTTTTATTGCGGGGCTTGTGGCTTTTCTGCTTCATCATGTACATCCCAAGCTAAGGGATTGGTTCTCTGTTTTAGCCTCGGCGTTCACGCTTTATCTTGTGTGGGAACTGCCCGTCGGAAAGGCATTTGCTTCTTATAAAATTGCCGGTTTTGATATCGTTTGGGGTGCTACGGAGTATAGCCGTTTGTTTGCTTTGCTGATTTCCGTGCTAAGCTTTTTCGCTATTCTTTATTCTATGGATTTTATGAAAGGCAAACCCAAATTGGGATTTTATTACTTGTCTTTCTTCTTCTCCATTGGCGGGATGTACGGAATAGTTTATTCGCAGGATTTGATTTCGCTCTTCTTTTTCTGGGAGATAATGACTTGGTCTTCCTTCATGATGGTTATCTATTGTTGTAAGGAAGCCCAAAGTGCGGGAATAAAATATTTTGTTTTTAGCGCCATTGGAGCTTATGCACTTTTAACCGCAATAGTGTTGCTTTACGCTTACACCGGTTCTTTAAGATTTGTAGATGTCTTTGCAAGCTTCGGTGGCTTGAGTCTTGGAATCCAACTGGTAATAGTGATTCTCTTTTTGATTGGTTTTGCCGTTAAAAGCGCTACAATGCCTTTGCATGTTTGGGCACCGGAGGCTTATTCTTACGCGCCGTCCTCTTTTACGGCTGTTTTTTCAGGCGCACTTTCCAAAATGGGTATCTTCGGAATAGGTATTACGATTTTTAAATTTGCTTCGCAGACGGGCTTTTATCCGTATGTGCAGGAAATCTTGGCTTGGATAGGCGCGCTAACGGCATTGTTCGCTACGTTCTATGCCATATTTTCTACCGATGCAAAAACCTTGCTTGCATATTCGTCTATCGGGCAATTGGGATATATTGTTACGGGACTTGCAATAGGAACACCGCTTAGTATTGCCGCGGCTTTGTTCCTTACCGTCTTGCATGCGATATTCAAGGGAATGCTCTTCCTTGCAACAGGTGCGGTTTATTATCGAACCGGCTCGACAAACTTGGATGAGGTAACCGGCTTGATTCGTAAAATGCCTTATACTTTTCTGACTGCGCTTTTCGGTATAATAACCGTCGCTGGAGTTCCGCCTCTGGCTGGGTTTTCCGGTAAATGGTTGCTTTACGAATCCCTTATTCGTTCCAATCATTATTTCCTTGTCGTTATACTTTTCTTTTCTTCTACGGCGGCTTTCCTTTATTTGTATCGCTATATTTTCTCCCTATTTTTGGGGCAAGAGGAAAAGGAATACGAGCATGTTAAGGAAGTGCCATGGTCAATGCGAATACCGATGTTGCTTTTGGCTCTTGCTACGCTCGTCTTTGGAGTGGCGCCGGGATGGTTGCTCAAGCCTGTTCATGCCGCCATGGGATATTTGGGAAATTTCCCCGCAACGTGGTCTAATACCGTCCTTTTCTATAATTGGGGCGGGAATTTTATAAAAGTCGATTTGTTTACGGTCGGTGTTACTATCGGAATAGTTTTTATTGTGGTGGCAATTATTATCACGATAAAAGACTATAGGGAAACTCGCTATGTAACTACGAAAGATATTCATACTTCGGGCGAAATTCCCACGGAGAACGAAAATCTTACTTATGCTGTGGATTTTTATAAACCGTTCGAAAGAGCCCTTGGTTCCGTGCTGAAAGTAAGTGTTAATAAACTTTATAATGTTTTCGGGAAGGTCTTGGAACAATCGTTCGATTATTTGCGCTATGTTTATACCGGTAACGGACAAACATATGCCATGTATGTAGTGCTTTTCCTTGCTATTTTAATTGTGTTCTCGGAATTGATTTTCGGATTTAAACTCTAAAGGGTTAGCTGAGGAAATAAGATGGAGATAAATTGGATTAAGGTTTTGGGAATTGTTTTAACGCCGATAATTGCTTTCCTTGTGGGCGTAACTTACGGTGGGTTGGTTAGAATAATAACCGCCCGTATTCAAAATCGTTATGGACCTCCGCCTACGCAGAATCTTATAGACATTATTAAACTTTACAGTAAAAAGACCAATATTCATCACGGCGTAATGCAACACTTGGGTCCCGTTTTTGCCATTACGGCTTCCGTGACCACACTTTATTTTATCCCCATTATAAAAGGCTCGGAAATTTTTACTAATTTAAGTTTTCAGGGAGATTTGATTTTTCTCCTTTATATTATGGTGTTCGGTTCGCTGGGATTGGCTTTGGGAGCGGGACAAACCGGTAATCCCAATTCCGCGATCGGTGTTTCGCGTGGACTTTCGCAAATGGTCGGTTACGAAATTCCCTTCGTGCTGGCTTTGGTTGCAATAATGATAGAGTTTCATACGACGAATTTGAACCATATACTTGCCGTTCAAAAGGATTTGAATCATTGGCTCATTTTTCAATCGCCGCTGGCTTTCATAGCGGCAATTTTGGCGTTTTTGGGAATGATGGGGTATGCTCCTTTCGATGTTGTTATTGCTCCTGCAGAGATTGCATCGGGACCTCCTTCCGAATTTGGCGGTAAATATTTGGGATTGATGCTTACAAGTCGCTCCATTTTTACATTTGCCAAATTGGTGCTCTTTACGGATTTGTTTCTGGGCGGAGCGGAAGATTTTCTGACTTTAATAGTGAAAACTTTCGCTCTCTATATGATTCCCGTTTTGACGGGAATAGTCAATCCTCGTTTTAGAACCGAACAGTCCATAAGATTTTTCTGGCTTTGGCCCACTATGTTCGGAATTTTGGCAATATTAGTAGTAGTCTTTTAGGTGAGAAAATGTATAACGATAAAGATGCAAAAAAGATTGTTGAGATTATAAAAAACTTTGCGCGTAAAAATTCTCTTTGGGTCGTGGCGTATGGAACAGGTTGCGGAGCTATAGAATTGCCTCCGACAATGACTTCCCGTTACGATGCGGAACGTTTCGGAATTCGTGGTTCCGCCACTCCACGACAAGCCGACGTGTTGTTGATTACCGGCTATCTTGCCACTAAGACTCTCAAGCGGGTAATTAGAACTTACGAGCAGATGCAGGACCCCAAATATGTTATAGGCTTCGGCTCTTGTACTATAAATGGCGGAATGTATTGGGATTCTTACAATACCATTAAGGCGTTGGATAGATATTTGCCCGTGGATGTTTTCATCAACGGTTGTATGCCTCGCCCCGAAGCGGTGATTTCCGGCTTTATTAAATTGCAAGAATTAATTGCCGCAGGTAAAGCGGACGGTGCACGCAAATACAAAGAAAATTTGGAATGGTATCGTGAGAATCAACGCAAGGTAATTAAGAATTGGAAAATGCCCGATTATAATTGGTGATATAAATGGCTGAGTTGGAAAAAGAAAATAAAATCGCACAGCAAATTAATAATACGTTTCACAGCGCGGAGATTAAAATTCAGCGGGAACGGAGAGTTATTGTAAATCTCCGCAACGATTTAATCCCTCCTTTCCTCGGTTATGCCAAGGATTATCTGGGTTTTGTTCATCTTTCCCATTATTCTTGCGTGGATTGGATAGAGGAAAATCAGTTCGAGCTGGTATTTATACTTTGGAATTATGACGAAGGAATTCAGATAATTGCCAAGACAAGAATTGATCGAACGGAACCTAAATTTGTTACCATACGGCATTTGTGGCCCCAAGCGGAAACATACGAGCGGGAATTCCATGAAATGTACGGAATAGATTTCGAAGGAAACGACCGCTTAGGCGAGTTTATTCTTGAAGATTGGGACGATATGCCTCCGATGAGGAGGGATTTCGATACGGTGAAGTATGCGGGTGAGCATTATTATAAACGTCCCGGCCGCGAAGATGCTCAGGACGTAAGAGAAACAATATCCAAACACAGCGGTGAAGAAATTCCCGATTTTGCTAAAGATTATTCGATACGACAAAGAGAAGAATGAGAGAAAAAGAAACTACATTATATTTAGGACCTCAGCACCCCGGCATCACGGGGAATATGATGGTTAAATTGAAGGTGGCGGGGGATACCGTCGTAAAAGCGGAAACCCATGTCGGCTATCTTCACCGAGCTTTCGAAAAGTTAATGGAAGTGCGTTCGTGGATGCAATGTTTCCCGATTGTCTGCCGAATTTGTGTTCCCGAACCTGATCCCAACGAGGAAAATCTGGCGCGTGCCGTCGAGGAAATCGAAGGGCGCGAAGTTCCCGAACGTGCAAAGTATATTCGTGTTATGGTTCTGGAACTGGCTCGGCTCGGTTCGCTCCTGCTTTGGATGGGCGGACAATCTGGCTCGGCAGGGTTATATACTATGCCTCAATGGACGGTGGGCGACCGTGATTATATCCTCGACCTTTTCGAAATGCTTACGGGCGGACGTGTATATCATATGTATATTTGGCCCGGCGGTGTTCGGAGAGACCTTCCCGAAGGCTTTACGGATAAGGTCCTTTGGACAATGGATTATCTCGAAAGTCGCCTTCCCGACTATGACCGATTGATGTTTGATAATGCAATTTTCCAGAAGAGAGCCAAAGGCGTTGGTGTGATCCCGAAGGAAAAAGCTATGGAGTGGGGCGTCGTGGGACCTCCTTTGCGGGGATGCGGAATTAAACATGACGTAAGAATCGATGAACCTTACGAGGTTTATGATAAGCTCGATTTTATCGTTCCCACTTTTGAAGGTGGCGACGTCTGGGCGCGGGCAATGGTAAGACGAATTGAATTCGAGCAGTCAATTTCCATTATTCGCCAGGTGATTGAAAAAATGCCTAAGGGAGATTATTATAACAAAGTTCCCAATCCACTTACGTGGGAAATTCCGAAAGGCGAAGCATACGTTAAAACCGAAAGCGTGCGGGGTGAATTCGGGTATTACGTGGTGAGCGACGGTTCGCTCAAACCTCGACGCGTACATGTGCGCGGCGTTGCTTATGCCCACGGAGTTTCACTTTTGGAAAAGATATTGGTAGGCGCTAATATTGCCGATGTGTCTTTTATTATGAATAGTTTGGGCGTTTGCCCTCCGGAAATAGAGAGGTAAAAGGAAATGGCAATAGATTTAAAAGGAATATTATCACCGTTTTCGGCTCTTAAGCAAGGGACAAAACCGCCGCATACCGTGCGTTTCCCGATGGAAACCAAACCTACGGCGGATAGATACAGAGGACTTCATTATAACGATTTGGAAGAATGTATCGGTTGCGGAACATGCGCTACTATTTGCCAGAACAACGCAATCGATATGGTTAAACTCGAAGGTTTCGAACCGAAAGAGGGGGATTCGGGATTGCGCCCCCGTGTGGATAACGGGCGTTGTTGTTGGTGTGCCCTCTGTGTGGATGTCTGCCCCACCGGTTCCTTGAGCCTCACGAAGGATTATATTTATGTTACGGACGACCCGAATTCTTTCCTTTGGATGCCGGGAGTGGATAATCCCGACGGTAAGGAAAAGCTTTCCTTTGTAAGCCAGGAGGGAAAACCTTTACTGGATTACAAGAGAATTCCCATGCGGGAATTGGAAGGTATGGAGCGGGTCAAATCCTTTGCGGAGGTTGTGCTCGGTTATACCGAGGAAGAAGCCCGAAAGGAAGCTCAGCGTTGTGTCGGTTGCGGTATTTGTACCGATATTTGCCCCGTCCATATGCATATTCCCGAGTATATTCACGCTATTGCCGTCGGCGACGACGAAGCCGCCGTTAAGATAATTTATGATAATAACCCCTTGGGAGAAACTTGCGGCAAGGTTTGTACCCGCCGTTGCGAAACCGTTTGCGCTATCGGACGCCGCGGCGAACCCATAGCTATTCGTTGGCTGAAACGTTATGCTACGGAACGTGCGAAGAATGTGGATATGATTGAGGAAATCGTTAATCCCACAATTTTACCGCCTAACGGACATAGCGTGGGTATAATAGGCGCAGGACCTTCCGGACTTACTGCGGCGTACTATCTTTCCCTACGTGGATTTGACGTTACAATTTACGAAGCTAAAGACCACGCTGGCGGCATGATTATGTACGGAATTCCCAAGTATCGACTCCCGTTGGAGAGTATTAACAAACAAATCGATTATATGCGTAAAATGGGAGTCGAGATAAAATATAACACAATGGTAGGACGCGATATTTCTTTCGAGGAATTACACCAAAGGCACGAGGCGATTTTGATAGGTATAGGCTTCGAAATGCCATATGAGTTGGGAATACCGGGCGAGGATGCCGAGGGTTCTATCCAAGCAATTAATTTCCTCCGTAAAGTTAATAGCGAACAGCCTGTCGAGATAGGCGATAAGGTCGTTGTGGTTGGCGGTGGTAATGTGGCGATTGATGCCGCTAGAGTTTCCAGACGCTTGGGTGCAGATGTTACTATCCTTTACCGCCGACGCGTGGAAGATATGCCAGCGGATTGGGAGGAAATCGAAGGAGCGGAAGCCGAAGGCGTGCATATCCATCCCCAAGCTATCCCTCTCGAATTGATTACCGATGAAAACAATAAGGTTAAAGCGATTAAATATGCCAATGCCGAAATGGTGCCTGACCCGAAAGGCGGACGCCCCCGACCGAAAATAATCGAAGGCGACGAGCATATAATGGAAGTAACCGCCGTTATAGCCGCAATAGGACAAGGCGCTGATTATTCCTTCATACCGCAAGAAATACTCGATAAAATCGAAATGAAACGGGGAAGAATAGTTGTGAACGAAAAGCAACAGACTACCGTCCCGTGGATTTTCGCCTCCGGCGATATAGCTAACTTTGTTGCCGATGCTATTAGCGCTATTGCCGACGGCTACCGTGCCGTTAAAGGCATAGAGGAATTTATATTAAATAAAAACGGATTGGGGAGCTAAAGGTGATAGATTTATCTACAAAGTATTTGGGTATGGAATTAAAAAACCCTATTATTGCTTCCAGTTCCACTTTTACGGATAATGTCGAAAGCATTCGGGACCTGGAGCAAGCAGGCGTTTCGGCAGTTGTCCTTCGCTCGATTTTTGAAGAGGAAATTTCTCTTGAAATGGAGCATGAAATTAAAGAAGCTATCAAGGAAGGCTTTGACGAAGGGCTCTTCGATTATTACGATGCGAAGATTAAACAGGATAATATTTCCGATTATATCAAATTGATAAAAGATGCTAAAAGTGCTGTGGATATTCCTATAATTGCCAGTGTGAATTGCATCTCCAATCACGAATGGATTTATTTTACTAAAAAAATCCAGGATGCCGGTGCCGATGCATTGGAACTGAATATGTTTTTGCTTCCCTCCGATAATCGTAAGGATTGTGCCGAACAGGAGCAACTTTATTTTGATATCGTTGAGAAAGTTCTCAAAGAAGTGGAAATTCCCGTTACTTTGAAAATAAGCAGTTACTTTTCCGATTTGGCGAAAATGATTGAACGCCTGGCGGAAACGGGAGTGAGCGGTTTGGTTCTTTTCAATAAATTTTTTGCGCCCGATTTCGATATTGAAAACGAAAAGGTTATTTCCACTTATGTTCTGAGCAATCCGCAAGATATTGTTACACCACTCCGCTGGATTGCTATTATGTCCGATAGAGTCAATGTGGATTTGGTGGCTTCTACGGGCGTGCATAACGGGGAAGGCTTGATTAAGCAATTGTTAGCCGGGGCAACGGCTGTGCAGATTGCTTCCACGCTTTATCGTAACGGAATGGAAGTGGTTGAAAAAATGCTTCAGG
>CAZSYM010000010.1:41045-70987 GCA_964611145.1 uncultured Melioribacteraceae bacterium
ATTGCTTCCACGCTTTATCGTAACGGAATGGAAGTGGTTGAAAAAATGCTTCAGGATTTGGAAGCGTGGATGTCTCGCAAAGGCTATGAAAAACTCGATGATTTTCGCGGAAAATTGAGCTATTCGAAAGCAATCAATCCCGCTGTTTATACAAGAATGCAATTCCTAAAACATTTCAGGACAAAGTAAAAACGATTTTTTTCGAATATAAAAAGGCTTCCCCACGGAAGCCTTTTTTGTTTAACGACTCGTATTATTTCCCGTCCGTTTTCCACATCGGGAGTTTAAAATGTTCTCCTCGTAATTTTATTACGTCTCTTAGCCAGCTTTCGGGATAACCTACCGATTTTATCCTTCCGTTTTCGTCGTGAATGTAACCGTCATTGTATTTCATTATCAAGAATTCGCCGAGTTCTTTCCATCTTTTTACGACTTTATCCGCTCGTCCCAGGGAGTAATCCGTCAAAAAAGATTTTGCCTTTTCCGGAGACTTTTGATAAAGTTCAAGTGCCGTTTTTTCAATGGCCGATTGTAATTCGAACTCTTCGTTTTCCAATTCTCTTTGAACCTTTTGAATATCTTTTATCATGTAGGAATATTTAAGGTTTGCGAAATTGGAAACAAAATTGAAAACCCACCATGCGGAATCCCATGAGAATTTTTTCATAGAACCCGTTCGATAAGCTATGGGAGCTTCTTCGATTCCGCAATAAAGCGGGATATAGCAATTTGTGTAAGTGTCGTCAACTGCGTACCAATAAACTCCGCCGATAGGATTCGGTAGCCAATTTCGGGCTTGAGAAACAAAAGAATAAGCCGTTTGTTGAGTGGAGACGGGGCGTTCCCATGAATATTCGACGCTATCGACTTTCCACGTAATCGGACGCCACCGATTTGGTGTTCCGAAAGGACCTGCATCCACACCTTTTGTCATATCGAATTCCGTTCCCTCGTAATGGTCGCGCATCAAAGCGATTACATCCTGAACATCCAGCTTTTTGTCAGGTTTAATCCAAAGCGGATAGCGCTTTGCTCCCTTTACTCCGCGAGCGAAATCGGGCGAGAGATTTTGAGAAGGTGCGCTACGACGGAAAATACTCCAGACTCGCATGGCACAGTAACGCAATTTTTGCGGCGTTACGGGGTCGTATGCTTCGTTGAATTTAAAAGGCTTACCCGAAGAAGGATCGTAATAACCATGTTCTACGGCAAAGGAAATAACGTTCTTGGAATAAAGACATACTTTCGGGGAGTCGAGTGGGAATTCTCCGATTCTCGACATATTCGCATGTGCGGAAATGTAGCCGTCGGGAATCTTGCGTGCCACCCAAATGGCGCCTTTTCCGCCTTTACCCGTGCCGATTATTTCCATAATCCATACTTCGTTGGGGTCGGCTATCGAGAATGTTTCGCCGGTACTGGCGTATCCGTATTTTTCAACTAAATCGGCTATTACGTCTATTGCTTCCCGTGCCGTCTTTGCTCTTTCGAGGGTTAAATTCATTAAAGTCCAATAGTGCAAAAGACCGTCCTTGTTTTGCAATTCTTTACGTCCGTCAAAAGTGGTTTCGCCTATGGAAAGCTGGAATTCGTTCATCAAACCTATTACGGCGTATGTGTGAGGAACTTGTTTGATTTTGCCTTCCTTCCCGAAATAGTTTTTGACTGTAATGAATTCATCGGGGGAGTGGTCTTTAGCGGGACGGTATCTGAGGTGGGGGAGAAACTCGCCGTCGCAAGAATAGGTAATTATAACCGAGCCGTCCTTCGTTGCACCTTTGCTTACGAGAATGTTTGTACATGAATAGCTTTTTGAAAAGGGAAGTCCAATCAGAAGCAAAAGAGTAAAAAGGGAGAAGCTTTTTTTAAACATTCTTTTCTCCGTTGTTTTATGAAAGTTAAATTAACTTGCCAATTCCGTGTCCGTATCAATTGAACGGGGAATCGGGCTATGTCTTATTTTTTCTTTTTCTTTTTTGCTTCTTCTATTAATTCGAGGCATTCGGCATAAGTTAATTTTTCGGGAACCATTTCCTTCGGAATTTTTACATTCATTTTGCCTGCTTTCAGATAAGGTCCCCACCTTCCTTTCAATATTTTAATCGAGTCGTCTTCTTCGAAGGTTTTAATTGTTTTTTCCGCATCGGCTTTTCTTTTCGCCTCTATTACCTGAATTGCTTCTTCGAGTGAAATGGAATAAGGGTCGTGGTTTTTACCGAGTGAGTAAAATTTGTTTTTATGTTTAACGTAAGGTCCGAATCTTCCGATGGCGACAACAACCTCTTCATCCTCGAATTTTCCTAACGTGCGGGGCAGTTTGAACAATTCCAGCGCTTCTTCTAAAGTGATTGTTTCCATGCGTTGACCGTGGCGCAAACCGGCATATTGAGGCTTCTCGTCGGGGTCGTCGGGATTTGTTAACTGCACTACGGGACCGAAGCGTGCCATTCTAACCGATACATGCTTGCCCGTTTTGGGGTCCGTGCCCAGAAATTTTTCGCCGCTAACCCTTTCGCTGTTTTCGATTGTATGTGTAACTTTGTTATGGAAAGGGGAGTAAAATTCTTTGAGCATTTTGTCCCATTTTAGTTTGCCTTTCGCAATGTCGTCCAATTCGTTTTCTACGAAGGCGGTGAAATTGTAATCCATTACTTCGGGGAATTTGTCGATTAGAAAATCGTTTACCAGCATGGCAATATCCGCAGGCATCAATTTCCCTTTGTCGGCTCCGTAAATTTCGGTTTTTTCTTCCTCCTCGATTTCCCCTTTCTCGGTAAGGGTTAGCACTTTGTATTTTCTTTCTTTCCCCGGCACTTCGCCTTTCACCACATAGCCGCGTTTTTGAATCGTGCTGATTGTAGGAGCGTAGGTCGAGGGACGTCCTATTCCCAATTCCTCCAATTTTTTAACGAGGGAGGCTTCCGTGTACCGTGCGGGGGGACGAGTAAATCTTTGTGTCGCGGTTATTGACGTCGGTTTTACTTTATCCTTTTCGGACATGGCGGGCAATAAACCTTCTTTGATTTCTTCGCCGTTTGTTTCGTCCGAGGATTCGGAATATACTTTCAAAAAACCGTCGAATTTTACGACTTCTCCTTTCGCCGTGAACATTTCCGGGCTTTTGGAAATGGAGATTTTAACTGTGGTTCTTTCCATTTCCGCATCGCTCATTTGCGAAGCCAATGCTCTTTGCCTGATTAATTTGTAAAGAGCTTTTTCGTCGCGGCTGCCGGAAACGGTTTCTTTGGAAAAATCCGTCGGACGAATTGCCTCGTGAGCTTCTTGCGCTCCCGCTGTCTTTGTTTTGTATTGTTGCGGATGCGAATATTCCTTTCCGTATTTTTTGATTATGATCTTTTGAGCCGTTTCGATTGCAAAGTCGGAAAGATTGACTGAATCGGTTCGCATATAGGTGATTTTACCGGCTTCGTAAAGTTTTTGTGCTATCAACATCGTCTTCGCCACGGAAAATCTTAGTTTTCTGCTGGCTTCCTGTTGTAAAGTGGAAGTGGTAAAGGGTGGCGAAGGTTTTTTCTTGAAAGGCTTTTTTTCTACGGAGGCGATTGTGAATTCGGATGCTTTACACTTCTTTAGGAATTCGAGCGCTTCTTTTTCTTTCTTGAATTTCTTTGATAATTCCGCTTTGAAACTTTTGCCTTTGTCTTTTCCGCTTAGGAGGAGAAAATCCCCCGTGATTCGAAATTGACTTTGTGGTTTGAAGTTCATTATTTCCCGCTCGCGCTCTACGATTAATCGAACGGCAACGGATTGCACGCGCCCGGCGGAAAGTTGCGGTTTTACTTTTCTCCATAGAATAGGGGAGAGTTCGAATCCTACCAAGCGGTCGAGAATTCTTCGTGCCTGTTGAGCGTTGACAAGATTGGCATCTATTTTTCTTGGATTTTCTATGGCGTGTTTAATCGCTTCCTTTGTAATTTCATGAAAGACAATTCTTTTGATTTTCTTTTCGGGTAAGTCGAGAGCTTCCTTCAAATGCCATGCAATTGCTTCTCCCTCCCTGTCCTCGTCAGTTGCCAACCAAACGGTTTCGGCTTCTTTGGCAAGTTTTTTTAACTCCTTTACAACTTGCTTTTTCTCGGCGGGAATTTGGTAAATGGGTTTAAAATTATTCTCTACCTCAACGCCATTGTCTTTTTTTACCAAATCCCTGATGTGCCCGTAACTGGATACAACTTTGAAATCCTTTCCGAGAAAACTCTCGATGGTTTTTGCCTTTGCGGGTGATTCTACTATTACCAGATTTTTAATCATACGTTTTTCTTAAGTGAAGTTTTTAAAAACAAAGAATCAAATAAATTAAAAAAAGAGTTTTAATCAAAATGATTACAACACTAACGTTATCGCTTCGTTGTTTTCGAATAAAGAGAAAATAATATCCTTGGTCTTTTCGTCGGGGACTTTTACGATTATCTTAAAACTGTAATACGAACCTTTTCGGCTGGAGCGCGAAGGAAGAATTTTATAATCGTGAGGAGCGAGTATCTCCTCGGCTATTTTTTCCACCTTAAGCGGGTCTTTTGCGATGATTGTATAAGTCCAGTCGCAAGGATAGGAAATTACCGGGCGTTCCGAATTGGAATCTATAATCATTGTCTTTCCTCCAACAGATAAAGATTGAACGAAAGCGGAGCCACGGAAAGCTTATTATTATTGACTGAAACGGCTTTATCTTCGTCAAGTAAATTTTTCATGTTAGCGTTTTGTATTATGTATTTTGCTTTTGAAATATCAACTTCTGATTTTTCCCCGTTTTCGTTTGCTATGACCATTATTTTTTCTTTCTTCAAAATTCTAAAATAAACATAAACCCCTTTTTCGGGCGGGAAGTGAATGAGTTTTCCCCTTGCGAGCGCTTTGTATTGAAGTCGTAAATGTAAAAGCTTTTTGGTAAAATTAAAAATCTCATTTTGCAAAGGTGTTCTTCCTTGGGCGGTAAAAGCATTGACGCTATCCACCGGAAACCCTCCTGGGAAATGAGCTCTGATTTTCCCGTGATGTTCTCCGCCGCTCATTCCGATTTCCGTTCCGTAAAAAATTTGAGGGATGCCGCGAGTTGTCAGCAGAATACCGAGGGCGATTTTAAAACGCTTCAAATTCCCATGAGCATTGAACATCGCGCGGTTGATATCATGATTGTCCAAGAATGTTAGCATCATCTCGGGATGATTATAAACAAAATCTTTGGCAAGCACTTCATAAATATCCTGCAGTTTCTTTGTGTTTTTGAGGAAACCTACAAACGCTTCGTTGAGTGCATAATCTGTTAATGAAGGAAGATGTGAATCGAAACCTTTTTTGATAACCGGCTGAGCTTTGTATTCGGAGAGGAAAAGCGGGTCGCCCTTCCATACTTCGCCTACAATGTTGAAATGCGGGTAGTTCTCAAAAATTATCTTTGCCCAACGCGCCATATATTGCAAATTGTTATAAGTATAAGTATCCTCTCGAATGCCGTCTATACCGAGGTATTGAATCCACCAGATTGAATTTTCAATCATGTAATCTGCCAGAAGTTTTTGGGATTTGTTTAGATCGGGCATGTAATCCGTGAACCAACATTCTTCGGTGAGACGAGGTGTAACGGTATCGCCGTGAGTATCGAACCACGCTATTTTATTATGATGTGCTGGAATGAAATTATTTTTGGAACCGTGAAACCAATTGTGCATCGGGGGATTATTCGCCCACGGATGATTAATCCCTATATGATTACTCACGTGGTCCATTATTATTTTTAGTCCACGTTTGTGAGCTTCTTGAACAAGTTTGCGATAAAGTTTATTGCTTCCGAAACGGGGGTCGACGCGGTATAAATCCGTAGCGGCGTAACCGTGATAGCTCATCCACATATTGTTTTCCAAGACGGGGGTAATCCAAAGCGCTGTTACGCCTAAGTTTTTGAGATAGTCGAGTTTGGAAATAATACCTTGCAAATCCCCGCCATGCCTTCCGTTTAGTGAATAAGGGGGAAATTCATCTTTCGAATTTGCTATGGTTTCGTTTGTGGTATCTCCATCGCAGAATCTATCCGTAAATATTAGGTAAACCACGTCGCTATCGCCGAAACCCTTTTGTTCAAAGGGGGAAATTCTTCTTTCTAAAACGGGAAAAAGAATTTCGCGTTTTTCGTTTTCTCTTTCGAAAATTAGCTTGTAATTATCGCTTTGCGAATTTTTTAGATGAAAGTAAACGAAAAGATAATCGGGGGAATCCGCATTGATGACTTTCACGATTTGG
Source organism: uncultured Melioribacteraceae bacterium (assembly GCA_964611145.1). Taxonomy (GTDB): domain Bacteria; phylum Bacteroidota; class Ignavibacteria; order Ignavibacteriales; family Melioribacteraceae; genus WFQV01. The sequence goes on from CAZSYM010000010.1 coordinate 47,304, forward strand.
AAATTTGTATCCGCACTTTTAACCGATACGTTTTTAAGATTTTTGCCGTAAATCATTAATTCCACGGTATCGGGTTTAAGATTAGTCCACCAATTCGGGGGCTCTATTTTTCGAATCATAAAATCTTGAGCCGATAAAGAAAACGCCCCGAGGGTGAGGGCGAAAAAAATTCCCGACAATAATCTTCTTTTCTTCATGACGGATTTTTAAAATTGTATCGAATGTAAAGTTTCCAAAATTTCGTCTAAGGATTCATAGAAATTTTTCTTTATTTCTATTCTGATTACGGAACGCCCCGCTGCGAGCAAGGCTTCCCTGTCTCCTAAGGACTGTGCATTGATTAGCGTTCCGAAAGTTAGCGAGGATTCGTTTCCTCCCGCCGTATCGGGAATGGGAATGTCATCTTCGCCTAAGAAAATCAATTGAGCGAAAAAGCCGTTCCCCGCGCCACCTTTGTGCAATTGTCCCGTGCTATGGAGGAAACGGGGTCCGTAACCGAAAGTGGAAGTAAGCCCGAATTTTTTCGCCAGCAATGTTCGTGATTCGCTTATTTTTTCTTCCAGTTTTTTATCGTAAGGAGTGTAGCAGTGAATTGCCAAATAGGGATTAACTTTTTCCCACCTGTTCCCGAAAAAGTCCCGTATGACAAACCCCAACGAATTTGATTTTGACATTTCATCGGAGATTGCAATCAGATTTTCGTCCTCATAGGAAGCTTCCGGTTTTGCTATCTTTCCGCTTTCCAAATATTGTGCGACCATTTTTCGTGTCGCCGCTTTGGTCGATTCCACATTCGGTTGATTGAACGGATGTATCCCAATCAAGTGTCCTATTACCGCTGTTCCAAATTCCCATGTGTAAAAAGCGGCGCCCAAGTCGTAAATGTCTTTTAGTATTATTTCGATTATGGGGATATTTTTCTTTGCAAGGGCTTTGTCGATTTCGGAGGATAATTTTTCATTATGCAATCGGAGCAGCACTGCCATTCTGTCGTTTGAATACTCGGCAACAATTCTTTCGTTTTCACCCACGATAGGCAAAATGCCTTTGCCTGCTTTTCCCGTGCTTTCAGCGATTAATTGTTCTATCCATGCTCCGAATGGGCTTAAAGTTTCCGAGGTTAGGAAAGAAAGCTTATCTTTGTTTGATGCCGCGAGGCTTGCAATTGCGGCTCCAAGGGCGAGTCCGTTGTTTTCTTTTGTAGTAAGATTTCGTGCGGAGGATTCATTAATCGCTCTGCGCAGAAGTTCGTTTAAATCCACGCATGCAAAAGCGGCGGGTACCAATCCGAAGAAGGAAAGAGCCGAAAAGCGTCCGCCTATATTTGGATCATTTAAAAATGTTTTTCTAAATTGTAATTCCGATGCCGTTTTCTCAAGTTTGCTTCCGGGGTCGGTGATTGCCGCAAAATGTTTCCCGGCATTTTCTTTCCCTGTTTCTTGAACCGTCAATGTATAAAAATATTTCATGAGGGAAAGTGTTTCTACCGTTCCGCCCGATTTTGTGGAAACTATATAAAGCGTTTTGCTCGGAGGAAATTCTTCCGCAAAGCGCTTTACCATTGCAGGATGTGTGCTATCCAAAACTTTTAGATTGAATTTACAATTGTCATGCGAAAAGATTTTGGCAAAGACTTCGGGAGCCAGACTGCTACCTCCCATTCCCAAAACGATAATGTTTGTAAGTCCCGACTTTGCCACCTCGTTTGTAAATTGCTCTATTTCGGAAATGTGAGCGAGCATTCTTTCCTGAATATCCAACCAGCCGAGGCGATTAATAATCTCGTCGGGAGAGGAAGCCCATAAAGTGAAATCTTTTTCCCAAATCCTTTCGACAAAATTATTTTGTGCAAGAAGCTCCAATGAGTTTTCGAAATTTTTCTCGCCGTTCTTCAGAGCGAAACGGATTTCCATTTTAATTTTCTCCGAGTAAAGAATTTTTCTTTTGTTCGATTGAGTTTAGTAAGGAATGAAAAGCATCAGAGAATGCCTTTACTCCGTCTATTTGTAGTTGCGTCGTAATGGCGTTTAGGTCAATGCCTTTTTCCTCCAATGTTTTCAATAGTTCTTCGGCTTCCTCTACGTTTCGGGTTATTGTTTCTTCCACTTTGCCGTGGTCAACGAACGCTTCCAAAGTGGCGGGAGGCATTGTGTTAACCGTTTGCTTGCCGATTAATTCCTGAACATAGAGAATATCCGAGTATGCGGGATTTTTTGTGCTTGTGCTTGCCCAAAGCAATCTTTGCGGGCGAGCGCCTTTTTCTTTCAATCGTTGCCAGCGTTCTTGGGCGAGTAGCTCACGGAATTTTTTGTAAGCCACTTTGGAATTTGCAACGGCGGTTTTGCCCATAAATTCGTTCAAGCCCTTGCTTTGAAGCTCCTTGTCCGTGTAAGTGTCCACGCGGCTAACAAAGAAAGAAGCGACCGACGCAACTTTTTCGATATTTCCTCCTTTCAGAGAAAGTTCTTCGAGACCTTTTATATATGCTTCCGCGGTTTCAAGATAATTTTCTATTGAAAAAATGAGAGTAACGTTTACGTTTATTCCCTCGGCAATCAAGGTGGTGATTGCAGGAATACCGGCTGGGGTGGCGGGTACTTTAATCATAATGTTAGGTAAATTCAATTCCTTGAAAAGTCTTTTCGCCTCGGAAATTGTCCCTTCCGTATCGTTAGCCAAATCGGGATTTACTTCCAGACTTACGTAACCGTCCAGGCCGTTACTGGCGTCATAAACGCGCAGCATTTTTTCCGCGGCAAGTTTAATGTCCTTTTTCGCGAGAGATTCGTAAATTGCCAGTGAATCCATGTTTTTCAAATCGAGGTTTTTTAAATCCTCGTCATAAAGATCACTTCCCGAAATTGCCTTTTGGAAAATGGAGGGATTGCTTGTAATTCCGCGTATGCCGTCCTTAATTAGGGAATCCAATGTTCCGTCAATAAGCATATCTCTTTTGATAAAATCATACCAGACGGATTGTCCCGCCTCAGCCAATTTTTCGATAATGGTCATTTTTCACCTTCATTTATTTCTTATTTAATTTTATAAAATAATTTAATTTCAAATAAAATCAAAAATTGTAAGAGACGTTTTTTAATTGTCTTCCGCCCAATCCAGAAAATCTTCGATGCCGTCCATAATTTTTTCGGCGATTAATTTTCTGAAGTTTTCATCAAGCAGTTTCATTTCGTCTTCCGGATTGGAAAGGAAGGCGGTTTCTACCAGCGCGTTCGGTAGTTCCGTAAGAGAGTTGAGAGTAAAATTAAATTTACCTACGTAACCGTATGGCGCCAATCCTGTTTCGAGCATTCTTTTGAAAATAGCCTTTGCCAACGGTGCGAATTGAATGTATTTATAAAAAGTTGCCGTCCCTTTTGTCTTACGCGGGTCGGTCGTTAGCCCGATAGAGTTTGCATGAATACTTATTAAAATGTCCGCATCTGATTTTAAAACTTTTTGTAAACGTTTGCTGTTATAAATCAAAGTGTCTTTTTCCCTTGTCATAATTACCTTTGCTCCCTCCTCCTCGAGGAGACTTTTTAGGTTCCGGGCGATTGCGAATGTGATGTTTTTTTCCAATACTCCGGTCGAGCCTTTCGCTCCGTTGTTCCTGCCTCCATGTCCCGGATCTATGGCGAAAACGAAATTGTCTATATCAAAATCTTCGGGACGATGTTTGAGAGCGAGAATCAAATTGGAACCGTTATAATCGAGAGAGTAACCCCAAATGAAATTATGTTTTGTTTTAATGATTATTCTAAAATCTTCTTCCGAGGCTTGTATGTAATTAACCGATTCTATCTCTTTTGCTGTGTTGCGAAAGATTAACCAATTTGTGTTTGATGTGGCGCCGTAAACGTCCACTATTATTCTCGTGGGATTGAGCTCAACGTGCGAACTGTAAGGTAATTTTGTGCTTAATCCGAGACTTACAAAATCCGAGCTGTCGTTTCCCCATACCGTCATTGTGCCGGTCAAGGAGGTGGCGGGGGAGTTAAGGGAGTCAATGGTAACAAGGTTTTCGGGTATCCATGCGGTTTTGTCCTTTGCCAAAAGCACTTTGAATTGCTCCCCATGTTTCCCGATTATGCGCAAATGAATGCCGGGTCTTATAAATCCCAATTTTGCACCTCCGAGCCGATTTTTGCCCAGTCCGTAATTCAAATAGGGACGTTCTCCTTTTGTGATAGCGGTTAAAGGAAGGAGGGCGGGTATCATGGTTAAAGAGGAATTGAAATATTTGATTACTTTTTTGCCTGTTGAATCGGTGAGAGTGAAAAATATCTTGTCCGTTTTTATCGTGTCGGTAGATTTTACTTTGTATCTTCCGACGTAAATTCCCGGAGTGGCTTGGGGATTCAGTTTTATTGTTTCCGTCATTTCGAATTTGTCCAGGAACTTTGCCGTGCAACCCGGTGTGCCTTTAATCCGGAATGTTAGCACCTCACCGCTGTTTAGAATCAAGTCGGATTCGGGCAGATGTAAGGCATCCTCTATAAGTAGAGTGTCCCTCGGAGTAGGTTTTAATTCCCATGTTTTTCTTATTATCAAAATGTTTTTTGTAATTATGTTGGTGCTGTCGAGTATCGAGGTGAAAATGAACGAGTTCTCACCGGGCTTTAATTGTAGCAACCCGGCGAAAACGCCGTTAGGATAAAGGTCAACAAGACTGTCATTTAAAAACATTTTAGAGCCCGGAGCGGTGCTGCCGGAGAGTCTGTAAGTGGAGGAGTATGTTATAGTTGTGTCCTGTTCTGGCACGATGAGAGTAATGAAATTTTTTTCTTCCGCTTGAGCAAATGCGAGCGAATAAAACAAAAGACAAAAGATTAAAACGAGTTTTTTCATGTTAGCCTCTAAATTAAAATTATTCCCTGTATGAAAAGGGTATTAGAATCTTCACGTTACAGCGAGTTCTCCTTCCGTTTTTCTTACCTGGCTTGAAGCGTGTATCCAGAATTGCCACTTCCGCCGCTTCGTCGCAGCCATGTCCCAATTTTTGAATTACATGTGTATCCCGTACGTTTCCGAACTCATCAATTGTGGTGAGTACCACAACATCACCTTCCAATTTTAATTGTTTTACCTTGTGGGGTACGACCAGATTTTTCTTGATGGCTTCAATCCCGCCAATCGGTTGGGGACATATATCAGCATTGCATGAAAGGATTGCGATTTTGTTTTTTTGTATTGCGTGCGGAGTTTGTTGCACGGTTTCCTTGCGTGAAGCGCTTACTAAATTTTTCTTCAATGAATCGCTCGAAAGACGGATTGCCTTTTGAGAAATGTGTTTTGTTTCGGCATGTTGAGTTTGTTGCCGTGGAGTTATTTCCGCCAAGTCAACGGCTTCGGGCGTTTCTATTTTTTCCGGCGGGCGGGCGGCAATCTTTTCTTTTTTATTAGATAATTTGAATTGAATTGTCAATGAGACCCAAGCTTCCACCGTTTTGCCCTTGTCTTCTGCCGGTAAGAATTTTGTGTTTTTTACGGCTTTTATCGCCGCTTCCGTACATCCTAAACCCAGACCTTGAATCACTTGAACTTTTTTCACGTTACCTTTGGCATCCACGGTAGCTTTTAATATGACTTTCCCCTCCAGCCCGTACATTTTGGCTTTCGGCGGATAAATTATTTTTCTTTGTATGGCTTCCAACCCTCCGATTGGTTCGGGACATTGATCGACTTCGCAAAGGAAATCGTTTTGTCTTTTGCGTTTCTCCAATTGTTTTATCGCTCCGGCATATCTTTCCAAGGGAGCTACAAACGAAGAGTCATAGCCGACCTTCACGGTTTTAATGAGTTTTCCCTTATCGAATATTTTGACCTCTTTTAATCCGCCGTTGGGATAGTAGAGTTTGGTTAGTCCGTCGCGTATGCCGTCTTTGACTTCGAATTCGGCTTTTATCAAACCGTTTTCGTAAAAGTAACGAACGCGTCCGTCTATTTTGCCGTCACTATAATAAACTTCCTTTTGCTTGTTCCCGTTATGATAATACCACGTGGAAAAACCGTTTAAGACGTCGTTTACGTAATTTAACTCCGCTTTTATTTTCCCGTCGTCATAATAGAGCTTTACTGTTCCGTCTTGGGAGAAAACAACGGAGACGAGAAGGAATAGAAAAAAGAAGCTTATTTTATAAATTATTTTCATATTGTAAGTCGAATTGCAGAAGTTCTTTTATTATTGGACAAAACAAAACGAGAAATAAAATAGCCCAATAATATTGGATATAAACGGCACATTTGTTTTGAAAATTATAAAAACATTTTAATTAGCATTCAAATTTAATATTATTATGAATCACATTAAAAAATATTGAGATGAAAAAAGTTTTAATTTGGATTTTTCTTGTAATTACAAGCATAACGGCGCAGAATAAGATTGAATTGGCGCACTTGCATTCCAAATTTGCTGAAATGTCTTACCGTCGGCAGTATAAAAAACAGCTTGAATTAAAAGCGCAAAAATTACTGAGTGAGAAAAATATTCCTCTGTCGGAACAAATATCCTTGTTAAATGAAATATCGCTAATGAATTATAAGCCTATCGGATTTTATGATTATTTGCTTTCCCAACTGGAGAATTTTCGGAATAATCCGAGTGAGTTGAACAACAGACTTTTGGAATCCTTGAAAGCCCTTTATCCCGATTCCGCAAGAGCCTTGGTTTTACGAATTGCAAAGACTACCGATGTTTTCTCCACTTTTGTTTATGCCGCGTGTGTGCTTATGCATTACCCCGCAAAGGAAGACTCCGTTTTGATTGATTCTTTGTTGCAAAGAAAATTTGTTCATACCGATACTCTTTTGCGAAAATTGTTTACGGAGGAGTTTTATTCAAGAGAGGAATTTCCGAAGGATAAACTTTCTTCTTTGCTTGCGGCGGAATTTCAAAAGGGGAAGACGGTCATTTTTTCCTTGCAACGTAGGAATCGCATTTATCCGGGGATTACCGTGATTCGCAGACCGGACGGGAAATTTGTTCGCGAGGAGGACGGGAAAATTTTCTGGGTTCCGCAATTGGCTTTGGCAGCAGCGAATTTACCGGGCTATCTGAAAAACGGCAATACTCCACAAGGAATTTTTTCGGTGGTGGGGTTCTATATTACGCAGAAGGAATCCATAGGTCCCACGCCGATTGTTCTAACCCGTATCCCTTTCGGAAAAGCTCCGTCGATTTTTTTTCACGGGTTAAATAAACATAAAAACTGGGCTATCGAGGATTACGCTGAACTCTTGCCAGTGGAATTGCGAGATTATAAACCGTTATACGAAAGTTATTTTGCGGGCAAACTCGGAAGGCGACTTCTTGTTATGCATGGTTCTACGGACGATTTAAGTTTTTACAAGGATAAACCGTATTATCCTTTTACGCCCACTCACGGTTGTCTTTCTACCGTTGAGATTTGGAACGAGCAAGGTAATGTTGTTCGGAGTGACCAAGCACGTTTGATCAATGCCTTTTTTTCAACAAAGGAATTGAAAGGCTTTCTTGTTGTTGTGAACATCGGTGATGAGAGAAAGCCCGTTACTATTGATGAAATACGCCCCTATATTCTCTCGGCGGAAAAGCATTAAGAATTTCTGCCGATTAAATTGAGTTCAGCGCTGCATCCAAATCGAGCAAAATATCGTTTTCATCTTCCAATCCTACTGCAAGGCGTATGCCACCGGCGTCTATGCCGTGCGAAGCAAGCTCGGTAGCGGGAATAACCGAATGCGTCATTGATGCGGGGTGCTCAATCAACGTTCGAGTATGTCCCAAACTGACGGCAAGCGTCATTGTGTAAGCGTTTTTTGCAATGTAATTCATAAACCGCCTGCCGTTTTCTTTGCTTTCTTCCGGAGTTGCTCCTTTGATGATGAAGTAAATTAAACTCCCCGGTGCGAAATTGCCGTTGAAATCGGACATTTGTTTTTTTGCAAGAGTATGATATTTGAAAGAGCGTAAACCCGGGTAATTTACCTTTTCGATTTTCGGATGATAGTTCAAATATTCCGCTATTCTTTGAGCGGTTTTAATTTGGCGCTTTTGGCGAATCGGTAAAGTGGGTAAACCGTAGGTCAGGAACGCCCATGCGCTGCGGGTGTTTAAAACCGCTCCGAAGTCTTTTCTGTAAAGTGCAAGAGCGTCTCTGAATTTTTTTGGTCCGATAACGATGCCGCCCAAATCCGTTCCGAATCCGCCAATGCCTTTCGTTAAAGAATGTACTACAAAATCGGCTCCGAGCTCGATAGGACGTTGGCAATAAGGCGTGGCAAAGGTGTTGTCCACAACTATATGAATTTTTTCTTTTTCCTTCCGAGTTGCATTCGCCTTGTTTACGATTTTCCGAACTTTTTGGATGTCGATAATATCGAGATTCGGGTTGGAGGGGGTTTCAAAATAAATCACTCTGGTTTTTGCGTTTATGCTGTCTTCGACGTTTTTGAGTTTTGTCATGTCTACAAAATTGGTTTTTATTTTATAGCGCGGATACCAATTTGTTAAGAGAGAAAGGGTGCAACCGTAAAGTGTGGTGTGGGTAATAATCTCATTGCCCGATTGAGTGAGAACGCCTAAAACGGCGGAAATAGCACCCATACCCGATGCAAAGGAAATGGCTATTTCTCCTTTTTCAACATAAGCGAGATTTTCTTCCAGCAAATCTTTGTTGGGTTCGCCGAGCCTGTCGTAAATGAAAATGGGCGGTTCGCCTTCGTGGGAAGAGAAATCGGCAAATTGACGAAAACCTTCCGCACCCCGCTCCACCGAATCCAATCGGAATGTGGTGGAGGAAGAAATCGGCGCGGTTACGTGATGCGAATAGTCCCATTTGTTCGAAATATTTTTTCCGTAGATTAAATGTGTATCCATAGAATATTTGGGGTTCTCGAATGAGTCCTTCTTTTTAATTTCTTTTTTCTTTCCCATTTCCTCTCCTTAAACTTGTGGAGTTTTTCAATTATTGCAAAGCGGAATCGATGTCTTCCAACAAATCTTCTATATCTTCAATGCCCACGGATATTCGGATTAAACTTTCCGTTATTCCGAGTTTCTCCCTTTTTTCTCTTGGCATGGAGCCATGGGACATCGAAGCCGAATGATTCAACATGCTTTCGACTCCGCCGAGACTTTCGGCAAGGGCAAAGATTTTTGTTTTCTTAATGAAATTTTTTGCCTTATCGGGATTGCCGAAGTCAACGCTTACCACTCCGCCGAAACCGCGCATTTGTTGCAATGCAAGTTGATGTTGCGGGTGTTCGGGGAGACCGGGATAATAAACTTTAAAATCTTTATAATTCTCTTTGAAATGCCGCGCAATTTTTAAGGCGTTTTCGTTATGTTTTTCCATTCTTAAAGAAAGTGTTTTTACCGAGCGAAGGAAAAGCCAGCAATCGAAGGGTGAGGGAATTGCCCCCACTGCTTTTTGAACGAAACGGAGTTTCTCGGCTAATTCTTTTCGATTGGTTATCACTATCCCGCCGATTAAATCGCTGTGTCCTCCCAAGTATTTTGAAGAGCTGTGTAAAACCACGTCGAAACCGAAGTCAAGCGGGTTTTGAAAATAAGGAGTCATAAATGTATTATCCGCTACGGAAATTAAGTTGTACTTCGTGGCAATCTCTGCGGCGGTTTTTAAATCCGTTAATTTTAACAAAGGGTTCGACGGCGTTTCCACATAAAGCATTTTTGTGTTAGGGCGAATTTCTTTTTCAACTTCTTCAAAGTTTTCGAAATTGACCCATGAAAGCAGTATGTTTCTTTCCGTAGCGATTTTTGTGAATAGGCGATAGGTGCCTCCGTAAATATCTTCCGGTAATATTGCATGTTCACCGGAGGAGAGTAAGGAGATAATTGAATGTATCGCCGCTACTCCGGAGGCAAAAGCGATGCCGTATTTCCCGTTTTCCAACTCCGCTATGTTGCGTTCCATTGCTTCTCGGACGGGGTTGTTTACTCTGGAATATTCATATCCCTCATTCTGTCCCAATTCTTTTTGGGCGTAAGTGGAAGCCATGAAAATCGGTGGGGAAAGAGCGCCGAGATTTTTTCCCGATTCCTGTCCCGCGTGAATTGCTTTGGTTGAAAATTTCATTCCTTAATCCAGAAGGTTCTTAAAATTTGTATTTTAAGATAATAACGAAAAAGCGACTTTCAAAGGCGTTAGTGTCCAAAGATTTTAATCGGTTAGTGAATAACCGCGCAAGAATTCTTCAGCCGTCATTCTTTTTCTGCCTTCGGGCTGTATTTCAAGGATTTGTAATGGTTTATCGGCGCACCCGACAAAGAGTTCTTTTTTTGTTTGGTAAAACTCGCCGGGATTTATGGTAGGACGGTCAACCGTTTTTGTCTTAAAAATTTTGTAAATCTTTCCTCTATGTTCGAAAAACGCTGCAGGGTAAGGGGAAAGTCCCCGCACAAGATTGTGTACTTCAATGGCGTTTTTGTTCCACTCGATTCTTCGGATGTCTTTTGTAATTTTAGGCGCTGGACAAGCAAGGGAATCGTCTTGCGGGATGAGCTTGAAATTCCCCTTTTCAATTAAATCCAAGGTTTCCAGCGTAACCTCCGCCCCTAAAATGCTTAATTTATCGTGCAATGTTCCGAAATCATCATCTTCGGCGATTGGGAGTTTCTTTTGTAAAATCAGTTTGCCCGTATCCACTTTTTTTTCGAGGAAGAAAGTGGTAACGCCGGTTTCTTTTTCCCCTTTTATCAATGCCCATTGAATAGGCGCCGCACCGCGATATTTCGGTAACAAGGAAGCATGAAGATTGAAAGCGCCTTTGGGAGGCATAGTGTAAATGATTTCGGGCAGTATTCGGAAAGCCACCACTACGAATACTTCGGCGTCGAAATTTTTTAATGCCTTTATAAATTCGGGGTCTTTTAAATTTTCCGGTTGCAAAATCGGGATGCCTTTTTCGAGGGCAAATTCTTTGACGGCGGTGTAAGTTACCTTTCGTCCTCTGCCTCTTTCCTTATCAGGCGCCGTTACCACGGCGAGTATTTCATGCGGACTTTCGGAAATCTTACGTAGTACCGTCCGCGCAAAATCGGGTGTGCCGAAAAAAATTGTTTTCATTTTTAAGGGCTGTTATCTTCTTGGCGTAATCGGGTAATCGACTTTTTCCTTGCGTTCCATTATCCGATTTAGCAGTTTTTGCATTTTTTTTCTTTCACGGTTGTCCACCCGGTCGGGAATCATTTTCCCGATTAAATGGTCGTATTCGTGTAGTATTACACGGGCGAAAAGTTCATCGGCTTCTATTATTTGTTCGTTCTCGTCGGTATCCAAATACTTTAATTTGATTATAGCCGGTCTTTCCACGTCCGCTCTTAAATTCGGTAAGCTCAGGCATCCTTCTTCCATTACGTCAATTTCTTCCGATACTTCAAGTATCTCGGGGTTAATTATTGCCACCGGTTTGAACTTTTCGTATTCTTCCAATACGCTTAGATCGACAATAAAAATCGATTTATCGCTTGCCACCTGATTGGCGGCGAGACCGATGCCACTTGCGTTGTGCATGGTTTCGAACATGTTACGAATCAACTCTATAACGGAGTCATCTATTTGGGTAACTTTTTTTGTTTTTTGCCGAAGAATTTTATCGCCGTAAACGGTGATAGGTAAAATAGCCATTGTTTATTCTTCTCCTTCAATTATTTCCACTTCTTCCAATATTTCCGCTTTTAAATCCTTGCATAGAATTATTTCGGAAGCGAAAAAAAGCATTCGAATATTGATTCGAAAGATAATCAATATTTGTTGGAGAATGAAGAAGATAAACAAAAAATAAAAGGAATTGTAAGGTATTACCGCGCCGATTAGATTGTAAAAAATTACTCCCGCCGCTCCAAAAAGCGCTACTATGAAGAAAGTGCCAAACGTCTTTGTGAAGTTGGAAAATAAGAATTTTGTTGTGCTGATTATTTCGGGAAGAACTTTGGGACGTTCGCTAACGGCTAAGGCTATTCTTGTGTAGTCCGAAATAATCGTAATCACGCCGATAAAAAATATTAAGAAAACGTATCTGAACAATTTGTAGAAGAAAATCAATAAATAGGAGGGGGAAGAATCGAGTAATCCTTCCGTGATTTGATACACGGAGAAAAGAACGGCATAAAAGGCGAGGGTAATCAAAAGAACTTTGACAAAACGGCGCCATGTGCGTACACCTCCGAAGAAAAAGTCCGACCAGCTGTTTTTGTTCGGAGTGTTGAAAACGGATATTAAACCTCCCGCATAAAACGTATTTAATAGAATGTAAATAAGAACGACCCCGTAAAGGGAAAAGGGAATCTGGTTTATTTGGAGTTGATATTTATGATAAAATTGAATTAACCATACATAATCGAATTTTTGCATAAGTGCATCGGAAATGAGTGAATGATTCAAATCCGTTGAAAGCAGTGAGAACACGGGTATGGCAAGAATCAATGCGAGCAAGGCATTTGTTCCCCATAGCAAAAGGACAAACTTTTGATTGTAAAAAACGTTTCGCGAGGCTTCCACTAAAACATTTTTTATTTTCATCCTGCACTTCCTAAAATCATTAGAGCGTTTTGTAACCAAAAGAACCATCGCATTATCAAGGAGTACTTGCCGGTTGGTTGGGATTGTATCGTGTAAGAATTGTTAGCAAAATTCAAATCGAACAGATTTATTCTCTTCGGGTCGATGTCGGCGGAGATTACCTTATGCGGGCTGCGAAATCGGAAGATTTTATAACGTCCTTTTTCGTGCCAGTTCAGATAGAGAGTGTCCTTCTCCGTATAAACGGCAATTCGATGAGGAAAATATCCATCGCGCAAACGTTCGACGAACAATTCGTATTCGTTATCTCCCGTTTGTTTGAGATAGCGGATTCTATCGTCGAAAGTTTGTGTGCCGTAATAAATTTGCTGGACAAACCAATTCAGAGACGGTTCTTCCTTTAGGAAGAATTCCCAAAAATCTTTCCCCTTCGGATGGCGGAATTTGAACGCTTTAGCATAATTGCGGAGCAACTTGAAAAATTTGTTTTCTCCCAACATTCTTTCCAAAACCGTAAGCATGATTTCAGGTTTTGAATATGCGTTGACAACGTATGCCAGTCGTGTTGGCAGAAGATAAGAAGTATCCGCAATTGTTCCCAAAGCAGGCTCGAGATAATATCGCTTTAGAGCCGAGGAATATTCCGGTTTATCATAATAACCGAGCGAATAAATAATCGGTATGTCGCAAAAGGAGTAATAATTTATGCCGTAAACGGGAATTTCTCCGAGGAAACGGAAACTCAATTTCCCGTTTCCATAGTATTCGGAAGTTATTTTGTCCGCAAAATAAGAGGCGAAGCCTTCATCCAACCATGCCTCCTCGGTTTCGTTATTGGCTAAAATACCGTAAAAAAATTGATGAGAGAACTCGTGAATGAGTAATTTTTCAGGTTGATGAGTGGCAAGGGGAGAAAGCAAATTGGCGCTTACGGCGATTAAAGTCGGATATTCCATGCCTCCGGAACGACTGGTGCGAGGGACGTCCACAACCGTGATTTGCTCGTAAGGATAAGGGAAAATGTGTTCTTCGAAAAATCTCAGGGAGTTAAAAACAGCCTTGAAAAATCTTTCGGTGTATTTTGTGTCGGTCTCATAAAGGAAAAGGCGGACTTTTATTTCCCGCCCGTTTTTCCCGCGGTAAATTTTAATGGTGTCCTCGGAATTTTTCGAAGCAACCCATGCGAAATCGTGAACCCCCTTCTGGCTATATTCGACAATCTTTCTCTCTTTTTTTACTTCAATTTTTGTTTGTATCCCGGTGGCTGCCACCTTGAAATTGGAGGGCAAATTTAAAATGAATTGATAGTCGGCAAAGTCGGAATAAAAATTCAAGTAGGGGAAATATTGATGACAGTTCCATTGTCCGTTTTCAAATACTCCCAGCTTGGGAAACCATTGAGAGACAAAAAAGAAATCGGCATGGGGAGCGTAGCCGAAACGTTTTACGGATTTGGGTATTTTCAAAGAATATTCGAATTCTATTTTTACACTATCACCGGGGAGGAGAGGCTGAGATAAAAATGCTTGTGCTACCGTGCTGTCGTGAGGATTAGGCACATCCGGAGTAATAAATTCAAGGCTGGAAGGAACGTTGTCGATTTTAAAAACTTTGATGTTCAAAGAAGTTTGTTCCTCCTTGTCCAATTTGTATGCTTGTGCAAAAATGGTTTTGTTCGATTTGTAGGCATTTGCATAAAGGTGAAACAGAAGTCTGTCCGTAGAGAAGTTTGTCTTGTTTCGCCAAATTATTTTTTCCTTTACGTGAATCTTTTTTTGTTTGACGGAAAAGAATATGTTAAATGAATACTTTGCATTCGTTGGAATTTTATCTTTGTCCTTTTGCAGGGTGCGGGCAATACCTTTCGATGTTTGAAAAGAAAAGATAATCCCAAAGAAAATGATAACGCTCAATGTATGTTTGGCGGAAAGTCTTCTCAATTTTTAAGTTCCGTTCTTCTGCCTTGAAATAATAAAATCAATTTTAAAAGTTAATATTTTTTACTTAAACGCAAGCACAAAATTTGTGCCTACAAGCCGTAAAACTAACGATTGGCATTTCATATTAAAATTTCGGATTTTTGAATATTGTTAAACAAAAATGTGAGGTTAACGTGTCCCTTTTAGTTGTAGGCTCAATCGCTTTCGATACCGTAGAGACCCCTTTTGATAAAATAGAAAATGCATTGGGCGGTTCCGCTATCTATATCTCTCTGGCGGCAAGTTATTTTACCAGTCCCATTCACTTGATTGGAATAGTGGGAGAAGATTTCGATGAAAAATACATTTCCATGTTGGAGGAACGAGGCATAGATTTGGAAGGGCTCCAGGTGGTAAAGGGCGGTAAGACTTTTAGGTGGGGTGGCAAATATCATTATGATTTGAACATGAGGGACACGATTTTTACCGAGCTGAATGTCTTTGAGAATTTTACTCCTCAAATACCCGAAAAATCGAGGAAAGCAAGTTTTATTATGCTGGGAAATATTCAGCCGAATCTTCAGCTTCATGTTCTCGACCAATTGGAAGCGCCAAAATTCGTGGTGACGGATACGATGAATTTGTGGATTGAAACCGCTCGCGAAGATTTGATGAAGGTCCTGAAAAGGACGGACGTTCTTATTATTAACGATTCCGAGGCGCGACAATTAACGGGCGAGCACAATCTTATTCGCGCGGCAAAAGTAATTCGGGAAATGGGACCGCGCTATTTGATTATCAAGAAAGGGGAGCATGGAGCCTTGCTGTTCGGAGAGGAAAGCGTCTTTTCCGCTCCCGCATATCCGCTGGAAGATATTTTTGACCCAACGGGAGCAGGGGACACGTTCGCAGGCGGCTTCATCGGTTATCTGCATGATTCACGCAGCACCGATTTTGAAAATATGAAAAGAGCCGTTATTTACGGTAGCGCAATGGCTTCTTTTGCGGTGGAAAAATTCAGTATTCAGGGAATCGAGGACCTCAATAAACTCCAGATTCACGACAGATTTATTGAATTTCGTGAACTTTCCCGCTTTGACGATGATGCCCTCTTTTAGAAGTATTCGTTTTGAGGACGGAAAATTAATTTTTATAAATCAAACCTTGCTCCCTCTCGAGGAGGAATTCATCGTTACCGATGTTCCCGAAAGAGTGGCGGAGGCAATAGTAAAATTGGAGGTTCGCGGCGCTCCGGCAATCGGAATCGTAGCCGCTTATGCCTTGGCACTTTGCTTCAAAAATTTTGCGGGAAACAGAAAAGAAAGATTCGAACATTGCTTTGAGCAATTGGCTTCCACCCGTCCTACCGCCGTTAATCTCTTTTGGGCTTTGGAAAGAATCCGAAAGGTTTTTACAAAAAATTCCGATGCGGAAAACCTCTATGAAATTTTATTGAGCGAAGCAAAGGAAATTCATAACGAAGACATTCGAATGTGCGAGCAAATAGGCGAATACGGATTGGCAATTTTTAATAAGCCTGCTAATGTGCTTACGCATTGCAACACCGGCGCTTTGGCTACGGGTGGTGACGGCACGGCTTTTAATGTTATTCGAAAAGGATTCGAGAGCGGTAAGGTTAAATATGTTTATGCCGATGAAACTCGCCCCCTGCTACAAGGCTCGCGTTTAACGGCATTTGAATTGAATAAAAACGGGATTCCCTTTTCAATAATTACGGATTCGACGGCGGCTATGTTGATGAAACAAGGCAAGGTGGATGTTATCGTAACCGGTGCGGACAGAATAGCCGTGAACGGCGATTCGGCGAACAAAATAGGAACTTATTCCCTTGCCGTGCTTGCTAAGTATCACAATATCCCTTTTTATATTGCCGCTCCCGTTAGCACTATAGACGTGAATTGTCCCACAGGTGAAGAAATTAAAATTGAATTTCGGGATAAACGGGAAATTACGGAAATAAAAGGCGTTCGGATTACCCGTAATGATTACGATGTTTATTCACCGGCGTTTGATGTTACCCCCGCTGATTTGATTTCGGGCATAATAACTAATAAAGGTATTTTTTACCCTCCTTATGATTTTTCCCGAATGTGATTTTTTGCACGATATACTTTCCTTCCGTGTAAAGATTTTTTACTCTTCCGCTTTCGTGATATTTTTTTACCTTTGTCATTAAAGAAAAAAATAATTGTTTTTCCGAATGCCCGAGATTTTAAAAGCCAACGGACTTGTAATTCGAAAAGTTAATTACGGAGATACGAGCAGTATCGTAACTTTCTTTACGGATAAATACGGAAAGATTTCCGGTATTAAAAAGGGTGCGCGGTCGGCGAGGACGAAAAGCGGGAATATACTTGATTATCTTAATCTCGTGCAGATTGTTTTTTATAAAAAAGAATCGCGGGAGGTTCAATTAATAAGTCAAGTTTCTCTTATAAAACATTTCCCTTTAATCAAAAACGATTTGGAACGCTATAAATATGCTCTTGCTATACTTGAATTGCTGGAGCATTTTACCGTGGAGGAGGAAAATCACGAGAAGCTTTATCGTGGGACGATTAAGATTCTCGACTTAATAAATATCGAGCGGAACGACCCTTTACTGTTCTTTACGAAATTTTTTATTTTCTTTTTGAAGGAAATTGGATACGACCTGACTTTTTCGGAGTGTGCGCTTTGCGGACGGAAAATCGTGAGCGGACCTGTCGGCTATAAATTCGATACGGGAGTGATTTGTGAAAAGTGCATGCAGAATGTTTCCCTCTCATTTCTTTTTTCAAGAGAGCTTTTCGAATTGTTCGAGAGTCTGAAAAGGAAAGGGGAAGTTAAAAAGTATGCCAAGGAACAATTGAATCGTTTGGTCGGTTTTTTTGAAAAGTTTTTGATGTATACACATCACGAATTTAAAGGATTAAATTCTTTGCGAATTTATTGAATCTTGAAAGGCAAAGCTATGAAGGGAAAGGAAGTTTTAAGAGGCTTGTTGTTCGTTATTATTGGGGCTGTGGCGGGAGCTCTGATTGTTATTCATTCGGAGAGAAGGCACGAAATTACGGAGGTTAGAATAGGGGCGCTTAAACCTCCTGTTTCCTCTGTGGAAAGTTCTTTTAATCGTGCATTCGTGCATGTGGCGGAAAAGGTTACGCCTTCTATTGTTAAAATATCCGTAATTCAAAAAACAACGGAAAATCCGCATCAGGGATTGCCCTTTTTTATTCCCTTCGCAGATTCATTGCCTCGGGAGCAAAGGGGAGGCGGGAGCGGAGTAATTATCTCTCCTAATGGATATATACTGACAAACAATCATGTGGTCGAGAGCGCAATTTTTTTGAGGGTTACTCTTTACGATAAGAGGGAATTTGTAGCTCGGATTGTAGGCGTGGATTCTCTTACGGATTTAGCCGTAATAAAGATAGAAGCGAAAAGCTTACCGGTTGCTTATTTGGGAGATTCGGATAAATTGAAAGTGGGGGAATGGGTAATGGCAATTGGCAATCCTCTTTCCCTTTCCTCTACCGTGACGGCGGGAATAGTAAGTGCCGTCGGGAGAAATTTGAACTTGATTCGTGATAGCTACGGTGTGGAGGATTATATTCAAACCGATGCGGCGATAAATCCGGGCAATAGCGGTGGGGCTTTGGTGAATTTGAACGGTGCCGTGGTCGGAATCAATTCCGCAATCGCTACGAACGGAATGACCACCAGTTATATCGGATACGGTTTCGCAATTCCCATTAATTTGGCGAAAGCGGTTGCGAAGGATTTGATCGCTTACGGAGAAATCCGGAGAGGTTACATCGGCGTTAATATTTCGGAAGTGGATGCCTCGACTGCGAAAGCAATCGGCTTGGAAAAACCGCAAGGGGTTTTGGTGCAAGGAATTTTGGAAGGAAGCTCGGCTTCGGAAAAGGATATTCGCCCCGGTGATGTTATCTTAAAAGTTAACGGTAGAGAAGTAAATATGCCGAACGAATTACAGACTTATGTGGCATACTTTCGTGCCGGGGATGAAATACGCCTCACGATTTTTCGCGACGGTCGGATTATCGAGAGGAGAGTAATACTTAAACCGCGCGAGAATTTTTCGAGAGGGAAACACGCAATAATTCCGCATGAAGAAAAAGAAAAACCCGAGGCTCGAAGGAAAGTCCAAACAAAGGAATTTGAAAAATTGGGCATGACCGTCCGAGAGGTTTTGCCCGACGAATTAAATACTTTTAAAGCGAAGGGTGGAGTGATAATTACGGAGGTAAAACGCTTTGGCGTGGCGGACGATAAGCGCTTGATGAAAGGAGCTTTGATTACGGAAGTAAACAAGAAGCCGATTAAATCTCTCAAAGAATTTGTCAAGGCGATTGACAGCGCACGCGGTTCCGCCGTTTTGCTGAAAGTCATTTATCCCGACGGAACGGTAAGATACATCGGATTGGAAATTCCCAAGTGATATTGGAAACTTCCGTTTTGGGGAATTATTCTTTGTCCTCCACGAAGAACACAAGCACGGCAGCGATAATCATTGAGAAGCCTCCTAAAATCAAGGCGTAAATGGCTTCCCCGTGGAAAAGATTTTTAACAAAAAATCCCAAAATCGCCGCAGCGGAAATTTGGGGAATAACAATGAAAAAGTTGAATATCCCCATATAAACTCCCAGCTTGTTTTGTGGTAAGGCGCCGGTTAAAATGGCATAAGGCATTGCCAAGATTGAAGCCCATGCAATTCCTATTCCTATTTCCGAAATGAGGAGCAGATTCGGGTCTTTGATTACAAAAAACGATGCAAGCCCTATACCTCCGATTATCAAACTTAATGCATGTGTGCTTTTGCGTCCTATTTTATGCGCTAACCAAATTAGGAAGAATGCGAAGATGGCGGCAAAACCGTTGTAAACGGCCATTAGGACTCCCACCCAATTCGCTCCTTCGTTATATAGTCGGGAGGTTGTGTCCGTCGCTCCGAAAATGTGATGAGCAACGGCCGGAGTGGTGTAAATCCACATGGCGAAAAGTGCGAACCACGAAAAGAATTGTACCCATGCGAGTTGTTTCATCGTTTTAGGCATTTTGTAAAGGTCATTCATTACGATTACGAAACCGGCGGAGCTTTTCCCTTTGGCTGAAAGCGTACCTGCAATGATTTGCAAAATGCCGAAAATCGCTATTCCCAAAAAGAAGACGGCAAGTCCGTAATCCATGTAAATAAAACGATTAAAGAGGAGGAAAAGCAAAATGCCGACGGCTGCCCAAATTGTACCGTAGCGATAAAAAGAAGCGGGGGCAATATCGGAACGTTGCAACGCGGTTGATGAGTTGGCGGATTCCTGTTCGAATTTTTCTAATTCTTCCGGTGAATATTCCTTTGTGGAAAAGACGGTCCAAAGTACGGATAAAAGAAATACCGCTCCGCCTATGTAAAAAGAGAGCTTGACGGAAAGGGGGATTTCCCCTTGCGGTGCCGTATTGCTAACACCCAGCCAATTGGTCATTACGTAAGGCAAAGCGGAAGCAATTACGGCTCCCGTCCCGATGAAAAAACTTTGCATCGAGAAGCCGAGTGTTCTCTGTTCGGAAGGTAGCAAATCTCCCACGAAAGCGCGAAAAGGTTCCATAGTGATGTTGATTGACGCATCCATTATCCAGAGCATTCCCGCTGCCACCCATAAAACGGGGGAATTGGGCATTATCAAAAGGGCAAGCGAGGCTAATATCGCTCCCGCAAGAAAATAAGGTCGCCTTCGTCCCAGTTTTGTCCATGTCTTATCGCTCATGTGCCCTATTATCGGCTGAACCACTAAGCCGGTTACGGGGGCGGCAATCCAAAGCAAGGGAATTTGTTCTATGTTTGCTCCCAATGTTTCGAAGATGCGACTTACGTTTGCGTTTTGAAGCGCAAAACCGAACTGAATACCGAAGAATCCGAAGCTCATATTCCAAATTTGCCAGAAGGAAAGTTTTGGTTTTTTCATGTTTGACCTTTTAATCCGAAATTATAAATATAAAAATATCCGTTCCGAATTTTACGTTGAAAAATCTTGTGTTCAAAGTTCCATTCCCCTTATACCGATATGACAAATTGCGAAGTCATATTTGACCGGATCGTTCGAATCGAACAGTTTTAGATTTTCCGTTATTTCTTCCGCCATTCTCCACGAAATGTTTTTATGCCGTGTTAATCCCAATTTTCGGGCTATGCTTGCCACATGAGTATCGACGGGAATAAGTAATTGTGAAGTCGGGATTTCTTTCCAAATTCCGAAATCCAATGAGTCCTTGCGAACCATCCAGCGCAAAAAAAGATTGCTACGCTTGCAGGCGCTTCCTTTCGAAGGCAAAGGGAACATGAATTTCAATCCTCGGCTTATTTCGGAGAATTCGGAGGCTATGTTTAGCAATTGCGAATGGAAAGCTTCGATTGAGGATTTGAGATTGCGAGCGCGCGGGTTGTGATTTTTCAAAAACAATTTTTTCAATCCGCCTTCGTGATTATAAACTTTTCCGAGCAGTTTGAAAAGTGTAGAAATATCTTCGCCCGAATAAAAACGGTGCTTTATTGCCTTTGCTTTTCGAAAATCCGAATCGGAAGCGTTGAGTATGAAATCATAAGGTCCTTTTCCAAAAAGTGCATGAATTTTTTCAAGCGTTTTTATTATTTGCTTTATGTTTCCGAAAGCAAACAAGGCGGAAACGAAAGCGGAAATTTCGATGTCTTTTTCTTTACGGTAGCGGTGAGGAAATTCAAGCGGGTCGGGAGAAATTTGACTTTTATCGAAAAATCGATAATGCCGTTCCAATTTATCCTTCAGCTTGTATAATTCGTTTTTTGAACGGTTCAATTATTCCTCGTCTATTTGAGCAATATCATTTTCTTTGTAAAGGTTCTGCCGTTTGCGTTGAGGGAATAGAAATAAATTCCCGCTGGCAAGTTCCTGGCTTCGAATAAAATTTCGTGATGACCGGCGTTCATGGTTTTGCTTGCCATAGTCCAAACTTTTTGTCCCAAAATATTATGGATTGAAATTTTCACATTCGAAGTGCGGGCGAGAGTGAAAGGAATAACGGTTTCGTTCTTGTGGGAAGGGGTTTTCGAGCCGAAGGGATTCGGGTAATTTTGTTCAAGAACAAATTCGCTCGGTAGGATTTCCTTCCGCTCCTTAACGGGGTTCAATAGTGAATCGCCGTTAATTAAGGCTGTCCAAATGGAAAGCTCATGATCGGTTAATCTCATCCAGATGGGGCGCACAATGTTCTTGTAAGCGGCGATGTTGATATAATCTCCGAAGAAAATCGTTGAGATGGGGGTAAAGGGAGATTCGCTTATTTTAAAATTTTCGAAAGTTTCCCCGCCGTCCGTGGAACGTGCCAGATAAACGTCCGTGGCATTGCCTGTGGTTTCCCGCCTGTCGTAAAATACTACGTAAATATAGCCATTGGAGGAATCGACCGTCATCCATGGGAAAAATTGATGTCTGCCCGAATTATCATTATTGACCTTAATTGTTTTTCCCCATGTTTTCCCGCCGTCTGTGGATTTAATGAAAAACACATCCGAGTCTGTTGTGCCGTTGCGCTGGTCGCCCCAGCAAATATAGATATTGCCGCGATAAGGGGAATTGCTGACATCGCAAGCGGTTATCGGCAAGCCGTTGGCTCTTTCTATACCGGGGATTGCGAAATCCCAGCCACCCGGTTGCTCGGTAACGAAAACATCTTTCCCGAAGCTGTTCCCGCCGTCGGTGGATTTGTCGAAATGTATCCCTCCGGGTCCAGCCCACGCTACATAAATTTCGCCGTTGGGTCCCACACACGGAACGGCACCCTCGACCGTTAAATCGGCATCAACACAGTTACCGGAGGTGTCGCTGATTACTATCGGTTCGCTCCAACTTTTCCCCTTATCGGTCGATTTGGAAAAGAGTATGCGACTGCTGTCGCTTGCGGAATGACTCCCGTATTTATCGAACTCCGTCCAAGTAATATAAATGTTGCCTCTGAAGGGTGAATTGGTTAAATCCGCCGCTAACCATTCCTTGTCCTGGTTCTTGGGAGAATTGAATCCTATACCGTAGCCCGTGTCGAACGTTTTCCCGCTGTCGATGGAACGCTGGACGACAATTCTGTCTATCCAATATCCCGTTTTTTCCGGCGGATTGGAAAGATGTGCAAAGTAAATATAACCGTTGTTGTCGAATATTACCGAAGGGTCGCCCCAAACACCGTATTTTGAAGTGAGTGTCTTTTGTTCCCAACTGTTCCCGCCGTCGTATGAGATATAGAAGTAATCTAGATTGGAACCTGCAGCGAGAATGTTCGGGTTTAATGGATTGATTGCAATGGTAACTTCGTTCGGTTGCCATGCCGAACCGTCATCAACTCTTACGTTTTTGAATTGCGCGTAAGCAATTTGGGAAAGCAGCAAGAGAGTTAAAAATATTTTCATTTGCCGTAGGTGTTGATTAGATAAATCATTTCCTTTATTGCCTGCTCCAGTCCTACGAATAAAGCATGGGAAATTACGGCATGGCCGATGCTTACCTCGTCGATGTTTTCAACGGCAAGGAATTCTTTGATGTTGTTGTAATTTAGCCCGTGACCGGCATTTACTCCCAGACCCAATTTTTTTGCATGTTTTGCCGCAATTCGGATTCGTTCCAATTCCTCGAACATTTCCTCTTCCGTTTCGGCGTTTGCATAGATTCCCGTATGTATTTCGATATAATCGGCGTTTATTTCCGCTGCAGCGTCTA
The DNA here is from genome assembly GCA_964611145.1 of uncultured Melioribacteraceae bacterium. GTDB lineage: Bacteria > Bacteroidota > Ignavibacteria > Ignavibacteriales > Melioribacteraceae > WFQV01. The sequence goes on from CAZSYM010000010.1 coordinate 70,509, forward strand.
TTTGATTGATATCCGGTTCGATAAATAGGGAGACGGGTATGTTAGCCGAGTGCAGTTCTTTTATTGCATCGCGGTAATGTTCGATGTTGTCTATTACGTTGATGCCGCCTTCCGTGGTTAGTTCTTCTCGTTTTTCGGGCACGAGGGTGGAAAGTTCGGGCACGACGTCGCATGCAATACGGATGATTTCCTCCGTAGCGGCCATTTCCAAATCCAGTTTTGTAGTGATTAATTCGCGCAATAATCTTACGTCCCTTTCGTTGATATGTCGCCTGTCTTCGCGCAAGTGGACGACTATTCCGTCCACGCCGAATTTTTCCGCCATGAGCGCTGCCGTTACGGGATCCGGCTGATTTTCTCCCCGCGCATTTCTCAACGTGGCAACGTGGTCAACATTTAGCGAAAATTTCATTTTCCTCTCCAATAGTTTTTTTTATTAAACGAAAATTAAATGAATAAATAACAATTAACAATTTTTG
>CAZSYM010000011.1:0-64373 GCA_964611145.1 uncultured Melioribacteraceae bacterium
CCAGCATTGTTCCGAATTGCCAACGTTTTCCCAAACTTAAGGAATATTTCCCACTTATTCAATAAATTTCCTTTTTGATTTTCATTAATTATTGAAGGTTAATATGGAAAGATTATGGTCTCCGTGGCGTTCAAATTATATTGAGAGTTTCAAAGATAAAAACGGCGAAGAGGAATGTGTTTTCTGTGCCGCTCCCCACAAGGATGATGAAAATTCTCTGATTGTTTACAGAGGCGAGCGCAATTTTGTGATGTTAAATCTTTATCCTTACAATGCCGGGCATTTGATGATTATTCCGTACCGGCATTTATCCGATCTTACGGAATTAACGAAAGAAGAACGTTTGGAAATAATGGATTTGGAAGCGCTTTCGCTAAAGGCATTGACGGAAGTTATGAAACCGCAAGGGTTTAATATCGGTGCGAATCTCGGTAAGGCCGCTGGTGCCGGTATTGATCAGCATTTGCATTTTCACATCGTACCCCGTTGGATTGGGGATACGAATTTTATGCCGAGTCTGGGAGAAGTAAAAGTAATTTCCCAGGATTTGTTGCATACGAGAGAAGCTCTTCAAAAGGCTTTTGCCAAGTTTGCAAAGTGATAATACTAATAGCTCCCAATGGTTTCAAAGAATGCGCCTCACCCGTGCAAACGGCTGATTTGCTCGTGGAGAAGCTGCGGAAATTTTTACCCGAGAACATTGAAGTTGAGTTTTTAAAAATTCCTCTTTCCGATGGCGGGGACGGATTTCTTGATGTGCTTTCGCAAGTTTATTCGCTTCGCATATTGGAGCTTTCCGTCACGGCTCCTTGGCTTACGCAAAGAATATCCGTAGAAATCGGTTACTCCCGGCAATTAAAAACCGTTTTTCTGGAGTCGGCTCGAATTGTGGGATTAAAATTAATTCCCCCCGAAAAGCGCAATCCCGCGAGGCTTTCCTCCGTGGGATTCGGAGAGATTATTTCGAAATTGGTCGAATTGAAATCCCAAGGAAAGCTTGAGATAGAGGATGTTGTCGTGGGTGTGGGAGGAACGGGAACCAACGATTTGGGATTGGGAGCTTTGGAATCCCTCGGCTTGGAGCTTTCGGACGAGAACGGAAAGCGAGTTGATGCCTTGCCTATGAATTTTCCGAACGTTGTTGGGATAAATAAACTTCCCGTGCCTTTGCCCTTCGGATTGAAATTTGTAACCGATGTGGAAAATCCCTTGCTGGGAGAATTCGGTGCCACCAGAGTTTATGGCAAGCAAAAGGGAATCAAGGAAAGGGATTTTAATCTTTTCGAAAAAGGTTTCGAGAGGATTATTGAAATAGCGGGAATTTCGGAAAGCGAGAGAAAATCCTTAAGCGGTGCCGGTGGAGGCTTGGCGGCTGGCTTTCAAATTTTTTACGATTCGGAAATTCTCCCCGCACGGGAATTTATTAAGGAAACTTTGGGTCTAAGAGCCGAAAAAGTGCATCCCGATTTGATAATCACGGGCGAGGGGAGATTTGACGAACAGAGTTTAATGGGAAAAGGAGTCGGAGTAATATTCGAAGAATTTCCCACCGTGCGGAAAGTGATTGTTTGCGGCGTTGCAAGTGCGTTGCGCCGTATTTCGGGAGTTAAAATAATAGAATTGACGAATTATTTTTCCAGCGTGGCGGAGTCGATAGAACGCTTCGAGGAAGGAATCGAAAAGGCGGCGCGGGAAATAGTAAAAATATATTTGAAAAAATGATTAAATTAAAAGTTTACATTAGAAATTTTACTTGAGGCAAAATGAAAGAATACATCGATCTTGTGAAACTCGTTATGAGGGAAGGCGTCCGGAAGCAGACGAGAACGGGTGTCGATACGATTTCTTATTTCGGCGCTTTTTATAAGGTGGATTTGAGTCGGGGATTCCCCCTTTTGACGACTAAGAAGATGATTTGGAAGTCGCTCCTTCACGAGGTGCTTTGGTATTTGACGGGCGAGGAGCATATTAGAAATTTGCGCAAGGAGACTAAGATTTGGAACGCTTGGGCGGATGAGGAGGGACGTTTGGAAACGGCTTATGGACGTTTTTGGCGACGTTTCCCAGTGCCGGAAAAATCCGCCGCTTTGCCGGGCGAGGTCTTCGTGGACGAGTCCAATCCTTTCGTGCGGAGGGAGGCTAATGGTAGTTTGAGTTTCGACCAAATCGGCTGGGCGATTAATGAGATTAGGAATAATCCTAATTCGCGAAGGATTGTTATTTCTGCTTGGCATCCCGCTAATGCTGTTATAAGTAAATTGCCTCCGTGTCATTATACTTTCGCTTTTAATGTTTCGAACGGTAGGTTGAATTGTCATCTTACGCAACGTTCGGGGGATATTGCGCTTGGTATTCCTTTTAATTTGGCGGCTTATTCTTTGCTTACTTTGGTTATCGCTCGGCAGACGGGTCTTAAGCCCGGCTTTTTTGCTCATTCTATTATCGATGCTCATATTTATGTGGCGGATAAGGGCTCTCCGATGGAAAGGTATGATCATTTGGAGGGGTTGAAGGAGCAGATTAAGCGCAAGCCGTATCCTTTGCCTAAGTTGAAAATTGCCGATAAGCCTCTCGATGAGTTGAAGTTCGAGGATTTCGAGTTGATAGATTATAAGCATCACGACAGAATAAAGTTTGAGGTGGCTGTTTGATTTGCATCCCCCACTCGTGATTTTGGAGGTGAGGATTTGAAAATAATTTTAATTGCCGCGGTTGCTCGGAATAATGTTATCGGTAAGGACGGTAAAATTCCGTGGCATTCCAGTGCGGATTTCAAGCATTTTAAAGCGACAACGTTGGGAAACCCAATAATAATGGGGAGAAAAACTTTCGAAAGTATAGGAAAGCCTTTGCCGGGGAGGTTAAACATAGTTATTACTCGCAATCCGGAAAGCTTGAAAAAAAAGCACAAGGGCATCGAGGTTTTTGATAATCTCGAAAGCGCCGTTGATTTTTGCAGGGAACAAAATTACGAAAAGGTTTTTTTAATCGGAGGTGCTTCCATTTACGAGGAAGGAATGAAAATTGCCGACGAGATGATTATAAGTCGAATGAAGCTCCAAGTGGAAGGCGATACTTTCTTTCCGCAATTTGACGAGAAGGAATGGCGAAAACGAACGGAGACCGAGAACGAGGAATTTAGCGTAGAAGTTTATGAAAGGATAAGAAAATAAATATGGACAGAAGAATAAAAATATTGCCTCACAGCATTGCGAATAAAATTGCCGCGGGGGAAGTTGTGCAACGTCCCGCTTCGGTTGTGAAGGAATTGTTGGAAAACTCTTTGGATGCGGGCGCAAAGAACGTGGAAGTGTTTATCAGACGAGCCGGAAAATCCCTTATTCAAGTGGCGGACGACGGCGAAGGAATGAGCGAGGAAGACGCTCTTTTGTCCGTTAAACGTCACGCCACCAGTAAAATCAGTACTCTGGACGACCTTTACAACATTCGTTCTTATGGTTTCCGCGGCGAAGCCTTGAGTTCCATTGCTTCCGTCAGCGTCTTCGAAATGAAAACCGAACGTGCCGAGGATGAAATAGGTACTCTCATTCGAATTGACGAGAGCGGTGAATTGCATGTGGAGAAAGGTTCTTTCCCGAAAGGCACTTCCGTAGCGGTCAAAAATCTCTTCTTTAACACTCCCGCCCGAAGACATTTTTTGAAAAGCAACGCTACGGAATTCAAGCACATTGCGGATGTGTTCAAAAAAGAAGCTTTGAGTCATCCCGAGATAGGTTTTAAACTTTTTAACGAGGAGGATTTACTGTTCGATTTCAAACCCGGCACCATTCACGACAGAATGCGAGAGGTTTTTGCCGATAATATTGAGGATGCTGTGCTGGAGGTCGGGGAAAATACCGATTTTATTAGTCTTTCCGGCTTTGTGGCAAAACCTTCTTATCTGTCGCGGGCAAAGGGTGAGCAGTATTTGTTCATCAATAAAAGGTTCGTTATAAGTCGCACGATTAACCATGCCGTTTTTTCCGCATACGAAAATATTTTGGAGAAAGGGGATTATCCGTTTTTTGTTCTTTTCCTCGAAATTGAACCTTCGAAAGTTGACGTCAATGTTCATCCTTCGAAATTGGAGGTGAAATTCGATGATGAAAACGCGATTTATTCTTTTGTGAACGCCGTTATTCGGAAAACCATTGGCAGTTACGATTTGGTTCCTTCGATGACCTTCGACACGGATGTTACGGATAGGGAGCGATTGCGTTTTAATACCGAAAGGGAAATAGAGAGAGATGACTTTACCGACAGACCGTCTTTTATTCGGGGCGGAAAACAAGCAGCCGGTAACAGCGCCTCATTTGAAAGCGAGGAAATAGACCAATTGTTCGAAGGATTAAATCGTGAAATGAAAGCCGTGCGAGCGGGGAGTTCCGATTCTCATCCTTTCGAGGAAAGCTCGCCCGACGAGGAAATTTATCATGCCCCGAATCTTAATTCCGGCGAGGTTTCCGACCAGGCGACTTCTTCCGGTTTCATTGTTTCCTTGCACAATAAATACATCCTTGCGCAGATTAAGAGCGGCTTGATGATTATCGACCAACATGTGGCGCATGAAAGAATATTGTACGAAAAGGCTCTGAAGGCTTTGGAAACCGATATGCCTTTTTCCCAACAGCTTCTTTTTCCGCAAAGTGTTCGTCTCGATCCCGCCGATTACGAGCTTGTTAAGGAATTGAAACCGCATTTGACCAAGTTGGGTTTCGAAATAAAACTGCTCGACAATTTCGCCGTTAAAATCACGGGAGTTCCCTCGGAAGTGAAGGTGGGAACGGAAATAGAAACATTGAACGAAATTTTGGACGAATATCGTAAGAACGAACGGGAAAAGAAATTGGACGTCATTCATAACGTAGCGGCGTCTTATTCGTGCAAGACGGCTATAAAGGCTGGGGATAAACTTTCGGAGATGGAAATGCGCACTCTTGTTGACCAGCTTTTTGCTACTTCTATGCCTTATGTGTGTCCTCACGGAAGACCGATTGTGATTAAAATTCCTCTGAAAGAATTCGACCGCCGTTTCGGAAGAACCTCATAGAATGTTCGCGGAAAAATTATTAAATTGCGAAAAAAGGAAAGATAGAATTGGAGATGGAAATGGAAAAGAAGAGTTTTAAAGAAGCGAAAGAAGAATATCTGAAAAAAGTTGAGAACGCACCGACTACGGGAATGAAATTTACATCCGTCTCCGGAGAGCCCGTCGAGGTTCTTTATACCCCCGATGATATTAAGGATTTGGATTATATGCGGGACTTGGGTTTTCCGGGCGAGTTCCCTTTTACGCGCGGTATTCATGCGAACGGTTATCGCGGTAAAATTTGGACTATGCGCCAATTCGCCGGTTTCGGAACGCCGGAGGATACCAACAAGAGGTTCAAATATTTGCTGGAGCATGGGCAGACGGGACTTTCCGTCGCATTCGATTTACCCACTTTGATGGGGCGCGATTCCGACGACGAAATGAGCAAAGGCGAGGTCGGTATTTGCGGAGTTGCCATTTCTTCCTTGGAGGATATGGAAACTTTGTTCGAAGGAATCCCGCTCGATAAGGTTTCCACTTCGATGACCATTAACTCTCCCGCCGCAATGATTTATGCTTTTTACCTTGCGGTGGCAAAGAAGCAAGGCGTAAGTTTTGATAAGTTGCGCGGCACGCTTCAGAACGACATTCTTAAGGAGTATATCGCACAAAAGGAATATATTTATCCTCCCGCGCCTTCGATGAGAATTATCACCGATATGATTGAGTTTTCCACGAATGAGGTCCCGAAATTTAATCCTATCTCCGTTAGCGGATATCATATTCGAGAAGCGGGTTCGACAGCAGCGCAGGAATTGGCTTATACTCTTGCCGACGGATTCGCTTATATCGAAAGTTGCCTCGAAAGGGGTATGGACATAGATAGCTTTGCGCCTCGAATTTCTTTCTTCTTTAATTCCCACTTGGACTTTTTCGAAGAGATTGCAAAGTTCCGAGCGGCGCGCAGAATTTATGCCAAGAGGATGAAAGAAGTTTACGGTGCAAAGAATCCCCGCTCATGGTGGCTACGTTTTCATACCCAAACGGCGGGTTGTACCCTTACGGCGCAACAACCGGAGAACAATATTGTCCGTACGGCATATCAAGCGTTGGCTGCGGTATTGGGCGGAACCCAATCTTTGCATACTAATTCAATGGACGAAACGCTTGCATTACCAAGCGAAAAAGCGGTTAAAATAGCTTTGCGCACGCAACAGATTTTAGCCTACGAAACCGGAGTGCTTAATACCGTCGATCCTTTGGGCGGAAGTTATTATGTGGAAGCCCTTACTAATAAAATGGAGAAAATGGCGAACGAGATTTTCGAAGAAATAGATTCCCTCGGCGGTGTTATTGCCGCGATAGAATCCGGGTATTTCCAAAAGGAAATAATGGATGCGGCGTATCGGTATCAGCAGGAATTGGAACGCAAAGAAAAATTCGTCGTGGGAGTGAACGAATTTGTGGAAGAGGACGAGAAAATTGATATTCCTATACTTCAAATTCCGCCGGAAGTGGAAATTAAACAAGTGGAACGTTTGAAAGCCTTACGTGCAAGGCGAAACGCCGCCAAGGCTGAGGAAAGTCTTAAAAAAATTAGGGATGCGGCGGTTCACGATAAAAATCTTATGCCCGTTTTAATCGAAGCGGCGGAAAATTATGTTACTCTCGGCGAAATGGTGAACGAGCTTAAAAAGGTTTTCGGTGTTTACGAAGAATCGGTTGTGTTCTGATGTTTAAGGAATATCTGAAGTTACTGAGAATCCCGCATTGGGTTAAAAATCTTTTTATCTTTGTCCCGTTACTCTTTTCCCGCAATGCAACGAATCTTGCCAAGGCGGGGGAAACAGTATTGGCGTTTTTTGTCTTTTCCCTTGCTGCAAGCGCCGTTTATGTGCTGAACGATATAGTCGACGCCGAAAAGGATAGGGAACACCCGAAAAAGAAATTCCGCCCGATTGCTTCCGGCAAGGTCAGTAAAAATTCGGCTTTTATCTTGTTCGTTCTTATTCTCATGCTTGTGATTTTTTTCGGTTTTAATTTTCCGCCTCTGTTCGGAGTTTCCTTGTTCTTGTATTTTGTGATTAATGTCGCCTATACTTTCGGATTAAAAAGAGTTGTGTTGCTCGATCTATTCTGCATTGCGGGCGGTTTTATTTTACGCGTTCTTGCCGGTGCTTTTGTGATAGATGTTTATATTTCCAAATGGTTAATTCTCACGACTATTTTCATTTCCCTTTTCTTGGCGGTTATGAAACGTCGCTCGGAAATACTTAATGTTGAGAACAATTCTCTTACCCGTCGTGTCCTTGCGGATTATAGTTTTGAATTTATTAATCAAATTTCCGCCGTTACTTCCGCGGGAGTGATTATCTGCTATGCCCTTTATACCGTTTCGGAGCGGACGGTTTCTTATTTTCATACCGAGCATTTGGTTTATACCACGCTCTTTGTGATATTCGGAATATTTCGTTATATGTATCTGGTTTACGAGAAGAAATTCGGGGAAAATACAATAGAAACCTTGCTGAAAGATTTTCCCTCTTTGATTAATATTCTTCTCTATGTCCTTACGGTGGCTGCAATTATTTATTAAAAGGTTCGCATGAAAAAAGCGGTAATAATATTTTCATTTTTAATTCTTTTGTGGGGATGTGCTTCTTCGGAAATCGGAGAGCGGAAGGACGAAGTTAGCCTTGCCAAATTATACGTCCCCCAGGTTAATTTGAAAGTCTTGGAAACTCATTGCTGGCTTAATGTTATGCCGGGTGGAGAGGCTCGTTTTAATGTATCCGGTAAAGTTGAGATTTTAAATTCCTTGAAATATGATTTCAAGACTTTGGAATTGAAAGAAGTGGACGTGCAACAGAGCGGAAAATTGATTTATTCGATTGTTCCCACTGTAATTGCTTTGGATACGCTGATAAATTCTAAGACCGTGGCTTTTTCCACCGTGCGTGGCTTGGGACTTGTTCCGAATTTTAATCCCGAGAGAAACGTCTCCTTGAAATTGATTTTCGAGGAAGGGAGCGAAAGATTTTCCTTTCTGATTGAGAACTTGAAAGTCGAGAAGATTTATTGATGAACGAAACTTTACATATAGTCGGTTTGGTAATACTTTTGATTTTGGGAGCTTTCTTTTCCTCCTCCGAGCTGGCTTTTGTAGTTGCCAATAAAATAAAGATTGAAATCTGGGCAAGGAAGGAAAAGCTTTCGGCCAAGTACTCGCGCTACTTTTTGAATAATCCCAATTATTTCTTTTCTACGATTTTAATCGGGCAGAATGTAGTTAATATTGCTTTCGCTTCCATAAGCGCCGTTGTATTTGCGGAGTTGTTTCATTTGAACGAGTTTTGGATTCTTATCGTTTCCTCTTTGATGATTCTCATTTTTGCGGAGCTTATTCCCAAATACCTTGCCAGAGATTATCCCGATAGAATTTTGGAAATTACGATTGTTCCGATACGTTGGTTGAACGTCCTCTTTTTCCCCTTTGTAAAAATTTCCTCTCTATTTTCGAATCTTTTGACGGAAAGCGAGAACGTGCGGGAGGAAAGCTATGCTACGCTGATTGGCAAGGAGGACATCAAGGAACTTTTGAACGAAAGCTCGGAAGCCGGGAACGTTGGCGAGGAGGCGAAAGACATTCTCGAAAAGGTTTTCGAATTGGGCGAAAGGAAAGTCTATGAGGTAATGACTCCCAGAACGGAAATTGTGGGAGTGGATATCGAAAGCTCCATTAAGGAGGTAATTAATACATTTATCGAGTCGGGCTATTCCAAATTGCCCGTTTACGAGGAGAATCTGGATAATATCAAAGGTGTCGTCTTTGCTTATGATATGTTCAAGAGGCCGACGGAATTAAAATCCGTGATAAGAGAAACGATTTTTATTCCCGAAACGAAAAAGGCTTTGGAAATGCTTCGGGAGTTTTTGGAAAAGAGAATTTCTATCGCTATCGTGGTGGACGAATTCGGAGGTACGGCGGGAATAGTAACTCTCGAAGATGTGATTGAGGAAATGTTCGGGGAAATACGGGACGAATATGACGTTGAGGATGAAATTTGTAAGGAAGTTGAAAAGAATGTTTATGTGATAAGCGGAAAATTCGAGATAGATAAATTGAACGAGGAATACAATCTTGGCTTGCCGGAAGGGGATTATGAAACAATAGGCGGTTTTATTACCGCTCATATAGGTCGTATCCCGAAAAAAGGCGAAACCCTCGAAATCAAAGGTTTCAGAATAAATGTTTTGCATTCGGATAAAACCAAAATAAATCTGATCAAGCTCTTCAAGGAATAATCAAGAAAAGCCTCGTTGTAGTTAATAACCTTTTCTTTTATTTTTACGAACTCAATTTCTGATAAGCAAAAATTGTTTTTCGAATTACAACATACGGACAAGAATACCAAAGCGCGTGCGGGCGTGTTGCGTACGGCGCATGGCGAGATTGAAACCCCCGTTTTTATGCCTGTGGGGACGCAGGGCACGGTCAAAGCCGTTACGCAACGCGTACTTAAAAACGAAATAGGGGCGCGCATAATCCTGGGAAATACTTATCATTTGTATTTGCGCCCGGGAACGGAAATCTTGGAAGCCGCCGGAGGCTTGCATGCTTTTATGAATTGGGATAATGCTATCCTTACGGATTCGGGAGGATTCCAAATTTATTCCCTTTCCGAGCTTCGTAAAATAAAATCGGACGGTGTGCAATTTCGTTCGCATCTGGACGGCTCCATGCATTATTTTACTCCCGAAAAGGTGATAAATATTCAGCGTTCGATTGGTTCCGACATTATGATGCCTTTGGATGAATGCACGCCGTATCCTTGCGATTATGAATATGCCAAGCGTTCGAAAGAATTGACAAGCGATTGGGCGGTTTTGAACAAGGAGGCTTTTGAGAAATCCAAGCCCAAATACGGATTCGAGCAAAGATTGTTCGGAATAGTGCAAGGAAGTGTTTATAAAGATTTGCGGGAGAGTTCCGCGCGCGATCTGACGTCTCTCGATTTCGACGGCTATTCAATCGGCGGTCTGGCGGTCGGCGAACCGAAAGAGACGAGGAACGAAATTACGGATTTTGTTACGGATATTCTGCCCTTGCAAAAACCGAGATATTTGATGGGGGTGGGGCGCCCCGAGGATATTCTGGACGGAATAGAACGCGGCGTGGATATGTTCGATTGTGTGATGCCTACACGTAACGCTCGCAATGCGTATCTCTTTACTTCCGAAGGAGTATTAAAGATTCGTAACGCCGTTTATAAAAACGATTTTTCACCCGTGGACGAGGCTTGCGATTGTTATACATGCAGAAATTTTTCCCGCGCTTATTTGAGACATCTTTTTATTGCGAATGAAATCTTGGCTCTTGAATTGGCGACAATTCATAACCTTACTTTTTATTTGAATCTTGTCCGTCGCGCTCGCAAGGAAATTCTCGAGGATAATTTCAAAAAGTGGAAAGAAGAAATTACAAATAAATTAACTACAAACGTAAAACTACTTAAGGAGGATTAAGTGGAATATTTATTAGCAATGGCTCCGCAAGGCGGACAACAAGGCGGTGGTAGCATGATTAGTACTCTGATTATGTTTGCCGCCATTTTTGCAATCTTTTATTTTATGATTATTCGTCCCCAACAGAAAAGGCAGAAGGAAAGGGAAAAAATGTTGAATGCCTTGAAGAAAGGGGATAAAATAATGACAAGCGGCGGAATGTACGGCGTTGTTGCCGGTATTGATGAAAAAACCGTATTGGTGGAAGTGGCGAAAGACGTCAAGATTAAGTTCGACCGTTCCGCCATCTCGTCCGTCGTCGATACCAAGCAGAAAAATTCATAATTTTAATCGGGGGCGCCGAAAAGCGCCCCTTAAGTTTTACAAGGCTGAATGCATTGCCCGATTTTAAAACGAAACATGCGAACAAATGAAAATTCTGGGGAAGAAAAATAATTTTTTGGGAATAGGAAAAGACTTTTCCTCTTATGACAAATCCGCGATAGCAATCCTTTCTTTCCCTTTGGAAAAAACCGTTAGCTATGGCAAGGGTGCGGCGAAAGGTCCGCGCGCAATTCTTAAGGCTTCTCATTATGTGGAGTTTTACGACGAGGAACTCGATAGGGAAATATGTTTCGAGAAAGGAATTGCAACTTTGCCTTCGGGGGATTATGCGAAGCTCCCGTTAAAAAAGGCTTTGGACAAAATTTATCTGCAAACCAAAAAGATTATAGAGGACGGAAAATTTGTCGTCTCTCTTGGCGGTGAGCATACGGTTTCCTTTCCGATAATCAAAGCTCATAAGGAAAAATATAACGAGTTTACCGTTTTGCAAATAGACGCTCATTCCGATTTGCGCGATTCATACGAAGGCACTAAGTATTCACATGCATGTGTGATGGCGCGTGTAGCGGAATTTACCGAGGATATTGTCCAAGTCGGAATAAGAGCGCAATGCAAGGAAGAAGCCGATTTTATTAAGCGGAAAGGAATAAAAACTTTTTATGCCCGACAAATAAGAGAAGGAAAATACGGAAAGAATTGGCAGAGAAAAATTGTGGATTCGATAGGGGAGAAGGTTTATATCACTTTTGATGTGGACGGCTTTGACCCTTCCCTTTTGCCCGCCACCGGCACTCCCGAACCCGGCGGATTGTTTTGGGACGAGACTTTGAATTTATTAAAGCTCGTGGCGGAAAGGAAAGAAATAATAGGATTCGATGTTGTGGAACTTGCTCCTTCGAAGGCTCACCCCGCTTCCGAATTTATTGCCGCCAAGCTTGTTTATAAATTGATAAACTATGCTTTTATGAGGAAATAGCGCAATGGCAAATAACAAATCTCATTATTACGACGGAATTATTTACGATAAATTTATCGCTCCCAATCAGGATTATTTGTTTCGCTTGATTAAAAGTATTATCCCGAAAGAAAGCACGGTTCTGGATATAGGTTGCGGTACGGGTAGATTGGCTTTTCAACTTTCCGATAAGTGTGAAAGCATTGTAGGGCTTGACCTTTCGCAGCGTAATATTCGGCGGGCATTGAAAATATTGAAGAAAAGCGGTATTGATAATATTGATTTTTTTCATCAATCAGTGGAGGACTTTGCGAAGAATTATTCTTCGAAATTCGATTATGCAGTTACCACTTATGTGTTGCATGAAATTCCCGAATCGGAGAGATTACCTTTTATCGAGGCGATGAAAAAGGTGGCGGATAAATTGATTCTTGGCGATTACTTGATTCCCCGTCCCAAGGGCTATCATTTTTATCTTACGGAAATTATCGAATTCATAGCCGGGAGAGAACATTATGCCGGTTTTAAATCCTTTGAAAGAAACGGCGGATTAAGAGATTTGGTTGAAAAGGCGAATCTGAAAATCATTAAGGAAATAAAAGGAAAACCCGTTACCGCTCATATTATTGTTGCGGAATAAAGTTTCCCGAAACGTGATTTTTGCATCTGTCCTTTGTGTTTAAGAAATTTATTTCTGATTTTAAAGAAACGAAAAAAGGATTACTCCGATGAAAAAATTTTTTCTTCTCTTTTTTCTTTTCCCGTTCCTCCTTTTTGGACGGGAAAAGGTCTATGTGGCTTATATAGAAGGCGCAATAGATTTGGGCTTAGCGCCTTATGTTAAGAGGGTTATTGACGAGGCGGAGGAGAACGGGGCTGAAGCGATTGTCTTCAGAATAAATACTTTCGGAGGACGTGTCGACGCGGCGACGCAAATTAAGGATGCGATTTTAAATTCCCGAATCCTCACCGTGGCGTTTGTGGATAAGCGCGCTATTTCTGCCGGTGCTTTGATAACTCTTTCCTGCAAAAAGATAGTGATGGCTCCCGGAGCTTCCATAGGTGCCTCCACGGTGGTTGATCAGCAGGGTAAAAAGCAATCCGAGAAATATCAATCTTTTATGCGTTCGGAAATGCGTGCCACGGCGGAGAAAAACGGACGAAGAAAAGATATTGCCGAAGGAATGGTTGACGAACGGGTTGTAGTACCCGGATTGGTGGATAGCACCAAGCTTATTACTTTAACGACGGATGAGGCGCTGAAATATGGAATTGCCGATACCACTCTCGCCAATCTTGCGCAAGTGCTGAAATACTTGAATTTGGAGGATGCGGAAATAGTTAAAGTGCGGAGTAATTGGTCGGAGGATGTAGTCCGTTTTTTGAATAATCCCATTATTTCTTCTCTGTTGATTATGATCGGAATGGTCGGTTTGTTTTTCGAAATAAAGACTCCGGGCTGGGGAGTAGCGGGAACCGCCGCTATTATTGCGCTTGCGCTTTTCTTTGGTTCGGGCTATATCGTTGAACTTGCTTCCGCTACCGAGATTCTGATTTTTGTAATCGGTGTTATACTTCTTTTGCTGGAAATATTTGTAATCCCGGGTTTTGGGATTGCGGGAATTTTGGGAATTATCCTCATGATTACGGGACTTTTTCTGGGAATGATTTCCGACTTGCCGATTTTTGATTTTAATTCTATTTCCGGAGCCATAGAAAGATTGGCGGGTGCCTTTGTCCTTTCGGCGATTTTTCTCTATTTCATATTTAAATATCTACCCAAAACAAGCGTCTGGAACAGACTTATTTTGAGTTCCAATATTACTTCCCGTTCCGGTTATGCCGCAAGGGAAGAGGTAAACGAATTGTTGGGAAAAACAGGCGAGGCTCTGACCGATTTACGTCCCGCTGGCATTGCGATTATTAAAGGTGAGCGCGTGGATGTCGTAACTCAAGGCGAGTACGTGGAAAAGGGGAGTAAAATAAAGGTTATAAGAACCGAAGGGCTTAAGGTAATAGTTAAAAGTGTGAAGTAATTCCGGCTTTCGAAGGAATGCAAGGATTCTCCGAAAGCCGGTTTGAAAATTACTTTTTGATTAAATATGTTGACGCATAGGCGGTTATTCCTGCCACAACGAATGTCATTATTCTTGCTGTAATCACTTTATCCAATCCGCTGCTAATCCAAAAAATCGTAAAAAGCATTCCCACTATTATTGTTGTCAATACTGCTTTCCCGTGATAACGTTTCCAGAAGAGGGAAAGGAGTATTACGACGGAGAATGTCCCGCCGATTCCCGCCCAGACGTAGCCGACCAATGTGTAAATCAAATCGGAAGGGGAAAGATAGGCGGCAAGCAAAGCAATAAGAGCCAGGATTGCCGTTACCGTTCGCGAGCGTTTCAGTGCTTTTTCCCCACCGTCTTTGTTTGATTTTAACAAGTTTTCCGATAGTTCCGTCGAGGATAAAATCAAAAGGGAGTCCGCCGTGGAAATCATGGCGGCTATCGCTCCCGTGATTAGTATTGCCGCGATAGCGGGCGGGAAAAGTTCCAACATTACCTTGGGCATTACGTATTCGGGGTCAGTTAATCCCTTGGGACCGAAAAGTCCCAATCCGATCCAGCCTATTGAAAGCGCTCCGATATATGCAATTATCGTCCAAATTATTCCGGTGTTTCTTCCTATTTTTGCATTTCGCATATCTTTGATAGCCATGAAGCGCATGCTCAATTGCGGTTGTCCTCCCAAATAACCGAAGAACCAGGAAAGTCCCCCGATTATTGTTACCCCGAAGGTAAATCCTCCCGCGGCACCCGAAAGGGAATTGTAAGTTTCTCCCGCCATTTCTAATGCTTGGGGAATCGAATGAGCGAAAACATCGGGACGATTGCTCAATGCGATTATTCCGACTATGGGACCCACTATCAGAGTGGTAATCATTACAATAGCTTGTACCACGTCCGTATAAACCACACTTCGGAAACCGCCGTAAATTGTGTAGGGGACGATTATCGCCGCCGTTATTATCATCCCTATTTGCGGGTCAAGATGAAACATTGCAAACAAAGTTTTTCCACCGCCTAAAAATTGCGCTCCGACGTAAAAGAAGAAAAAGAAGACAATGGTAAGGCTACCCACCAATCTTATTAACTTCTCGCTTTCGCCGTGTTTTTTAGCGATGTATTCCGTAAAAGTATTTACCTCGTAATGTTCGGCTTCTTTTTGCAATCTCCATGCGATAGCCCACCATGCGGTAATTATTCCCAGCACACAACCGATTGCCGTCCAAATTCCAATCAACCCGGACGAATAAGCAAAGCCGGGCAATCCTAACAACGCCCATGAAGATTCTCCCGTTGCTCTTTCGGAAAGAGCCGCCGCCCAGCCCGGAAGATTCCTCCCTGCAATTGCATAGTCGGAGTTGGTTTTTACTTTTCTGCCCTGATAAAGCCCCCACGCGATAAGGAAAACAAGGTAGGTAATCATTACGATTAGAAGTTGAGTTTCGTTTGCCATTCCTTCCTCCACCTTTAAACGTAAAAAATTTGCGGTGAAGTTAAGGAATATTGTTTAACTTTTCAACAGAAAACTTGCCCGTACAATATTATACGTGAGAACGTATCGAGAAATATAGACTTTTCAACATCAAAGAGATGTCATTTGATTTTTTTTAAGTGTAGAGGTGAAACGGTTAAAACCATTTTGTCCTTCCCGCCGAACTTCCAGCCGGTGGAATGCATCCCGCCGTTTATTTCTCCGTTTTTCAAACTGAACATAAGTGTAAAGCCTTTGCGAGCGATTTTTTCCTTTTCAACGAGATAGCCTATCAATTTCCCTTTGATTATATACTCTCCGTTGCCCAATAATTTCATTACTGTGCTTCTTTTTTCAACCTTTGCACCTTCGGCAATTCGAGCGTCGCCTATCATCCCTTTTACCGTTCCCGTTGAATCTATCGTAAGCTTGAAAGATAGGCTGTCCAAGTTGCACCATGTTACGATTATATCGCCTTTGCCTTCCCATTTGCCTATTAACTCCGGATTGATTGTTTGGGAGAAAGTCGAGGGAGTTAAAAGAAGAAAGAAAGATAAAAAGTAAAGTACTTTTTTCATTTTCAGCTCCAAATTGTTTTACAAAGCTAAAAAGATAGTCGGAGAAAGTCAAGGAAATAAAATACGGGGGAGCCGGAAAAGAAAATGGCTTTCAACGTTGTTTTTTAAACTTGTGAAAATTATTTTATAAACATGAAGAAGAAAATTTTGATATTTTTCATTTTTCTTTTTGGCCTATCCGCATGCAATCATGGAATCGCTCCGCTGGAAGAGCCGAGTGTTACGCCGGGTTTTGAGGGAAAAGTGTTTTTCAAAGGTAGCTGGCCCACAGGGCAGTATTCACAAATAATCGTAACGCTTTTCAAAAATCCTATACTTGACTCTACGGATTTCAATTTGATGAATTTGCGTTTTGTTAGTAAGCCTGTGCCCGATGGAGTTAAGGAGTTTAAGTATTCGACGAAAGATAAAGATAACTTTCTTTCCAATGTGGAAGCGGGGGAGTATGCATATTTAGCCGTCGCGATGCAGGTGCGTCCCAATTCCTTTGCACGGCGAGATTGGAAAATAATTGGCGTTTATATTCCGAACGGCGATTCTTCCAAAGCAGGGAGAATAACCATTCCGCCCGATACGTTTTTGAAAGATGTAAATATCACTTGCGATTTTGACCATTTACCGGTTCAGCCGCCGGAAGGAGTGGCGGGAAAATGAAAAGGTTATCGTTTTTATTTTTGCTTCTGATTTTCGCACGGGGAATTTTCGCTCAGATGTTTAACATCGAGGGGAAAGTAACGGACGAAAAAGGGATTCCTCTTTTGGGCGCAAATGTAATACTGACGGGCACGAATTTTGGAGCCGCCACGGATGTGCGGGGATATTTTAAAATTGAAAAAGTCCCTGCGGGCAAGTACCGGTTAAAGGTAAGTAGCATAGGTTATCAAAAAATTGTGCGAGCTGTGGAGTTAAAAAACCGCGATATGGTTTTGAATTTCAGACTGAAAAGAATATCCGTTAACTTTGATCCCGTTGTGGTTACGGCTTCGAAATACTCGCAAAAACTTTCGGAACTACCGGTTAGCGCTTTTGCATTGACCCCTCTTATTTTTTCCGAAAAGAATTTTATTTCTTTAGATCAAGCCTTGCGCTATGTCCCGGGCGTATATGTAATTATGGACCAAGTCAGTATCCGAGGTTCCAGCGGATACAGCCGTGGGGCGGGTAGTCGAGTGCTTACGGCGATAGACGGAATACCCATTTACACCGGCGATACGGGAGAGATTATTTGGCAACTTGTTCCTCTCACGGATATAGAACAGGTCGAAATAATTAAGGGCGCTTCCAGTTCCGTTTACGGTTCAAGTTCAATGGGGGGAGTGATTAATGTAATAACCAAGAAGGCTTCCCCGAGCCCCGTAAATTTAATCAAGGCTTATGCCGGAGTTTACGATAAGCCGTATTATTCCGAATGGGATTGGTCAAAAGAATATCGACCCTTTAACGGGATAACCTTTGCCCGCTCGGATAAAATCGGAAAGCTCGGTTATACTTTCTCTCTTACTCGGCGGGAGGACGAAAGTTATCGGCAGAACGATTGGTCCAAAAGATTGTCGGGATTTCTGAAATTGTCCTACGAAGCCGAGAAGCTTGGAGATTTTACTTTCATCGCCACCGCTCTGAACCAACATCGCGGAACGTTTAATTTCTGGAAGGATTCCCGCCATGCCCTTGTCCCTCCCGACGACGATCAGGGGGAAATTGTACGCTCGCAAAGATATCTTTTCGGGATGAAATATCTTGCCTCGCCTTGGCACGGATTCAAATTCCGTTTGATTTCGAGTTTTTATCGAAGTCTTTGGGATGACCAGTCGGAAAGCGCCAATAATTCCTCGTCGAATCTTTTGCGCAATGAAATACAAACCGTTTATAGAAACGGTGAAAATCTGAAAATGATTGCCGGTGTGGAGATGTCGCTGGGAAGGGTGAAGTCCAATATTTTCGGCAATCCGACCTCTCAAAATGTTGGTGTGTATGTTCAAACCGAATATAAGTTTTTCTCGTCCCTTACGTTCACTGCGGGTGTTCGTTACGATAACAGTCGCTTGGACACTTTGAAATCTTTCGATTCCTTTTCTCCCAAATTGGGATTGAATTACAAAGTTACGAAGACCTTTACTTTGCGAACGTCCGTGGGGAAAGGGTTTCGCACGCCTACCCTTGCCGAAGCGTTTACCACCACCAACACAAGCGGGATTACCGTTAAAGCGAATCCCCATTTGAAACCCGAGACGAATTATTCTTTCGAAATCGGAATGAGGAAAAATTTTGCCGATGTCTTTTCCCTCGATGCCTCTCTTTTCCAAAATGAATTTTATGATATGATCGAGCCGGGTGTGGACCCGCATGACGGCAAGGTGTTTTTTGATAATTTGACGCGCGCAAGAATACAAGGCGTTGAACTTGCGGGGGAATTTGTTTATAAACCATTTAATCTATCTATGAAATTCAGCTATGATTATCTGTGGGCGAGAAATATCAATGATAACAAGCCTCTGAAGTATCGCCCCCGCCATTTGGCTGATATATCGGTGGAATATAAGCCTTCCTTTTTTGAAGTCGGAGCCGATTTGCGATATATGAGTCGTTTCGAGGAAATTGATCACGCATTGATAGACTTGGGATTTGTAAAGGACGGCGAGCTCCGTTCCGAAGTGTTCGTCCTCGATGTTCGCACCGGTGTTTCTCTATTTCGCTTCGGCGTTCCTCTTTCCGCATATTTGAATTTAAACAATGCACTTAATTATAATTACGTCGAAATGATAGGTAATGTTTCACCAATCAGGAATATTTCCTTAAATTTGGAATTCTTTTTTTAGACAGTAAATAGAGACGTTACCTATGATTGTTGATAGTCATGCTCATCTTTTCCTCCCGAATTTTAACGGCGAAGTGGAAGCGGTAATAAACAGAGCCAAGGAAAAAGGTGTCGAGTATATTTTGGTGCCCGGGACCGATTTAATTACTTCGGCTCAGGCTATTGAATTGGCGGAAAAGTATAAGGGACTTTATGCCGCCGTGGGTGTGCATCCTCACGATACCAAAAATTGGGAAGATGAATGGTTGGAAGAATTGGAAAAACTTGCCAAGCATCCGAAAGTGGTTGGAATAGGGGAAATAGGACTCGATTATTATTACGATTTTTCTCCGAGAGAGATTCAGATAGACGCTTTTAGGAAACAATTGGATTTGGCGGTTAAGTTAAACCTTCCCGTTATAATTCACAATCGCGAGGCGAGCGACGATTTAATGGATATTATACGTGAATACAAAGAGAGCGGATTGCGAGCGCAATTTCATTGTTTCGCGGGTACGAAGTCGGATGCGCGCGAACTGATAGAACTTGGGCATTTTATTTCGTTCGCCGGGAACCTTACTTTTAAAAATGCCGATGGTCTTCGCGAAATAGCCGCCTCGATTCAAATAGATAATATGCTTTTGGAAACGGATTCCCCTTTCCTTACTCCCGTCCCTTTCAGGGGCAAGAGGAACGAACCCGCAAACGTTGTGCTTATCGCCGAGAAATTGGCGGAGGTGCAGAATCTTACTTTCGATGATATTACTCGAACAACCGCTTACAGTGCATATAAGCTTTTCGGAATAGGCGAAAAGCCGAAGCTCAGTTTTACTTACAAAATCGGGAATTCCCTTTATGTCAACGTTACAAACCGATGCAATGCCGATTGTGTTTTTTGTGACCGTAAGGGGGAAGCGATGGTTAAAGGATATAATCTAAAAATGTCCAAAGAACAGGAACCACCGGCGGAAGTTTATATTAAAGAAATTGGCGATCCGAAACAGTATAAGGAAATTGTTTTTTGCGGCTACGGCGAACCGACAATACGTTGGGATGTAGTTAAAAAAATTGCAAAGTATGTGAAAGAAAACGGCGGGCGAACGAGATTGAATACCGACGGACATGGAAACGCAATAAATAAACGTGATATTACGGAAGATTTCCCGGGTTTGATTGATGAGGTTTCTATAAGTCTTAATTCTCCCGACCCGAAACAATATGCAAAGCTGATGCGCATAGACGAAAAATTCTTTTACGAGATGCTCGATTTTACAAAGAAAGCCAAACGTTACGCTCACGTGGTAATGACAATTGTCGGACTTAACGAGGTGGATAGTGAGAAAGCAAAGAAATTTGTTACGGAAGAATTGGGAGTGGATTTTAGGGAGCGTGAATATTTCAAGTACTAAGAAGTTCGGAAATTTAACCAAATCGCTCCTTGCTATTGCTTTTCCCCTTTTGTTATCGGCACAAAGCTTATTTTGCCAGTCCGGAGCCCAATATCTAAAGGCAAAAATCGATTCCCTTCTTACGGATGATTATTTTTCCCGCACTTTGTTGGCATGCGAAATTTATGACATGCAAGGGGATTCCGTTCTCTATCGCAAGGATGAGAAAATGTTGCTTCATCCCGCTTCCAATATGAAAATCCTTACCACTTCTACCGCTCTTTATTTTCTGGGACCCAAATATGAATTTAAAACGTATCTTTACTACGACGGCGAAATACGGGACGGCGTTTTACACGGTAATATTTATTTGAAAGGAGGCTTTGACCCAGATTTTACCACCGAGGATTTAAGAAGATTTGCACAAGCGATTGAATCTTACGGGATTGAAACTATTCAAGGCAATATTTATGGCGACGTGAGTAACATGGATAGCTTGTTTTGGGGTAACGGTTGGATGTGGGATGATGACCCGTATATGGATTTTCCTTATATGACGCCGCTTAATGTGAACGACGATTGTGTGCAAATCATAGTGACCCCGAAAAATAAGGGCGAAAAACCTCTTGTGGAAATTTTTCCGCATTCGCTTTTTTATACTTTTGAAAATAATGCTTTGACGACCGATACGACGGACTTGAGAATTACGCGAGATTGGATAAATAGAAAAAATCACTTCACCGTTTCGGGAACAATACAATACAACGCTTTGCCCGATACGGTTGAAAGGAATTTGGTAAATACGAATTTGTATGCAATTACTTTGCTAAAAGAAATTCTTTATTCGGACGGAGTGAACTGTTTGGGAATTTTGGATACCGGCCGGGTTCCGACAAAAGCCGTTTTGCTCGATAAAACAATGCGACCGTTCGATGAGGTGATATTGAATCTTAATAAAAACAGTGATAATCTTTCGGCGGAAATGACTTTGCGGGCATTGGGACTCGAATTTTTTGGCGCGCCATCTTCGGCAGAAAAGGGAATAAGAATGATAGACAGCCTGATTACTCTGGCTGGTTTTGAGCCGGAAGATTATCGAATTGTTGACGGCTCGGGAGTGTCTCATTATAATTTGATTACTCCGGAGTTGATAGTCGGGATATTCACTTTCTTGAATAAAAACAGACCTGAGCTTTTGCGAATTTTAAAAGATTCTTTCCCCGTGGCTGGTATGGATGGCACATTGAAAAACAGAATGAAAAATTCAGCGGCTTTCGGTAATGTGCGTGCCAAAACGGGAACCCTTAGCGGTGTAAGTACGCTTTCGGGTTTTGTGAATTCGGCTTCCGGGAAAGAAATCGCCTTTTCGATTTTCCTTCAGAATTTTACCGGTAGCGCCAAAATGGCAAGAGATTATCAGGATAAGATTTGTGAAATAATGGCGGAGATGAGATGAAAAAGATAGCTTATATTCTTGTTTTTGCTTTCGGAATTTGGGGACTCTTTTCATGTTCCGGGAAGAAGGAAGAAAAAATTAAAATGACTTACGAGCTGAAAATTGTTCCGAATATAGGGTTCTTTAATGAGGACAGCGCTTTCGAGTTTGTAAAAAAGCAACTTGCATTCGGTCCCAGAAACCCCGGTTCGCAAGGGCATAAGAAGACATTGGAGTATCTGAAGAAAAAACTCGAACGATATTCGGACGAGCTGATTTTACAAAGCTTTGATTACACCGGTTACGAAGGCGAAATACTCCATTTAACAAATTTAATTGCAAGGTTTAATCCTGAGAAGAAGAAAAGAATTTTTATTGCGGCGCATTGGGATACGCGTCCCCGTGCCGATATGGAGGTGCTTGCCGAGAGAGCCGAGAAGCCTATCCCGGGTGCCAATGACGGTGCCAGCGGCGTTGCTGTCCTGTTGGAGTTGGCAAGGATATTTAAGGATTACAAGCCGGAAATAGGCGTGGATCTGATTTTCTTCGACGGCGAGGATTATGGAAAAGAGGAGGACTTGAAAAATTATTGCCTCGGTTCGAAATATTTCGCCGCAAATTTCAAAGGACGTGAAAATTATCTTTTCGGAATTGTGCTGGATATGGTGGGCGATAAAGGCTCCGGCTTTTTCCCTGAATATTATTCGGAGGTTTATGCTTCCGAAATTAACAAAATGGTATGGGACGCCGGTTTTAAATTGGGACTTTCCCGTTTCAGGGAGAATACCGTTAAGTATCAAGTTTACGACGATCATGTGCCCTTGAATCAAGCGGGAATTAAGACCATCGATATTATTGACGCCGGTTTAATTCAGAATGTGAAACCTTTGCAAAGACGAACTTATTGGCATACGTTGCGAGATGATATCCGTAATATTTCCAAGGATTCGTTGGGACAAGTTGGGCGTTTGGTTGCCGCAATTGTTTACGGATTGAAAATTTATTAGATTTGGTTTCAAAGGATAACCTGTGATGAAAAAGTTTAATGATTTCCGAATAAAGTTAATTCCCTTTTTGCCCGATTTAATAGGGGGGGCGTTGTGGACATTGCCTCTGAAAGGAATTGAGGAACATGAGGAATATATCGATGTTTATACCGACGAGGGTTCCGGTGTTACGAAAGATAAGATAAAAAAAATACTGGACGAATTTGTTAAGCGAAATATTTTGGAGCGATACGAAATTTATGTGTTTGACTTGGACGATCGCAATTGGAATGCCGAATGGGAAAAGAATGTCGGTGTAATCGAGGTTAGCGAAAGAATCGTTATAAAACCTTCTTTTAAAGATTATAGTGCCGAAGAGGGACAAATAATCTTGGAAATCGACCCTAAAATGTCTTTCGGAACGGGCGAGCACGAAACCACGCGATTGATGTTGAGATTGCTTGAAAAATATTTACTCCCCGGTGCGGAGGTTTTGGATCTTGGCTCCGGTACGGCGGTGCTTTCTATCTGCGCTGCCAAATTGGGCGCCAAAAAGGTTTTGGCTGTGGATAATAACGAATGGTGTTACGTAAATGGATTGGAAAATACGAAGCGTAACAATGTTACCGACAAGGTGGAGGTTAAACTGGGTGAATTGAAAGATGTGGAAAACAAAGTGTTTGATTTGGTTTTGGCAAACATAAATAAAAATGTTTTATTGGAAATTAGAAAAGATTTGGTTGACCGCGTTTCCAAAGGTGGCTTTTTAATTCTTTCGGGCATTCTTAAGGAAGATAAAAATGATATTATTGATGCATACTCTAAGTCTGGAGTATTGAATAAGGAAATTATTAGTGAGAACGAATGGATAGGAGCTGTTTTTAAGAAAGCATAGAGTTTTTGTAATTTGTTATTTGTGTAAGGATTAAAAATCAAGAGAAAAATTGTTATTAATAGAAATCATATCCGATAAATGTGATTTTTGCGGTTGCTGTGTGGGAGTATGTCCCGAAGATGCAATTGAATTAAAAGAAGCCGAGATTAGAATTTCGGAAGAGCTTTGTACAAACTGTGCAAAGTGCGTATGGTCTTGTCCCATTGAAGTTTTGAAGTTTAAGAAAAACAGGAAAGAGAAGGGGGCGGATGAAAAGTAGATATGATGTGATTGTTGTGGGCGGTGGACCCGCGGGAACAACTGCCGCAAGATTTGCAGCCGAGCGAGGCGTTTCCGTTCTTGTTTTGGAAAAGGATAGAGATATTGGCTATCCCGTACGTTGTGGCGAGGCTGTAAGCCGCGCGGGCGTGGAGGAATTTATTGAACCGGAGGAGCGTTGGATTGCTGCTAAAATCGATAAGTTCAATATGATTGCACCCGACGGAACGGAGGTTGTCCTGCCATTGGAGGAAGAGGGATTTATACTCGAAAGAAGAATCTTTGATTATGTGTTGGCTCAAAAAGCGGCGGAAGCTGGAGCGGAAATATTAACCAAAGCGTATGTTCACGGACTTGTTTTTGACGATGGGAAAGTCGCGGGAGTTAAATTTACTCATCTGGGAGAGGAGAAAGAGGCGTATGCAAAAATAGTAATAGGTGCCGACGGTGTCGAAAGTCGTGTGGGACGCTGGGCGGGACTTTCTACGGTGGTTGATTTTCGGGATATGGAAAGCGCCGTGCAAGTTACGGCAGCGGGACTTTCGGGAATTCGTGATGACACGTGCTATTTCTATTTCGGCGAGAAAATTGCTCCACATGGTTATCTCTGGATTTTTCCAAAAGGGAAGGATTCCGCTAACATCGGTTTGGGCGTTTCGGGTGATATCGGGAAAAAACGTTCGGCACTTTCTTTCTTGAATGAATTTCTGAAAGAACATTTTCCCGATGTTGCGATTTTAACAAAGGTCGCTGGAGGTGTTCCCTGCGTTGTTACTCTTAGGAAAATTACCGCTCCCGGCTTGATGTTGGTAGGCGATGCCGCTCGACAAGTAAATCCGCTTTCGGGAGGGGGAATTATAAGCGGGATGATTGGCGGTAAGATTGCTGGTAGAATAGCCGCGGAAGCAATTAAAAGTAACAGACTGGATTACATTGAACATTACGAGCGTGAGTGGGATAACCGTTTGGGAAAACGGCATCGGATTTTCGATAGAATTAAGGATGGCATTTTCGATTTTTCCGACGATAAGTTTAATTCCATTGCAAAAGCTTTTAATCGCGTGCCTATGGAAAAAAGGACCTTGGGAAATTTGTTCAAAACCGCTTTGGTCAATAACCCCTCCCTTTTGTTTGATGTCGCGAAAGTTTTCCTGATAAAATAACAATGCCTTGTTGGTGTAACCGATGAATCGACGGAAATCCATTTTAATTTAAAATTCCGTAAATTTAGAAAGCTAAAAAGAAAATTGAACGGAAAAAATTGAAATTAGACGAGGACAAAATAAAAGCCCTAGCCAAAGACGAAATTTCTTTTAAAGAATTGTTTGCTTATTTTGAATCGGCATTTTTAAGTTTTGCCGAAGCAAATGAAGGCTTTTTCTTGGCGGTACGCTATTTTGGGAATGATTCTGAACGACCTTGTTCTTTTTCAAAATCCGTTGAGAAGGTAACGGGTTATACCGCCGAGGAAATTGAGGCTCTCCCAGCTGGCTTGAATTCTTTGATAGTTAAAGAAGATATTCTGAAAATAAAGAAGTTGCTTGCTGAGTTTAAAGAGAATCCACGAAACAAAATTTCAAAAGCTGTTTATAGAATACAAACGAAAAGTGGAAAAACGATTTGGTTAGAAGAAATATTTTCGCCTCGGAGGGATAAGGCAGGAAATTTATTACAAATAGAAAGTGCTGTTTTTGATGTTACGGATTTTATTGAGAAAGAAACTGAATTACTAAATGTACAAGAACACCTTAAACGAAAGAACGCTATTAAGGATAAATTTATTTCTATTGTTTCTCACGACTTGCGTTCGCCATTTACTTCTTTGCTGGGTTTTTCTGAGATACTTTTGAAAGAAGATGATTTACCTGAGGAAGAAAAAAGGGAATATCTTGAATATATTTATGACGCCGCAAAATCAGAATTAGAACTCATTAATGATTTGTTAGATTGGGCACGGTTGCAGACTGGTAAAATAAAAATACAACCGAAGCGCCTAAATCTTCATTATGCTGTAAGCTCGGCGGTTTCAGTTTTAACGGGCAACGCCATTCGAAAAGAGGTGGAAATTAAAACGGATATTCCCGATGACCTTTATGTTAAAGCGGACGAACGCCTGTTTCACGAAGCTGTTAAGAACCTCGTTGCCAATGCTATAAAATTTACTCCTCGTGGTAAACGTATTTTTTTGAAAGGTAATCGTTTTAAAAACGGTGTGATTGAGTTGATTATTAGAGATGAAGGGGTTGGTATCCCTGAAAAAGAACAAGCAAAGATTTTTAGATTGGACGAAAAATTTACATTGGAGGGAACCGAAGGCGAGAAGGGAAGTGGCTTGGGATTGGCGTTGGTAAAAGAGATTATCGATAAACATAACGGTAATATTTGGTTTTATTCGAAAGAAGGCGAGGGGACGGAATTTCATATTACCCTTGCGGAAGCAAGAAATAAAATTTTGATTGTCGAAGATGACCTTGATACCAGAAAACTTTTGAGGAATTTGATTTTAAAGCATGTGAAAAATTGTGATATTATTGAATCTACTAACGGTTACGAAGCTCTTACCCTGATGGAAAAGGAAATTCCTACTTTGTTAATTACCGATCATGAAATGCCTTTGATGAACGGAAAACAATTGGTCGAAGCCGTATTGAAAAAAAGTGGGGGGATAGATATTCCTGTTATGATCGTTTCCGGTAAGTTGGATGAAAAATTAAAAAGTGAATATCAAGAACTTGGAGTTGCATCGATAGTTGGGAAACCAATTGATCATAATTTATTAAGTGAAGAATTAAAGAGGATACTTTCTTAGCGATTAGATGTTATTATATAAGAGTGGCAGCTAAAATTCCTGTTACGCCTAAAAAAATCAAAATGAATATTACAACCCTTTTGATTGTTTTTGCTCTTTTTTGAGTGGCAAAATGGGGATTATATTCAAGAAGATCTTCATGATCCCTTTCGTAATCACCTTTGCTTATATCCCATTTGAAATACTTTTCGTTCATTTTTTTAGGGCAAAATTTTATGATTTTAAAAAATAAAGATACAAGTTATCTTATTTTTATGAAATGCTTTATATCACAAATCAACGGCTGTTAAATTCTCGAATGATTTTGTCTATTTCGCTTTTCGAAATGCCGGAGCCTAATTTGGTTTCTTCGTTTGCGCTTTTCGATGCCGTGACCGTGGTTTTTGAAAACGGCTCCACGACGGGGTTTCCTGCGCGCGCTTTTAGTCTATCCTCAATTTCGGATAGAAAACTTTTATTTCCCGCCGCAACGGCACTGACGGTTTCGGTTGTGTCATAACTATTTACGGCATTACCTTTGTTAATTGGGTTGGATTCAAACGCCAACGTTTTGATGTTTAGTAAATGCTTTGCCGAAACGTTTTCCGAAATTATAGAACCTCCCCATGTGCCGGGTCCCAACGTCATGGAGGGCAAAAGTGGCGTTGTATATCCTACGGCGCCGAGGGAGCTGAGGGTATTGACGACTATTCTGAACGCCGGTTTCTCCAGGGCGAATTTCATTATTATATCTTTGTCGTTTGAATGGATTACCATTGTGTGGCCTATCCCTCCGTGTTCCAAAAGCTCTATGCTTTTGTGGCATCCTTCCAGCCAACCGTCAACCGTATAGAAAGCAAGCATCGGAGAGAGCTTTTCTATCGAGAGAGGTTCTTCCTTCCCTACGCTGTTGCATTCGGCTATCAGAACGGAAGTGTTGTCCGGAACGGAAAACCCTGCATAATTTGCAATCCATGCCGCGGGCTTTCCTACAATATCGGCATTGATTCGACCGTTTTTGGTAACCTTTTGTTCTAACAATTTTTTTTCTTCGGGATTTACGAAATATGCGTTCAATCTTTTTGCTTCTTCGATTACTTTTTCCCGTATGGGGCGATCGACAATCATAGCCTGCTCGGAGGAACAAAGAGTCCCGTTGTCGAAAGTGGTTCCCGCAATAATATCGGCGACGGCTTTTTTGTAATCCGCCGTTCTTTCTATGAAAGCGGGTACGTTGCCGGGACCTACGCCGTAAGCGGGTTTCCCTGCCGAATATGCGGCTTTAACCATCGGCATGCCACCCGTAGCCAAAATGACGGAAACATTTTCGTTGTGCATGAGCTCTTGAGTGCCTTGCATTGTGGGTATTGACATGCATTGGATAAGTCCTGCCGGGGCGCCAGCCTTTTCAGCCGCCTCGGCCATTACGCGCATTGCTTCCATTGTACAATTGATGGCTTTAGGGTGTGGACTTGCGACTATTGCATTTCTGGCTTTGACTGAAATTATGGCTTTGTAGAAAGCCGTGGAGGTGGGATTTGTCGAGGGAATAAGTGCGGCAACTACTCCCATAGGCTCCGCGATTTTTACGATTTTTCCTCCTTCTTCCACGGAGATTACGCCGACGGTTTTTAAATCTTTGATTGATTCATAAACCCATTTCGAGCCGAATTCGTTTTTGAGTTTTTTATCCTCCCATTTCCCGAAGCCGGTTTCTTCCTGTGCCATTTTTGCAAGACGTTCCGCTTCTCTAACTCCCGCTTCTGCCATGGCTTGCACTACTTTGTCCACCTGCTCCTGCGTGAAATGCTTAAATTCGGCTTGAGCTTCTTTTGCCGTGCGGGTTAGATTTCTTACTTCCTGAATTGATTGCAAGTCCTTATCGAGATTCATTTCAAAGCCTTTATTTTTTTTGACGGTAAAATAAAGATTGCTTTAACAAAGCGCAATTTGCAGGGTGGAAAATATAAGGGCTTTTCTTTTTGCTTTCTTTTTGACCTTCAAATTTTTGCCCAAAAGTGGTTTATTTTTGTTAACTTTTAAGATTAAAATTAGGAGACTTCAAGAATGAAAAAATTAGTGTTAGCCTCCGTCTTTTTTGCTTTTTCTCTTATTGTGAAGGCTCAGGATTGGGACGAAAACGGGTGGACGGCGAAATTTGGTGCCGCCGGTGGCTTTCAGGGTGCGTTCTTCAAACCCGATTTGAAACCTCTTTCGAATTTTTTGAAGGAATTCGGGACATCAAAATTGGCTGATAATGGTATAGTCGGAATGGGCGGCGGCGGTTATGCTTATTTGATGATAATTCAAAATGTAAGAATCGGGGGAATAGGATATGGCGCTTCCGCTTCGGAATCGGCAAGTATAGGAGGCGCAAATCGTGAGGCGGAATATTCGTATGGCTTCGGCGGTGTAACTTTGGAATACACGCTTCCCTTCGTGCAACATTTTGGAGTTTCTTTCGGAGCTATTATTGGCGGGGGTACCGCCGTGCTGAAATTTTATCAGAATTCCGGCTCGGTGGATTGGACGGTTTTTTCTCATGAGTTGACAACATCGGGCGATGCGAAGGTATTTTCTCATTCTTTTAAAAACAGTTTCTTCGCCTTTGTCCCCACGTTGAATGTCGATATTCCTTTGAATAGATTTACTTCTTTAAGAATGGGAGCGGGGTATGTATTGACATTTGGCGACGAATGGAAAATGGATAATGACGTGTCGGTGATGAACATGCCTCCCGCCTTAAAGTCAGATACATTTTTCTTAAATTTGGGTCTCTATTTCGGATTTTTTGTTTATTAAAGGAAAAAGAATGTCTAAAAAGGTCTTAGTTACAGGTGGCGCGGGATTTATCGGAAGCAATTTTCTCCATTACGTTTTGAAGGAGAGAGACGATTGGGAAATTGTTAATTTGGATAAATTGACCTACGCCGGGAATTTGGAAAATCTTAAAGGGCTTGAAGAAAAATCCAATTATACTTTCGTAAAAGGGGATATAACGAACAACGAGCTTGTAAATTATCTTTTTGAAAAGTATCATTTCGACTATGTTGTGAACTTTGCGGCTGAGTCTCATGTGGATAGAAGTATTCTCGGTTCGGAAGTTTTTTTTAGAACAAACGTGATAGGAACCAATGTTTTATTGGAAGCCTCACGCCGCTTCGATGTTGAAAGGTTTTTACAAGTTTCAACGGACGAAGTTTATGGAAGTTTGGGAGAAAGCGGACTTTTTACGGAGAGTACACCTCTTTCGCCTAATAGCCCTTATTCGTCCAGCAAGGCGGCGGCGGATATGATGGCAAAAGCCTTTCATCATACTTACGGTTTGCCGGTTGTCATAACCCGCTGTTCCAATAATTACGGTCCCTATCAATTCCCCGAAAAATTGATTCCCTTGATGATTATCAATGCTTTGCATAATAAAGAGCTTCCCGTGTACGGGGACGGTTTGAACGTACGCGATTGGATTTATGTGATTGACCATAATAAGGCGATTGAGAGGGTTTTAGAACATGGACGAGAAGGAGAGGTTTATAATATTGGTGCCAGCAGGGAAATGAAAAATATCGAGATTGTAAAATTGATACTGAAAATTCTCGGCAAGCCGGAAAGCTTGATTAAATTTGTGAAAGATCGTCCCGGGCATGACAGACGTTATGCCATCGATTCGACAAAAATACAAAATGAGCTGGGTTGGAAGCCGGAGTATGAATTTGAGGAGGCAATAGTCAAAACCGTTGAGTGGTACCAAAAGAACAGAAGTTGGTGGGAAAGAATTATCTCCGGTGAATATCAAGAATATTATGAAAAACAATATGGTAGAAGGTAAAAAATGAAGAAAAACTTTCTTGTGTTTTATCTTGTTTTATTTTTTACGGGTGTGATATCGGCACAAAGCGGGACAGTTCAACCCAATACCTCGCTTGGAGATTTATCCTCCGTATTAAGCGGCATAAGTGTGACGATAGGCGGGAGTTTTATTGTGAACGGTACTTTCCCCGCGGCGGCAACGGAGCGCGTGGACCAATTCGTAACTCGCATCTATAACCAAGCGAAAATTGAAAATCTCTCTCTTGCCCGTGACGGCGGCACTTTTAAAATGCTCCAAGAGCAATTTGGCGACTATGCCAAAAGGCATATTAAACTTGTTTCTCAAAACGGCGAAGTTAGATATTTGGATTTGCTTAAATTTAGATTGACGGGGGATTATTCTCAAAACCCTTATCTGAAAAACGGTGATGTGCTTATTTTTCCGAAATTGGACTTGGAAAGAAATTTTGTCGAGATTAACGGTGCCGTTAACAATCCTACAAAGTTTCAGTTTGTGGAAGGAGATAAACTCTCCGATGCGATT
This sequence comes from uncultured Melioribacteraceae bacterium, assembly GCA_964611145.1. Taxonomy (GTDB): domain Bacteria; phylum Bacteroidota; class Ignavibacteria; order Ignavibacteriales; family Melioribacteraceae; genus WFQV01. The sequence continues at coordinate 30,851 of CAZSYM010000011.1, forward strand.
CTTTTTGCACAAGGTATCAATAAAGCTTATGACAATGTGCGCTATGCCGAAATTTCTCGCTTAAATGCCGACGGTACGCAACATTCGATTATTAAGGTAAAAATTTCCGACGACGTCCCTTTGAAGGTTGGAGACAGAATTAGAATCCTGGCGGAGGAAACTTATCGGAAAGATTATTATGTAACCGTCGAAGGCGAGGTGAAAACTCCGGGTACTATTTTTATCACAAAAGATTCCACAACGATTTATGATGTAATTAAAGAAGCTGGCGGATTTACTCCTAAAGCGGATTTGGCAAACGCTCTTATCTTAAGGGGCAATTATTTATTTAATACAAGTATTCGAAATACTCCTCAGGAAATATTACGCCGCCAATTCTTTTCCGACAATATTGATTTGATGATGATGCAACGCATGGCGAATATTTCCCAAGAAGACTCGTTGTTTTTCCTTGTGGATAACAGATTAAGACTTTCGCGAGGGAATATAAATGTGGATTTCACCAAAGTTCTCGACCCAACGTCCAAGGATAGCAAGGTCTTGGTACGTAATGGCGATTATATTTATGTGCCTAAAAAACAGAACCTTGTTTATGTTTTCGGACAAGTGATGAATCCGGGTTATACCGAGTATAAGCCTGGCGAAAAGTATGATTATTATATACGACTTGCTGGGGGACTTGGTAAAACCGCACGCGGAGATGTTTATTTAATCAAAAATAAAACGCGCGCATGGATTGAACTTACGGAAGAAGAAAATTATGAAATCGAACCCGGGGATTTGATTTGGGCGCCGAAATCTCCTTACAGAGATTTCGATTATTATTTGCAGCGCGTTTCCACTTACACTTCTATTGTTGGAAGTATAGCAACCGTTATTTTGTTGATATATCAAATGATGAAAAAGTAAGGAAAAACGAATGGAAGAGAAAAGAAATTTTTCCGACTATATCAGTGTGCTTTTGAAATGGAAGAAGTTCATCCTTATTATGCTTTTGTTTTGGGGTATAATCATTACTGCCATCACTTTTTTAATTCCCGAAAAATATCAATCTACCGCGACCGTTATGGTTTCCTCTAATTCGGGAGGAATTAGCGCACAATTATCCGGTATGTTATCAGATGTCACTTCGTTATTGGGAGTCGGTGGAGGTAATTCTGGCTCGCCGGTGGATAGAATGTTGGGGATTTTTTCGAGTAGGACGTTAAAACTTCGATTGATTCAAAAATTCAATTTGATAGATTATTATGAATTGAACAATTACAAAATTGATAAATCTTTGAAAAGACTCGATGAGGATTTTACTTCCGAGCTGGACGAAAATGGCATGATACGAATTTCTTGTATAAATAAAAGGCCGAAATTAGCGAGGGAGATTCTGAATTATGCTATTTTTTTGGCGGATAGCATGAATCAATTTATTGCTCATGAGAAGGCGAAAGCTTATAGGCAATTTGTTGAAAAACGTTATAATAAAGCTATTAATGATTTGAAAAAAGCCGAGGAAGAGCTGAAGGAATTTCAAAAAAAGACGGGACTTTATGTATTACCGGATCAATTGACCATAATATTACAATCCATTGCTCAGATGGAAAGCAGACTTTATGAAAAGGAAATGATGTTGGAATTGGCTAAAAAATTGAACACTTTTTCCAAACCTCAGATGAGTATGTTGGAGGAGGAAATAAAGCTTCTCAAAGGACAATTGAACGATATGAAGAACGGGAAAACCGATAAGTCCATTACATATTATCCCTTGAAAAATCTTCCCGAGGATTTTCAAAAATATTCCGAAATATTCAGAGAGTTTGAGCTTCAGAAAAAAATTCTGGAAACTTTAACTCCCATTTACGAACAGGCATTAATGGACGAGCAAAAAGATATTCCTTCCTTGGTTGTTTTGGATAAACCTTTTGTGCCCGAATTAAAATATTCTCCCAAGAAGGCTCAAATCATTATTTTGTTTGAGCTTTTAATTTTTCTGGTCTTGATTTTCCTTGCCTTCGAAGGAGAAAAGTACCTGCAAAATCCTCCTCGTAATTTGTATGAACAGTACCGACGTAGATTTTTTGACTTTTTTGTTAAGGTTTTGAGATTAAAGTTCTAAGATGACAATTATACTTGTAAGTTTTGTTGGTATATCGGCTGTATGGGTGAGTTTTGTGCTTTTCAAAAAGGTGTTTAACCCCATATCCTTTTATACGGCAATTTGGGCTTTTATTGTTTTGATGTTCGAATTAAAATTGATTTACTTTTATCCCTTGAGCGTTATGACGTGGCTTTTCCTTGCCGCTTCGTATCTTGCTTTTGTTTTGGGTGTGATAATTCACTTCTCCGCTCGTGGCGTTTTTGGAAATGGTTTTCACGTTTCCGCTTCCCAGGAAAAGAAATTCGATATTGTTCTTTTTGAAAAAATCTTGAAGAAGTTATTGGTGATTTTTACCGTTATAGGTGTTATCGCTTCGCTTCAGATGTGGTATGTATTGCTTGGACTTTTCGGTTCCGTGCCGAAGGTTTTGATGAATTCATATAAAATTTATCATATGCGTCATGAAGGCGAGTTGGTGGGAGTCTGGCCCTATGTTTGGATGTTTGCTTACTTTGCCGTATTTCTTTCCGGCATGTACATGGCGGTCAAGGGGAAATTATCCGTATGGGGAATAATAGCTCTCTTATCGGTGATTATTAGGGAAATCGCCCGCTTTTCTCGGCAAGGTATTTTGGTGGGATTATTAGAGCTTTTTGTTAGTTTTATTTTAATGCGCTATTTCCTCAACGCTAAGAATATTAAAGTGAAATTTAACAGAAAGCATATAATGGTTGCCACGACGCTTATTCTGAGTTTGGTGATAATTGCCGCAGGCTTGATAAGGGTTTTGAGAAATAAGAGCGAAGATTACGGAGGCACTTCTCGTGTTCTTAGGAGCTATAGTGGAGGATTGATAATTTCGCCTCAGGTCTATTTTTATTTCGCTTCTCAAATAGGAGTGTTCAATAAGTTCCTGGAAGAGGACAAAGAGCGATATCCTGTCGGCAGCAGTACTTTCATGCCTGTCTATAAATTTTTGGCGAAGGTGGGATTGGTAGATAAAATAGATACTCAGCATAAGGGCTACATGATTCCCAATTGGTCGAACACGGGGACGTACCTTCGGGATGTTTATAATGATTTTGGGGTAAGCGGGATAGTTCTTATCCCGTTTTTGTTGGGACTTTTGTTAACCCATTATTGGCAGAAATTTTTTGAGTATGGTAAGTTTAAAGATTTGGTGATATTGCATCATCTTTTTGTGATAGTGGGAATATCCTTTTTTATCTTTGCAACAAGGATGTTGGTGGTCTCTTTAGGTGGTTTTTTCCTTTATTTCCTTATGAAAAGTATCGATGCGCGTGTGAGGATACAATTAAAAATGGCGGGTGATAATTGAAAAGCGGTTTTGTTAGAAATTTTTTGCTCACCGGTTCGTCAACGGTTGCGATTATTGTTTTTTCGATTGTCAACAATATAGTTGTGACCAGATGGATTGGGGTCGAGAACAGGGGTATTTATGGTGTGGCTCTGAATCTGATGATGTTTATGAATCTTTTGTTTGGCGAAGGAGTTAGGCGAAGTAACACGGTTATCGTTTCGGAGGCAAAGGAAAGTTATTCTTCCGTGCTCTATTTGAATCTATTGCTTTTCTTTGTGTTAATCGTGGTGGGAATTGTGCTTGCTTATTTTTACGGATTCTTCTATGCCGTTTTTCCGAACATCGAGTTTAAAATATATGTGCTGATGATTATTTCCGCTATATTCTTTATTATGTGGAATTCCGTCCAGGGAATTTATTTGGGGCTGGGTAATATTATCGTTTATAATTTGATACCTTTGTCCGCCGTCTTTTTGATTATGCTGGCTAATGTTGTCGGTATCTATTTTTTCCAAATAAACTTGGAAGGAATTTTTCTTAATATATTGATTGTTTATTTACTGGTTTTTTTAATTCCTTTTCTTGCTCTTTTCGGCAGAAAAAGTTTTGGGAAGGGGAAAATAAATTTCGGGAAGGATAATTTCTTTCTGGTGTTGAAGGCAACATTTTCTTCGCTGGGGGTTTTTACTTTCAAGCGTTCTAATATTTTCTTTGTGAACAACATTTTAGGTGCTTATGATGCCGGTTTGTATTCCGTTGCGAATATTTTCAGCGATTTGGTTCAGAAATTGCCAAACGTAGCGGGAATTCTGGTTTTCTCCGATTCCGCCAAAAAACACACGAAGGAATTTAATGCGCGGGTTACTTCTCTTGTGCGAGTAACTTTTTTTTTGAATCTCATTGTAATCCTTGTCTTGTTTCTTTGGGGGAGAGAAATTATTGAGCTTGTTTTCGGCGCTAAGTTCGGAGGAGCTAATGTGATTCTCGAGTTTATGTTGCTGGGCTTTGGAATATCGGCGCCGACAACCATTTTACATGCGTTTTTTATGGGCAAGGGTTTTCCTCGTAAAATGGTTCTTTACAATACGATTACCGCAATATTAGCGATTGTGCTGAACTTTGTATTTGTTAAATACTTGGGCGTCAAGGGCGCTGGTATTAGTTATTCGTTGAGTTTTCTTATTTGGGGAGTGTTGTTTTACGCATATTATGCCAAGTTTACCGATACGAGTTTATACGATTTGATTGTGATAAAGAAAAGCGATTTTTCTTTTATGCTTGAATTGTTAAAAAAATTAAGGTGATGCAATCGAAAAGCACGGAAAGTTGAAAATACTTGTCTTGGCGTCAATGTATCCTAATTCTGTGATTTACTTGTCGGGAATTTTTATTCACGAGCAGGTGAAAGAATTGAAAAAGTTAGGCGTTGACGTCGAGGTTGTTGCTTGGGTGCCATGGTCACCGCCCATCTTGAGATATTTAAAGCGAAAGTGGAAATTGTTGGCTAAAATTCCCCCTGTGGAAGTGTTGGATGATATAACGGTATATCACCCGCGTTATATTGCATTTCCCAAAGGCTTTTTGAAAGGTTATTGGCCTCGAATTTGCCTTGCCAGTGCTGTTCGTTTTTTTAGGAGAAAAGGAATTAAGCTTCAGGATGTGGACTTGTTTCATGCACAGGGGGCTTTGCCCGAAGATTATGCGGGATATCTCTTGGCGAAAAGATTTGATAAGCCTTTTGTTTTAACGGTTCACGGCGGTTCGGTGTATGCTACAATTAGAAAGAAAAGCCATTTTAAGAAATCCAAAATTGCCATTCTAAATGCCGATGCCGTGATTGCGGTTTCCCGAAAGGTAAAAGAAAGAATCGAGAAATTTACCGGACGGCGAGAAAATGTTTATGTGGTTTATAATGGATTTAAAAGCAAAGAAGTAAAAGAAACGATAAAAAAAGAGCCGAACGAAATTGTTCTTCTTTTCGGAGCGACTTTGATTGAGCGGAAAGGGTGTATTTATTTACTTAGAGCATTTGCCCGACTTTTGCGCAAATATGCAAATCTTAAATTATGGATAGCAGGCGGCGGACCTCTTTTGGAAGAGATGAAAAAAGCCTCGCATGATTTGGGTGTTGAAGCTTCGACTTATTTTTGGGGAACGGTTTCGCATGAGAAAATGCTGGCACTGATGTCTTCTTGCGATATTTTTGTCCTGCCGAGTTGGGACGAAGCGTTTGGAGTGGTTTATTTGGAAGCAATGTCGTTTAAAAAACCGATAATCGGTGTGGAAGGCGAAGGAATAAGTGATATTGTGGAAGATGGTAACAATGGCTTGCTGGTAAAACCGCGCGATGTGAACTCATTAGTGGAAAAGTTAACAATGCTTGTTGAGAACGAAGAATTACGCAGAGAAATTGGTTTGCGGGGTTATGAAACAACTAAAAAAATGACGTGGCGTAGAAATGCGGAACTTAATATTGAGATTTATAGAAAGGTATTGAAGAATGGGTAAAAAAATCTTGATGTTGCTGCAGAGTGAATTCCCTCCTGACATTAGAGTGGAAAAGGAAATAAAAGCTTTGAGTGCCGAAGGTTTTCAAGTGGTTCTTTTATGCAATCGCTTTTCCAAGGCTGAACCTAAAGATTTTTCGTATGGCCGAGTTATTCGTCCCTCCGTCTGGTTCGGAAATGTTTTAGCCAATAAGATTCTTAATTTCCCGCTTGTTTTTAATCCGAAATTTTTCTTTTTCCTCCTTAGAAATGCTTTGAAAGAAAAACCGGATTTTATTCACGCTCACGATTTACCCATGTTGCCTTTCGGGGTGATATTGAAGAAAATAATGCGTAGACCTTTAATATTTGATATGCATGAAAATTATCCCGCGGCGCTGAAAGCTTATAAGAAGAAAAATATTGTGGAAAGAATCGTTAAGAATTATAAGCTTGCGCTTTTGCTTGAGAACATCTTGATTAAAATGACGAATATGATAATTGTTGTAACAAGCGAGAATCGAAATCGATTGCTGGCACATGGCGTTCCCGAAGATAAAATTCGGATAGTCTCGAACACAGTTGACTTGGAGCAATTTACTTTCGAAAAAAACGAGGCTGTGGATTTGAAAAACTACAAGGAAAATTTTGTCCTTTTATATTCGGGACGCGTTAGTCTTAATCGAGGACTCGATACACCGATAAAAGCCTTGAAATTCTTGATTGAGCGAATCCCCACAGTGAAACTTGTTATTATTGGAACGGGTCCCTATTTGTCCGCTTTAAAAATACTTGCGGCTGAAGAAGGTGTGGAAAACTTTGTGGACTTTTTGGATTGGCCCGGGCATGAAAAGATTAAATCTTATATCGCTATGGCGGATATTTGCTTGATTCCGCAACCCTCTAACGACCATGCCGATACTACCGTCCCCCACAAATTGTTTGAGTATATGTCTCAGAAAAGACCCGTTTTGGCTTCGGATGCAAAACCTTTGAAAAGAATTCTGCAGGAAACAAAGGCGGGAATGTTTTTTAAATCCAATGACCCCGAAGACTTCGCTCGGAAAGTTGTGGAAATGAAAAACTCCCAAACCGATTTCGGTGAACAGGGACGAAAAATGGTCGAGGAAAAATACAATTGGCAGAACGATGCCAAAGTTTTGATTGAAATTTATAAAGACTTGCAAGGTGACGAATGAAAATTCTGGTGTTTAGTCATTTTTATTATCCCGAAGTTGGAGCCGCTTCCATCAGGACACAATACTTTGTTAAGGTTTTGCGGGAAGCGGGACATGAAGTGAAAATTGTTACCCCGAAACCCAATTACCCTTCGGCTAAAAAATACGAGGGATTCGACAAATGTTGTAAGTTTGATAGGGAAAATAATGTCGTTTATTTGCCTTTGTATCTGCCGAGCAAACATTCGTTAATAGGGCGGGGATTGACTTATATTTCATATTTTCTTGTTTCTTTCTTTTATGTTTTGTTCGATTCCTTCCGGTATGATGTGATATTAACTTCGTCGCCACCCGTTACCACTTCGTTGGCAGCCGTTATTGTCGCAAAACTTCGCAGAAAGAAAGTTGTTTTGGATATTAGGGATTTGTGGCCCGATATTGGAATTGAGCTTGGTATAATTAAAAATTCTTTTATTATTTATCTCTTGCAGAAAATTGTGAACTTTCAAGTGCGAAAGGCTAGTAAAATCGTTGTTCCCCTCGAGAGCTTTGTGGAAAGGATTAAAGACAAAGGTGCGAAAAGTGAAATAAGAATTATTTTTAACGGTGCGGATACTTCCATCTATTCTCCTCTTTCCGAGAGCGAGAAGATTGAAATTAGAAATAAATATTCTTTGCCTCTTGAAAAGAAAATAGCCGTCTATTTTGGTTTCTTTAATTTCGGTATGAATGATGTTGACACTCTTGCGACGGCTATAGAAAAAACGGCTGAGAAAAAAGATGCACTTCACTATCTTTTTATAGGGGACGGAGTAAAGAGGAAGGAATTCGAAGAGAAAATTTCGGGGAGGGTAAATTATACTTTTTTGCAACCGTTGGCGGCAAAAGAACTTTCCAAAGTAATAGCTTCTTGCGATTTGAGTGTTATTCCACTTAAAAAAGTAAAAGGCTCAACCGGTGGATTCATTCCCGTAAAATGCCTCGAGTCTTGGGCGGCGGGCTTGCCTGTGCTGTTGGCTACCGAAAGGAATTCTAAGATAGAAAAGATTTTTTCCGAATCGGGCGGAGGGAAAATTATTCCTCCCGGTAATGCGGATACTTTAGCCCGGGAGTTAATGACTATGCTGTTTTCCGATGAACTTCCCCGAATGGGGGAAAAGGGAAGGAAGTTTGTGGAGGAAAATTTTGACCGCACAAAACAAAGTGCGAAAATTGTTGAAATTATAGATAGTGTGTAATTGAAACATACTTTGGTTTTTCCCCGTGTGGGAAATGGATTTTTAAGAATCATAACAAATCGTGAGTCTGGTTTTCATAACATTTTAGGTTGGAGAAAAATATGCGTGTTACTATAATCGGTGCGGGAATTGTCGGTTTGGCTACCGGAATTAAATTGTTGGAGAAGAATCCCGCCCTGGAAATTTCTTTTATAGAGAAAGAAAACGATGTCGCTCTGCATCAGACGGGGCATAATAGCGGAGTTATTCATTCGGGAATTTATTATAAACCCGGCAGTTTGAAAGCGGAAAATTGTCGCCGCGGTTATAAAATGCTTCTGGATTTTTGCGATGAACATGGAATCGAATATGATATTTGTGGTAAGGTGATTGTGGCGACGGATGAAAGGGAGAAAGAGTATCTTAATGTTTTATACGAGCGTGGTCTGGAGAACGGATTGGAAGGGATAAAAATTATTTCTTCGGAGGAGTTAAAAGATTATGAGCCTCATGCGAACGGTGTTGCGGCTATACATATCCCTCAGACGGGAATAATCGACTTTAGGGAAGTTGCCCGGAAATTCAAGGAGGTTATCGAAAGCAAAGGCGGACAATTTTTCTTTGGGGAAAGCGTAAAAAATATTGTGGTTGAAAGTGACGAGGTAAAAACGATTACGAATAAGAGCGAACATAGCGCGGATTATTTGATTTCCTGTGCCGGGCTGCAGTCCGATAGAATTGCGAGAATGACTCATCCGAATCTTGATTTGCGTATTATTCCTTTCAGAGGGGAATATTATAAAATCAAGGAAGAAAAACGTTATCTCGTTAGAAATTTGATTTATCCCGTGCCCGACCCGGCTTTTCCCTTTTTAGGTGTGCATTTCACTCGTATGATCGATGGCGAAAGAGAGGCGGGACCGAATGCGGTGTTTTCTTTCAAGCGTGAAGGTTATGCTAAAACAAGTTTCGATTTGAAAGATACAATCGAATCTTTTACCTGGCCGGGATTCTTGAAAGTGGCGTCAAAATATTGGAAGACGGGATTGGGGGAATTTTATCGTTCTTACAGCAAAACGGCGTTTGTAAAAGCCTTGCGACGTCTTTTACCGGAAATATCTGCCAATGATTTGGAACCCGGAGGTTCCGGCGTAAGAGCTCAGGCATGCGATAAAAAAGGAGGATTGCTCGATGACTTTGCCATTGTGGAAGGTTACAAAGTAACTCACGTTTGCAATGCTCCTTCTCCCGCGGCAACCGCTTCTCTTTCCATAGGTGATTATATTGCCGAGGCGGTGATTAAAAAGCTTTGAGACGGGAATACAACGGCTCTTTCTCGTTGCAAATATTTAATATCCGTTTTATCTTTATTGTTTAATCTTTTCAAGATTGGAGGAATGCGCAAACTCCTTTTTTGAGGTAAAAAACTGTGAATAAAAAGCTGGAAAAAATATTACTTTTAATTGTGGACTTTGTCGCCATCAATCTGGCGGGCTTGGTCTATTTTTATTTTCGTGTGGAAACCGGTTGGTTCAATCTGATTTCGCAACCGGAACTGGTGCTTCCCCTTTTGGTTATTTATTTTTATTGGTTAATCCTATTTTTCTTTGTGGGGATGTATCGTACCTGGTTTGCTTCTTCCCGCTTCGACGAACTATCCGCCCTTTTTAAAGCTTCTTTTGTGGGAATCTTCATCCTTTTCTTTTTGATTTTTTATGACGACGCCGCTCACGGCGAAACCGTAGCTTCCCGGTATCTGATTTTTATTTATTGGGGCTTTTTCCTTGTCTTTGTGGGCTTGGGAAGAATTGCCGTACGAAGCATTCAGCGCCATCTTTTAATCAAAGGTGTGGGAAGAAAAAATGCCGTCATCGTGGGATTTAATCCGAAAGCGCAGAATATTCATCGCACGCTGGAAAAATATCGAGGACTGGGTTTGGATGTGAAAGCTTACGTTGCGGTGGAGGAGGAAAATGTTGGGAAAGAATTTAACGGTGTAAAAGTTCTGGATACTTACAAAAACGTGGTGGAGGTTGCTAAGAAGGTCAACGCCGAGGAAATAATACTCGCTTTGGAGAAACACGAGGATGACATTACTATTTATGTTATAGATAAATGCGATAAGCAAAATTTCGGCTTGAAAATTGTTCCCGACCTTTATGAGATAGTTAGCGGGCAAGGTCGAACTTCCCAAATATACGGTTTCCCCTTAATTGATATTATGCCTCAACTTATGCCCGAGTGGGAAAAGAAGTTGAAAAGACTTATGGACATTACCGTTTCCCTTTTAATATTAATTATAACTTTACCCGTTACCTTACTTACTGCCGTAGCGATTAAATTGGATAGTAAAGGTCCGGTTTTTTATCGACAGGAAAGAATGGGGCAGAACGGAAAAATTTTTAAGGTGTACAAATTCCGCTCGATGGTAAACGATGCGGAAAAGCATACGGGACCCGTTTGGTCTTCTAAGGATGACCCGCGCATTACTCGCGTGGGACGATTTATCCGTAGAGTGCGAATAGATGAAATACCTCAGATGATTAATGTGCTGAAAGGAGAAATGAGCCTTGTGGGACCGCGTCCCGAAAGACCTTATTTTGTCGAGAAATTATCGGAAGAAATTCCTTTGTATCGTAGGCGACTTAAGGTTCGTCCCGGGGTAACAGGCTGGGCACAAGTCAAGCATAAATACGATGAAAGTATAGAGGATGTTAAAACTAAATTGCGCTATGATTTGTTTTATATAGAAAATATCTCTTTGAGAATGGACCTTAAAATATTGTTCAGAACAATATTCGTGGTTTTGTTTGGAAAGGGACATTATGATTAAAAAATCGTATATCGTGGTTCGAACATCGTATCGTAAATCGTAAAATAGCGCTCGAAGTTAAACATAATAAATGGGATTTAAATGGAAAAAACACTTGTAATAATTCCGACTTACAACGAACGGAAGAATATAGAAAAACTTCTTCGGGATATTATCGAACTTTATCCCAATATCAATATTCTTGTTGTTGACGATAATTCCCCCGATGGTACGGGGGAATACGTCGAAGAATTGGGGAAAGTTGATTCCAGAATACATGTATTGCGCCGCAAAGGGAAAATGGGTTTAGGCACGGCTTATTGCGAAGGGTTTAAATACATGCTTGAAAATAATTACGAAATTGCCGTTCAGATGGATGCGGATTATTCCCATGACCCGAAAGTAATTGCCGAATTCCTACGCGAGATAAAAAATTATGATCTTGTTATAGGTAGTCGATACATTACGGGAGTTAATGTTATTAACTGGCCGATGCGACGTTTACTTTTAAGTTACTTCGCAAATGTTTATACCCGTGTGATTACCGGTATGCCGATTAAAGATGCAACCGGGGGATACAAGTGTTTTAGACGTGAGGTGCTGGAGGCAATGGACCTTGATTCCATTCGCTCGAACGGCTATGCTTTTCAGATTGAAATGAATTTTAAAGCTTTCAAAAAAGGTTTTAGGATAAAAGAAATTCCCATTATTTTCGTTGACCGCGTGGAAGGTTCTTCGAAGATGTCAAAGAAAATCGTTCGGGAAGCCGTTACAATGGTTTGGAAATTAAGAATAAGAAGCATATTGGGAATATTAAAATAAAACGATGACAGATCTTTCCGTCATAATAGTGAATTATAACGTTAAGGAATTTATAGTTAACGCTCTCGAGTCTGTTTTTAAGGCTTCTCGAAATATCGAGGTGGAAGTAATTGTTGTGGATAACGCTTCGGAGGACGGTAGCCCCGAGGAAATCAAGAGGCGCTTTCCCCAAGTTCGTCTAATACGTAATGAGAAAAATCTGGGCTTCGGAAAGGCTAATAATATTGGGCTGGAGCATGCGAAGGGTAATTTCATTTTGTTGTTGAACCCCGATACTATTGTCCGCGAGGACACTTTCGATAAAATGCTGAGCTTTTTTGCTTCTCATCCGGAAGTCGGGATGGCGGGATGCAAGGTTTTGAATCCAGACGGAACATTGCAGCTTGCTTGTAGGCGTAGCTTTCCGGGACCATGGACGTCTTTCACTAAAGTTACTGGGTTAAGTTCTCTTTTCCCAAAAAGTAAACTTTTTGCCCGTTACAATTTGACATATCTCGATGAAAACCAAAGCTACGAGGTTGATGCAATCTCGGGTTCTTTCATGATGTTTCGGAAAGAAGTTTATGAGAAAGTCGGCGGGTTCGACCCCGATTTTTTTATGTATGGCGAGGACCTTGACCTTTGCTATCGGGTTCAAAAAGCGGGCTATAAAGTTTTTTATTATCACGGTACGGAAATAATTCATTATAAAGGGGAAAGTGCAAAGCGCAGTTCCATCGACGAAACCAAACATTTTTACGAGGCGATGAATCTTTTTGTTAAAAAACATTTTTCCTCTTCCTTTTTTGTCGAAGGAATTCTCCGCTTTGCAATTTTGATTCGTCGCGGATTGGCATTGTTGAATCTTTATAAATTGCCGATTATATCGATTATTATTGACGGATTTCTCTTTGTCCTTGCGCTTTATTTTGCGGAGCATATTTATAAAAATGTACGTTGGTTGGGATTCCCGGAAGCCGTGAAACCGTGGGTCTATATCGTGCCCGCACTCGTTCAAATAATAATATCGGGCTTTTTCGGAGCTTACAAAAAGGACTTGCTTTCCGTTGCCCGCAGTTTCCTTTCTTTGATTTTTGGGGTAATCCTTATTTCGGCATTTACTTTCTTCTTTAAGCAATATGGGTATAGCCGCGCCGTGATGTTGATTACCTATGCTTTCGCCTTTTTCTTTTTCGGACTTTGGCGTGTGGCGGCAAAATTATTTTTCAAAGTTGGAATTTCTTTCGAACGACGTGCCGGAAATACTGTTATTGTCGGAACGGGCGAAAGCGCTATAACGCTTGCTAAAAAATTAAAAAACAATTTTATGGATGTCTATCATGTGCTCGGATTGATTGGAAAAACTTATAAGGAAATGGGCGAACAGCCGGAAGGCTTTCCGGTTGTGGGAACGGTAAAAAATATTCATAAAATTGTCCGCGAAAAGCAAATTAGCAGGGTTATTTTTCCCTCGGAGGAAATTACGTTTAATGAAATGTTTCATATTGTCGCCTTGCTACAAAAGGAAAATGTGAATTTTCTTTTTGCGGGTAGCCATCTGGACTTTCTTGTCGGAAAGTCCTCCGTAACAATGTTGGATGATATCCCTCTTTTGGAAGTGAATTATAATATTTCTTCTTTTTTAAACAAGTTTATCAAACGAAGCTTCGATATAATTGTTTCCCTTGCGATTTTACTTTTCGTTTATCCTTTTGTATTTTTGGCGTCACGACTTAAATCGAAACTGTCGGACTTCGAAAAATTCGTTCTCGGTGTGCCTTCCGTTTTTATCGGAAGGAAAAGCTTTGTGGGACCGAGAAAAAGTTCTTATTACAATTCTCTTTTTATAGGGAAACAGGGACTTACGGGGTATTGGTTTACGGAAATATATGATAGAAATGACAGTAGCGAGGAAGACAAGTTGAACATTTATTATGCGCGGAATCAGAATATCTGGTTGGACTTGGAAATTTTAGGGAAAACTTTTTCTAAAATGTTTATAAAATCGGAGTAGCAATGGCAAAGAATGTTTTGGAATTCGAAAAACCGATTGCCGAGTTGGAGAAGAAAATCGAAGAAATGCGTTCCCTCGGGGGGGGACTGGATATATCCAACGAGATTGCCCATCTCGAAAAAAAGGTGGAACAGTTGAAAAAAAGTATTTATAAGGGATTAACTCGCTGGCAACGGGTACAATTGGCTCGTCATCCCCAGCGTCCCTACACACTCGATTATATCTATTTGATGACCGAGGATTTCTTTGAACTTCATGGCGACCGCCTTTATCGCGACGACCATGCTATTGTTGGCGGTTTCGCTAAATTGGATGAATACAAAGTGATGATTATCGGACATCAAAAAGGGCGGGATACCAAAAGTAATCTTTATAGAAATTTCGGAATGCCTAATCCCGAAGGTTATAGAAAAGCTCTGCGCTTGATGAAACTCGCCGAAAAATTCAATAAGCCCGTTATTACTTTGCTGGATACTCCTGGCGCTTACCCCGGTTTGGAAGCGGAAGAAAACGGACAAGCCGAAGCCATCGCCCGAAATTTGTTGGAGATGAGTCGCTTGAGAGTGCCGATTATCGTTGTTATTATCGGCGAAGGTGCAAGCGGTGGCGCCCTGGGAATTGGTATAGGGGATAGAATCTTAATGCTCGAAAATACATGGTATTCCGTAATTAGTCCCGAATCTTGCTCCAGTATTCTCTGGCGTAGCTGGGATTATAAAGAGCAAGCGGCGGAGGCTCTTAAACTAACTGCCGAAGACCTTAAAAGCCAAGGCATAATTGACCGAATCGTGCCCGAACCTTTAGGTGGCGCACATAAGGACCCTGAGCAAATGGCGACTACGCTTAAAAATATACTTAAAGAAGAATTGGCTTCTTTGATAAAAATAAAACCCGATAAACTTGTTCAGAACAGAAGAGAAAAATTCGGCGCCATGGGTGTTTATGTGGAGTAACGAGGAAACGTTCCTTGATTGTTACTTGAAAGTTTTTTCGGTGATTAAATGTTGAAACATACCTCGACAATACGTGTGAAATATGCCGATACCGACGCAATGGGGATTGTTTATAACGGTAGATATCTTGAATATTTCGAAGTGGGGAGAACCGAGCTATTACGGGCGCACGGACTCCCGTATTCCGAGGTGGAAAAAGCCGGTTATCAACTTCCGCTTTTGGAAGCTTATGTTAAGTTTAAAACACCGGCGAGATACGACGACGAGGTGGAAATAGAAGCCGTGGTGGAAAAACTGTTTGCACCTACAATTCATATTGATTACGTTTTACGCCGAAAGGGAACGGATGAAATAATTGCTACGGGATACACGGAACATGTTTTTATCCGAAAAGATTCCCTTAAAGCCGTTCGCCCGCCTAAGTTTTATACCGATGCTTTGAAAAAGTATTTCGAGAACGATTAAATGTTCGAAAAACTGAAAGAGCTGTCCAAGGATACCGCCGTTTATGGCATTAGTACGATTCTCGGACGCTTCTTGTCCTTTCTGCTTGTCCCTTTTTATACCAACGTTTTTACTACCGCCGAGTATGGAATTTTTACATATCTCTATACCATTCTTGCTTTCATGAATATTGTCTATATATACGGAATGGATGTGGCTTTTTTGAAATACGGCTCGCTTGCCGAGGAACGCAATCAAAAAGATTATTTTTCTACTCCCTATTTAATGGTATTCTTTACTTCTCTCATCGCTACCGTCATCCTTTATTTTAATAAGGATTCCCTAAATATCTTTCTTGATATTCCCGCATCGTATTCCTCGTTGATTGTTTATTTGATTTTAATATTGTTTTTCGATACTCTTTCTCTTATCCCTTTTGCTAATCTGCGTCTCAAGAGAAAATCGGGGAAGTTTGCCACCATAAAAATCGTCAATATTTTAATCAATTTGGCTCTGAACCTTATCCTTATTTTGAAATATCATTACGGCATCGAGGCTGTTTTTATTAGTAATCTTGTGGCTTCCGTGTTTTCTTTTATCGCTTTGTTGCCCGAGATTTTGAAACTTCTTGTGCTTAGGATTGACAAACGAATTTTCCGCCAGATGCTGAAATTTGGTATTCCCTATCTCCCCGCAAGTATTGCGGCAATGATGGTACAAATGATAGACGTTCCCATTTTGCGCGAATTGACAAACGATTCCACTGTCGGTATTTATAGAGCCAACTATAAACTTGGAATTTTTATGATGCTTTTCGTTTCTATGTTTCAATATGCCTGGCAACCCTTCTTTTTGAATAACGCTCGTGAGGAAAACGCCAAAGAGCTTTTTTCCAAGGTGCTGACTTTTTTCGTTGTTGCCGCTTCGATTATTTGGGCTTTTGTTACTTTATTTATAAAGGATTTGGCGTCCATCGAAATTTTGCACGGGCGAACGTTAATCGGTAAGGAGTTTTTAAGTGGAATTTATATCGTCCCCGTTGTCCTTTTGGCTTACCTTTTTTACGGTATGTATGTTAATTTTACCGCCGGTATTTATATAGAAGAAAAAACCAAATACATGCCTTACATTACGGGCGCCGGGGCTTTGGTCAATGTGGGTATGAACTTTTGGCTTATCCCTCTCTGGGGTTATTGGGGTGCCGCTTTGGCTACTTTGGCAAGTTATCTTGTTATGGCGGGCGGACTTTTTATTACGGTGCAAAAGTTTTATAAAATACACTACGAATACGAAAAAATATTCCTCAATTTGCTCCTTATCGGTATAACCATGTTTTTTTACTTCTGGCTGGCTCGGAAAGGGAAATTGAGTTTGGAATTTGAGCTTCTCCTCTTCATGGCTTTTGTTGTTTCCATCTTTCTTTTTAAAATTGTTGAACCGCGAGAAGTTAAACGACTGTTGAAAAATTATGGGAAGTAACTAGGGAGAAAAGCATAAGATGAACAAGATAAAAATCAAAATATCTCGCGTGGATGAAAATTTTTCCGATATTCCTTTGCCTGCTTACGAGACCCGGGATAGCTCGGGCATGGATGTTCGAGCCGCTTTGGAAAAAAATATGATCATTCCGCCGGGTAAGATTGCTCTCGTGCCTACCAATTTGCGTGTTGAAATTCCCAAGGGATACGAGATTCAGGTGAGACCCCGGAGCGGACTCGCGGCAAAGCACGGCGTGGGAGTGCTAAATTCACCCGGAACTATTGACGCCGATTATCGCGGGGAAATAAAAATTATATTGTTCAATTTCGGAGAAGAAGAGTTTGTTATTCAAAGAGGAGATAGAATTGCTCAATTGGTGGTGGGCAAAGTTTATAGAGCGGAATTGGAAGAAAGCACGGATTTAAGCACTACTTCCCGAGGCGAAGGGGGCTTCGGACATACAGGGAAAAACTGATTTTATACGTTCATGTCGAAATATTTTAGGGATATGAATATTTTTTTGATTAAAATAAGAATTTAATATCTTTTTTTCCTGAAAAAATTATATTTTAGAGTACGTTAAATTTGCGATTAATTAGGCGGATTTAACGTTAACAAACTAATCAATTAGAGGAGGTTGAAGTGGCTAGCTTAAAAGAGAAACTTTATGAGAAAATCGAAGGATGGCGTCCCAGGACTACCCGGCTGTTAAAAGAATATGGCGATGTTAAAGTATCCGACGTTACGATTAAACAAGTTATTGGCGGAATGCGCGGTGTTAAATGTTTAACAACCGACATTTCTTATCTTGACCCTTACGAGGGTATTCGTTTTCGTGGATACACAATTCCCGAAGTTCTTGAAAAATTGCCGAAAGTTCCTGGCGCGGAAATGCCTTACGTAGAAGGCTTTCTATATCTATTGCTTACCGGCGATGTGCCGACCGAGGACGAAGCCAAGATGGTTGCCGAGGAATTCAGAAAACGTCGTGAAGTACCGAGCTATGTGTTCGACGTTTTGAAAGCCATGCCGAAAGATTCCCACCCGATGGCAATGTTCTCCACCGCTATTGTCGCGATGCAAAAGGAATCCGTCTTTGCTAAGAAATACAACGAAGGTATTAGCAAGATGGATTACTGGGAGCCGATGTTGGAAGACGCTCTTAACTTATGGGCTCGCATCCCGGAAATAGCGGCTTTTATCTATCGTTGGAAATATAAAAACGGCGATATTATTCCTTCCGACCCGGATTTGGATATGGGTGGAAACTTTGCTCACATGATGGGCATCGACAAACCTTATGACGATGTTGCACGTTTGTATTTCATTCTCCACAGCGACCATGAAAGTGGTAATGTTAGTGCACATACCGGACACTTGGTTGCCAGCGCACTCTCGGATTTGTATTATGCAATTTCCGCAATGCTGGACGGTTTGGCAGGTCCTTTGCATGGCTTGGCAAATCAAGAAGTGCTTCGTTGGATTCAAGGCGTAATGGAAAAAATGGGTGGAAAACTCCCCAGCGAAGAAGAAATGAAAAAATTCGTTTGGGATACGCTTAATTCCGGTCAGGTGATTCCAGGTTTCGGGCATGCGGTATTAAGAAAAACCGACCCGCGTTATACCGCTCAACGCGAATTCTGCTTGAAACATTTGCCCGACGACGAAATTTTCAAATATGTCGATATGCTTTACAAAGTTGTTCCTCCTATTTTGCAAGAGCATGGTAAAGCTAAGAATCCATGGCCGAATGTTGACGCTCAATCCGGTGTAATCCAATGGTATTACGGTATTAAGGAATACGATTTCTATACCGTTCTGTTCGGAATCGGACGTTCGTTGGGTGTAGCTTCCAATATTATTTGGGATCGTGCACTCGGATATCCGATTGAAAGACCGAAATCCATTACTACCGATATGATGGAAGAGATTGCCGGTATTAAATAATTCCATTCCCCCCTTTGGGAAAGGGCTGTAGGGTTTTAAATTCTACAGCCCTTTCTTTTTATTTGACGAAAAAACTTTATCTTTGCCTTTTTGATAACCAAAATTACTTTCGGGATGCCGTGAGGAAAAGCTTTTACATTTTGATTTTCTTCGGTTTTTTCTTTTCCACCTATGCTCAAAATTTGGAACTTGCCCCTTATTCTCTTACGGGTATAAAAACCGAAATAAAAATTAGGGAAATTCCGGAAGGGATTTCTCGAGTAGCCTTGGGACTTGAAAAAGAAGGCAAAAAGGAAATTTATTTCCTCAGAGTTAATGAACACGAGGCGGATACAAGCATTGTAATTAGCTCCGCCGGAGAATATTCTTTTTCCCTGCCACAATTTAATCTAAGGAAAACAATAAGAGTATTGCCCGGCTGGGTAAGCGTTTTGCCTCCATTATTGGCAATATTGCTTGCGCTTATTATTCGGGAGGTGTTGTTTTCTCTTTTAGCCGGTGTTTACTTGGGTGCCTTGCTTATGTATGACTTCAATCCGTTGCTTGCCTTTTTACGATTGACCGATACTATTGTGTTGAATTCTCTTCTGGATAAAGATCATCTTGTCATTATAGTCTTTACTTTGCTTTTCGGCGCCGTAATCGGCGTCATTGCTAAAAACGGCGGTACTGCGGGAATATCGAAGGTAATTGTGAAATTTGCTCGTACGCCCCGCTCCGGCTTGCTTTCCACTTGGTTGATGGGACTGGCAATCTTTTTTGATGATTATGCAAATTCCTTGATAATAGGGAATATGATGCGCCCGATTACGGATAAGCTAAGAATATCAAGGGCTAAACTGGCTTATATTGTTGATTCCACCGCGGCGCCTGTGGCAAGTATCGTGATAATTTCTTCGTGGATAGGTTTTGAAGTCGGGCTTATTAAATCGGGATTGGATGCCGTGGGACTTAAGTATAGCGCCTATGGTGTTTTTATTGATACGATTCCTTTTAGATTTTATCCCATTGCCGCATTGTTTTTTGTTTTTCTTACTTCTTATTTGAATAGAGATTTCGGTCCCATGTATAAAGCCGAAGAAAAAGCGCGTAAAGAAGGAATCCTTTATGAAGAATTGGAAATAACGGAAGACGACGAATTCGAGAAAAGAATCTCCACGAAAAACGCGAAATGGGTCAACGGCGTTGTTCCCATTTTAGTGTTGATTATTGGGACAATCGCAGGTTTGATATTTACCGGGCTTAGAGCCCTGGAGGTGAACGGGATAGCAGAGCATTCCTTGAAGAATATTATCAGCTATTCCGATTCGTTCTCTTCATTGTTGTGGGCTAGTTTTGCCGCGGGACTTTTGGCGATTGCAATGACGGTGTGGCAGAAAATTATGACTCTTACCGAAGCGGTTCAAGCGTGGAGCAAAGGTTTGCAATCGATGCTTTTTGCGGTTGTTATTCTCGTTTTCGCATGGTCTATTAGCTCCGTGACTACGGAATTAAAAACTGCGGATTATTTGATTTCCATTCTGAGCGAATCCATTAACCCTCATTTTTTGCCCGTGCTTGTCTTTATCGTTTGTGCTTTGATAAGCTTTGCTACCGGAACAAGTTGGGGAACAATGGCGATTGTAATTCCAATCGTAATACCTTTGGCAGCTAAGCTCTCGGCTTTGTACGGTTTGAACGCCGAAATTTCTTATTTGATACTTGTCGGTGTCGTAAGCTCCGTCCTTGCGGGTTCGGTTTTTGGTGACCATTGCTCGCCCATTGCCGACACTACAATCCTTTCTTCCATTGCCTCTCGGTGCAATCATTTGGAGCATGTGAATACTCAGCTCCCTTATGCGCTTGTGGTGGCTTTGTTTACCATGACGCTCGGCGATATTCCCACTGCGTTCGGATTAAGCCCTTACGTGTCGCTTGCTTTGATTTTTGTCGCTCTTACTCTTTTCCTCAAATTTTTTGGAAAACCTTTGCCGTCTTTCCCCACGGTTGGCGAATGATTGAGATATTTCCCTTTCGATTTACGGAAGAATAACTCGCACGGAAGCACCCTTTTTACCTTTGATTTTCCGTTCTATTTTCTTATTTTTGCACTCTTAAAATTTAAGGGGCTTATGAAACTACTTGAAAATTTAAACACAGAACAACGTGCCGCGGTAGAATATAATTCTACACCGCACATGATAGTGGCGGGAGCGGGCTCCGGTAAAACAAGAGTTCTAACCTATAAGATCGCTTATGTTTTGGCGGAAAAAATGTTCGAGCCGGAGAACATCCTTGCCCTGACCTTTACCAATAAAGCCGCAAACGAAATGAAAGAACGTATTGCGGAATTGGTGGGGGTTAAGAAAGCAAAGAATATTTGGATGGGAACTTTCCATTCCATCTTTGCACGAATTTTAAGAGAGGAATCCGAGAAACTTGGCTATCGTCGGAATTTCTCTATTTATGATAGGGAAGATTCCATTTCCCTTGTTAACAATATAATGACGGCGTTCGAAATAGAGCTGGACGGTCTGACCCCGAATAAAATTCATCACAAGATAAGTCAATTGAAAAATAAAATGATTCTTGTGGATGAATTTGAAAAAATGGCAAATTCTCCGGTGGAAAGGGAAATTGCAAAAATTTATCGGGAGTATCAGATTCGTCTTAAGGAAAACAATTCAATGGATTTTGACGACTTGCTTTTGAAACCCATTGAGTTGTTCAATAAATATCATAAAATACTCCAGCACTATAGGGCGCGCTTCAAATATATTTTGGTGGATGAATTTCAGGATACGAATAAAGCACAGTACGAAGTGCTTAAATTACTTTATAATCGCTTTGTTAAAGTGTGCGTTGTTGGCGACGATGCGCAATCCATTTATGGTTGGCGCGGTGCCGAGCTGGAAAATATGCTGAATTTTGAAAAGGATTTTCCGAAGGTAAAAGTCTTTCGTCTTCAGCAAAATTATCGTTCTACCAAAACCATACTTCGGGCGGCTAACTCCGTTATTAAGAACAATGTGAATCAAATACCGAAAGAATTGTGGACGGATAATCCCGAAGGGGAAAAGGTAACTTTGATGCGCTGTGCGGATGAAAAAGACGAAGCGTTCCAAATTGCCAAGCTGGTGAAGAATGAAATTACGGCTAAAAAGCGTAAGTTCAGCGATATAGCCATTCTTTATCGTATCAATATTCAATCCCGTGCATTGGAAGAGGCTTTGATTCGCGAGAAACTTCCCTATAAAATTGTTGGAGGAGTGGAGTTTTACCGCCGTAAGGAAATAAAAGATATTATCGGCTATCTCCGCGTTTTTGCGAATCAGAATGACGAGGAAAGCCTTTTGCGCATTATGAATTTCCCTCAGAGGGGAATCGGAAACACCTCAATTACTAAAATGATTGCTTTTGCTCGCCGATTGAATATTACGCTTTTTCAAACCATGGCAAGAATCTTTGAAGTAATTGAGGTGAAAGAAAGAATTCAGAAAAATGTTAAGCAATTCAAATTGTTGCTGGATAAATACATAGCTCTCAAGGATAAACTTTCCCTTAGCGAGTTAACCTCGGCGCTTGTGGATGAGTTGGGCATTTTGAAAATGTATAAGGAAGAAAATACGCCCGAGTCAAAACTTCATTACGCCAATGTTTTGGAATTGCTTCACGCCATACAAGAATTTAACGAGCAAAATAAGAACGCTACCATTGATGATTTTCTTGCCGAGGTTTCTTTGATATCGGGCATAGACCAACTCAAGAGGACGGATAATGCCGTTCGCTTAATGACGGTTCATAATGCGAAGGGCTTGGAATTCCCCGTGGTTTTTGTTACCGGTTGCGAGGAAGATGTGTTCCCGCTCAATCCCCGTTTTGACGAGGATTCCCGCCTCGAGGAAGAGCGCAGGCTTTTCTACGTGGCGCTTACGCGCGCCAAGGAGAAAGTCTATGTTTCCTATGCTCGTTCCCGTTATCGTTTCGGGGAAGTGGCTTATCAGGCACGCTCCCGATTTATTGAGGAACTCGACCCCGAAACCACCGAGGAAATGTTCGGAGCAGGTTCAAGACGTTCCCGCCGACGCCGTAAATCCTATTATGACGAACTTTACCAAGGCGGTTACGATGACGATTTTAATCAGGAACAGCGCTCCCTCCGCGTTGGTAGCCGAGTTGTGCATGAACTTTTCGGGCAAGGGAAAATACTTGCAATAGACGGTAAGGGCGATATGCAAAAAGTGACCGTGGCGTTCGAACAACACGGCACTAAAAATCTCCTTGTGAAATTTGCCAACTTACGAATTATTTGATTCGGTGCATGATTTAAAACAGAAAAGGCTGCCTTCCATAGCAGCCTTTTTTTTATACGTCTGTTTTTGCTAATCGCTTGCCATGATAAAGAGAGGTTTGGATTCAAAGCTTTTATAGAAAGGACGAAGTCTATCGGTGTTGTAATACTTGGCTACGTCCACAACTTTCTTGAAGCTTGTTACCACTTCCAAGTGTTCGTTATCGTAGCGACCGTTCTTGAGCGTTACGAGGCGACCGCTTACGCCGTCCAGGATTAAATCCAAAGCAAGATTGCCGAATGCCATCGGTACAATTGAATCTATTGCATCGGGGTTTCCGCTCCGTACCAAATAACCCAGTCGTTGATTGATAACGTTGATGTGTCGTCCGTTGTTGTATTTAGTGGAAAGAGCTTTTAGACGTCGGGAGATTTCGTCGCCTATTCCGCCCAATTTTTTATGTCCGTACATATCCCTTTCGGAATTTTCGAATATCATTTCCTCGCCTTTTATTCGTGCGCCTTCCGAAACAAGCACGACGGAATATTTGCTCGGATTTTTATAACGGTCTTCGGTTAGAAGTTCCACCAGTCTTTCCATATCGAACGGATATTCCGGGATTACACAACGATTGGCCGCGCCTGCCATTGTAGGCAACAAAGCGGTGAAACCGGCATAACGCCCGAACACCTCGATTACCAAATACCTTTCGTGAGAACCTGCGGATGTCCGCAAATTATGTGTTAATTCTATTGTACGCGTTACGCACGTGCTAAAGCCGATACAATAATCCGTGCCGGGAACATCGTTATCCATTGTCTTTGGAATGGCTATCACTTTTACGCCTTCTTTATGTAAGCGAACGCCATAGCTCAAGGTGTCGTCGCCTCCGATTGGAATCAAATAATCAATTCCCAGAAAATCTAAATTTTTGAGGACCTCCTCGGTAAGATCGTTTTGTTCGTCCGTGTATTTATCTCGCAAATGCTCCGGCACGCGCGTGAGCGGAATGTGGCTGGGACGAGTGCGGGAAGTGTGCAAAAAAGTCCCACCGGTTCTGCCGATTTTATTTACCAATTCCTCGGTTAGCAATGTGTAGTTTTCGCTATTGTCCGCTTTCGGGTCTCGAATTAAATCCACCAGACCGGCCCAACCTCGTCTGATGCCGATTACTTCGTAGCCTTCGCGGATAGCCCTTATTGTTACCGCGCGGATTGCAGGATTAAGTCCCGGAACATCTCCGCCCCCCGTTAAAATCGCAATCCTTCCTTTATGAGTGTTAATGTTACTCACGATTTACCTCTTAATTTTTTTGTTTCTAAATTAGATTGATATTAAAGCTTTTTTCTTTTCTTCTGTGTGGCAAGTTTGTAGTAATTGTAGGCAAAACTTGTAAGGATGAAAATCCACGAAATTGCTAAGAAAATTATTCCTTCTGTTTTCACAACCGACCCCGCTGATTAGAAAAGATTTTTTTCTTCGAGTTGCAAATATATTAAATATCGCTTAAAAATTAAAGGTGGAATTAAAGAGGCTGGTAATGTGTACAGTGGAAATTTTTAGATCAGGGAGCAAGCTGAGGTTTTGAAAGAACCTTTTTTTGTTTTTAATGTCTTGTCGTGTAGATGAATTCTTTTATAATTGAATAAGAACGAAATTGGCAGTAAATTTAAAATTGATTTTATTTCAATTAATTAAGGGAGACAGAAATGGCAATAAAAGTAGGTATCAACGGCTTTGGTAGAATCGGAAGATTGGTTTTCCGTCGTGCTTTGGATTTGGGCGGAATAGAATTTGTTGGAATCAATGATTTGACGGATGCTAAAACGTTAGCACATTTGTTGAAATACGATTCCGTGCATGGGAAATTCAACGGCGAGGTTTATGCCGACGGAGATTCGATAGTTGTAAACGGACAGAAAATTAAAATATCCGCTGAGAAAGACCCCGCAAATTTGAAGTGGGGAGAACTTGGTGCCGAGTATGTAATCGAATCCACTGGGGTTTTCAGAACCAAAGACCTGGCTATGAAGCATATCGAAGCGGGCGCCAAGAAGGTTATTCTTACCGTTCCTGCCAAAAGTGAAGTTGACGCTACCATTGTAATGGGTGTAAACGATAATATACTTACCGGCGAAGAACAAGTGATTTCGAATGCTTCCTGTACCACGAACTGCTTTGCGCCGATGGTTAAAGTGCTAAACGATGCTTTCGGAATCGAAAAAGGATTGATGGTTACCGTCCATGCATATACGAATGACCAGCGACTTTTAGATTTGCCTCATAAGGATTTAAGAAGAGCGCGTGCCGCGGCGGAAAATATTATTCCCACTACTACCGGTGCCGCCATTGCCGTGGGCAAAGTCATTCCGGAATTGGACGGTAAGTTAAACGGTTATTCTTTGCGCGTTCCGGTTTCCGATGGCGCTATTACGGACTTCACCGCTACCCTTAAGAAAAATGTTACGGTAGAAGAAGTTAACGAGGCGTTCAAAAAAGCGGCTGAAGGCGAATTGAAAGGCATACTCGAATACTCGGACGAACCGTTGGTATCTAAGGATATTATCGGAAATACACATTCAAGTATTTTCGATAGCCTTTCCACAATGGTTATCGAAGGCAATATGGTGAAAACAATTGCCTGGTATGATAACGAATGGGGCTATTCGTGCCGTGTCGTGGATTTGCTGAAGAAAATTGCACAATAAACCGTTTCGAAAGAGCGGGGCTTTCCCGCTCTTTTTTTATTAGCGTTAAATTATAAAAATTCTTGGAGTTATGATGAACAAGTTGACAATAGATGATGTGGAATTGAAAGGCAAGCGCGTTTTGATGCGCGTCGATTTTAATGTGCCTTTGGATGAAAATCAAAATATTACGGACGACCGTCGGATTACGGCAGCTTTGCCGACTATCGAGACGGTTTTGGATAAAGGTGGTAAATTGATATTGATGAGCCACTTGGGACGTCCGAAAGGAGAACGCAAACCTGAAATGAGCCTGCAACCGGTGGCTAAAAGATTGGGAGAGCTGTTGGATAAGGAGGTGAAGTTCGCATCGGATTGTGTCGGGGAAGAGGTTAAAAAAATGGCGTACGACTTGCAGGAGGGGGAAGTCCTTTTGTTGGAAAATCTTAGATTCCATAAAGAGGAAACCGCAAATGACCCCGAATTTGCTAAGGAATTGGCTTCCTTGGGAGAGATTTACGTGAACGATGCCTTCGGTACCGCTCACCGCGCCCATGCTTCTACGGTGGGAGTAACCAAGTATATCGATATTTGTGTTGCAGGCTATTTGATGCAGAAAGAAATTGATTATTTGGGCAATGCGATTGCGAATCCCGTTCGTCCTTTTACCGCAATTTTGGGCGGAGCCAAAATTTCCGGTAAGATTGACGTCATTGAGAATCTTTTCAACAAAGTGGATTCTCTGATTATTGGCGGTGGTATGGCGTTTACTTTTTTGAAAGCCATGGATTATGAAATAGGAAAATCCATTTTGGAAGAAGAAAAGATAGAAACGGCGAAGAAAATTCTCAAACGTGCCGAAACTTCCAATGTTCAATTTCTTTTGCCCGTCGATGTCTGGGTGGCGGAGGAATTTTCTAACGATTCGCCCAAGGAAGCGGTTGATGTTGACATGATACCCTCGAATAAAATGGGAATGGATATCGGACCCAAAACGGTGAGAATGTTTAGAGAAGAGATTTTGAGGAGCAAAACCGTAGTTTGGAACGGACCTATGGGTGTGTTTGAATTCGATAATTTCGCTGAGGGTACGAATGCGGTTGCGCAAGCCTTGGCGGAAGCTACGGCAAACGGTGCGATTACAATCGTGGGAGGCGGTGATTCCGCCGCCGCTATCAAAAAAAGCGGTTTGGAAGATCAAGTTTCCCATGTTTCCACAGGCGGCGGTGCTTCTCTTGAATTTCTGGAAGGGAAAGAACTCCCCGGTTTGGCTGCTTTGAATGACGCTTGAAATGGATAGAGGGACGCAACTAAATATGCGTCCCTTCCTCCGAAAAATTGAAAAAGAGATTCTTAATTATTAAACTTGTTTGACGATTATTTAATCGTCAGTTTATATTTGCTGTTGCAAAAGAAAGAAGAGAAATAGAATGGGATTACAAGACAGAGATTATTACCGTCCGCGGGGTTTTCGTGGTTTTTATCTTTTACCTCCGGTTATCAAAAATATTTTGGTTATTAATATTGTGGTTTTTTTGATTCAATTTATTTTTGAAAATTTACGTTTCGGAGGTTACCCGGGCTGGTATCTTTTGAATCGTTATTTTGCGTTGAATCCTTTGCTGGGAATCGACCCGGCCGGACAGCCGTATAATTTTCAAATTTGGCAATTGCTTACTTATCAGTTCATGCACGGCGGATTTTGGCATATTTTCTTTAATATGCTTATGCTCTGGATGTTCGGAATGGAAATAGAAAATCTGTGGGGGAGTAGAAAGTTTTTGATTTATTACCTTTCGTGCGGTATTGGGGGCGGAATTGCTCAGCTCCTTTTCAGTCCTTTGGTTTCCAATTATGCGGCATATACGATTGGTGCTTCCGCCAGTGTGTTTGGCGTAATGGTGGCTTTCGGTATGACTTTCCCAGACCGTTATATTTTTCTTCTTTTCCCGCCGATTCCGATGAAAGCGAAATATTTGATAGGTTTTCTTATTTTGATAGAATATCTCTCGGTAGGCAATCCGGGTGAGCCCGTTGCCCATTTGGCGCATTTGGGCGGCGCCGCAGTCGGTTTCCTTTTTATTTTGTATTATAGAAAACATGGTTATCATACTTCCGGCTTATCGGATTTTTTCAAAAAAGCTTTCGGACGAAGGAAACCCAAAATAAGAGTGAACGAGCCTTTCAGACGTCCCTCCAGACGCGAGGAGGATTCGGTGATTGATGCCGATTTTTATGAACTCGACGAAAACGAGGAATATGAGATAGACCAGGAAGAACTAGATAGAATCCTCGATAAAATTAGTCAAGGTGGCTATCAGAGTTTGACTGAGAGAGAAAAAAGGATTCTCTTTGAGGCGAGTAAACGTAAATAATATTGTTGCTTTCTTTGTTTTTCTTGCCTTTTTGGCGGGATGCTCGCAAGAAGTGAAACCCGACGTAGATAGATTGGCGCATGCCTACGCCAAAATTCTTTTTTACGAGGAGTATTACCGCGGCGTACCGGATTCTATTGATTATTATAGAAACGAGGCTTTGAAAGAAGTGGGGCTGACGGAAAGAGAGTTTGAAAAGGAAATGAAGGCGCTATCTCCCGACCGCAACGAGTGGAAAAGATTTTTTCAAAAGACGGAAAAATATTTGAGAGACATTCGACGAAAGTGAGGGGATGGCTATTCCCAAACTTTGATTTTGCCTTTTTGAATCCCTTTCTTTTTAAAAATTAAAGTGTTATCTTTCTTTTATTACGCAAAAATACTGCGTTGAATTCTTCTATCGGAAAGATAGAAAGTAATCGCGGGTGTTTAATGACTCGAGCAATAAAAATTTATGAAGCCGAACTTTATGAGGTTTGGAAAAACATAGCCTTCCAAAATCCTTTTGAAACTGAAACAGGGCAAAAGGTGGAAATTCTTGACCCCGGTGAATTTAATAAGGATAGCTCCGGTCCCGACTTTCGGAACGCGCGCGTCAAGATTGATAATTTGACTTACGTCGGAGATGTTGAAATTGACCGCGATTATAACGATTGGAAACATCATGGGCATAATATAGATAGAAAATACAACAAGGTAATTCTCCACGTTTGTTTCATTAACAAATACCGTCAGAATTATGTCTATAATAAGGAGGGTAGAAAGATTGTTTCCGTATGCCTGGCGGATTATTTGGGCGAAGATGAGGTAAAAAAGATTAATGAAAAAATATTAGCTGCCCAGGAAGAACTTTCCCGCCGACTCCGTTGTCATGAATATACCGACCAGATAGATTTTAATTTCAAGAAAAAGTACTTAATGGAATTGGGAGTGCGCCGCTTTGATAAAAAATGCACTCGAATTTTCGACAGGTTAAAAGAACTTGCGTTCCTTTCGAACTTGCGACTTAATGAACCCGAAGTGGGATACGAATTGACCGAACAGTTTAACGAAAAGGTTTTTACGACGGATGATTTTAAGAATCGCGAATTATGGGAGCAGACTTTTTATGAATTCATTTTCGAAGCGCTGGGGTATTCGAAGAATAAAAGTATAATGCTTAAATTGGCACGTTCGGCAAAGATTGACTTCTTGAAAAAACTGGGGGAAAAGGATTTTGTAATATTGGCGGAGGCTTCTCTTTTCGGAATAGCGGGACTTTTGCCTAAGAAAGATTCCGATGAAGAAGAAAAACATCACAACGATTATACTCTTAAATTGCAGGAATACTGGGAGAACATCAAAAAAATTTATGACGGAAAAACTTTCGACGAAACGGATTGGCACTTTTTTAAATTGCGTCCGCAGAATTTTCCCACTATAAGAATAGCAGGCGGCGCGAGGCTCTTAAAAACTTTATTGTTCAACGATTTGTTAACCAAAGTGATTAAAAAGGCTACGGAAATTAGGAATATCAACGTTTTGATAAATTCGATTAAATCTCTTTTCGTCGTGAAGGCTTCCGGTTATTGGAAAAAGCATTATGTTTTTGATACTCCGGGCAAGAAAGAAATTCGCTATTTTATAGGCTATTCTCGGGTTGACGAAATGATGGTTAATGTGATTCTTCCTTTCCTTTCGGTTTATTTTAATGTTTTTAAGAAAGAGGAGCAAGCCAAGAAAGTGATTAGTATTTATAAATTTTATCGCCAGAATAGTGAAAACAGTATTACAAGGGAAATGGCGGAAAATCTCCGCATGGAATCGTTGTTGCATAAGTCCGTTTATGCGCAGGGAATGATAGAACTCTTTCGTTCGTATTGTTCAAAAAACAATTGTTTGGAATGCAAAATAGGGGAGCAGATTTTTAATTAGCGTTGCCTTGTAGTCTTTGAATTTCGTCTCTCAATTTTGCCGCTCGTTCGTATTCTTCCGCTTCGATTGCCTTCCGCAATTGATCCTGAAGAGCCGCTATTTTCGCTTCTTTCGTGGCGTTGGTCAAGGGTTGTTCTTCTTCGTTTTCTTCGACTTCGGAGCTTTCCTCGGTTTTACCGCTGGGAATAAGACCGGCTTGTTGCATTACATTTTCGGATACGTAAATCGGAGCGCCTACGCGGAGAGCAAGGGCAATTGCGTCGCTGGGACGGGCATCTATTTCGTTTGTGAATCCCGCAGTGTCAATGATTATTTGTCCGTAAAAGGTTCCTTCCCTTAATTCCGTAACCACGACTTCCAGAACCGTACCGCCCAAATTGTCGATTACGGATTTTAATAAATCGTGTGTAAGTGGACGCGGGGGAACTATATTTTCCAAAGCCATAGCGATAGCTTGCGCTTCGAATGCACCAATCATTATGGGAAGACGACGTATGCCCATGATTTCCTTAAGCAGGAGGCTATAAGCGCCTCCTGCCGAAGGACTTGCGGATAAACCGACAATTTCAACTTCAACTTTATCCATTTTCTAAGATTTGATTTTTTTTACTTCTTCGATAATTGCAGGGAGTACCTCAAAAACATCGCCTACAATTCCGTAATCCGCTACTTGGAAAATGGGAGCATCCTTGTCCTTATTCACGGCTACGATGTATTTGGAAGAACGCATTCCCGCCAAGTGCTGAATTGCACCCGATATTGCAAGAGCGATATAGAGATTTGGGGAGACGGTTTTACCGGTTTGTCCCACTTGCTCGCTATGCGGGCGCCAACCTGCATCCACAACTGCGCGGGAAGCTCCCACGGCGCCACCCAATAAATCCGCCAGCTCTTCAATCATCTTGAAGTTTTCGGGTCCTTTCATTCCTCGTCCGCCGGAAACGATTATATCCGCTTCGGCAACGTCCAATTTGCCTTCGTTGGTTTTTAGTTCGGTTACTTTAACGGACAAATCGGGCGCTTCGGCTTCTCGTGTCTCGATGGTTGCCGTTGCGTTCGCCGCCTCGCCAACTTGAAATACATTCGGGCGGACGGTGAAGATTTTCTTTTCGCTTTTGACGATTACGTCAATAAGAGCTTTACCGGCATAAACGGGACGGGTGGCAATTACTTGGTCGTTTTCTTTTGTGAATGCGATGCAGTCCATTGCAATTCCTGCGTCCCATTTGGCAGCGAGTCTCGGAGCGAGATCTTTGCCCATTGCCGTGTTCGAAAAGACCAATATGTTAGCTCCGATTTCCTCGGCGAGCTTTGCGAGTTCTTTGGAATAGCCCGAAGAAGAGTAAAGAGCCAAATCTGGATGCTTGATGTGGTAAACGGTTTTAATGCCGAAGTTTCCCACGTTTTCCAAGTCCTTTATTTCATTCCCGATTGTAACGGCGGAAATTTCGGCGCCGAAATATTCTGCCAATTCCTCTCCGGCTTTATAGGCTTGGAGCGATGATTTTTTAATTTCACCGTTTCTCTGTTCCAAAAAGACTAAAACTTTATTTCCCATGGTATTTTCTCCTTAAATTACTTTCGCTTCTTCTCTTAATAATCTTACCAATTCTGCCGCTGCGGAAGCGTCGGTACCGATAATTTTACCGGGTTGCTTCGGAGCGGGGAGTTTCATTTTTAGCACTTCCGTTTTGTTTTCGGTGGCTACGGGTTCCTTTTCCTCGATTGGTTTCCGTTTCGCCGCCATTATACCTTTCAGAGAAGCATAACGGGGTTCGTTTAACCCTTTTTGTGCGGTGATTACCACGGGTAAAGTTGTTTCCACTACTTCTTTCCCGCCTTCGATTTCCCTTTCCGCAGTTACTTTTCCATCCTCGATTTTCAAATCTACAACAACGCTTACGGAGTTATACCCCAAAAATTCCGCCGTTAACTGTCCCACAATTTGATTATCATAATCGACGGATTGTTTGCCGAAGAAAACAATTTCCGCACCCTGATTCTTGATTTCTTCCGCCAGGGCTTTTGCAACTGCGAGGGAATCTTTTACCTCGTCGGTTTTTAAGAGTACGGCATTGTCCGCGCCCATTGCCAGCGCTTTGCGAATTGTCTCCTTGTTAGCATCCGGTCCCAAAGAAATTACGACGACTTCGCCGCCCAAGGCTTCTTTCGTTTTCAAAGCTTCCTCGATGGCAAATTCGTCGTAGGGATTAACCACATAAGTTACCCCGTTTTGGTCGATGCTTTTTCCGTCCGGCCCAACCTGAACTTTCGTAGCCGTATCCGGTACATGGCTCACACATACTGCTATCTTCATATTACCTCCTGAACTGTTACATCAATTTGTGTTAGTGATTATGTAAAATTACAAAAATAATATTAAATTATTTTCTTTGAAAATGAATAATTGTTTTTGGTTCCAAATAAAATGAGCGAATACGAAGAAAAACCCGCCCCGGCGGAAGATACGGAAACGGAGGAAACTTCTGGGACGCACTCCCCTTTGAAAGTGTTGCTTTTTAATGACGATTGGCACACTTTTGATGAAGTTATTGCCCAATTGATGAAGGCGATAAATTGCTCTTTTAATCATGCGCGTTCCCTGGCTTTTGAAGTGCATGTAAAAGGGAAGGCTGTGGTTTTCGAAGGCAAATTGGAAGAGTGTTTAAGGGTTTCTTCCATCTTGGAGGAGATTGCATTGCATACCCAAATCGAAGCATAAAAAAAGCCTCGGGTTTGACCGAGGCTTTTTGTGGGCCCGCAGGGACTTGAACCCCGGACCCGCTGATTATGAGTCAGCTGCTCTAACCAACTGAGCTACGGGCCCCCGAAATGTCAAAAATCAAAATTTCGAGCCACAAAGATAAATTTTTCTTGGAATATTAGCAATATGGAGAGGCGATAATTACAAGGACCAACATGTCCGTCCTAAAATGATATGAGAAATAAACATGTGATTTCACTTTTGGGGGCGTATGTTCTTTTACTTAACTAAGAATTATGGGGAAGATGAAATTGGCTCAAATTATGTCCTCGTGATAATTTTCACTTGAGCGATTTGCTGAGAGTTAAACGTTTTTTACCGCCTGGCTACTTGATACGTAAAATATTTAAAACTTTCTTTAATAAAAAAATAATCAAACCACTGGGTGAAGAGCAACCTTTGAACCGTTTAACAAGGAGGAATAAAATATCACTCATTGTGAGAGTAGCAGTGGTAGAACAGGTAGAACAATACATAGGAAGGTCGTTTGTGATGAAGCAAATCATTAAACTACGGGCTTAATTATCAAGCGATTATCCTTGATCTAAATACAATTTCCAAACTATACCGCTTCCGCTGGCGAATTTTAAAAAACCTATGGAACGTTTTTGAAATCCAAATTGTTTAGACAGCTGTGAATTTTTCTAATTAAAATTCTTATCTTTACTGCTTAAATTTCGGAGAATTAAATGAACGTTTTTAAAACCAATCTTGCACTATTTTTCTTATTGTTTCCCGTTTTGCTTTTCGCTCAGGAAAGAATGAGCATTC
>CAZSYM010000012.1:0-57404 GCA_964611145.1 uncultured Melioribacteraceae bacterium
CATTTCCTCCCCGAAAAGCGTAAGGACAAGTTTTCTGTTGCCACCGTGATTGCGATGTTCGCAAAGGTAAATCCCTTGCCATGTTCCCAAATTGAGTTTTCCGTCCGTAATCGGAATTGACAGAGAATATCCCAAAAGCGAAGATTTCACATGGGCGGACATATCGTCGGGTCCCTCCAAAGTATGCTCGAAATAGGGAGTTTCGTCGGGCACAAGGCGATTAAAAAACTTGTTCATATCCGAGCGGACATCGGGCGAAACATTTTCGTTAATAGTGAGCGAAGCGGAGGTATGCTTAATAAAAACATGCAACAATCCCGTTTTAACTTTTCGGATTTCCGGCATGGCTTTCAGAATTTCGCCCGTAATAAGGTGAAACCCGCGAGGGTACGGTTTCAGAAAAAATTCCTTTTGTGCAAACATAAACACACCTCCCGAATTGTTTGAAGGAATTAAAGTTTAATCAAATATTTTTCAAAATTTGCAACCTTAAAATTCTTTTTCCCTTTTGGAACTATTTCAAAGCCTTCGGCTTCCAACAGCTCCATTTGTCTTTGGATTCCACCTGGGAATTTCGGATTGAGAACCCCGCCTTCTTTCAAAGTGCGCCACCACGGAGTAATTCTCTTTTTCCCCTCGGCGCGTTCTTCCTCCGCCGCATGGGCGGCAATCCAAGCAAAAATACCGGTGGTAATGGGACACCCCACGTCGGCATTATGCTTTCGGGCAATAGCTTCCCGAAGAATATTAATCGTAACCAGTTTCCCTTTCGGCACATGTTTCATTAATTCATTTACCTCCAAAGGGGAAGGAATTGCCAAAGTTCCCTCGCCCCATTTTTCGCGCATTTTACCTTCCAGCGGAACGACTTTAGGCAGGTCCTTAGTATCGTGCAATTTTTCTTTCCAAGATTTTTTACTTTTCATTATACACCTCCCTTTTCCAAAAATGCTTCGAATTTATTTCTTTCTTCGGAAGAAAGTCTATGCGGTTTTTTCGTTTCCGTGTTAATGAACAATCCTTTTTGCCAACCCTCGGCGGCAAGTTCTCCTTCATTTTTATAAAAACGGAATTGTAGAATTGCCGAGGCGGCTCCCAGTTCGGAAATCCAAATCTCGCCGTAAACTTTATCCCCGAAATATATCGGTCGTCGATACCGGATGCGGGTTTCCACAAGCACAGGCAAAATTCCCCTTTTCTCCAGCTCCTCAATCGGTAAGCCCATGGCTTCCAACAATTTGATTCTACCTATTTCCATCCACTCGATATAAACTATATTACTCAAATGATGAACAATATCAATTTGATAAGTATAAACCTCAAGTTCGTATTTGACTCTCACACTATTTTCTCCTTAATCAATTGTATTGGTAGTTCCCATCGTCCGATAAACTCCCACAACAACGCCTATTAGCTTGAATCCCTCATAATCCCCCTTTACAACAATAGGCTCGTATTCGGGGTTTTCCGAACGGAGCTCGATTCTATCCTCATGTTTATAAAAGCGCTTAACCACTGCGGAATCGTCCAATACCGCCACAACTATTTGCCCGTTACGAACCGGTGTGTTCGGTTTAACGATCACCACATCACCGGAAAAGATATACGCATCCCGCAAGCTATCCCCTTTTACTCTCAAAAGGAAGGAATCCTTGGGAATTTTTGCTATTCGGGGAAGTTCTATCGTATCGAGGGCATCGGGATAAATAACCAAAGGATTACCAGCAGCTACCTCGCCGACAATCGGTTTTCTCAAAAACAAAGGTTCGCCTCCCACAAGCTCTATCCCGCGGGAAATTCTGGGATTGCGTTTGATGTATCCCTTTTTCTCTATCGCTTGCAAATGTTGCCGAACGGTGGAACGGTTTCTATAACCGAAGCGTTCCGCTATTTCCGCCAGAGTAGGTGCTTTCCCTTCAAGTTTTTTATCCACAATAAAATCCAAAATCCTTTGCTGCGTATTTGTTAATTCCGTTCTCATTGTTGCTCTCCAGACTCCTAAGCGCCTCCCGCTTTACCGAGGTTTTCTAAAAAATCAGCTTTCACACTTATATTAAGAAATTTATCAATACCATACAAATGTATGGTTCAATTTAGAAAAGCCGAAGGGAAAAGTCAAGTTTAAAAGGAAAAGGCGGGACAAAGCCCGCCTCCAACATCGCAAGGGGAAAAACGATGTTAGCTGAAGACTTTCTCTAAAGCACCAATAATTTTTTCCCGTAAAAGAGGTTTGGTAATAAACTCATTAAAACCTGCTTGAATGAATTTTTCCGCCGCTCCCGGAACCACATAAGCCGTAACGGCAATAATGGGAATATTTTCATAGCCGGGCATCTGGCGAATAATTTTCAGTGCATCCAAACCATTATATTCACCCTGAAGATTAATATCCATCAAAATAAAATCGAATTTTTTACTTTTCAACAAGGGCAATGCTTTTTCCAAACTTGTGGCGAACTCAATCGAGTTCAATTCTTTCATCTGCGCGCGGAAAAGTATTTGTGAATCTATTTGGTCTTCTAAATAAAGACAACTCAACTTGGACATATCTAAGGTTTTCTTGGAAGTAGTGCTGGGAACAGACTTTTCAGGAATTTCTTTTTCCTCAGGTTTCTCTTCTTCTGGTATCTCTTTGATTTCTTCTGTCTTTTCCTCTTCCCTTGGCTTTTCTTCCGCTATCGTTTCCTCTTCTTTTTCCGAAACCTCAAGCCTCAAAGGGAAAATTAATGCAAATTCATTGGGCGAATCTTCGCTCGGAAGTCCCGTATATTCCGCTTTCAAAATGTTCAAAAGCTTCTTCACCAATCGAACGGTAAACCGCGAAAGCCCGAAATTCCGGCGAATGTTGTTTTCGTCGTCTTTAAAAACTGAATTCAAATTTTTGAACAAATCTTCGCTAATCCCGTTTTTAGTATCTTTTATACCGACGTAAAATTTTTCATTATCCACATAATTTGCCGAAAGGAAAATTTTGCTTTCTCGGGTCATGGTAATAGCAAAATGGAGTATTTGAACCAAGAAAGTAAGAAATTTCTGCCTATCCGTAACAAATTTCAAAGAGGAAGAAATCTTTCCGTAACTTAGAACTACTTCGTTGGAATCAGAGATTTTCTTTGTGGAATTTTCCAGATGTTCCAGCAAATCAACGAAAGTAATTTCTTTTGGAGAAAGCTCTATCATATTTTGTTCAAGCAGAGAGTATTCCACGGCGGTATCCATGGTTTGCATCAAAACTTTCTGATTTTCCTTAATAATCTGTATAGCTTCCCTTTGATCTTCCGTGGGATTTTGAATACTCTCCGAAAGCTCTTGCACAAAACCGATAATTACGTTCAAAGGAGTCAAAAGCTCGTGAAAAAGATTTGAAAGGAACCCGGGGTCTATTCCCCGAGTCGTCGTTTCCGTAATTACGCCGGTTCTACTTTCGGAAAATATCGGTTTAATAATCAGAACATATCTTTCGACTTTATCCTCGAAATCGAAAATGGGGGAGGAAATTACTTTGGCGGGCAACAATTCTCCGTCCGATTTTTTAATCTTTATTTCCATCGTTTTCACATCCGGTATGGGGGACTGAAAAACAGCTTTGTTGACGTTCCCGCGGTCTTCGTCCGCCACAAAGGATAGAAAAGTGCTCTGTTCTACATCCGATTTAGGAAAGCCAAAATACTTGGCAAAATTATCGTTCGAATATTTCACGAAACCGTGCATATCGGTAATCAAAATAGCATCGCCCGAATTTTCGAAAGCGGCTTTATAGAGCTGAATCTTTTTATCAAGCTCCGTCTTGCTTGTCAAATCTTTAATTACAGACATATGTGCCGCTCGTCCCTCGTATTCAATCGGGATACGGCTTATTTGAACGATTACAGAAGAACCGTCCTTTCTTTTTTGGCGCCACGGACCACCATATTTACTTTTACCGTTTGTTCCAGACTCAATTAAACTTTGAATATCCTCCGGTGCATAAAGGTCCGTTAAATCCATTCCCAGAAATTCTTCCCGTGTATAACCGTACAAATCCAATGCCGCTTTATTTACCTCGAGGAATCTCAAATTCTCCACATCGTAAATAAAAATGGGTTCCGGGAATTGTCTCAAAATTTCATCATACATTTCAACACTCTCGTTTATTAAATTCTCATTTTCGTTTTGCTCGGCTTCCGATTTTTCTTTCCTTTCGTCCCCGCGCCGATAAGATAATCCAACAATAGCAATCACATTATCATCAATATCCAACAAAGGAAATTCTATGATAGCTTCGCCTGGGGGAAGAAATTGTTTTCCCAATCCTTCTATTATTGTCGCATTTCCGGTTTCCAAAATATAGGCATCCGTATTAGCCAGCATTTTCTCAATATGGGGAGGAAGAAATTCGCTTTCGGGTAATCCTTCGACAGACGACGGTTTTGCTCCTAAATATTCCGCATACTTTTTATTTACAAGCACATATTTTCTTTCCGCATCTTTAATCCAGAAATACCCCGAAAGTTTATTTGCTTCGTTCTGTACAATATTTTTCCCAATTATCGTGAAAGGGTAATTGGATTTTATTTTGTTAAGAAGTTCAATAATTCTCGCATCTTCAATAAATTCCTCCGGTTCCTCGGCCAAATATCGAAAGCGTACATTTCTCTCCATGGAATTTTCCAATGGAGAAAAGGAAATAATAAAGTAACGTTTAGCATCACCCGTAACAGGAGAAATTTTCAATAAATATTTTCCCTCCCCGATATTAGTATGCAGGCTTACCTCCACCGTTACCGGCTCATCTCCCATTCTTAGCAACGTATGTGCTACCTTTTCCGCATCTTCTTGGGAGAAAATATCAAACAAAAAATCAATACTCTCCCCGAATCTATTTTCGAAAAGGGAATTTCTTTTGAAAACATTTCCCTCTTCATCCACAATTAATGAAGGCTCGGAAACATTCGTGTTTAAAAAGATTTCAATATTTTCAAGCAAATTTTCCACGTTTTTCCTTTAATAAGGAATTGTAACCGTATAAATGTTGGAATATTCCGAAAATTCCGTAGCGTTGTATGCCCGGACTCGATAATCATACGTAGAACCGCGATAAAGCCCATCCGTTTGGTCTCGATAAAACTGCACATTAGGTCCTACGATTGCAATTCTCTTAAACTCGGTGGAGCCGCTCATTCTTCTTTCTATTTCAAAACCAAGCTCGTTATTCGAATTATCCACCCACGTCAAATCCACAGCCAATTGATTGGGCACAACTGTGGCAACCAGGTTCGTAGGACGGAAAATGCCGCTACCCCCGGCGGTACTTACCTCGTTAGAAAACGCCGAATATTTATCGCCCAAAAAGGCTCTTACCTTGTAATAATAAATTTTAGTTCCATCCGTCAAGGTATCATTATAAGCATGGGTACGTGGGGGGAAAACCTTATAAGCCGAATGATATGTATCCCCCTCCACGCGTTTCCAAAGCTCGATTCCATCTTCTGTAGGAGCATTGTTAGTCCAGAACAAACCATAAACTTTGTTCGGTACGAATTCAATTATTTCTAAATTACTCGGAGCTTTCAAAGGCACTTCCGGTACGTATGCGGAATCTTCATTTGAATAAGGAGTAAAAAAGCCTTCAGTAGTAGAATAACGCGCGCGATAATAATAAATCGTATTTGTAGCCACGTCGGAATCAATGTATTGAGTAGCATCCTGACCAGTCACTCCTATTTGCTGATACTTTCCGCTTAAACCCGTTTTACGTTCGATAATAGTTCCGTTTTCTAAATTTGTATTATCCGACCACGTTATTTTAACTCCCGCGTCCTCAGGACTAAAATCGGCAATGAGATTGGAAGGAGGAGAAATATCCATACGCTTTGTAGTAACAACCACTTCAGAAGAATATGCTTCCGAATTACTTGTAAAAGCACCCACACGATAACGATAAGTTGTATTGGGAGACAAGCCTTGATCGAAATATTCCTCTGTATTAGGAGGTAAAATGACAATTGTACTCCAGCTGTCGGTATCAAGCACTCTTCGTTGAACCTTGAAACCATTTTCTGCAGAGGAATTATCAATCCAATCCAGTTGGACAATCGAGGCGCCCAGAGCTTGTGCGGTAAGATTCGTAGGAGGACTACCGGCAGCGCCACCGGAATTCACCTCGTTGCTAAACGGCGATGCGCCGAAAGCATTAACTGCTCGCACTTTATAGTAATAAGTAACATATTCCGAAATACCTATATCCCTATAATTAGTAGAATTGCGAGGTAAAGTTCTTATCACGCGATATGTGCCGTCTCCGCCATCCCGGCGCCATACTTCATATTTTTCTTCCGTAGTTGCACTATCGTCCCACACAAGCAAAGCCTCGGTCTTGGATATTTTTTGAAGCATTAAATGCTCGGGTGCACGAGGGGGTTTATTATACTTAACCACTAAAATATCCTTTTGTTCGGGGCTTGCTTTTGCTTTTCTTTCTTTATTATAAACGGAAACATAATAACGAATTTTTTGCCCAATATAAGAAGAATCAACTTCAAGAAACAACGTAGGCAATCTTCCTTCTTCCGTAAGTCCTTGAACCTTTACCGATTTCCCATTCAAAAATATTTCCAGCCTGTCTATTCCCTGACTACCCAGTCCAGGAGCGGCATCATAGACTATTTCCGTTTTTCCAACAGCAATAGTATCTCCTGTTTTAGGGCTAAAAATTTTTATATTTGGAGAAGCGGCATTTGGATTTTCTATCGTTTGGACACAAGATGCCCACACCCCTGCAAAAAGCAATATGAGAATGATTCGAAACTTTTTGATTAAGTTTTCCCCTTTCATCAATTATTTCTCCGAATTAATAATCGTTTTTTTCGGTCGGCTTCACAATAAAATAAATAAACTATGAAAACGCCAATTTCCTATTTACAAATTTACCACATTATCATAATCAACCAACAGGGAACGAGATTCGTGCGGTTCCATTTTTTCAAGATACAAATACAAGCGGTTCAAAGAGGTATCGAACTCATAAGCTGGAATTTTCATATTAATAATGTTAGAAGTAACGGAAACATTCTTAATTTTCTTGTTAATGTTCAATTGCACAGTAAAATTAAACACAGTTTTATCAGTAGGGTTCGTAATTTCTATAGCAATTCTTCTTTTGCTTCGGGTTTTATATTGAATTTCGATACCACCTTTACGTAACCACCACTGTTTCAACTCATCCAAAGAAACAATCCAGTAATCTTTTTGCCGAATATAATTTATCAAGTGATCTATCACCTTTACATAAGAAGGTTGCAATTGATATCTTGTATGAACCTTCAAAACATAAAGTCCTCCTTCAAACAAGACTCTATCAACATCTTCCTCATAAGTGTATTCTTGAAAAGCCGGTTCCGTAAGCCCGTATCGTCCTACAATTTCGTTATCGTCACGTGCCGTTTTTGTAATCAAGAGAATCGGTTTCTCGTTTCGGATAATAACTCGCGGCACAGAACGGTCGGTGAGTGAATCTGTAACGAGAAACTCAAGATTTGTTTTCGATATTGCTTGCAATGTGTTTTCATCATAAAAGCCATAGAGTGGCATTAGACTCCTAACTCTCCCGCCAGATATTGCTTCGACAGTATCCTTTGCAAATTGAACACTTGCTAATTGCACAAGTTTATCATCCAGTTGATTCACCGAATCCTCGGCACTTTCTTTAAAGCCTATGTCCACCACCACCCCAAGATCTCCAAATTTAGCAACATTTTTCATTATTTTAGGATTATTAATGGCGATATAGGGGTCAACAAAGAAAGAAGTCGGGTAATGTTTATTCTTTAATACTTTTAGCAAATTATAAATATTACTCGGTTGTTTATCAATTTCTGGAATAAATACTGCTGCTGCTTTATAAGGAGAGGGCCAATCTTTCACAAAAGCAATTGGTTCATAAAGCAACCAAGCGAGGCTATTTTTAAACAATTTCTCGAAATAAATATAATCTTTTTGTTTACCTATCACGGAATTCAATTCGAAACCATACCATATAAATCGTCCTTTTCCGTAAGTTCCGTAAGCTATTCCTGCACTTTTACTAACGCCTTCGCGGACTAAGCCCGCTTCTCGGCGATAATCGTACCAAAAACTTACCTGAGTAGTACGAGGTTCAAGAATTTCAGCATAGATAGGCCTATCCCACGTAGCAATTTTCAAAGCATATCCCGTAGGAATACCTGCCGTAATAATTAAGTTTCCACGTAAAGTATGGACTTTATATGTTTCTTCGGGTTTAATTTCCCGGGTAAATTTCATTCCAAAAGCCTCGGTAAAAAATGACCATCCACGCCATTTACCTTCGTCGGAAAAAGTGGCAGGACCACCCGTGCAAAAAATACTTCCACCTTGCTCTAAATACTTTTTAAGTTCAATTACCTCCTTATCACTCATCGATTTTGCGGAAGGCAAGACAATCATCTTGTATTTAAAATGTTCATCCAATTCTATTGCTTGGTCAGATATAATATCATATTTAACATGCTCATTTTTAAGGTAAACTTCCCACGTATCAATATTATCGGAAAGCCATGTGCTACCTTCCGGCAACATATTTTCCGTATATTTAGAGTATAACACAGCAATTCTATCTTGCTTTTGAAACAATTCGAAATTCTTCTTTGAGGGCAAGATTTCCTCAATTTTATATCGTCCGTAAACACTCTGAATTATAATCAAAAAAATCAGAATGCCCACGGTCAGAAGAACTAAGCCGCTAAGGAAAACAATAAAATAATTAACCCTAAAGCCAAATAGTTTTTCCTCATCTACCGCCATTTAAGAGTTTCCTGTTTTTTCTTGATTTCTTTTTCTTCTGTATTTGGTTCTACATAACCTTCGTTAGTATAACGGAGAAATTTAGAACCAGCCGTTGTTTGCTGTGGCGAATGCTGTGCCGGAGGAGGATTATAACGTTCTGTAAAAGTCGGCATAGGAGGCGCATAAGAAGACGCTCGGGCAGTTTGACGTTCCTCAGTTCTGTAATACGTCGGAGAAGGAGGTGGTCCGTAACCGGCACGCGAGGGATGTTCCTCAAACAGGGTTTTTCGCACACCGGTTTGCGTTGCCATACCGGCTTCCGTGGGTAAAGGCGTAGGTGCCACCAATTCTGCCGGAACTGCAGCCGGTTCTGCCGCTTTTTTAAAGCCTCGCCTCTCGCGTATTTTATAAAGGACATACGCACCCACTGCCAAAATAAAAGTGGATATGGTTGCTACCAAAATAATGAACGAAAGTATTGGTATTAATTCCATAATTACCTCTAATTTTAATATTAAACTTCTATTTTATGCCGAAGCATTTTCTCCTTTTTCCAAACCAACTCTTTCCAACTTTCCCCACGTCATTTCTATACCTAAAAATTCTTCTATTGTTGCCATAGCTTTTGTAACATCAACCATTAAAATAAAAAGCAAGCGGTAAATAAATGCATAAAACACCAAACGGAATTCTTCTTTCTCCACCGCCAAGCAATAAACCGCCGCCATCATATCCAACGACATTATCCCTATCCACCAGAAAACAACCAAAGCAGACATATGGTAAAGGACACCAACTACCATGAAGAACAAGTTTGCAAAAATATTCATTGCAGGCCAAACCAATGCCTCGTAGAACATTGACCATAAAATAAGAGTATTATTAAAATTAATCGTAGGATTATAAATATGCTTTTTATGTTTACGAATTGCTTGCAAGATTCCCCGCGTCCATCTATAACGCTGCTTCAATAATTGCATAAATTTTTCCGGTGCTTCGGTATAAGAAATAGCACGAGGTTCATATTCTACACGCCAACCTGCAGCCAAAATTTTAAGCGTCAAGTCAGCGTCCTCGGCAAAGGTATCACTTGAATAAAAACCTGCACTCCGTAAAGCGCTTTTCCGGAAAATTCCAATCGGTCCCGGAATAATATTAACCATCTTCAACAATCCTTGAGCAAAACGGGCAAGATTCAGCCCTTCAATATATTCAAGAGCTTGCAAGTCAGTAACAATTTTTCCTCTATTCAAAACTTTTACATTACCCGCCACAGCACCCACACTTGGATCTATA
The DNA here is from genome assembly GCA_964611145.1 of uncultured Melioribacteraceae bacterium. GTDB lineage: Bacteria > Bacteroidota > Ignavibacteria > Ignavibacteriales > Melioribacteraceae > WFQV01. The sequence goes on from CAZSYM010000012.1 coordinate 10,078, forward strand.
AAATGTCTTATCCCCATTTTTAACGCATCCGGGGAAAGTTTAGAATCCCCATCCACACTCACACAAAAGTCTGCTTCCGAATACTGTATTCCCGCATTAAGCGCTTTGGATTTACCTCCATTAGGTTTATTTATTAGAGAAACTCTTATCATTCCCGACTTACCCTTATGATACCCAACTAGTTTGCTCGCTACCTCTGCCGTGTTATCGGTAGAACCATCATTAACAATAATAACTTCATAATTGGGATAATCCAATTCTACAAGCGAGCGAACTGATTGTTCCACTACTTTTTCTTCGTTATATACGGGGACAATTATAGAAACAAACGGATAAAAAGGCGGATATTCTTTAACGGTATATTTGGTATTACTCAAATAAGCCAAAACTAAAATAGAAAAATATCTGAACAATAAAATAAAAAGGAAAATGACCAGAGCAACAGTAGAAGCATAAACAAACAAGCCACTAAAAGAAAGAACTGTCATCGGAAGTGTTATCAAAATAATAGCCAGAAATATCACGGACAAAACGCCCGAGACAATAATCGTACGAATCTTTTCCCGCTTCTCGTTTCTTTTGGGAGGATCGATTTCCCTATTATCCAATAGAATCGTTGAACGCTGTATGTTACTTTGAATAGCCATTTTTTCCTTATCTTTTTAATAAAAGCAAATAATTTGCCTATAATATAACATTTTATTTAAACCATTTCAATATAAAGAGTTATAAAGTATTCTTAAAGTATTTTACTAAAAGTGAAAAATTAGTACATATTCCACCCAAGGGCAAGGTAAAAAGCTCCAGAACTATAACTATATTCTTCTCTAAAAGTACTACCCACAAAGGCATTAGCTTCTAAGTAAAAATTTTTCCAAAAATTATAGCGAAAGCGTGCATGTAATTCTCTAAGCACATAATCATTTTCAGGGATATAACCTAATTTCCCAAGAATTTCAAATTTCCATATATTCCTGACAACCATTTCCCAACGTCCCCAAATAATATGTGCTAAGAAATTATCTGGAGTATAATAATATGAACTAGCATTTTTAAAATCCCCAAAATAATACTCATATCCCGCAGAAAAATTCGGATGGAAAGCTTTTCCAATTTTCCCTCGGAAAAAATTACCATAGTTAACCGCCTCGTAGGTATTTTCTTCTGTCCATACAAAAACATAATCAGCACCTAAAATCAATCCTGTTCTAGCTTGAAATTCCCCAGTAAATCTAACATTGTTTGCCGGAATACGACGTGTTACCAATTCTGAAGAATAGAGAATTGCCGCACCGTCAGAGTGTAAATAACTCAAAGTTCCTTTCAGGGTTTTAAATGGTTTATACCAAACACTTGCATCCCATACAGGTTGATTTATCATTCCTTGCGAATAAATTTTTCCATAGCCTAAAACAACGTTTAAGTTTTCCATAGGGTAGACAAACAATTTACCTTCAGATACTGTAAATGGTACTTGATTAAAAAGATTTGCAAAAGCCCCCCGATAAATTACTCCTCCGATTCCCACTCTCTTAAGTATTCCCACCGAGGCAGTTAGTCCCCCATAATAATATTGAAAATTTAAATTATCATCGAAATAACTGGCAAAAGGCGTAACACTAGCAGAAGAAAAAACCTCATTAATAAGTATAGACCATGCTTTTCCCAATAAACCGACTTTTCTATATTCAGGAGGCAACCAATTTATTCTTTGTTCAATAATATATGATTTCGGGGCTTTGTCTTTCAAATCATAATAAATTTCCATCGCCATTTTATAATTATGCACCCGCGCATAAGCATCTCCCAAATAAAGTTCAATTTCCATATCATTTGGATCTTGAGCATAAAGTTTTTGTAACAATGGCAGGGCTTCCGCTGTATCTCCGCTCCAGAAAAGAGCTTTAGCTTTTTTCTTTTCCACAGCCATATCATAATGTTCCGTTAAAACACTGTCGTAAATTGCTATAGCGTCCTTGTATCTATTGGCACAGAGGTAAACCTCTGCAAGTTCAAGTTCAACATTATCATTTTGAAAATGTTGCAGATATTCTTCATAATAAGGAATTGCATCGGGGCAATTTCCCGCTTTAACCATTTTACGCCCTACGTTAAGACTATCAATATATGATTGTTCTTCGTCTCGTAGTCTCTGTTCCTCTATCATTTGCTTTAACTCTTCCACATCAGGATTCTTAGGATAAAAATATTCCGCTCGCTTGGCATATTCTTCGGCTTTATCCAAACTATCCTTTTGAAAATAAAGAGTTCCCAAAGCGACCAATGCATATTCATTTTTGGGTTCGACGGTTAAAACTTTTGTCAAATACTCCTTTGCCAAATCCAGATTTTGATTCATCCAGACATTTAATTGCCCTGCCAAAAGTAAATATTTGGGACGTTCGGAATTATAAGTCAGCACAGTATCCATCTGAGCAAGAGCCTCATGATATTTACCATCTAATGCCAAAACATGGGCATACACATATCTTGTTTCATAATCGTGGGGATTGTTTTGTAGATACTTTGCCAATATTTCTTCGGCTTCGGGATAAGCCTCGAGATTAGAATAATATTGGGCAACTTCGCGTGTAGCTTTTGGATTTAGGGAATCTTGTTGCAGCACATCCATTGCTTCCGCTATTTTTTCCTTATAATAAGTAGTTCGGGCATTAACAACTTCTTCCCATAAAGTATTAAAATACGCTTCTTCCTGGTGCTTATCCTTTAATATCAACAACTGTTGATAGGCTTCCTCATATCTTTTAGCCTTCATTAGTTCTTCCACAAGGCGGAAGCGTACATCGTCGTTCTCGGGATTTTTCCATAGAATTCTATAATCTCTATCGATAGGATATTCTCTCCGTTTCACCCTATCATAATTTTGTTGATAAAGAGTAACATAACCTTCTCGTCGTGCTAAGTCCAAGCCATCTAAGGCTTCTTGGAAAAAGGGCTTAAAGCTCAATGCTTTTAAGAAAGCCTTTTCGGCAGTTTTATTTTTACCAAGCCACAAGGAAAAATAACCGTAACGACTCCAAAGCCTCCAATCATCGGGGTAACGCTGTACATAAGTTTTAAGAATTTTTTCACCCTTTTTAATGTGCCCTGTTTTTGTTAAAATAATTGTATAACGGATTATTTCATCAGGCGAAGCATTTTTATCTCTCGCCAAATATTTATCGTACCATTTCTCCGCCAATTCCCACTCCTCCATCCAACGATATCGCCTTCCTATTTCCAAATAATTAAAGGGATTTCGAGGAGAAATTGCTATTTCCCTTTTGTATCCTTCTATTTCTCTTAAAAGGACAGCATACCAAACTTCAATCGTTCGTGAAAGAGCCTTGCGAGCTGCAGTATAACTGCGGTTTAATTTCAACGCACGGCGATAATCAATCACAGCGTTAAAATACTGCTTACGATTCTCAAAGCATAAGCCTCTTAAATAATATCCTTCAGGATTTCGAGGTGCCATTGAAACATATTTATTCAATAAATCGATTGCGTCTCCATATCGCCCATTTTGCATATGTTTCAACGCTCCTCTTTTAAGCCCTTCCAATTCTCTTTGGGCATAAGAAACATTCAACAAAAGGAAAAACGAAAGAATCGTTATGTATAAAGCATTTTTCATTACCCTAAGTATTTATTAAGAGGAAGGTAAAATGTATCCTCTTGAGATTTCTCCAATAACAACTCTTCCATAATATCTTCTGCTTTATCAATCCCTTCGTTTACCTCCTTAAAATGAACCGTAACCGCTTCCAGCATTTTACTAAGCTGTTCAGTATTAGATGCCGGAAGATTTCTTGCAACTTTATGCATCATTTCAATCAAACTTTCCGTTGTTCCTTTCAACTGAAGCACCAAAACTTTATTATCTACCACACAAATTTTCTCCTTTTTGGTAGTAGATTTTTTAATTGCATTGAGCAAATCCTCCTTGCCAAGCACTCGCGTAACTTCTGCCACCGGGTCCAATCGAAAAGCTATTACCTGAAATTTTTGCCCTGTACTCTTATACAAAGCAATTTGATTATTTAATATTAGCATAAAATCGTTCTTATTATATGAAAGCGGCTGTCCCAAATTTTCGGAAGGTGGCTCGCTTTTCTTTACCTCCTCTATTGCTTTTTCAGCTTCCTTGACGGGACTATAGCTTGCCGTCTGCGAAATTGGAGGTTCTTTGGGTTCTGGCAAACGAAGAGTGACACCCTTAAAAGGTTCAATCAAATATTCTGCTGAAAACTGTCCTTCCGTATGTCCTACATTTGGAATAATTGTTGCAATGCCGCCATGGAATTTCCCATCTACCAAGTTCACGCTCTTTTTCAAATAGATTAAGCCAGTTACCTCATTCGTAAGGACATCAACAATTTCTTGGGCACGCTGTGTAGCTGGTTCGCCTAAAATAAACAAACTTGTAATGTCTCTATCCTCTATTGCTTCCAAAGTATGAACAAATGCCTCTCTTAAAAGCGTTAAATTATTAAATCCAATGTAAGGCGTAAGTTCATCAAAAACAATTCTCGTAGGATTATAATGCCCTATGACAGTTATAATATCGTTTAAATATTCAACCAAATATCTGTCTGGGTCCCGAGTTTCGTATATTTCATTCGGTGGTGCTACTCTAACGACGATAATAAGGTTCTGATTCATATAGGACTGTATATCGAAGTTAATCGAAGCCGCTTGAATCATTAAATCCTTGGGTCGCATATTGGTAAAATAGAGACAAACTTCATTGGACTTTGCGGCTTCCATTGCGAATTGTAAACCGATTAAGGTTCTTCCTGATTTTCGTGGGCCAATCAAAATATAACTCCCACCTCGATAAATACCGCCCCAATTTTGATCAATCAACGGGAAACCCGATTGAATTAATTTTAATATTCCTGCCATTTTCTCCTCATTCTGTTACCTTCCCTTTAGGTACAACAACCGTGCCAAAGAAAAGAATCTATTTTATGTAAAATCAGCCATAAAAGGAAATATTGCTGTATCACTTTGAGATTTTCATCTCACAATTAAACATATTCAATCACCGTTCGGAGAAATATCCCATTACAAAAACTGCAGTAGCATTTCCAACGATTGTAGGTTCATTGGTTAAATAATCGTTTATATCATCGCGATAAATTACCGAGTCGGGTTGGAAAAATGCAAATCTATCTGGTGTAGCAAAATGAATTTTATAATCATCGAACACTTTCCTTTTGATTGGCCCAGCGGCAAAACCGCCTGGCAAATATCCATTCCGGAAATACGAAACTTGATGATGAAAATTTTTCGAATATTCTTTTCCTATTTTCGAAATAAAACTCACTCCCCAGGGGTTGCGTCCCAAAACATAGTCTCTTTGAATACATGCTATAGTATCGTAATTACTTTCATTTGTCAAATTTTTCCAAAGGATTTGCTGAAGTGTAACTCCAAGAAGAGTAACATTTGTTCCCCATGTATAATCAGTCCCTTCGCCAAAAACATGGCTTGCACTCACCTTCTTGAAATGTTCAAGATTTTGTTTTAAATATTTCTTAAAAGAAGTATCAATACGAGCAAGTCTAAAATCCGCCAATGCGTTCACATCGCCCCAACTCCACCAATAATCTGCACCGGCTTCAGCAGCAAGTCTTTTCGCTTCGTCCAAAAGTTCCGGGCGTCGTGTGGTCATATAAAGTTCAACAGCCCCCAAAGCCAGTTTTCCTTTGTATTTACTATCAATATACATCCCCGTACCGGTAGAATCAATATCTGGCACATGAGTCCTAACAGAAAAAATATTCTCTGCATCGGTCAAGCATTTTTCCGCATATTCAGGATAGTTAAAACGAATACGCCAAATTCTGGAAGCCAAAGCCATTGTAGCCGTATAAATACCTATCAAATTTTTCCCGATGCCCACGAAGGCAGGACGGTCGAATGTTAACGGGTCGTTTTCCGGAAGTCGCCAGCCTACGTCGTGGTCCCTTAAATCCTGTACCTGGGTAATTAATTTAAATTTCTTATACACTGCTCTTTGCAACCAATCCAATCCAACCTTTGCTTCAGCAAGAACATCGGGGACACCATCTTTATCGTCATCAAACCCAAATTTAATAGGGTCAAAATCGTATGCAAAAAGCAACATATATGTGGAAAAAGCCGTGGTGTTAAGAAATTTTATATAATCTCCCGCATCGTGCCAACCACCCGTTACATCATGTTTCTTGTTAACTTTCTGCCCATTTATTATTAAGCTCGTGGCATCGGATTTATGGCATACCTCGTGGTAATAAGGTTTAGTGTACCCACATCTCTGGACTTTAAAAAATACCAAAAGTGAATCGACAATTGAGTTATAAATTCTTCCGCCTATTGAAAAAGAATAGGAACGTGCTTTTCCCACTTGTATAAAATATTTTCCTCGCTTCTTGAAAGCAGAGAAATCGCCACTATAAATATATTTGAATTTCCCACTTTTCCCATTCAGCCTCTTTAAGCTTCCGGAAAAGACGGGGCTTTCGCCATAAAAATTAAGTATTCGAAATTCTTTCCTTGAGAGTGGGGAGAGAGACATCACCACAAAATTTTTGACATCATCCGGTAAATATCCCACCTGGTTAGCGCGAACATACACTTTCTGCCGCCCAAATGTAGCATCGACGACAATAAACAATATGAGAATACCCAAAAATATTTTTAGCAAAGTTGGTTTACTTAGCGTGTACATTTTCATAAATCCTTCTAAAAATCAAGGTTACGGTTTCAAGCCTATCCCGGGATAATCAGTAAGAGATATTTTCCCATCTATAACCTTCACACCTTCAAAGGGATCATTACTTATCAAAAGATTTCCGTCCAAATCCGCCCAGTCCACTTCAGGAGAGAGTTGAGCCGCAGCCGAAATTGCACAGGAGGTTTCCGTCATACATCCAATCATCACTTTCATCCCCAATGAACGGGCAAGATTAAGCATCTTATGAGCTTCTCGCATACCTGTACATTTCATCAACTTAATGTTAATGCCTGAATAAACGCCGTGAGCCTTCACAACGTCAGGAATCCTTTGTACAGCCTCATCCCCCATTGTTGGCAAAGGGCTATGCTCCGTCAGCCAAGCCATATCGTCAATCTGAGTTTTAGGCATAGGTTGTTCCACAAATTCCACATTTTTTTCTTTAAGCCAGTAAATCATATCCAAAGCATAATGCTTGTCTTTCCACCCTTGATTTACGTCCACACAAATCGGTTTATCCGTAACGGCACGGATTGTTTCAATCATTTGCTTATCCGTACCGCGTCCTAATTTAACCTTAAGAATTTTATACGGTGCCGCTTCCTTCACCTTTTGACGAACGACTTCTGGAGTATCAATACCGATAGTATAAGAAGTATAAGGAGTTTTTTTCGCGTCGTAACCCCAGATTTTATACCATGGTTTTCCAAGCAATTTCCCTACCAAGTCGTAGAGAGCAATATCCACACTTGCTTTAGCGGCAGGATTACCCGGCGCTACAGAATCAACATATTCCAAAATATCTTCCATCTGAAACGGGTCATTAAATTGGGAGAAATCCAATTTGCTTAAAAATTCCGTTGCGGTTTTATGAGATTCGCCCAAATACGGAGGCATGGAAGCTTCCCCGTAACCCGTAACACCTTCCCATTCCAATTTTGTAAGCATTACGGGGGTTGTGGTACGAGAATTTGTAGCAATAGTAAAAACGTGCTTTAATTTTAACGTATAAGGTTTGAAACTGAAATTCAATTTTCCGTTGCCCATTTTACCTTTCTCTTCTTTTGAAAAAATATTTGCCGGGTTAAACAATGTAACTGCAGCACCGGCTGCAATGCTTTTAGCAATAAACTCTCTTCTTGATTGTTTCATTAAAATTCTCCTCTATAAAATAAATTGCGAGAAATTTTCTCGACCCCGTTTTTACCTATCGATGAGAGAATTCTCCGCGCATGTAAGAAAGTTTTGTATCGGTATTCGCTAAAAATAGGACTTTGGGAATCGAGGCTATTCAACTTAACTCTACCCGAAGCATGAATAAACTCTCCGTTTCCAAGATAGATAGCCACATGGGTAATTCTCTCTTTAGTGGAATCTGTTGCTCGTTTTCCAAAAAAGAGCAAATCTCCGGGCTGGAGATTATCTAGGCCTTGACTAATATCAACAGGCTCACCGGTCAAAACTTGCTGGGAAGCGTCTCTTTGCAGAAGAATCCCGTTCAGGAAATAAACAGTTTTGGTAAAACCGCTACAATCAAGCATCTTGGGAGAAGTGCCTCCCCATAAATATGGCGTGCCCATAAAACGAAAAGCAGTAGAAATAATATCCCCAGCGCTAAGAGTCCGGGAATTAAGCCAATCTCCCCATTTTTGTGCTTCGCTCTTAGAAACATAAGCTGTTCGTCCGTCGGGATATTTTACGCAATAAAATTCTCCCACCTCGTCAACCAACTCCAGAATATCTCCCGCCACGAGATCGGAAACATGGGGAGCATTCACATGAGGATTTTCAAAAGAATATCCACATTCAGCCATATAAACTATCTTCTTCGCTTCCGCCCACTTTTTTATTCCTTTTTTTGTTTTCAATTCAATTGCATCAGCGTCCGTCCAAGCTATGTAACCATCAGGAGTTTGCACACGATACCAATCGTTTCTGGCTTCAAAAACTTTAAGTGGGGTACCTAAGAGCGCCTGTGTAGCAAGTTCTGCAGAATGTTGCGGTTTAGAACGTATGTTTATAACGGAAAGATTAGCTAAAGCATAAATTTTATTCCCCAAATTCTTATCAGGCAAAAGGACAAAATCTTCGAAAGCAACCTTAAATGACTTAGCCATTCTCTTAATCGCCTCAAAAACCTGTGGTAAATTGGTTTTTCCCTTTATTTTGAACAGAGTATCGTCTTTTAAAATTTCAAATTCGAAAATCGCCGTTCTTTTATCGGGTACAAATTTCTGACGTATTTTTTCTACTTGTGATTTTAAATCATTCATCTGGCTCTCTTGAGAAAAAGTTTGGGAATTTGGAACTAAAAAAAGGAAAATCATAAAGAGGAGCAAAATTTTATATTTCATTATTTCATCCTTCATATAAAAATGTTTGTGTCATTTAGAAAAATGACCTTGAAACCAAAAAAAGTTTTGTTTTTTTAAAACAATAACATAAAGAAAATTGTTAAAAAATGTTCAAAAAAATTCATAATTTACGCATTCGAATTTTGAAACTTTTTGAACTCTGAAATCATCAAATCGCTTTGAATTTTTGGAAACAATAAAGGAGAGTGAATGCTGGCACAACCAAAAGTAGTGATATTCACAACACCAACATGCAGATTTTGTAATGCCGCTAAAAGATATTTCAGAGAAAAAGGAATACGTTTCACGGACGTTGATGTTTCCCGCGACCGCAAGGCGGCTATGGACATGCAACGCCGTACCGGTCAAATGGGAGTTCCCGTTATATTGATTAATAACCGTCCCATTGTCGGGTTTGACAAACCGAAAATTAATAGAATGTTAAATATCAAATAAGAGGAGGATATTATGAAAGTAAAACCGTTGGATGACAGAGTGCTTGTTGAACCGATGGCTGAAGAAGAAAAGACTGCATCTGGAATCATCATTCCCGATACTGCAAAAGAAAAACCGAGAATGGGCACCGTAATCGCGGTGGGTACAGACGAAGATTTAAAAGAAACCATCAAGGAAGGCGACAAAATTTTATTCGCAAAATACGGCGGCGAAGATATTACCGTTGACGGCACAGAATACAAGATAATTCAGCGCTCCGATATTTTGGCAATCGTAGAATAATAGTGCTTCTATTTACAAAAAGCCTCCTTTACGGGAGGCTTTTTTATTTTATCGAATCTCTAAATACTTAGTTCAAAGGTAAGGAGAAATAAAATTTGCTCCCTTTCCCTACTTGGCTTTCCGCCCAGACTTTACCACCATGGCCTTCTACAATTTTCTTGACAATATTTAATCCCAAGCCCGTACTCGATTCGCCACCTGTGGTTTGCGCGCTTGTTCTGCTAAATGGCTTAAAAAGTAATCCCATTTCATTCTCGGGTATACCTTGCCCATGGTCTTCAACGCAAATCTCAACCTCGTTATCTCTTTTCACGAAGTGAATATCTATGTCAGTTTCGGGATAAGAATATTTAATTGCGTTGGAAATTAAATTATGCATTACCTGTTCTATTTTAACGGGGTCAATGTTTAGTATCAATTCCTTAACCCCTCCGTCGTGAAAATTAAGCTTCATGGATTTTTTTTCAGCCGCAATTTGATTATAGACAATGGATTTTTTTACGATATCAACAATATCACTCTCTTTCTTATTAAGAACTAATTCCCCAGACTCAATAACTGCCACGTTCAATAAATCATTCAACAGATGCAATACAAAATCGCTGGACCTACGAATAATCCCAATAAATTCTTTAACTTCTTCATCCAATTCGTTTCCGAAGTCCTCCAAAATCAACTGCGAATAAGAAAGAATTAGCCCTACTGGATTACGAATATCATGAGCCGCCATACGGAGAAACTTATTTTTGTCTTCGTTCAATTTCTGAAGTTCCAGATTTTTTTTCGCCAACTCTTTGTGCATTTGTGTAAGCTTTTTATTCGCCTCGGCTAATTCTTTATTTTTAAGAATTGCATTTTCATAAGTAGAAAGGAGCAAATCAAGAATTTGTATCTTATCCGAATTAATAAAATATTTTTTACCTCCAAAATTAATCTCTATCCCTACATCAGTATGCGAATATTTTTTTCTTATTTCATAATTAAGAAGGATATAATTTATTCGAGATATTAGCACCTCGGGATTGTACGGTTTTGTCATAAAATTGTCCGCCCCAGCTTCCAATCCTTTGATTACGTCTGAGGGATCAGAAAGAGTGGTCAGGAGCATAACAGGAATATGTTTAGTAGTTTCTCCTTTTTTAATTTCCTTACAAAGTTCATATCCACTCATTTCAGGCATAACTATATCCGTGATGACCAAAGAAGGCAAAGTTTCACGAATTTTCTTCAGAGCCTCTTTCCCGTTTATAGCAAAGTCGTAATTAAACCCCGCTTCCTCGAGAATAATCTTCAGTTGCTCTAACTGAGTAGGGCTATCCTCCACGATAAAAACTTTCTTTTCCATTTATTTCCTCCCGCTTTTATTTAATAATTCTGCTATTTCTTTAGGCGAAAGGACATAAGAAATTCCTCCCCTTACGATAGCTTCGTTTGGCATTCCAAATATCGTAGAAGTTTTTTCATCCTGAGCTATAGTAAGTCCGCCATTTGCTTTTATGTCCCCAATTTCTTCCGCTCCGTCTCTCCCCATTCCTGTAAGAATAATAGCAATAACATCATCCCTAAAATTCTTTGCTAAAGATTCAAAAAAAACGGAGACGGAAGGTTTACAGCTATGCCGAGAAGGTAAATCCAAGAGGCGTACGGTCAAATCACTGTCAATTGTGAGGTGAAAATTATCGGGTGCGAAATATATCTTACCAGGCAAAAGTTTCTCACCTGCTTTTGCCACCACAACCTCTAATTCCGACACTGAATTCAGCCATTCAACCAGATTAGTCAAAAAGCCCGGTGCAATATGCTGCACCACAGCAATGGGGAAATTAAGATCTGCGTGCAATCGGCTAAAAATTTCATATAGGGTCTGAGGACCTCCCGTAGAAGAGCCAATTGCTGCGAGTTTCCACGTTTTACCTCGCTTACTGTCCTCGGTTAAAGTTTTTAATAATTTCTTGTTTACAACCTTATGAATTCTATTGGTCTTAACACGCCTATGCACCTTTACATTTGCCAAAATTTTCAATTCCCTTCTTAATCTCCGCGCATAATTCTCAAATTCTGGGGAATTGAAACCTACAGGTTTTTCAAAGACTTCAACCGCCCCTTCCTCAAAAGCTTTGAAGGTAGTTTCCTTGTTTTTGGGATCAAAAAGGGTACTCATAATCACAATAGGAGTTGGATTTTCTGCCATAATTTCCCGGGTGGCATACAAACCATCTTTGCCCTTAAGATTTACATCCATTGTAATAACGTGGGGACGCCTTTCACGAGCCAGTTTCACGGCTTCTTCTCCGGATTCCGCTTCGCCCACTATTTCAAACTCTTTATCTTCTTCCAGAATAGCTTTGATTACTTCTCGAACAACCTTGGAATCTTCTACTATCAAAATTCTAATCATCATTTAACTCCCTCATTAAATCAAACTTTCAATAACATCCAAAAGTGTTTGTTGTTCAAAATCGCTTTTTACAATATAAGCATTTGCACCCACTTCTATTCCTTTTTCCTTATGTTCTTGCTTCTCCAGACCAGTTACAAGTACAAGGGGCAAATCTTTAAGTTTTTCCGATTGCCTTATTTTAGCAGTAAGTTGAAAGCCGTCTAATCGTGGCATTTCCACATCCGAAACAATTAAATCGAAGGGTGTTTCGTTTGCCATGGTCCACGCTTCCAGACCATCTTTTGCCGTTTTTACTTCATAACCACGAGCTGCAAGGATATCGCTAATCAACACGCGCGATGTTATGGAATCGTCCACCACCAAAATTCTTTTTTTTCTTTCTTTTTTCGCCTTCATTCCACTTTGTGCTGCTAACTGCTTTCCTCCTCCTTTTTTAATTGCATCAAAAATATATTTAGTATCAAGAACAGGAATAATTTCTCCCGTGGACGAGATGGTTACCCCCGAAACGAAAGCCAATTTCACAAAGTTTTTAGGTAAGGGTTTAAAAAGTATTTCCTGTTCTTTAATTATCTCATCAACTTGCACAGCAAGCTTTCCATTAAGATTCTTCAAAATCACAATGTTCACTTTTCCTTTACCACTCTCGGAACTTTCAATGTTAAGAATATTAGCCAAATGTCCCAAGGAAACAAATTCGCCTTCAAATCGAATGACTTTTTTTCCTTCCAATGTACGTATTTTATCGGGTGAAATTCTTAAAACACTCTGCAAAGAAGCAGAATTAAAAATAAATTTTTTCCCGCCAACTGAGACCAAAACTCCTCTAAAGGTAGCCACAGTAACAGGCACCACAAGCGAAAACTTTGTGCCGGTATTAATCTTAGTATCAATGGAAATACTCCCTCCAAGAGCAAGAATCTTTTCTTTAACAATCGCCATTCCTAAACCGCGTCCCGAAATTTCCGTTACGATTTCTGCAGTAGAAAAATCGGATTCAAAAATGAAAGCAAGAATCTCTCTTTCACTAAGTTCTTCTGCTTTCTCCTCGTCCACCAATCCTTTTCGTATAGCTTTTTCTTTTATTTTTTGAACGTCAATCCCTCTCCCGTCGTCGGAAACTATTATCTCAACATCCTGGCCGTTTTTTTGCAAAATTTCCAGTCGAATCATTCCTTTAGGCGGTTTTCCACGATTTTCTCTTTCCTCCGGTTTTTCTATCCCATGATCAACAGCATTGCGCAACAAATGTATTAATGGGTCTCTTAACTCTTCCAAAATCCGTTTGTCGATTTCAATATTTTCTCCGCTTATTATCAATTCTACTTTCTTACCTAAATCGGTCGCTAAATCGTGAATCATTAACGGAAATTGCTCGGTAAAAAGACTAAAAGGAAGCATCAGTGATTCTTTTATTCGAGTTTCAAGCCGATAATGAATGTCCGAAAGATTTTTTTCTTGAGAAATAAACCCCGAATGAATTTCGTGAAGACTCTTTGAAACCTCCTCTATCACATATTTATTAAATTCTATTAACTCAAAAACATTTCTTATCTTCAAAAAGAGTTCTTTATCATTATTTTCTTGCACAAAAGTATTTTTTAATATTTCCAACAAAAATCTGTTCTTGCTCCACTTATTATGCAATTCCTCCAGTAGTAAAATTACAGATTCAAGAGAAAGAGAGCTTTCTTCAAAAGCATTTTTGACGGGGATTAACTCCTCAACAGCAAGTAGAATTTTCTCCAGTTTTTCCGCCGGTATTCTAATAGTATCTATTTTTCTTATTTCTTTCTTTCTATGCTGAGGGATTTTCGAAACTTCAGAACTTGGTTTTTCTTCTTGTTTTACAATTGTTTCATGTGGAGGCATTTCCTTCTTTTCTTCCGGGACCTCACGTGCTCCCAGTTCCGTGCTCCCCTCTTTATTTTCATCCTTCCCTTTTTCTTGCTCCAGGAATAATTCTATTTCTGCAATTTGTTTTTCCAAATCATCGAGCATCAGAATCTTATTGTTTTCGTCCTCTTCATAAATATAATTCTCAATCAAAGAAAGTCCCTTTTGAACAACAGCAAACATATTTTCAGAGGATTTAATTTCTCCTTTTTTAAGAGAAGAGAAAACATTTTCAACGCTTTGACAAAGCTCCACAATATCCGCAAGATTCACAGCCCGAGCGGCACCTTTCAAGCTATGGGCATCACGATAAATTTCTTCCAAAAGCTCGGGGGCTATTTCTCCCTTCGAAGAATTTTCCAATTCCAACAAGCCATTACGAATATTGCTGAGGTGCTCGCTTGCTTCTTCCTTGAATGTAGCAAGGAGTCTTTGTTTAAGCTTGTCGTTCATCGTCCAGCCTAAAATTACTTACTATTTTTTCCAATTCCTCCCCTATTTCTTTAATCAAAGCCGCGGCATCACTCAATTGACGAGAAGCCTCGGCGTTTTGTTCGCTTGCCGTTTTTATTGTTCCCATCACTTCGGCAATTTGCGTCATTCCCATATTTTGCTCTTTTGTGGTAAGAGAATTTTGCTTTACTACATCGCGAACTTTTGCAAGTGAAGTTGTCAATTTTTCTATTACTTCGCTAGCTAATGCCGCTTGTTCGGTTTGTTCATGTATTACCTTTTCTCCTTTTTCAGTAGCAAGCACCGCATTATTTATTCCGTTTTGGATTTCGTTCAAAATATTTTTAATCTTTTCGGTTGCCTGTTTGGACTGGTCTGCGAGGGATTTTATTTCCTGCGCCACAACGACAAAGCTTTTACCTTCCTCGCCTGCTCTGGCAGCTTCTATAGCGGCATTGACTGCCAAGAGGTTCGATTGTTCGGCAATATCTTTCACCCAATTAACAATCTCCCCAATTTCTTGATTGTGCTCAGAAAGACGTAAAATATTTTGAGAAGCAACTCCTATTTGTTCCTTAATTATCTCAAATCCTTTTAATGCTTCCGCAATTGTTTCTGCTCCATGCTCCCCAGCTTCCTCTGCTTCGTCGGCAATTTCTACAGCCTCTCCCGACTTGTTAAGCAATATTTCACTTGTTTTTCTTACTTCCTCCACCGTCGAAGTTGTTTCACTTATTGCACTAGAGGTCTCCGCAATACTAGCGGTAATTTCTCCAATCGTAGAATTTATCTGAGCGGCAGAGCTACCAAGTTTTGAAATTTCCTCCTTGATAATTTTTACATATTTATCTAAGTGTTCTATCATCTTATTTATAGAATGGGCAAAGGCATCTTTCTCAGACATAGGTTGCATTTTGCTAGTCAAAATGCCAAAAGCAACCTTCTTAGAAATTTGGGCGACTTCCGTTAAACGTTCGTGCATTGCCACAAAGCTCTTAAACAATGCCCCTATTTCATCTTTCCGTTCGGCTACTTCTATTTTCTTATTTAACTCCCCGCGTGTTATTGCCCCCACAATATCCGACAAATATCCTAAGGGCTTTATTATACTCGAAACATTCGCAAAATAAAAAGCAACAATAATCAAAAAGAAAATAAAAATGAATACTACCGATTCCCAGAAGATTTCTTCATTGGAAAAAATCAATTGACCATTGAGATCATTTATATTATTTAAGACAAAGGAAGAAAGGTTCTTTATACTTTGTTGTAATGGGAAAAAATCCGAATCTCCATAAAAATTATACCGAGCAAATGCTTGTTTGATTTTATTTTGACGTATTAAATCAATCTCCTTTAACTTTGAATTCTTATACTTAAAAAAATTGTTTTTAACATTTTCCACCATATTCCGAAGTCCGGGATATTTTTCCGCCAGTTTCTCGAATTTTGCGATACTTAAATTAAATTCATTCTCAATTTCCTTAACTTTTCTATCATAACTTTCGTAAGAAAAGCCTTTCGGATTTCTTTCAATTCCCAGCAACTCTATTTCGAAATTGACCAATTTGCTAGTAAAGGAAACCGAAAATTCCTGTGCATTTGCAAGCGTTTCCTGAATTTCTGTAGTCGCCTCTTCGGAAAACCTCATATTTTTAAAAACCATAAAAGCCTGCAGCACAAGAAGAACCACAATTATGGCAGATGGTATTAACACCTTAAGTCTCAACGACATGTTCTCGGTAATTTTTTTAAAATACTTCATTGTTAGTCTCCTTCTTTCTTAATCTTCCGTTTTTATTATTAAAGACGGACTTTCTACTAATTTTTGTACATCCAATAAAATCAATCCTTCTCTGTCAATCCCTTTTAAAAATTTAGTTAAATTTTCCCCAAAGCCCGTTAGATCTTTTGTTAAAGAATTTAAGTTTATTTCTTTTATTCCGACTATTTCGTCTGTCAAAATTCCCACCTCGAAGTCTTTCCCTCCTAAAACAATCACTTCGCCCCGAGAATTAATTTCATTTTCTTCAAGCCCCAAAAATTTTTTCAAATTTAGCACAGGCAAAATATTTCCCCTAAGATTCACAACTCCCACAAAAATTGATGGCAGCCCAGGTAAACTCGTAAAACTACGAAGGTTAAAGCTCTCTAAAGCCTCACGAGCTTCAATCCCATAGTGTTCATCGTTCAACTTAAATTCAACCACATCAATTTCCGAAACTTTTGAGAGACCAAATAAAGAAATTCGGGCGTATTTTATAGTCCTACTTTGGATTTTTTCTTTTTCCTCTTTATTAAGGCGTACAAAAAATCTCTCAACAATCGCTCTGTTGTCCATAGATACTTTTGCCCTTCTCTCTTTGTCGTTTTTTCTTTTCATCGACTAACGCACAATTTTTTTCGTTAATTCTCTTAAATTTCCAACAGTCAGCCCATCGGATTCTTCTAAAATATCATTATCATCAAAATTGTCAAGTAATTTTAATAAATTTTTAAATTCTTTTTTAGCTTCGGCAATTCTCTCCAGACGCAAAAGCGAATTGGCTTTTAAAAAATATGCCATCGGAAAATCATGTTTCAAAAAAATAGTTTTGTTCAAATATTCAATAGCTTTATCATAATCTTCTTTTTCACTTGAAAGAACCGCGAGTAAATAAAATAATTTTTCATCCGTCTTAATTTTTTTTATAAGTAGGGAGCATGCATCATCAGCCTCTTGCCAAAGCCCCAAATTCAAAAGAGCCTTACAATAAAGAAAAAATTTTTCTTTCACTTCCTTCGAAACAACTCTCATATTTTCAAGATGTTTCAATTCATTATGCATTTGTTGAAGTAATGTCCTGTAATCGCCTTTATCAAAAAGAGTTAGGGCATCATGGAATGAAATCTCATGAGGAGTTTTTTTGCTTTTTGCATATCTTATTTCCTTAGTTTTCGAACTTTTAGATGTTACTTTTCTTTTCTTTTTAACAATCGATACCTTGTTTTTTTGCTTTTGCTCCGCGAATGTATTTTGAGAGCTTTTTGAAGTCTTTTTAAAAATCCTCATCCCTTCAATACTTAAAGGTACAAACCCTTTATAACTAATTAAAGACATCTCCGTAACCCCTGTAATCAAATATCCTTCGGGAGCAAGCAGTTTAAATAATTTCTCGATTACCTTTTGTATGCTTTCTTCATCAAAATAAATTAAAACATTTCTCAAAAAAATGATATCGAAATAGCCCACTTTATTGAACGGAGAGGGAAAAGATTCATCGAATAAGTTCAAGACCTTAAATTTAACTTTTTCCGTAATCCGTTTTTGCAGCACGAAAACTTCATTTTCGACTTTTTCAAAATATTTATCCAAACATGCAGGAGGGCAATTGCGAAAAGACCATGGACGATATTCACCCTTCAAAGCTTTTTTAATAAAAACAGGGTTGAAATCTGTCCCCCAGATTTCAATTTTGGGAAAAAAAGCACTTCCAAGCTTTTCGTCTATCAAAATAGCAATTGAGTAAGGTTCTTCGCCTCCAGAACAAGCAGCACTCCAAATTGTAGCTTTTTCTTTTGTCCTTAGGATCTCCGGTAAAAGATTCCCTATAGCAATATTAAGCGCCTTGGGTTCACGGAAAAAATAGGTTTCGCCAATGGACAATTTACTAATAAGCACATGTTCCACAGATTTTGACAATGCATCGGTACGAATACCTTCAATAAGAAACTCATAACCATATTCCGATTCCCGGGCAACATCAAGAAGAATTTTCTTAAGTTCGCTAAGTTTATCCGCCGCAAAAGAAATTCCGTATTTCTCTTTAATCTTTTGTGCAACTTCCAAAAGATATTTATCGGAAATCATTGTTTTTCTTTTCTTGTGAAATCCTCTTTAATTCCTCTTCCAACTTCTCCTCCTCTTTTCGGGACAAAAATTCTTCGGGATTTTGAACAAGGACATCATCTGCGTCATCCAATACCAGTATTCCGCTTATCTTACCAATCTTCTTGATCTCTTTTTCGAATTCTTTTAAATCTTCCTTCTGTGTTTCAACATACCCATAGACCTCATCTACAATAAAGGCAAATAAACCGCTCTTGCGCCTGAGTAATATTATCTGAGAAGTCAAGGTTATGCTAAACGATTTAAGCCCCAGTATTTTAATAATATCTAAAACCGGGATAACCTCTCCGTGAAAGACAATGGTACCTAACACGTTATCAGGGAAAGAATTAACCGTTGTAATTTTAACCAAAGGAATTACATTTTCAACAAAGTTCACAGGCAAAGCAAATTTCTTTCGATTAATCGTAAACACTACGAAATGATTCTTGGAAATTTTATTTTCCTCATCCATTTTTAATTCGCTCCGAATAAAACCCCATATTAACTTAAATAAGTTACTAACTATTTCCTACGAAAGCAACGTTAGAAAAACACTTAACTTCGGAGAAATCTCAAGAGCCTGTGAAATTATTTTAACAAAATCATTTTTTTCGTTATAACAAAATCACCGGCACGTAAAGTATAGAAATAAATTCCGCTTGCCAGATTAACTGCATTGAAGTCCTCTCGGTACACTCCTTTTTTCTTCCAACCGTTTACAAGTGTTTTCACCTTGCGTCCCAAAGCATCGTAAATTTCAAGTGTTACAAAACCGCTTTTTTCCAATGTATATTGTATCGTCGTAGTAGGATTGAAAGGATTGGGATAATTTTGTGAAAGCTCGTAACGAAGAGGAGCGAACGATTTCTCTTGCTCGGCTGCAGTAAGATTAATTTCCAAAGAAACTAAAGACGGCTGAGGCAAAGAATTAAGGTTGGAAAAGGTCCCTGCGACGTAAATCTTATTAGCAGAAGCTTTTTCAATATCTTCCACGTAATAGTCGAATTCCGGAGCAAAATCGGTAGCGGCAGAACCATTAAAAGCGTCGAGTTTAGCCATGTAACCTCTATGGACCCCGGCAATGGCGGTAAAATGTCCTCCCACCCAAATATCATTGCCGTCGGGTTTAATCACCGTAACGAGATTGTCCGGATCAGGGTTCCAATTAGTATCCGCCAAGGCATTTGCCTTTCCTAACTTTGCCAAATAATAAATGTTTTGCCCTCCTACCTGCGAGAAAATTCCTCCCACATAAACATTTGAATCCGTAACCGCCAGGGAATAAGTATCCCAATCGGGATGTGGATTCCACGAAGTATCCACGGTGGCATCGTTGGTATCTATTCGAGCGAGATAACTCATCGACTTGCCTCCAATCGTAATAAAGGAGCCAGCCACGTACAAATAGCCTCCGTCGAGTTTTATATCGTGCACTTCATTATCAGGGTCAGGCTGCCAGGTATTAACAAAAGTAGCGTCTTTCTTGTCAAGCTTCACCAAATTATTTACAGATGTCCCGTTCACCGTCCAGAAATAGCCTGCGGCATAGACGTACTTATCGTCGCATGCAATAGAATTAATTTTGTAATCAATGTCAGGCATCCAATCCTTCAAAGTGCCGTCGGAAGCCGAAAGAGCGGCCATGTGATTATGAGTGTGCCCGCTAACGGTTGTGAATTCCCCGCCGACATAAACGGTTTCTCCGTCAACAAGTATATCGAGAATTCGTCCGTTTGCAGTGGGTATCCAATTAGGATCGAGCGTATCGCTTACAAACCGTGCCAGTCGAGTTCTGTTGTACCCGGCACAACTTATAAAATCCCCCCCGAAATAAATATTTCCTTCATAAGCGGAAATTGCATAGACATGCCCCTGCTCATTTCGGCCCGTGTAAGTAAAATTACGAACATTCGGTCTCCAGCCCACGTCAAGAATTCCATCGGAAAGACTTACACGAACTAGCGAAAAAGCGGGGATATCATTGATTTTACGAAACATTCCTCCAATATAAAGGAAATCGTTTTCCTTATCGGCATATAAAGCATAAACATTATTATCAGCCGAGACACTCCAGCATGAAACGTTTCCGTCGGAAGTTCTAATTTTTGCAAGTCTAGGGGAATGCACCGTGCTAACGCTCATAAACGCCCCTCCAATGTACAAAGAAGAATCGACGCGAACGATACTCTCCACAAAATCATCGGGTTGTGCTCCCCAGGGATACACAACTTCGCCATCGGAAATTCTAATTTTCGCCAAATGCTTCACAGGTAAAGTTCCCATGTTAAAAAAATTCCCACCAACGTATAAATACTTATCGTCGGAGGCTATTGTTTTAACGAGATAATCCGGTGCGGGATTCCATGACGAATCTGATTGCCCCGTAGCAGTATCTAACTTTGCCAAGCAAGAAATGGAATTACCGCCGATGGAACTAAAGCTCCCTCCCACATAAAGAGAACCTTCGTGCAACAACAAAGAACGTACGGAAGAATTTGGATTCGGTCTCCAATTTGTATCTACGGCACCCGTCGCGGCATCCACTTTAGCCAAGAAACTTATACTCTCACCTCCGATAGAATAGAAAAACCCGGCAACAAAAACAGCATTCCCGCTCAGTACAATCGAAAAAACCCTCTCATCCGTATTCGGATTCCATGCATCGACCTCACCGGAATACGTAACATGTGCCAAATTATGTCGGAGCGAATCACCAACTTTAATAAAATTGCCACCGATATACCAGCCACCGTTACCGTCGGGAGTAATACAAAGAACGGTTCCGTTAATTTTAGGTAATGTCAAGTCCGGTTTATTCCCCAAAACCGTATCCAATTTGGCGAAAGGACCGGTATTGGGTCCCACATAAGAAAAATCCCCACCGATATACAATCTTGAATTCAAAGTATCGTAATAAGTAGCATAAATCCCTCCGTCGGTAATCCACAGATTTCTATCGATTTTCTGGGAATAAAGAAAGGCGGGAAGAAAAAACATACATAAGAATGCAAAATATTTCATAACATTTCCTAAAAAATATTAAAAAATAACTTTGTATTTTAAGGAAAATTTCCATATAAAATTGTGATTTATTCCACAATTCTTTCATCGTGAAAAAATTATGCTTCCCCTTGGCAACGTCCTCTAAAAATAAAAAAGCCGAGCATGAAAGCTCGGCTTCGGAAACAATAAGAATAAAGCTTATTTCATCAAAATCATCTTACGCGATGTGGAGAAGTTCTTGGTACGTAAAGTATAGATATACATTCCACTTGCCAGATTTCTCGCATCGAATGTTACGCGATATGTTCCGGCTTCCTTTTGTTCGTTAACCAAAGTTGCCACCTCACGTCCAACCAAATCATAAACCTTCAGGCTTACGAAGTCCCTTGAAGGAATACTAAATTTAATAGTAGTAGTCGGGTTGAACGGGTTGGGATAGTTCTGGCTAAGTTGGAATTTCTTAGGCAATGTTCCTTCCTCTTTTTCTACAGAAGAAGGTTGATATTTCCATACACCCACAACATTGTAGTCATAATCTGCGAGGTACATGGTTTTGCCATCTGCGCTCCATGCGGCACCGCGGGGGCTATAAACACCGCCAGCGGAGGAATCGCCCATCGGAACACCGACGGAATCAACTATTTTCTTCGTGGTTATATCAAATGCATACCACATTCCACCTTTAGGACCAGACCAATCGGGACGGAGATTTCCAGCCCAAAGAAGTCCGTTCGGGCCCCAATCCAAGCAGCTTGCCCAAAGTTTTACAACTGCAAAAACCGTGTCTCTACCGTCGCTGGTTTTACCGGGGACATTATACCAATTACCCAAAGTATCTACCGGCTCAAATGGAGCAAGACCAGGAGCATCACTATGAAAATGTGGAATACCAAAGCCTGTCCAGGTAGAACCCGTATAAATATCCTTGCCTTCCGGTGTAACAACTACGGAGCGAAGAATGTATTTTACAGAATCAATAGCATTGCCTACATAATTAAAGTTGTTATCCAAAATGAACATGGGACGACCACCGGGGACAACATAGGTAATATAAATGTTGCCGTCATTTGCTTGAGCCGCTTCGGTCAAAGACTTCGCTTCGGGAGCAACCCATTTATTCAACGCCTTATGGGTTTTGTAATCAATACGATATAGCGTATGTCCCGCAACATAAAGAATATTCCCGTCCTTATCCAATCCAATACCTTTTCCGCTACTCGTTAAAGTATCAACAGAGCCATCGGGAAGTTCGAGATATTCTATTGGAGAACCGCTTACATGCTGGCCGGTAGCAGGATCAAGAATATAAATCGGACGAAGATTAATAGTATCCCCCGCAGGTGTGAATAAAGTATCCTGCGCTAAATTGCCGTGCAAAGCCAACCAAACGTTTCCGTCGGGCGCTACTGCAACGCCGTGCACACCCCAACTATTGCTTTGGGGAAGATGGAAATCGTACAAAAGATGATCGAATTTCCAATTTTGTGCATTGGACATTCCTACCAAAAGGAATAATCCGATAACAAGTGTCGCTAATTTTTTCATAGCTACTCCTTTTTGTTTGTGAATGATTGTTATTTAAGAAAACTTATTTCCTTCCGTAATACGGAGCGCCTTCCGTACGAACAGCGATTCTAAGAACACGTTTTTTGGAAGCATCCGTATTTCTGCGTGTTACATAAATATACCTACCATTACCCCAAACCATCGTATAAATGTCGGGTCCTAATATTCCGGGATACAAAGGCGCCAATACACCGTTTTTATGCAATACGAGAATTCCTTCCTCCTGATTTGTGCCTATATACATATCTCCGTCTTTCGTAAATGTAATGGACATAACTTCCTTGCCCAAATAATAGTCGTCAAAGTTCAGAACGAGTTCGGTGGCACCCAAAGTATCCTCTCCCGCAAGTATTTGATTTCTCCATATTCCGTTCATTATGTGAGTGGTATCCACTCCGGTGTATCTTCCCGCCACATAAACATAGCCGTTGTAAATACGCACCGCATTGATATAAATATCCTTATACTCTTTGACGGTCTTCACGGATTTATCCGGAGCCACTTTGTAAATGGCGTTGCCGCCACCTCCGCAATAAACATTACCGTCCTCGTCCAAATCCAGATCGAAAGCGCCACCGGGCAAAACAGCAAACAAGCCGTCGCCACCGCCACCCGGGTTAATTTTAAGCAAATACTGCAAACCGAAGACATAATAAATTCCGCCGTCCGGTGCCCAACGCATGTGAGTTGCCAAGCCACGTATTAATTTTGAATAGTCCGATACATCGCCCGTGGGGGTTATTTTCTGCACCGGCTGCCCGTTCAGGGAGACATAAACATTTTCATCCTTATCAACCGCAATTCCGAAAGGATCGTCATAATCATCAAAACCGCCTATCTCAACATAAATAGGCTCGAGCACATAGGGTTCGTAAACCGCAAATTTCACGGCTCCCTGGACTCGTAACTGAATTTTTATCGAATCCCCAATTATGTTAGCCGGAATAACTTTTATTTGAGTTTCGGTACTTGAAACCACGGTGCCTTTCATTCCGTTGAAATAAACGGCGTTTTCTTCCGCAACGGAAGAAAAGTTTTTTCCGCTAATTGTGATTGTATCAACACCGGCAAATGCGGTATCGGGTTCTACAGCCGTAATCACCGGGTCGGGTTTAAACTCCTCGTTCGGGTCGTAAATACTCGGCGGATAATCGTTTGAACAGTTCTGAAGCGCAAACGCCATCAGAAAAACGGCCAACGTTGTAAAAACTTTAACTTTTTTATTCATCAGTACGCTCCTCGAAATTTCTTGCTATTCTAATTTATTAAAAAGCAAATTTTATTGTAAATCTGTTCACATCTTGAAATGTGCTAAACGGCGTATAGGAATAATCGAAAGCAAAACCAAAAGACCTTACACCGGCACCGAAAGAATAACTGTAATCATCTTGATTCGTAACATAACCGGCTCTCAAATAAAGAATATTTTTGAAAACATATTCGCCGCCGAAGGCTACATATTCGGGAAACGAACGCGGGTGAACGGCGTCTATTGTAATATTCAAAGCATTACTCTCGCTCCACTGCGGGAAAAAGTCCATCACGTTCATCCCTATTCCTATTCTGAAAGTAAGAGGCAACTGAAAACTTTCTTTTTCATATTTAACTTCTTCGGCAAAATTCCGAATGGACATTCCAAAAGCCAGGCTCTTAAAACCAGTTTTGTAAAGAGTACCAAAATCGAATGCAACAACTCCCAGCGCATAATCCTTTTCTTCCTGTCCCGTGAGTTTATTACCGGTATAAACGGGAACATAGCTGGTACCGAGCTTTTGTCTCACATATTTAATTTGCCCGCCAACAGAAAATTTATCCGAAAGCTCTTTGGCATAACCCAGTCCGATGGAAAACGCATTCGGCATCGCCCAGCCCGCATCCACGTCTTGATAACCTTTTGGGGAGGTGGGGTCAACTATTGTCCATTCGAATTTCCCATAATCGACATAGAGGAAAGTGAATCCGATTACGCCATATTTCCCTCCCTGCCAATTAAACGCAGCGGAAGCGGAATAATATTTAATATCGGCTATCCAATTCATTTGATTAACAACGAAATCGAACATCGTTGTCATTCTTGCCAAACCGGCCGGATTATGGAAAAGCGAAGCGGAAGAACCTTCGTAAGTCGTGTACGCTTCCGCAATAGCCGACGCTCGCGCATTGGTTCCCACGCTCAAAAACTGGAAACCGGTTTGCGCCAGTTTTTTATTCTCGCCAGTATTATCCTGCGGTAAAATTACGTAAGGAATAAAAAACAAGACAAAGAAGATGAGCGATAATGAGTTAGCAACTGTTTTTTTCATTTTTTAACTCCCAATGTATTTAAACTTTACCGAATTATTACAAATTTTCTGACGGCTTTCTTGCCTTCCGGCGTTTCAAAAACAGCTATATAAATTCCGCTGGTAACTATCTGTCGATAATCCGTCGTAGAATTCCACGTTTCATCCCCGCTGCCGTCGTCGTGATTTATAGTTTTAATCAAATCTCCCCGCTCGGTGTAAATCTTAATGGTACAATACCCCGGAATATCGAGGAACATTATCTTATCCGGTTCGCCCGGATATTGTAAGTCCTTTGCCGCAATATTGAAGGGATTAGGAACTATTCTTATCTGGTCTAAAGAAGTTCCCGCCTGGCGTTGCAAAAATGCCGGTTCCGTAGTTTGAGTATAAAATCTACTGCTGTGCAGAGGTCCCGTGGGATTTGTTTCCCCGGTGGTGTTTTTACTTCCATCCGTAACGGAAACAATGTAATAATAATATGAAAAACCTCGTACGGCGGAAGTATCGGCGTAATAATAAACCCCGGGAGGTCCCGAATAAATTTCATCATAAGTGGTATCGGGTTTTCCTACGGAGCGAAATATTTTATATCCAGCAAAATTGCTCCAATTTTCGGAGGGACTGGCTTTCCAAGTAAGATTTATTCTATCGCCACCGGATTTAACTTCGAACATAGTGGGCGGTTGAGGCGGTTGAGGAATCTTAAACCCGGCATCATAATTTCTTTTAGCTCTACCGAAGGTCAAAAGGATCGAATCCATTCCCGTATAGACCCAAGTATTTTTATAAATATTTCTGTTATCGGTTTGGGAACCGTCGGGCAAGTCAAAAGGACCTTTATCCCCCGCCGTTTCGTAAGCCTTTTTCCATCTGGCGCCTATTTTTTCGCAAAGTTGGCGATTAAGCCCGTTAACGCCTTCGGCTTCCACTATCACGATGCTATCCCCGAACGGAATATCAAAGGGACCGTAAGCTATCCATACATTTGTTCCTCCCGCATCGTTATGAATGGTAAACGGGTCAACCTTATCCGTAATGGAACTCAAATGCGACTCATCGAATCTATCCGTTCCACCCAAACCTTTATAAGGATTTCCGGAAAGCATGGAATAAAGTTGAATCATTGGCTGAGGGTCTTGCATATCCCCCAATTTCGGATAAGTATCCCCTGCATGCCAACCCAGTACCGCCGGTTGATTCGGATCATCGGAATGATCGGTAACACTCTTGTCAACATGCAATATAACCGTCCCTGCGAACTGGGGCGCCGCCAATCGTCCGTTTCCTTTGACATCGGGACCACCTATATTATCGAAAGCATTTCTGGAAGATTGTCCCGCCCAGCTAAAACCGCATCGCAGCCACTCCACAATAGGGTTGGCTTCCGTAATCTTTTCGCCGATATGTTGTGCGTAATCCTCTCCCCGCTTAGTAACCCACGAGTGCTTACCCCACGATTGCCCGTCTCCTATTTTGTAAGCACCATCGCGGGAGACGCTATATCGTGTTCCCCAACTTATTCTAACTCCTTTCAAAGTTTGATGAAGTTCAATCTCGTCGTCGTAATCGGTGTTACCCGTATTTTTGAAGGTAAAGACTTTGATAAAATAGTTGTCGTGATACTGCTGGCTAAAGGCATAAATTTTACGGGTCATTTCCAGTCCGATATTTGTACGCACAACATTTATCACCACTCTATCGGCAACAAGAGAAGAGTCGTATTCGTCAATGTCATTCAGAAAACGCGCCGTCACATTGTTGCCGTCCACATAAACCGTGGGAGGCTTGAATTTTGCAATTTCTTTTAATTCCATTGGGAAAAGGGATTGCCCGACATAGCTAAGAGCGAAATAAATACCATATTTATCCCAATGTTCGCCCTTTTCGTCCGTAAAGTCGTCCACGGCAATCCAGGCTCTTTTAATAACGGCGTTATCCGTATAAGGATAATCCGCTGGCCATCTCAAACCCTCGTAATAAGCATTGTTCCAAGCTCTTTCGGAACCCCAAGCGGAAAAATGGCTTTGTAAAGAGCCGATTCGGACATAGCGTTTTTCCGTGCCTTCCACCTGGGCTTTCAAAATTTCCGTTCCGAAAATCAATACTAAAAAGGTCAATAAATATTTTAAACTTTTAGTTTTCATTAGCTTCCCGTGTTAAAAATCTATTTTTATTCCAAAAGTAATTCTTCGCGGATTCAAAAAAGTCATTGATTTGATATTCGGCATATCTATATAAGACTTATTTGCTTTTCGTACGGCATTTCTCTGGGCAATAACAGGGTCATTATTAGGATTGGGTTCCAGAGGGTCATAGGGAACATCGTCAGGACGATAATCTCCGATTTTATCGTTTCCATGTTCATCCCCTTCTTCCCACGGGAAATGCAGAGATTCCAAATAAGCCTTATAATCATAGCTATCCGAAAATCCCGCTCTGCTAAGATGCTTTGTGTTGAAAACGTTTGTAATATCCACGTAAAATCGCAAATTAAATTTTCCAAGATTAAAATCCTTCGCCAGGCGCATATTAACGTTGTACCAATCGACCCACTGCACATTGTCGACAACTCCGGGAATCTGATGAGGATTATAAGTTTCGTAAGCGCCCGTCTTCCAATCCGCAAGGATATTGAGTGTTACACTACCGAAGGGATAAACTCCCCCCAATTTAGGTCCGAAGCGTTCCGGCGTAAAGAACTGCAAGTTCGCCCGAGCATAGGGACGAGGATGTGGTTTGGATTGATACGGATTTAATTTCAGAAAATCCCTTTGCTCGACGGGGTCTTCGTAATAACGCGTAACACCGAAATATCCGGAGGTACTGACATCGTAAGTATAATTTATAAAACCTTTCACCCACTTACCGCGGATTTTAGAAAGGGTTATTTCAAAACCACGAATGTCCGCATAATTATTGTTCGTGGCTTTGTAATACTGCACGGTTGAATTAAGATTCTGATAATAAACCCATCCGGGTTGATTAGTAACATCCTTATAATATGCCGCAATGTTCAAAAGGAAATAATCCAAAAGATTTTGAGAGTATCCCAACTCGTACGCAACGGTTCTTTCCAATTCCATTGCGGGATTTCCGATATAAGTTACCAAACCGTTGGATTCCCTTTGAATGCGAAAACGATAGGAAGAAGCGGGTTCCGAAAGGAAATGTCCATAATTAAAATAAAGTTTGGATTTTTCGGTAATAGGATGTGCCACGCCAAGTCTGGGACTAACATACCATTTGCCCGCCACTTTCTCTTTCGGCAAATCCGTTTCTATTTTGTTACCATAGCCCGCGGAGAAATATTTATCATACTCTTTAAGCTCATACCAATCGGTGTTCGGGTCGGAATACTCGGCTCTTAAACCGGCATTCATTATAAACCCTTCGAATTCCATCTTGTCCTGCACATACGCGCTAAAACGCAAGGGGAAAAGTCGGTACACTTGCGAGCGTGTCCACGTGGACATAGAGGGACTATATGTACCCGCATCGATATTATAATCGTTATAAACAAACTCAATACCGCTTTTTACCTGATGCCTTTGTGTTATTTGGCTGGTTATATCGAAACGGAAAGAAGTTGTCGAATTAACGCTTCTATCACGTCCCAAATTCATCCAACCGCCCATAATCATTCCGTCTATTCCGCTTACGCTATATCCCCAATAGCCGAAAGGAGCTTCGTCGGTAAAATATCCGGGTACCGGCTCGTATTTCTTAGTTGTATCTCTTAATTCGGTCTGATAAGTTTTATAACGATTAATCAAATGCTCGAATTTCACATTGTAAAAAGTTTTAGGCGAAAGAACATGAGTTAATTTGAATCCGAACATTGTTCTATAAATGGAAGTCGGGCTGAAATAGCCGGGCATATAAAGCATTGCGTTTCCACTGCTACTGTTTAAGAGACTTGCAACATCATAAACGGTTTTCAAAACACGGCCGGTGGGAACGCTCCAATTATAAGGCGAAACGGAATGAATCTCGCCATAAAGCCCCGTAAGTACCAATTTTAGGGATTTGGAAATATCGGAATTGACTTTTAATCTCATCTGGGATTCGTCGTAACTATCACGAGAAAGAGGGAAAACGAACATATTTCTTTCTCTATAATAAGAAGCATAAAATCTAAGTTTCCCCAAGTATTCGTACAAGAAAGGCACGGGACCACCGAAGCCCATATCCAGTACATAATCGGGTTTTTTAATATCCCCTTGACGGCGATGTTGCCATTCGTAAATTCTTTTGGCAGCCGAAGGGGTAAGATCGTTGTTCGGATTATCATCCTTCAAAGTCGCTTCGGAAACGGCATTCCACCCGTCAAAATGAGGGTATTGCTGTTGTGTATAGGAATCCCACGCACCGTTGTTTGTGCCCGTCCACATAACGGCAGGGTCCTCGTAAGGACGATTGAAATACGAAAACTTATCGTAAGGCGAAATTCCAAAATGCTTCGGCGCCGCGGGAGCATACTGCACATTAATCGTTGCACTATATTTCGAAGCATTCCCTTCCTTGGTAATTATATTCACTAATCCAGAACGCAAATTGCCATATTCGGCGGAGAATCCGCCCGTTTGAATCTGAATTTCCTTAACCGCACTAAGGCTAACCGCGGCATAGGGAATGTTCGAACGCTCGTCATTTTGAGAAAGTCCGTCCACCATGAAAACCGTTTGATTGGGACCACCGCCGCGCACGACAATTCCCCGACTCCCCATCTCTATACCGGCTTGCAAGGTAAGGACGGAATTCACATTTTTAATAGGCAACGATTCTATGGTTTCCGATTCTATATTCATCATACTATTGGAAACATCCTTGCGAATAATCGGTTTACGCGCTACTACAATTACCTCCTTTCCTTGAATAACGGCGCTGGAAAGGCTTGCATTCACGCGAGTTGTTAAGTCTATTGCCACACGAACATCTTTAACCACCACGGAAGTGTAACCGACCATGGAAAATTTAACCGAATACCTACCTGCGGGAACATTCAGTATCACATAATTCCCATTCGCATCGGTAGAAGCGCCCATTTGTGTTCCCACGAGAATCACATTCACTCCGGGCAAGGGTTGCCCGTTTGCCTTATCGGTTACTTTTCCCGTAATTTTACCTGTAGTGCCTGCAAGGATAGAAATGTTTAACCCCAATAAGACGGGAACTACAAGCTTCAAAATATTTTTCATTTTGCCAAGCATGAAAATTCTACCTGATTATTACGAATTTCTTTATTGCTTTTTGTCCGTCGGGTGTAGTAATAACAGCGATGTAAATACCGCTAACCACAACTTGGCGATAAGAAGTAACGGAATTCCAGGCTTCGTCGCCCGTACCGTTCGTATGCTCGAGTGTGGTAATCAGGTCCCCCCGCTCGGTATAAATCCTAATCGTACAAACGGGAGGAATGTTATAAAACATTATTCTATCGGGACCGCTATCTCCGAATTGCAAATCTTTTGCGCGGATATTATACGGGTTCGGCACGATACGAATTTCGTCCATGCTTTCTCCCGGCGGACGCTTGAGATTCGCAGGATTGTTTGTCATCGTATAAAACTTACTACTTTCGAGCGGCACACCGGGTTGAATATTATTAGTACTTCCGTCATCAAAGGAAGTGATGTAGTAATAGTAATCAAATCCGCGAGCCAGAGAAGTATCGTCCCATGTATTATATTTTCCCGCACGAGTCAAGGGATTATTTGTACCCGGTCCGCACTCATAAATCAAATCGTACGTTGTATCCGGTACGTTTATTGCCCTATAAATTCTATAACCCGCAAAGTTAGGATAGCTTTCCGCATTTGTCGACCATTTCAAATTGATCTTATTACCTCCCGAAGTAACGACAAATTCATCCGGAGGAGGCGGAGGCATGGGGATATTAAATCCGCCGAAGTAGTTATCCATAGCAC
The DNA here is from genome assembly GCA_964611145.1 of uncultured Melioribacteraceae bacterium. GTDB lineage: Bacteria > Bacteroidota > Ignavibacteria > Ignavibacteriales > Melioribacteraceae > WFQV01. The sequence continues at coordinate 41,296 of CAZSYM010000012.1, forward strand.
GGCGGAAAGTTTGGAACAAAGAATCCTTTCCAGTCATAACCCATGCATCTTTGTATTCATCCTTATCATTCGTCTTACTTCCGTCGGGCAATACAAAGGGACCTTTGCCTTCCAGCCAACGAGCGCCGATAGTATAACAACTATCACGGCACAGGCCAGCCACACCTTCGGCAACAACAATATGAATGCTTTCACCAGGTTTCAAAGTATATGGTCCAAAACCTTGTCCTTGAGAGAAACCTCCGGCAGTATTGCCGTATTGGTCGGCATAGCCGTTTCCAACTTCTTCCGCCATACTTTGGGCAGGACGTCCTGCAGTCATAGCCGCATATTCCTGCGCCATTTGTTGTTCGTTGAATTGATCATTATTGTAATTGATATTCGCATCGGAATCCACAACCTTAGTTGTACTAGGCTGATTGGGATCATCGGTAGTATCCGTGGGACTTGTATCGGCATGCAGAACAATTACGCCGTCGAATTGAGCCGCTCCCAAACGTCCGTCGGCATGATAGGAAGCGGTACCGACATTAGGTCCTCCAATGTTATCAAATCCCGCGGCGGAATGTCTCCCCAACCACGAAAACTGTGCACGGAAAGGATTTCCGTTTTCATCCTGATAAACCACGTCGTTCATAGTGCTTTGTCCCCACGAGGTTCCTTGCGGAAGCCAATAATATCCATAAGGACCTCCCTCACGGGTTGGAGCGTAACGATATTGGAAAAATATCACAAAATCTTCCAATGTCTGTTCGTTCTTGGTTCCATCTCTATCTATGATTCCCGTATTCGTAAAGGTATAATCATAAATAAAATAATTATCGTGATACTGTTGGGCAAAAGCATAAATCTTTCGCACCATAGTAACACCGATAGAAGTATTCACGACATTAATCAAAAGTCTGTCCGCTGGCAAGTTGGCATCGACGGAATCAACAAAATCCATAAAATCCAAACGTCCTGCAGGCATGCCGTCGACATAAACACGCGGATGATTAAATTTCCCGACAAGAGTAAATTTCACCGGCATAAATTCACTTTCCTCGTTCAGAACGCGAGGACCGGAATGTACCACTTTGTAAGTAAACGTTTTGTCGGCACGTTTATCATAATAGTTCTTAGCTCCGAGCCAAAGCCCCTTTGCCGCCTCCGTATCCTGATAACGATATTGAGCGGGCCAGCGGAGTCCATCCTGCTGATCCGGTATCTGATGAGTGCGTCCCAATTCTATTTCGCAACCGCCACTGGAATACCAGCTGTGCAAGGAACCCACTGCAAGCCAACGGGTTTCGTCACTCACGTAAATGTCCGTGACCGCCAGAATAATTATAAACGCAAACAGACCAGCCAGCAATCGTTTTCTTTTGTTATTCATTTTATTCCCTTTAATTTTTTTATTCTTCCCGACTTTCAAAGTCTGTAATTTATTGTTATGCCGAAGTAAATATCTCTCGGATTTAAGAAAGTAAAGAACGTTTGATTGGGCATATCTATGTATGCTTTGTTTTCCAACACATAATCCAATCGGTCTTTAGGAACCGTTTCCCATTGTCCGTTCCTATATTGCATATAGCGTTTTGTGGAAGCCTCGTAATAAATAGCTCTTTCATTGGGTTGAAGATTGGCATCGGAAATACTTTGTATCCATTCCATCGGAACAAATTCAACGCCATCCTCGCGATAATCGCCCGGTTGGTCATCGCCGGGAATATTATTATATCCAAGATTTGCCACCTGTCCTTCCGGTAAATGAAGCGATTGCATGTAATAATTGTAGTCGTGAATGTCCCTGAAAGATAATCCGGAAAAATGTTTGAAATTAAAGACGTTGTTCAAATCTATGTAGAACTTAATATCGAATTTATCGAACGAGAAGACTTTGGAAATCTTCAGGTTAACATTGTAGTAAGGTTTCCAACGAACGTTATACTGAATGCCGGGAACATTGTTGGGGTTCCACGTAAACCACCGTCCCGCAATCCAATTGCCAATAACCAATAGATGCCAATCGCCGAAAACTTTTCTGTTCAGAAATTCCGGTCCGAAATCCCTCGGAGTATGAATATCGACGTATGCTTTAACCCTGGGACGCGGACGAGGCTTCGTTTGAACAGGATTACGAGCCAAATATTCTCTTTGTTTTGCAGGGTCCTCGTAGTAAATAAGAGAACCAAAATAGCCCGAGCTACCGACACGATATTCGTAATTTATATCGCCGGTAACCCACTTACCATAAATTTTGGAAATATCCGCTTCGAAGCCGAAAATATCTTCGTAGCTATTATTGGTTAACTTACGATAATTAACTTTCCCGTCGAAAGAGATATAACGAACATAAAGCTCTTGATCCGAATTATCCTTATAATATGCCGAAAGGTGCAACAAATATTCTTTCATCAAAGCCTGGTCGTAACCAAGCTCGTAAGAAACTGTTTTTGCCAAAGGAATCGTCGGATCGCCAATCAATTGCAATTTATTTCGGGCATCCCTTTGAACACGGAAAAGATTCTGCGACGTAGCAATTTGACGATAATGCCCGTAGTTAAAATAAAGCTTTGAATTTTCGGTTATGGGGTGAGAAATCGCTATACGGGGACTTAAAGTAAACTGCCCTTTCGCATCACCCTTTTCAAACTTATCATTTTCCGCTGGATTGAAATTCTGCGAGAAGAAATCTCTGTCATAGACAGGCACGTCATACCATTTCCCATTGGGACTTGTATAATCGGCAATCAAACCAATGGTGGAAATCCAGCCTTCAAATTCGATTTTATCTTGGAAATAAACGGAAGCTCTATAGGGAGTTCTTTTAATTTCCGTCCAATAATTCCCCTCGGGAAGGAAAAAGTTTTCCATTCCGAAACGCATATTAAAATCGTCAACCGTAAACTCAAATCCCGTCTTAATCTGGTTATGATTATCTATCTGATTAACATAATCTCCTTTCAAAGAATAAGTGTTGATTTTACTAAAGTCACGGGAAGTCGATACAGCACCGCCCATGGAAAGCCCGCCGTCAATCGAATAAACCGGCTGAGGCCAAAAGCCTATCGGTGCCTCGTCAACAAAGTAATCGTCGAATATTCGGTATTTTTTAGTCGTATCTCTTAGCGCAGGTGCCGCAGTATAGTATTTCTTACCTAACTTTCTAAGTTGAATCTCCCAGAAGGAATGGGGATTGACCACGTGCGTAATTTTAGCGGATATCATGTGGTCATAACGCGCAGTGGGACAGTAATAAAGATCGGTATAAATTCTCCACGGCACGGTAAAGCTGGAGGAATTCACAATGCTAGCCACTCCGCTTACGGATCTAAAATATCCCGTACCACCGCTTCTGGAAGAAGAAGTTGCATAGGTTTCGCCGTAAAGCCCAATAATATTGAGTTTGGTAGCCTTTGCGATATCGGAAGTCAATTTAATCATAATACTCTGGTCGGTAAAAGCCTCTCGGGAAAGGCGCATAAGGTACATATTCTGTTCACGTTTGAAAGAAGCATAGAAACGGAGATTTCCCAAATATTTGGAAACAAAAGGCACAGGACCGCCAAAGCCGCCATCCAAATAATAGTCGGGCTTCTTAATATCACCTTGTTTTCTATATTGCCATTTAAACAATCTCTGAGCCGCCTCGGGAGTAATATCGTTAGTAGGGTCGTCGTCTTGAAGGGTTGCTTCGGAAAGGGCTATCCAACCGTCAAATTTAGGGTATTGTCTTTGAGTATATTCGTCCCACGCGCTGGTTCCCGTCCATGCAACTTTGGGGTCCAGATAAGGACGCAACCAATAAGAATTCGGATCGAACGGTGAAATTCCGAAATGCTTCGGTGCAGGCGGTCTAATACGGAAATTAAGCGTTCCGCTATAACGAGTCTTGTCCCCTTCTCGTGTAACCACATTTACAACACCGGAACGCACATTATTATACTCGGCGCTAAAACCGCCCGTTTGTACGGATACCTGTTGAACCGCGCTGAGTGGTATATTGGTCATAGGAGCGTTAGAACGCTCGTCGCGCATTACGATTCCGTCCACCATAAACAATGTTTGGTCGGAACCGCCGCCACGAACGGAAAAATCGGAGGTAACACCTGCTTGCAAACCTACCACGTCACCCACACTAGTAACGGGCAACGTTTCAATTTCCTTTGCCGTAATACTCTTTTGACTTGCCGCCACGTCTTTCTTAACCACATGATGTTTGGCAACAACAACAATTTCCTTTTTTAATTCCAAACTTTTAGGCTTCATTTGGAAGTCCACACGCGTCGTTCTGTCTATTTCCACTCGTACGTCTTCCATAATAACACTGGCATAGCCAACCACGGAAGCCTTGACTTTATAAGTGCCGGGAGGAACGTTCAGAATAGTGTAATATCCGTTAATATCGGAAGCGGCACCTATTTGAGTACCGACAATCACTATGTTTGCAAAAGGCAGGGCTTCGCCTGTTTGCGCGTCGGTTACACGTCCCGTAATTTTTCCCGTTGTACCCGCAAATAATTGGACGCCAAAAAACAAAGACAAAATAAATGGTAAGATTTTATGCTTCATCAGAAAGACTCCCGATAATTTTGAATGCTATTTTTTCTAAGAAAGATAATACGGATAGGAACTCCTGCAAAACAGAATTTTGAGGTGAGAAAATAAATTTATAATTGGAAAAAGAATAAAAATTTTTAATAGTCAGTTCCTTCCCCACGAGATTTTAATAACCAAATTAGCTTTTGCAATTTAAGAGACATTTTTTTTAAAAGCAACAAAAAAAATCATCTCGAAAAAAATTCGGATATTCTATCTGTTTATCTAATTATTTTTTCGGCAAGATTTATTACTCTTATAACTGTCGGGAAAAGCAAATAAATTTTTCCATTAAATATTTGTGCGTCTCGCAATTCCCCGTAGGAAGCAACGTTTACCTCACCAACAGGAGTGGCTTGTTTCGTAAATCTGAAAATTTTTAATTTCCCTTTTAAAACAACCAACAAATATTTTTGAGAGAAGTTCAAATTTTTGACTTCTTCGCCAACATCAAATTTAAACAAGCCGTTTCCGAAAAAATCATAAACGCAAATGTTAGTCCCGTCAGCCACAAACAGCTTCCCCTTGGGAGAAAGAGCGAATGCCACCGGATTCACCAAGGCAAAACTTCCCGCATCTTCCGCGCCTATTATAGCAAGAAATCTTCCGTCCAAATCGTATTTTATTATTCTTCCGTTATCGGAATCGAGCACGAACAAATCGCCTCGGTTTGAAACTCCGCAAGCCAAGGGATAACCGAACGCATTTTCTTCTTCGGATATTTCCGTTCCTTTTAATTGAGAAATAAAATTCAAATCCTTATCGTAAAAAACAATGCGGGAATTATTTTCATCCGCCACATAAACATTCAACGTGGAAGCGAAAACATCCGCCGGTCTATCGAATTGATTTATTCCCCACCCATATCCTCCGATGGTAGCGAGTTCTTTTCCCAAGGTATCGAATTTCACTATCTCGTTCTTCCCCGCATCGGCAACGAAAACAAATCCCGCATCGTTAATGGAAACGGAAACGGCATCGGAAAATTTTCCGAATTCAAAAAGCACCGTGTTAATTTGAGGATAAAACTGGGAAGCCAACAAAAAATATATTGCCAATAGGATTCTAAAATTTTTCAAGGTTAATCTTCCGCCTTTTCTTTAAGGATTTTCCGTGCTACCTTTTCCACATCCTCATAAATAATTGTCATCAACTCTTCTTTCGAAAGATCGGAGCTATCCGCAAGTCTTTCTTCCTGATATGCAATAGCATCGTAGAGAATGTTCCGTGCAGTTCTCGCATTGCCGAAATTTTTATCCCGATTCTCATAAAGTTCGTTGAATATTTCCAAGAGTAATTGCAAAGCGCCTTCGTCCAAAATATAACCGTTACTTTCGGCAATATTCCACGATATTTCCAGCAATTCCCGAGGGGTATAATCCTCAAAGAAAAATTTATTTGGGAAACGGGAGTTTAGACCGGGGTTGGATTCCAAAAACTTCTGCATTTCTTCCGTATAACCGGCAACAATGACAACAAACTCCCCTTTGTGATCTTCCATTCTCTTTAACAGAGTATCGATAGCCTCTTGCCCGAAATCATGTTCGCCGCGTGCCAGGGTGTAAGCCTCGTCGATAAAAAGCATTCCGCCTAATGCTTTTTTGATTACCTCATCTGTTTTTATTGCCGTCTGCCCTTGATAACCAGCAACCAAATCGGCTCTGTCGACTTCTACCAAATGCCCGCGTTCAAGTAAACCCATTTCCTTGTAAATCTTACTCAGCAACCTTGCCACAGTTGTTTTGCCGGTACCGGGATTGCCTAAAAACACGGCATGCAACGGTTTTTCAATTACGGTTAACCCTCTTTCCTTACGTAATTTCGCTACTTTAAGACTGTTTATCAATTTATAAACATTTTCCTTTACTTCTCTTAATCCCGTCAAATTATTCAATTCGTTCAAAGCTTCCTGCAAGCCTTCAGGGTCAACGGAAATTTCATATTTCTTGGCTTTGGTAGTTTCTTTTTCAAGAACATCAAAATCTTCAATCTTTAACTGCTTATTTTCCTCTTTCAAGCGTTCTTCCGGGGACAAATCCGCCAAGCGAATCAATCGTTTTTGTTTGGCACTTTCCACTATGTTTCTAACAATCCGCGCATTGCCAAAATTCTTATCTCTGTTTCGATAAAGGTGTGTGTAATATTTGTAAAGACTTTTCCGAGCTTCTTTGCTAAGTTCAAGTTCATCCTTTTTCAAAAGTCGCTCGGTAATTTCCATTAAGTTATCGGGGTTATAGTCGTCAAAATAAATTGTTTTCGTAAATCGCGATTGTATTCCCGGATTACTTTCAATAAACTTTTTCATTTCCTCAGTATAACCCGCGGCAATAACAATAAATTTTCCTCTATCGTCCTCCATTCTTTTAAGAAGAGTGTCAACGGCTTCTTTCCCGAAATCGTTCCCGCCGGAGTTTTGCACCAAAGCATAGGCTTCGTCAATAAATAAAGTCCCACCCAAAGCCTTGTCTATCAAGCTCGATGTTTTCTGAGCCGTCTCCCCCACATATTGTCCCACTAATCCCTGACGGTCCGTTTCAACCAAATGCCCTTTTTCCAAAATTCCCAATGCGCGGAATATTTTACTGAATATCCTCGCTACGGTAGTTTTACCTGTCCCGGGATTTCCCAAAAACAGATAGTGAGACGAAAATTTATCGTGCAGATTTATGCCTTCCGAACAATAGTAACGAGCGAGCTTTACCAAATCGTGGATTTCTTTTTTAACGCCGTCCAATCCTATCAAACCGTTCAGCTCGTTTAAGGCTTCCTGGAGTACCTCCTCATCGATAGGAATAAACGCTTTTTTACTTTCTCCCTTTGCAAATGCGGCTTGAACATCCTCGAGTACGATTGTAGTCATCGCTTCGGTTGTTTTTTCTTCCTCGGGGAGCAAAGAAAATCTTTTACTCAACTGTAACTTCGCTTCCTCGAAAATTCTTCTTACCAAACGTGCATTTCCGAAATTTTTATCTCGACTTCTATAAAGACGCGTAAATTCTTTCTTAAGAAATTCCGCCGCTTCGTCCGTGATGGAATATTCTTCTTTTTTCAGCAAAAGTTCAAAAATCGCGAAAAGCTCGTCGGGAGTATAATCTTCAAATTCGAATGTTCTGCTAAAGCGGGATTTCAAGCCAGGATTAGAATTAAGGAAGGTCGCCATTTCTTCGGGATAACCGGCAACGATAACCACAAATTCCCCACGTCGGTCTTCCATTCTTTTAAGTAAAACATCAATGGCTTCCTGTCCGAAGTCCTGTCCTCCTCCGCCCTTTTTCACAAGCGTGTATGCTTCGTCGATGAACAGAACGCCGCCCATGGCATCCTCGATTACCTTTTCGGTTTTCTGAGCCGTCTCTCCTATGTATTGCCCCACAAGTCCCGAGCGGTCAACTTCGACCACATGTCCCTTGGGCAAAATTCCCATCGCTCGGAAAAGTCTTCCCATAAGTCGAGCTATGGTTGTTTTTCCCGTACCCGGATTACCCACAAAAACGGAATGCAAAGAAAGGGTTTCGTCCGTTTTAAAACCTTTTTTCTTACGTTCATTGATAAACTCAAGATAAGTAATAAAATCCCGAACCGCTTTTTTTACATTTTCCAAGCCAATGAAACCATCAAGCTCTTCGAGCAAATCATCGAGAGATTCTGGAGGAGGCAAAACTTCCTCTTTGGTTTCAAAAGCGCCGTCGCCTGCTTGGATTTTTTTATCTTCGCTCTCCTGCGGTTTTTCCGATTCCACCGGAATTGCCACGGCATCAATCCCAAAGAACTTCTCGCAAACTTTGAAACCTTCGATATAAATCTCTACTTTTCCCTGCCCTTTTCGCCAAAATTCATTTTTGTCGTCCCCCCACATTTGCGCGAATATAACGGCATCCCAATTTCGGTTAACATCCAAAAGAAATTCGTTTCGCCCGACTTCAAAATCGTTCAAATACCAAACCGCACTCCCCCTGAACTGCTTATCCTCGAGCTGGTAAAAGGGATTATTAAAAATCACTTCCACGCCGATTACTTTTGCATCCTGCTCCGCAAAGACGTAATAATAATTTCGTTTTCCCGTTTCTCGTTCCAAATAAGCATCGAAAGTTTTCGCCGAGAAAACATCAATATATTCATTGGGATAAAAAACAGCATTGGTTTTGAGATTCTTCGGTTTCGGAACTTCCTCATGCGTCCCCATCGTTTTGGTAACGGGAACAGAGGCATCAAAACTTTCTTCTTCCTTTTCAAAAAGGTCATCTAATGTAAAGTCGAATTTCAAGTCGGTATAATCGACCAATTTTTTGTAAAGCTTTTCGAACTCCTCGTTCCCCGCAAATTTTTTCTTCAGCTTCTTCGCAAGTTTAAGAGTGGGATAATACTGAAACAATTTAAATCTGGCTTTGAGATTTACAAGATATGCCTCTTTTACAATACTTTCATCTTTACAACCATAGATAAGAATTTTACTCACGTAAAAAGCGAACCAATACTCCTCGCTTTTCAATGCTTTTTCGGCCTCTTCCAAAACCATCTTCGGGTTTTCGGGCTTTTTCTGCTGGGTAATTTCTTTGGCGATTATCAAGAATTCCTTAAAGACTTGAACATCCTCGCTTGTTTTCTCATCGAGCGCGACGATTTCATTCAGCGTCGTTTCAGCTTCCTCAAATTTTTGCATTCCAGCCAATGAGCGAGCCTTATTAAAAAGAGACCAGCGGAGAAGCCTTTTCAATTCTGCAACCGAGTCGTTCAAATCCGCCAACGCTCCTTCGAAAATACTCATCCTCGAAAGGATAAACCCACGATAAAGATGCGTATAAACAGAATCCTCCAATTCCACGGCAAGATTAGCATACTCCATTGCATCGGTAGGATCTCCGTTTTCCAAAAGAGCCCATGCAAGCGCTATTGCGGCCTCGCTATCATCAGGTCTGTTCTTGAACAATTTCTTAGCATTCTCGAGGGCAAGTTTTTTACGTCCCTCTTCCAGATGTTCAAATGTTTCTTTTTTTAACGCGTGATATTCTTCGGGGCTCAATTTCGCCATTTACGACTCAGATTTTTTGAGTTTTAAATTAAAAAAAAGAAGGGAGAAACCCAAAAAGAGCAAAAGAAAGAAATCGAAAAAATTAATAAAAAACGGCATCCTTCCCCTTCAGAATTTTTACGTTCAGACTCATACAGTCCGTTAAAGGAGAGGATGCCGTAGCTTCAATATTTCAAATCAGCTTATTTCAGCAGAATCATTTTTCTAACGGCATTGAAATCGCCTGCCGTCAATTTGTAGAAATAAATTCCCGTAGCCAGATTAGATGCGTTGAAATCGACGCTATACTTTCCGGCTTTCATATTCTTGTTAACCAATGTAGCCACTTCCCTACCTAACAAGTCATATACTTTCAACGTTACATAGCTATCCTTTGCCAACTGATAAGAAATCCGGGTAGTAGGATTAAACGGATTAGGATAGTTTTGACTCAATGCAAATTCAGTCGGAACGATTTCATTGTCGCCAACCGCCGTTGCGGAGTTCACATCGAAGTGAGCCACTTGGGAATAATCGGAATATTTACCGTCCGCAGTTACAGAACGAGTTCTCCAATAATAACGTCCGTTGCTAAGCCCGCTGACCAAATCAAAAGGATTCGTCAATCCTCGAATTGTCGTAGCATTATTAAAGGAAGGATTATCCGACAATTCAAGCTCGTAAGTCAACTGGGAAGAGGACTTAGTCGGTAATACCCATGAAATGACGGGGGAATCCGTATCAACGGCAACATTGTTAGGACTTCCGGGCAAAGGTTGAACCGGAGCTGCACCGGCATCCACCGTAAAAGTTGCAACCGAAGAAAAGGCCGAAGATACACCACCGGCATAATTAGCTTTAACTTTCCATGAATAAGTAGCACCTGCAGTAAGTCCTGTAATAGTTGTAGAAGTCGTGGTAGGATTGGGAGAAATCGTTACGTCATTTGACGTAAACCCGTCATTGCTATAATGTACCTCATAGCTTTGTACCGCTGCATAAGAACCGTTTAAGTACCACGAAAGTGTAACAGAGGTAGAATAAACCGTCACCCCACCAATCGGATAACTTGGAGTGGGAGCTGTAAGAGTGGAGCTGTAAACGACGAAAGAACCTTCTGACCAACTTGTATAGCTACTGCCGTTATAAGCGGCAACAGCCCAGTAGTAAGTCTGTCCATATGTTAAGTTAGAAGTAAAGGTATAATATGTAGTGTTCAAATTCGTTACATCAGCTGTGCCGTCATAATCGGTACTCCAATCGCTCGAATTACTTCCGGCTTTCCAGCGAACGGTATATTTTGTCAAGCCGGTTGAAGAACCGTTAAGATACCAATAAAGTGTGGGGGTAAGAGTATAAACCGTAGCACCACCGGTCGGATAAGAAGCGACGGGCGAACCGCTTGTAGCTTGATAAACGACAAATGTCTCATGTGCGGATGTTTTTGTGGTACTTCCGTCCGTAGCAACTACATACCATTCGTATGTTTTACCAGCGGTTAAACCTGTCAATTGGTAATAAAGATTTGTTATGGCACTGCCATTAGCATGGGTAAAGCTACCAGCGCCACTTTCTTTATAATAAACATCAAAAGAAATACCGCTACTCGAACCGTTCAGATACCAATACAAATAGGGAGAAGTAGTATAAACCGTTACGCCTCCCGTAGGATAAGAAAGTTGCGGCGTGGTAACCGTCGAAGTACTGTTTGTAGCAAAAGATGCCGTCGACGACCAGCTACCGACAACTTCATTGGCAGTTCCACGCTTATAAACAGAACGAACGCGCCAGTAATACGTGGTGCCGGAAGATAAAGCGCTGGAAGGAGTATAATACAGTGCGGAAATATTGGTAGCATTAACGGCGGGACTTCCGAAAGCATTATCATCGTCAACTTGCAAATCATAAGTTACATCCGTACCAATGCTATTAATATACCAGTAAAAAGTAGGAGGATTATAATAAACCGTCATGCCACCGGTTGGATAAGATGGTGTAGGAGTTTCCGCACCACCAGAGGTTGTAAATTGTACATTAGAAGAATAAGAAAGAATTTCATTACTCGTATTCATTACAATTACACGCCAATAATAAGTTTTTCCTTGTAAAAGGGTAAACACGTAATAATAAGAAGTAGTAGTTCCTTCAAAATCGGGAGAAGTCCAAACGGGACTACCGCCACTTGTGGTAGAAGTGACCTGTACCTTAAATTTCAAATTTGTTCCATACAAATAAGCATACCACGAAAAATAAGTACTAGTAGTATAAACCGTAGCACCATTGGTAGGCCAGCTCAAAGTCACCGATATTGAAGCAATTGTAGTAAATGAATTTACACTTGACCACGTTGTTCCGTTATCCGTAGAAACTCTCCAATAATAGGTAGTGTTGTTGTTAAGCTTCTCGGATTCGCTCAAAGTGTAAGTTTCTTCATTGTTTGTCAACGATTTGTCAACAACAATACTACTAAAACCATTATCCGTAGCAACCTGAAGCTTCTCTGTTGTAGAATGTCCCGACCATGTAAATGTGGGTTGAATGGATACTCCCGTAGCACCATCGCTCGGGGAAGATAATGTTGGCTGTGCCATTACTAATGCGGGAAAAACAAAAAGCACAACCATCAAAAAGCTTCCAAAAATACGTTTAAACGTTCTCATTGAAATACCTCTCTATTTATTTTGTTATTTTCGGCTGGATTAAAATTGAATGACTATGCAACAATATAATATTTTTTTCTTTTTTTGTCAACATTTTCATTCCTTAATTTTACCCCTTATGGTAAAATAAATGCTGAACATGCCAGTAATGCCGAGGCTAAAACCAGCAAAAATATTGTTACGTAAATAACACCACCAACCTTTGACATTATTTTTTCCTCCTTCACACTTGTTAAAAATTACTTTTATTAAAAAAGAGGGGGAAATCCCCCTCCTAATTTTATTTCATTAAGAGCATTTTTTTGGTGACAGCTTTATCTCCAGCCGTAATTCTATAAAGATACGCCCCTGAAGCTACTCTGTGACCTTCTGCATCCGTCCCGTCCCAAACAACAGAATGAACACCTGCAGGCATTTCCTTTGTTACCAACGTTTTAATATTTCTTCCCAACATATCATAGATTTTAATAGTAATAAATTCATTTTTAGGAATCGCATATTCGATGATAGTAGAAGGATTGAACGGATTGGGGTAGTTCTGTTTAACATAAAATTCCTTTGGAATTATTATTTTTTTCTCTACCGAAGTGGTTTTATCCGTTTCAAAGGAAGCAAGCATTGAAAAATCCGAATATTTTCCGTCTTTCGTCTTAGAACGAACTTTCCAATAATAATGTTGCCCGGCTTGTAAACCGTCTACACTAACAAACGGATTTTCAATTCCATCGATAACATTTGCATTACTCATATCTGCCGATGTAGAATAAATCAACTCATACGTCAATTCGGACTTACTATGCGCAGGAATCACCCACGAGAAAGTGGGGCTAACAGAAATAACGACTCCATCCTTAGGACTTCCAGGCAATGGTTGAACAGCTGACGCTCCTGGGTCAACAGTAAAGGTCTCCGTTGAAGAATAATTACCGTAAACACCCCCGCCATAATATGCTCTCACTTTCCATGAATACGTGGCGCCAGGAGTTAGGCCCGTAAGCGAAACGGATGTCGAAGTCGAAGAAAGAGCAGAAGCAACAGTGTTGTCGGTACTTAAGAAACCATCCTTGCTATAATGCACATCATATCCCTGGATACCTGTCGTTGTACCATTAAAATACCAGCTTAAAGTTTGGGTAGTAGAATAAACCGTAACACCTCCGATAGGACTTGTAAGTATGGGACTACCTGAATTGGTACCTCCCACGATTGTAAACGAATCCGAAGCATAAGAAGACTCATTTCCACTAGCATCCTTTGCCGCTACAGCCCAATAATACTTTTGCCCGTAACTCAAATCAATAGTAAAAGTATAAGAGGTATTATTAACTCCGCTAATGGAAATTTCCCCACCGGTGGTACTAGGTGCACCGGGGCTATAAGATGACCATGTTTGTGAAGAAGTGCTATATTTTACAACGTAACCCGATATTCCATTAGTCGAACCACTCAAATACCAATTTAACGTGGGCTTGCTTGTATAAACAGTGGGATTCCCGATAGGCCAGCTACAAACGGGAGCACTATTTGCCACTCCTCCACTGACCGTAAAAGTAACGGTACTCGACCAAGCAGATGTAGTGGAACCATTGTTTGACCTTACACGCCATTCATACGTCTTACCAGGGGTAAGATTTGTAAGTTGATAAGATAAATTACTTATTCCCGTTACATCGGCAGTGCCATCCACATGGGACGGATTTTCAGCGTAATCGATCTCATATGTCAACCCGCTAGCATTCGTTCCCAAGTACCAATATAAAGAAGGGGAAGTTGTATAAACCGTAACATTCCCAGTAGGATACGATGGAGTGGGAACAACAACGGTGTTAGTACTATTTACCGTAAAGCTTGCTACACTAGACCAGTCCGAGTATTCAGATTTCGCGCCATAATAAGCACGCACCTGCCAGTAATATGTTTGTCCCGTTGTAAGTGTCGGGAAAGTAATATATTGATTACTCGAAAAGCTTCCTGTAGCAGTAGGATAATTAGTAGCCGAAGCGTCATTTAATTGTCCATTAGCATCCACCGAACTATTTGTAGCATAACGAATCTGATAAGTCAAACCAGTCGAATAAACATCCTGATACCAATAGGCGGTAGGAGTTGTAGAGTAAACGGTAGCACCACCGACCGGCCATGAAGGATAAAGTGTTACACTCGCGCCGCCCGTAGTAGTAAAAGTTGCCTCGGAAGAATAAGCCACTACCTGGTTACTACTGTTTAGTACTACTACACGCCAATAGTACTGCGTTCCCGCAGTAAGATTAAATTTGTATTGTGTATTTGTTGTCGTAGTCGTTAAAGTTGTTGCCGCCCACTCCGCTGGTGTGGGACTAGAGGTTTTTTCAACAATTTGCGGTTTATATTGCAAAGATCCCGTTGCGTCATTTATTGACCAAGAGAAGGTAGTATTTGTAGTAGTGGAAATCTGCATCCCGTTTGCAGGATGCCATAGCAGAACGGTCATTACCGGCCATGTCTTGAAATGCCACTCGGGAGAATAAAGATAACTACCTCCGCCCGCATTCACTCTGATTCTCCAATAATAAACCGTAAAATTATTCAGAGGTATCCCATTATCAGTTTCAACAGATTGATAGGAAGTAACAGAGTTTACCGTCTTTTCAAAAACCGGCGAGGAGTAATCCCCCGATGTTGTTGTTACTTGAATTGTGTAATCAATAGACCCTCCGTCTTCCCATTCAAATTTAGGTTCGATAGGCACACCGGTTAAACCGTTTACAGGAGCAACCAAGGAAGGAACTATATCGAAAGTGTAAGTGGAAGCCGAAGTTTTGGATGCATTATTACTTCCGGCTAGTCCAGTACCATCTTTTGCTACAACCTTCCACGTATATCTTCCCCAATTCTGATCGGATGGGAAAGTATAAGATGTAGTAGCACCCGAAGCGGCGTTTGCGATAGTGGTGGAAGCACCTCCATTAAAAGTATAAATAATATCATAAGTAACGCCACTCGTATTGCCTGCCATTGTCCAAGTCAAAGTAGGGGTTCTATCCGTTGTAGTACTATTGTCCGCAGGCGTAGATAAAACTGGGGTTGCAAGCAAAGTTCTGAATCTCAACTCAGCAGAGCGAGAAATAGGCGCAACTTCTCCATTCCTTCTCGCACGAGAGGAATTCGTGGCTTCCACAGACCAATAATAGGTTGTATTGTATGTCAATTTCCCCGCGGGAATAGTAAAGGACGTAGAGTTTCCCACATCATAACCATTATAAATATCTGTTCCGCCAGAAGTTGTTCCGACAGTTAAATAGTATTTATCGGCACCCGCTACGGCATCCCAATTGAGAGTGGGAGTTAGAGACACATCCACCGTACCGTCGGTTATTGTTGTCCCTCCCGTTCCTTGCTGAGCAGTAGTAAAAGTCCAATATCCTGAATAAGCACTTGTAGCAGAAGCGCTCGTGTTTTTAGCCGCTACTCTCCAATGATAAGTAGTGTTATCTTTAATGGGAGAATTCGGGGAATTGATTGTATAAGATTGATCACTCGTGGTACCATCATCGGGAACATCATTTTTTGAAAAGACCAACGTACCGGGTGCTCCTCCGTTATCCTCATAAACTTCCACGATATATTGATCTGCTCCGTCCATGTCCTGCCATGTCAAAGTAGGAGCCAAACTGATTCCCGTAGATGCATTGGTCGGTGAAACCAAAGTAGCCTGCTCATCATCTGTAATGGTGGTTGAAGCGGAAGTAGTGGTTCCCAGTGCACCGTAACTTACACCAGTAGCGGTACCGGTAATTGTTTCATCACCTTCCAAAGTTGCATCGGAAGTCGCTGTTAAGGTAACTGAACCGCTGGGATTTCCGTTTGTAATAGTAATATCA
>CAZSYM010000012.1:57504-63279 GCA_964611145.1 uncultured Melioribacteraceae bacterium
AGTCGCTGTTAAGGTAACTGAACCGCTGGGATTTCCGTTTGTAATAGTAATATCAGCTTGCCCAGTATAATCTGTACCTGCAGTAGCACTGCCCGTCCAGTTCATAGTTACCGTCACATTACCATTAGCAACAGTACCACCACCAGAAACCGACGCAGTAAAAGTAACTGTCCCGCCGTTCTCAGCGATAGAAGCATTATCCCTGCTAATCGAAATCGTCTCGGCATCCTGAATTGTGGAAGAAGCCGAGGCAGTACCGATAGAACCATAGGACAAGCTACTGATTGTTCCGGTAATAGTTTCATCACCTTCAAAATAAGTATCATTCGAAGAGGTGAGTGTTACTGTCCCACTACTGTTTCCATTGCTAATAGTAATATCACCCTGTCCGGTATAATCCGTACCTGCAGTAGCTGTACCTGTCCAGCTCATAGTTACCGTTACATCGCCGTTAGCAACAGTACCACCGCCGGAAACTGATGCGGTAAAAGTAACCGTCCCGCCATCCTCAGAAACAGAAGCATTGTCCCTGCTAATCGAAATTGTTTCAGCGTCCTGAATTGTAATATCTACCTTATCCGGAGAACCAATAGTTTCGCCACCAGAGCCACCAGAAAGTCCAGTAATTTGCACTGTAACTCCTTCGTTCCCTTCAAAATAAGTATCATTCGAAGAGGTGAGCGTAATTGAACCTGTTGTATTCCCTGCCGAAATTGTAATGGTAGCAGCGGAAGAATAATCACTTCCGTTTGTTGCGGTCCCGGAATAAGTCAATTGCACGGTTAAATCCGCCGAAACCGCAGAACTCGCCGTCGCTGTGATAGTGGCGGTTCCTCCATCTTCATTAACATTTGCCGTGGACGAAGAAAGTGTAATTGTTTGAGCAAAACTAGCCCCGACAAACATCAAGAATAAAATAAGAAAAGTATTAAATCTTTTCATACAAAACCCCTTATTTTATAAATAAAAAACATGAACATTAGTACCTCAATCTAAAGAGCAAAATAACATCTATTATTTTATTTTCAAAATCTTTTTCAGTGCATTTTTTCAAATCAGTAATAAAAACACATACTTTTTCGTGGAAATTTAATTTTTCTCAAACTTAGATATTGTGATTTTCGTCATATTTATTTAATCGAGCAACTGATTATGAGGTTTTTCTTTCCACATTCTACATTATTTTTTTACGATTTTTGTTATTATTTTTCGCAATGGAATTATGACAAAAACGATTAAAAATATTGCATTAATTGCATCGATAGTTTTTCTTTTCGAATTTATTTATGCACCTTTGCTGCATAATCACGCCGCGGATATTTACGACCATTACAATTGCCCTGCTTATTTGATAAGTGTTACTTTCGTTTCTTTCGCAATCGCTCTCTTCTTCGCTTTCGATTTCAAGATACCTTTCCATAAAAAACTTGAAAATGAAAACTCATTACAAAAACCCCAATTAGAAAAAATCAAAAATTTTTCTCTCCGCGCTCCCCCTTTCTGATATTCTTGACATTCCCATTGTTTTATTCATAAAAAATTTCAAACAACAAGGTGAGAAGATGAAAAGGATTTTTTTAGCATTCCTTTTTCTTCTTCTTCCGTTAACCTGCATAACAAAAGCGCAGGATTCCACCAAAATACGGGAGTTGGAGAAAAGGATAAAAGCATTGGAAGAAAAAGAAGCGCAAAACGAATTACAGAAAATAATCTCGGAAGCGGAAACCGCCGTTGCAACGGCAAAAGAACAACGTAAATTAAAAACTTTTAAAAGCGGACAACGTTCCCAACAAGCTTTAAATCCCGAGTTGAGCATTACCGGAGATTCATTTTTACAATACAGCAAAAATAATTCGGAAGCCAAAACCGGCGCTTATTTCCGGACGGTAGGATTTCATTTACAAAGCAATCTTGACCCCTTCAGCTTTGCCAAAGTGGCAATCGGGGTTTCGCCAAAAGGAATCGGGTTGGGAGAGGCTTACGTTACCTGGGCTAATTTCCTTCCGCGCATAAGTTTAACGGCCGGGAAATTCCGCCAGCAATTCGGCGTCATAAATCGCTGGCACTTGCATTCATTAGATCAATTTGACTTCCCGCTGGCTCTTACCACCATTTTCGGAGCGGAAGGATTGAATCAAATAGGCTTGAGCTTCAACTGGCTAATGCCTTCCCTTATCGCGAATGCAAATGAATTAACATTGCAAATAACAAACGCCCAAAACGACGTTCTTTTTCCCCATAACGTTTTCGGTTTCCCTGCCGTTCTTGCCCATCTCAAAAATTATTATGACCTAAACAGAAATACTTATCTCGAATTTGGAATTACGGGACTTTTTGGAAAAGCCAACGAGCAATATTCCCTGCCGAGCGGAAAGAATCTCGATTATAACTCCTCCGTTGTGGGGGGAATTGATTTGACTCTCTCGTGGGAACCCGTCAATCAGGCGCTTTATCAAGGATTCGTTTGGCGGAGCGAATTTTATTACGCAAAGAAATACAACACTCAAGCCGAAAAAGTTATCTCTTTAGGCGGGTATTCCTACTTCGAATATAAATTTTCCGAACAATGGCAAGCCGGTTTGCGTTTGGATTACAGCACTCCCTATCAAACGGCCAAAAGTAATGATTATCTCTATCAAATCGTTCCCTACATAACCTTTTGGCAAAGCCATTGGGTTAAATTACGGTTGCAATACAACTACCTGGACGGGAAAAATATGACGGAAGGGACCCAAGCCTTGCGCTTGCAACTCGTTTGGGCGGCAGGTCCTCATAAACACGAAAGATATTAACGGAGAATAGAAAATGAAGAAAATAAATATAATTGCTTTTGCATTGCTCGCCTTTTCCTCCATGCTCTTTGGAGGCAACAAACTTTTCGTGGTAACCACACTAAGCACATACGCCGATATTGCAAAAAAAATTGGCAAAGACAAAATCGAAGTTAGCTATATTGTCCAAGGCGACCAGGACGCCCATTTTGTAAGACCGAAACCAAGTTATGCCGTTCTGCTAAGCAAAGCCGACGTCTTTATATCCACCGGCTTGGACTTGGAGCTTTGGGCTCCCGCGCTTGTGGATATGTCCAAAAACGAAAAAATCCGCTCGGGACAAATCGGATATGTGGCTGCAGCGGACGGCATAAAACTGCTGGACAAACCGTCGGTTTTCTCCAGAAGCGAAGGCGGACTCCACATTTACGGAAATCCTCATATTACCTCCGGACCTCTAAATTTGAAAATCATCGCCGAAAATATTGCCATAGGACTCGAAAAAAACGACCCTGCTAACACGGATTTTTACGAAACCAATCTTAAGGCTTTCAAGGACAAAATTGATAAAAAACTCTTCGGTGAAAAACTCGTGAAACTAATGGGAGGAAGTTTGTTAACGAAATTGGCTCAATCGGGAAATTTGATTCCCTTCCTCTCAAGCAAAAAATTCAAGGGCGAAAAACTCATCAACTATCTTGGCGGTTGGCTAAAAGAAGCGCTTCCTTTCAGAAACAAAAAAATAGTCACCTATCATAAAAACTGGATTTACTTTTCCAGAATCTTCGGACTGGAAGTAATCGGACATGTGGAACCCAAACCCGGGATACCACCTTCTCCAAAACACGTCGAGAAATTGGTATCGTTGATGAAAAAGAACAATGTAAAAGTCGTACTGGCAGCAAATTATTTTAGTCAAAGCAAAGTGCGACAAATATGTTCAAAAGTCGGAGCGATTCCCGTGATTGTTCCCATGTATGTGCATGGCGCCCCCGGGGCTGACGATGTGTTTAAACTGATGGACATGTGGATAACTAAATTAAATCAAGCTTTCCAAAAAGCGAATTAAGTCCGAACCAAAACTCGGATTTCGCGTTCGGATGCCGTTTTTAATTCCCCCTTCCGCTCGAAGGGGGAAATAATTAAACAAGAAAATTTTTACGGTGAAACAATGAATTTAAACATTTGGGATATAATGGCACCGGCATTTTTCGAATGCCTAATTTTAGTGGGAATTCACTCATATTTAGGATTACATGTAATAAGACGAAAAGTAATCTTTGTCGATTTGGCACTGGCACAAATTGCGGCATTAGGAACCACGGTGGGGTTTCTTTTCGGCATAATGCCGGGTACTCAAAATGCTTATTGGTTCTCCTTGGCTTTCACGTTCATAGGCGCGGCGGTTTTCTCCGTTTCTCGAATTCGCCACGAAAAAATCCCTCAGGAAGCGGTTATCGGACTTACCTATGCAATTGCCGCCGCCATATCAATTCTTGTAATTGACAAAGCTCCCCACGGTGCCGAGCATATTAAAGAATTACTGACGGGAAGTATTCTTTGGGTTAAATGGCAAACGATAGAAAAAGCAGCGATTGTTTACGCATTGGTCGGACTATTCCATTTTGTTTTCCGTAAAAAATTCATCCTAATTTCCGAGCATCCCGAGGAAGCTTACAAACAAGGAATTTCCGTACGCTTTTGGGATTTCCTCTTCTACGTATCTTTTGGAATAGTAATCACCCATTCCGTTGGTACGGCGGGAGTATTGCTCGTGTTCGTCTTTCTCGTAGCACCGGCAATTACCTCCATGATGATTACAAACATACTTTGGAAACAGCTATTAATCGGCTGGACAATGGGATTATTCGTAACGGTTACGGGACTTTATATTTCCTACATCGCCGACTTACCCAGCGGTCCTACAGTGGTCTCTTTCTATGGCGTAGTTCTTACGCTGATTTCCATAGCTCTTTATCTGTTCAGAGCAAAAGACAAACGCGACGCTTTCCTTAAAACGGGCATGGGAATCGGAGTCACTCTCCTGGTGGTTTTCGGGATTTACCTAATGGGAAAAGCCTTTCAAAAGTCGACGACACATAGCCACGCTCATGAAAACAAAGTGCTTTTCAAAGATTCCGCAATAAGCAAATTCAAAAAATTAAATTCGGAAGACTTACAAAAATATTTGGCTAATTTTTCCAATGCGGATTCGCTGGAAGAATTCTTTGCTACAGAAACCGACAAATACCGCCGATTCGAAATTGCTCAAAGGATAGCCCGACTTTCTCTCAAGAAAGGAATCTCCAAAATGTTAATTCTATTGGAAGACAATTCCCAACCGTTCGTAAATCAGGAAATAGCCGATACGATTAAAGCTTTGACAAAATTGAATTTCAAATACGATGCTTTGGAAAACACGGCACAAAACAAAAAGGCATTGAAAAAGATAAAAGAATGGATTAAAGATATGGAGTGAGACAATTTCCACAAAATTTCTTTAAAATGTTCCCTAAAACATTTGTGTTTTTTAAACGAATTCAATATTTTTGGGCTTGATTTTTTGGGCAGATAGCTCAGTCGGTAGAGCAAAGGACTGAAAATCCTTGTGTCGGCGGTTCGATTCCGTCTCTGCCCACAAAAAGGAAAAGCCGGAAGAACCGGCTTTTTCCATAGTTAAAAAAGTATTTCGAAGAAATCATTTTTTTGCTATTTTTGAACGCTCTTTAAAATTCTTTTGTTATAGAAAATTCAGTTCACGGAGAGGTGGGTGAGTGGCTGAAACCAACGGTTTGCTAAACCGTCAAGCTGGGAAACTGGCTTCGCGGGTTCGAATCCCGCCCTCTCCGCAATCATGCCGCATGCGAAATTCGTATGCGGCTTTTTTATTCCTCCAAATCTTTTCCACCCCTTCATAAAACTATTTTTTAGAAAAAGCATTGCTTCCCTCTTTCAAACAAACCCCAACACCCTTGCAAGTTTAATAATTCACATGCTTTCATTA
>CAZSYM010000013.1:0-60787 GCA_964611145.1 uncultured Melioribacteraceae bacterium
AAAACAATTAAAATTGCTATTCAAAATATTTACCCCTATATTTGTTGTGTTATTAAACCGTAATAATTCATCTTCGAAATTCCCACTTGTAGTATTTCCCGTTTGAATGGTTTAATAAGTTTTTCGAACTAAATATTTAAAGGTGTTTTTTATGCAAATCGCAAACCAAAAAGTAGTAACAATTCATTACACATTAACGGACAAAGAAGGTCAAATTTTGGACACTTCCACAGGTCGCGAGCCTTTGGCTTATATTCAGGGAATGCAAAACATCATTCCGGGCTTGGAAAGCGCATTGGAAGGCAAAGACGTAGGCGATAAGATTCACGTGGTTATCCCCGCGGCGGAAGCTTACGGCGAAAGACGTGACGATTTATTGCAAACAATCCCACGTTCCGCATTCGGCGACGTAGAAGATTTACAACCCGGAATGCAATTCCAAATGCAAACGGAGAACGGACCTATAATCATTACCGTTATCAAAGCGGACGGCGACGAAGTTCTTATAGACGGTAATCATCCCTTGGCGGGAGAAGATTTAACTTTCGACGTCGAGGTAATGGACGTACGAGATGCTACGGAAGAAGAAATTGCACACGGACACGTGCATTAACTTTTTGTTATTTCGCACAAAAGCCCGGCGTTGAACCGGGCTTTTTTATTTTCGGTTCGATTTCAAAAAATCATTCCTCGGTTACGTCCGTAACTTTCTCTCCGTCAAAATAATACTTCCTGCCCGACTTCTCACAAAAAGCATAACCGTTTTCGTCGAATTTCAGTTTTTTACCCGCTTCGGAAACCCAACCGACCACTCGCGCGGGATTACCGACGACCAAGGCGTAATCCGGGACGTCTTTCGTAACAACGGCTCCGGCACCCACAAGCGCATATTTGCCTATGGTATTCCCACAAACAATTGTGCAATTGGCTCCCAGACTCGCCCCTTCTTTCACAAGAGTTTTGATATAATATTCGGAGCCTACTTGCGGGTACTTGCTGCGCGGGTCGAGAATATTCGTAAAAACCATCGAAGGACCGCAAAAAACATAATCCTCCAAAGTTACGCCTTCGTAAACCGATACGTTGTTTTGGATCTTCACATAATTGCCAATCGTTACGTTATTCCCTACATTTACATTTTGTCCCAATACACATTTCTTGCCTATTTTGGCTCCCGATTGCACATGGGTGAAATGCCAAATTTTAGTGCCTTCTCCTATTTCTACATTGTCGTCAATAACCGCATACTCGTTGACGTAATATTTTTTCTCTTCCATATTTTCTCCTTTAATTTTCATTTAATCTTTCCGTTGCCTTTTCCAATATTTTCAGAACCTCCAAACCATGCTCTCCGTTCGTCAGAGGTTCGGTATCGTTCAAAATACTTTGATAAAAATGCTCCTGCTCGGCTTTCAACGGAGCTTGATTTTCAAAAGGAACAACCTCGTAATCCTCTTCACCTTTAATCAAAATCCCGTTTTCGAACTTATAATCCTTATGAAAGAGCTTCAACTTTTCAGTCGGTAAAGTATCCTCGAAAACAAGCATGCCTTTCGAACCGATAACAACCATTCGTTGTTCCTTGAACGGATGCAACCAATTTACAAAAATATGCGCACCGATATTATCGGGATACTTCAAATATGTAATCGTAGTATCCTCAATATTTTCTTGCAAGTATTTACCCCCGTGGGCATAGACCTCGAACGGTTCCTTGCCAATCAAATATTGAAGAACCGAAATATCGTGCGGAGCGAAAGACCAGAGTATATTTTCCTGTTGCCGTATTCTGCCCAGATTCAAGCGGTTAGAATAAATATACTCAAGCTTTCCTATTTCTCCCTTTTCAATAAGCTCTTTCATCTTAACAACGGCGGGGTGATAAAGCAAAATGTGCCCCACCATTAATTTTACGTTATTCTCTCTTGCAAGGCGAATTAATTCCTCGGCATGCTCTATCAACAGAGTAATCGGCTTTTCCACCAGGACGTTCTTTTTAGCCTTCAACATCATTCGAGCGATTTCGAAATGCGTTTCCGCCGGTGTTGCCACAATAACGGCGTTAATTTCGGGATTTTCGGCAATTTCCTCGGGGTGTTTAATTATCCGAATATCGGAAGAAATTTCATTGATTTTATCCTTATTGGTTTCAAAAGCGTCGCATACCAAATCAAATTTATCCTGTAAAATTTCCCTGGCGGTACGCACATGATTCAATCCCCATCTTCCCGTACCAATCACCGTTGCTTTAATTCCTTCGTACATTCCTTTCTCCTTCTAAATTGAAAGTAAAGTTTCCACAATTCTCTCGGCGGCTTTACCGTCCCAAAGTTCCGGGATATTTCCTTTCTTCTTCTTCCCGTCCAAAACTTCATTAGCCGTCTGTTCCGCCAATTCCAAATTCTCTCCCAACAATTGATTCGTGCCGACTTCGACCGTTACGGGTCTTTCGGTAGTATCTCTAATCGTAATACATTGAACGCCGAGGAAAGTGGATTCCTCTTGAATCCCCCCCGAATCCGTGAGAATTAACTCGGCATTCTTCGTAAGAGCCAAAAAGTCGATATACCCTATCGGGTCGGTAAGAAGAACATTCCCGCCGGGTTCGCCTATTCCGAATCGCTCAAGATTTTTTCTTGTGCGGGGATGAACCGGAAAAACTATTTTCCTCCTTTCGGAAAGACGTCGTAGCATATCGATTATTTTTCTTAGCTTGTCGGGATTATCAACATTGGCGGGACGATGCAAAGTAACCAGAATATAACGATTGTTCTCCAAATCCAAATTTTTTAACACATCGGACTTTTCGGCTTTGGGCAAATAATAAACCACGCTGTCAATCATTACATTTCCTACGAAATGAACTTTTTCGTCCGGTATTCCTTCCCGCTCGAGATTTTCAAGACCGCTTTTTTCCGTAACAAAAAGCAAGTCGGAAATGGAGTCCGTCAGCACGCGATTTATTTCCTCCGGCATTTTCCTATCACCGCTTCGCAATCCCGCCTCGACGTGAATCGTTTTGATATGAAGCTTCGAAGCCGTAAGCGTACATGCAATTGTAGAGTTCACATCGCCCACAACCAACACATAATCGGGTTTTTCCTTTTCCAATACTTTCTCAAATTCAATCATTATTTTACCGGTTTGCTCGGCGTGAGAACCGCTCCCCACTCCCAAATAAAAATCGGGTTGGGGAAGTTCCAAATCCTCGAAAAAAACCTTGGACATTTTTTCATCGTAATGCTGACCGGTATGACAAATCAAATGCTCGATTTTCCCATCGGCTATTTTACCTATCGCTCTGTGAATAGGCGCAACCTTCATAAAATTGGGACGTGCGCCCACAACCGAAATAATTTTCATTCCTTCTCCATTTTAAAAAATACATTTGGCAAAAATACCTCTTTAGTTTCAATGAACAAAGGGAACATTTCCCGCCTCAATAAAATCGGTTAGAACGGCTTTGTAAATATTGCTCAAAATATTTATTTTGTCGAAAATATTTTTCCAAATAGTTTGGGGTAATAAAATGACATTAGATTGGACACAATTTGTCGGACAAACTCTTAACATCACGATGTACGAAAATTACGGGGTGGTTTACGGACATAAAAAAGACGAACATCCCACTTTTTACGAAATCGTTTTCAAAACCGGCAAGTTAATAGCCGCTTACGACGACGGGCTTTTGCTGGAAGCGGTTCGTGAAGGACAAATAATCAAAATTTATGTTCCCTTCACTTCAATAAAATGCGTGGAAATTTTCTAATCAACGGAGCCACATAATTCAAAAAAATTTCTGGTATAAAATGGAAAAAGTGAAAATCGGAGTAATTGGCACGGGGCATCTGGGACGTCTTCACGCACGAATGATAAACGAGCTGGAGGATGCCGAATTAAGCGGGGTTTTCGACATAGACGAGGAAAAGAGTTCCGTTGTCGCCAGCGAATTTCGCACGCGCAAGTTTGAAAATTTGGAAGAAGCATTCGAAAATTCCGACGCCGTCTCGATTGTTACTACCACTTCCACGCATTATGAAATAGCCAAACAAGCTTTGGAATTCGGCAAAGATGTTTTCGTGGAAAAACCGATTACCGACAAAATTTGGCAAGCGGAAGAATTGGTAGCATTGGCAAAAAAGCAAAAAGCTATTTTGCAAGTGGGGCACATCGAAAGATTCAACCCCGCCTTAATTTCTTTGGAACGTTTTAATTTGGAGCCGATGTTCATTCAGACCGATAGGCTCGCACAATTCAATCCCCGCGGCACGGATGTTGCCGTCGTGCTGGACTTAATGATTCATGACATAGACATTATTTTAAGCCTAATCAAAAGTAAGGTAAAAGAAATTCGAGCAAGCGGAGTGGCGGTCGTGTCAAACAATATAGACATCGCAAATGCCAGAATCGAGTTTGAAAACGGAGCCGTGGCAAATGTTACCGCCAGCAGAATCTCGCAAAAGAAGATGCGAAAAATGAGAATGTTCCAACGGGACGCTTACATCTCCCTAGATTTCATAACCGGAGTTTCGGAAGTTTATCGATTATTACCCTCCGACAACAAGAAGCCGGAACATTTTATTTCTTTCGGAGAAATGGGAGTGGGAGAAAACAAAAAGATGATTATTTACGAACAGCCCGAAACTCCCGAAATAAACGCTCTTAAGCATGAACTCGCTCTTTTTGTCAAAGCAATTCGGGAAAGAAGTCGCCCCGTCGTAAGCGGGGAAGACGGACTTCGCGCCTTGAAGATAGCGGAACAGATAATAAGAAAAATCGAAGAGGTGAAAATTGTTTAAGAACGATAAAATTCGCCCTAAAATACTGTTATTGTTGATTATCCTAATCACCACGTTGACTTCGTGCAGTGTTTACAAGACTTTCGTGAACGTCTCCAGATTAAAATTCAAGATAGCTTCCGTAAAAGATTTCAAACTTCTCGGTTTTCCCCTCCAAGACAAGAGCAGTTATAACGATTTCGGTTTAGAAGATATTTTTAAATTAACAACCGCTCTGGCACGGGGAAAAATGCCCGCTTCTTTTGTTGTAAACCTCGCGGCAAAAAATCCCAACGACGGCAAAGGAGGTTTCGCCCCGACGGATATTACAATTGAGTCCTTCCCGTGGAAACTTTTCATAAACAACAAGGAAATACTTTCGGGAAATTTCGACAAACCGATAAAAGTGCCGGGAGTGGGGCAGATAAAAATAATCCCTCTTCGGGTACAATTCGACTTGTTAAAAATATTCAAAAATAAAAGCGTTCGGGATATAGTGGACATCGCTTTATCCATAGGCGGCGCAAAAGCTTCGGCATCGCATGTAAAAATAATTGCCAAACCCGTTCTGGGAACTCCTTTCGGAAAAATAACATACCCAAAACCGATAACAATCGTATCACAAAAATTCAATTGAAAATGAAAGAGAAATTTGCAATCGGCGTAGATTTAGGCGGCACAAATATCAAGTGTGGCATTGTCAATCAAGACGGGAAAATCATCAAAAAGGTTTCCGTAGAAACGCGGGCATCGCAAGGCACGGAAATCATATTATCACAAATAAAGAAAGCGATTGAACTCGTTTTAAGAGAAAATGACAAGAATATAAAAGGGATAGGGCTCGGCGCTCCCGGTATAGTAAAACCGGAAAAAGGAACGGTTGAATATCCTCCTAACTTAAAAGGCTGGGGAATTGTACCGTTAAAGAAAATTCTTGAGAAGGAATTCAAAATTCCCGCTTATTTGGAAAACGACGCAAACGCCGCCGCCATAGGAGAACTTGTATTCGGAAGCGGAAAAACTTTAAGCAATTTTATTTTAATAACACTCGGCACAGGAGTCGGAGGAGGAATAATTTACAACGGAGAAATTTACCGCGGTCCCTTTGGCGGAGCCGGAGAAATAGGACACATCTCAATTGACTACAAAGGGCGAAAATGCAATTGCGGTTCCCGAGGATGCATAGAAGCCTATTGGGGCAACGCACAATTGGTGGACAGAGCCAAGCGTTCATTGCGCTATCATCCGAATTCACTCTTGAAACGAATAATCAAAGAAAATAACGGTGTTCTCACTCCCCTTTTAATCAACGAAGCAATTAAAAAAGGAGATGAATTTGCCACGGAATTTGTTAAGCGTTCGGGCAGGCTATTGGGCTTTGCATTGGCTTCCGTCGTAAATATTCTGGATATTCCCGACATCATAATCGGAGGAGGAGTCGCCGGTTTCGGTCGTATCCTTTTCGACTCCGTAGAAGAAGGAATTAAGGAAAGAGTTTTAAAATCCCAAAAGGAAAGAATAAAAGTCCGAAAAGCAAAATTAAAAAACGATGCGGGGACAAAGGGAGCGGCGGCATTAGTATTCCATAACAAATAAGTCAATCAAAAAGGAGGCGTTTATTTTTTCGCCTCTTTTCTGTTTTTCAATTGAACTTTCCCCTCTTGGGAAGGATATTTCCCGCGCTTGTCTTCATAAAATTCGGCAAGCATAGCCACGTCTTTCTCAATATCGCCGGTAGGAGTAAAATACCCCGCCACGCCGACACGTTTCTTTTCGTAATCAATATAGCCGATTGCAATCGGCACACCGGCTTTTTCCGCCAATCTGTAAAACCCCGTTTTCCAATATTCCGTTGCCGAGCGCGTACCTTCGGGTGTAATCGTCAATACGAATTCTTCGTTCTTCTCGAATTCTTCCGCCATTCTATCAATAAAATTAGTTCGCACTCTTCGGTCTATGGGCACGCCGCCCAACTTTTTAAGTAGCCAGCCTAAAGGCGGACGGAAAAGGGTATGCTTGGCACCGAAACGTATTTTGTGTCCTATCGCCCAAACATAAAGAAGGAAGAACCAGAAATCCCAATTACTCGTGTGTGGCGCCGCAACCACCACGAATTTTTTTGTGGGCGGGAGATTCTTTTCAAGAGTCCAACCGCGAAGCTTCAAATAAAATTCTGCAATTTTTGAAAGCATTTTTCGTTCTAATATTTAGGGTGTTCTTTTACCCACTGTCTCACATAATCAACAATTGCTTGAGTGGACGAACCGGGCGGGAACAATTCTCCCACACCCAGTTCTTTTAACTTTTTTGCATCTTCGTCGGAAATAATTCCGCCGCCAAAAAGCAACACGTCGTTCATTCCTTTTTCTTTCATCAATTCCAGTATCCGCGGGAAAATGGTCATATGCGCGCCAGATAAAATACTCACACCGATGGCATCCACATCCTCTTGAATAGCGGCGTTCACGATTGTTTCCGGTGTTTGCCTCAATCCCGTATAAATCACCTCCATACCGGCATCACGAAGCGCGGCAGCAACCACTTTAGCGCCTCTGTCATGCCCGTCCAATCCCGCTTTTGCCACCAAAACTCTTATTCTTCTGTCCATTTTTACCTCTCCTGAAATACTATCACAAAATATTAACAACCGTTCATACTTCCAAAAATCTTTTTGATTTTCCAAACACGCCGAAAATCCCTCCCGAATGCAAGAACATTACATCGGACACTTTACGGTGCAGAAAATTTTCCGAAAACGCCGTAAAGGCTTTGCCCGTGTACGCGGGGTCCAAAAGAATTCCCGTGCTCTGAAAAAACTCCTTGATTAAACCTATCTTTTCATCATCAATATTTTTGTAGCCCTCTCGGGAATAACCGTCCATAATTTCCAGATTCCCTAAGTTCACTTTTTTCTTAAAGTTGAACGTCTCCGCAAAATCCTCCACGAGAGAAAAAATTTTTTCCTTAATTGTTTTTTCATCGTAGAGAACATTAACGGCGAACACTTTAAAATTCGTATTATAAACGGCATTGCCTATAAGAATTCCCGCCGCGGTACCTCCCGTGCCCGCCGCGGTCAATATTCCTTTAACTTTATTCATTTTGTTTTTCTCAACAAGCTCTCGGACAAAATCCACATATCCCCATATTCCCCAAGGTGAAGACCCGCCTTCGGGAATAATATAAACGCGTTTCCCTTTACGAGCGAATTCCTCTTTCTGTCGGGACATAATCGAAGAAACGTTTTCGTATTCCTCCTTGCTCAAAAATTGAAACTCCGCATCTATCAACTTATCGAGCAAAAGATTCCCATTTGCATTACGAGAATCGCGTCCCCAAAGGAAAAGCCTTGTTTTCATCGAATATCTCGAAGCGGCGACGGCAGTTGCTCTGGCAAAATTAGATTGTTCGCCACCGCAAGTAAAAATATAATCGGCTTTTGCGTCAATCGCCTGGGGAATGAGAAACTCCAATTTACGCACTTTATTACCGCTAAGAGCCATTTCGGTCATATCGTCGCGCTTAATAAAAAAGTACTTCCCTCGAAAGTTAACTTTCTGCACCGGGGTAGGAAGAATTGCCAAATTGATTCGTTTGGGACGTCTCATTTCTCACCTCGCAGAATCATTCGATAATAAGCCCTTGCTCTTTGCAAGTCCTCGGGAGTATCGACGGATATACTTTCCAAATCGGTAAGAACAACCTTTATCTTAATCCCATGCTCCAGAAAACGAAGTTGCTCCAATTTTTCCGTCAATTCCAAATCGGTCGGTTCCAAAGAAGTAAACTTAAACAACGCTTCCCTTCTATAAACATAAAGTCCTATGTGCTTGTAAACCTCCGCCTTGCGAATCTTCTCAATATTTGTCCGCGCCTCTCTGACGTAAGGGATAGGGTATCTTGAAAAATAAAGGGCAAAATTTTCATAATCGAAAACGACTTTCGGGACGGAGGGGGATTTAAGTTCCTCGACACTTTGAATTCTTTTTGCCAAGGTCGAGACTTGTACGGTTTTATCGAACAGCAAAGGTTCTATTGCACGGTCTATCATTTCGCCAGGGATAAAAGGCTCGTCCCCTTGAATATTAACGATTATTTCCGCTTTCGTGAGATTTTGCACCGCATAAGCTATTCTATCCGAGCCGGAAGGTAAATCCCGCGGCGTCATTTTGACATTTGCCCCGAAGGATTTAGCGGTTTCATAAACCAGTTCGTCATCCACGGCAATCAAGACATCGTCGAGCAACTTGGATTTTTTCGCGCTTTCATAAGTATGCTGTAGCATCGGTTTCCCGCCTATATCCGCAAGAGGTTTACCCGGCAGTCGGCTGGAAGCAAATCGGGCGGGAATAACTCCCAGTATCATTCTATCTTTTCGTTTTTCTACCTTCACCTATATCACACTCGATGTTCCTGTAGCCATCAATTTTTCAAAAGCCGCCGGTATTTCAATTAACTTTTATATAAAGTCTTTTGGAAACACCCGGATTATTCATATCCGTGCACAGCGTAGAAGTAATCCCCGCATTTTTACCCGGTGAAATTTCCACACGCGAATCATCAGTCGGATAAACCTTCAACTTGGCAATGGTCGTATCGGGTTGAGTCCAATTGAAAGCGGGGGGATTTTGGGTTAAATAAGAAGCGGCGTTGACAACTTTTGCACCGTAACCTCGGAAAAGGAAAAGAGTATCAATACCATCAGGGTCCGCGGCTGAAGAATTAAAATAAAGCCCGGGATTGACGGAGAAAAAGCCTGCACTACTAAAATGTCCGACAATCGTAGAACCGTCGCCCGTATTAGGATTATTTCGTATTTGCAAAATCAAGGTATGATCATAAGGTCCCCGTTTGGGGCTACGATAACGTAACCAATAAAAGCTGTTTGCGTATTTATCCAAATCCTCCTCGATGCGACGAAATACATCGGTCAATTGATTCATATCCGTAATCGAATAGAAACCCGAGGTGCCCAAAATATTCAAAACCTCGGGGTCAATCTCCGAACCGAGTCCGACTGTATAAACGGATTTATCCGTGATTGCACTCGAAGCTTCGGAAAGGGTATGCGAACCTTGAGTATCCTTGCCATCCGTAAAAAGAATCATATCGCTTTGAATAATTTCATCTGTATCGTATTTATCTATCAAGCGCGAAGCCCCAACAATCACCGCTCCGTAAAGATTCGTCGTGGGGAATCCCAGCGTGATTGAATTTATCGCGGCGTTAAGTTTGGTAACGTCATCGGTAAAATCTTGAACCAAGACGGGGGTTTCGGAGAAATAGTACACCGCCACTTTTTGTCCCGTTACCAAATTGCTCACAAAATCCAAAGCGGCGCTTTTCATTTGCGAAATTTGATTTCCCAAGCTGGTACTGTTATCCAACATTAAAACGGTTCGCAATTCGTAAGGGGTTTGGTCTTTCTTGCGAATCTGCATTTGAGATTCGCTCTGGGAAATCTTTTCCCCGTCTTCGAACAGTTCGAAATCATCGGTTGTTAAAAAGTCTATCCCTTTCCCTGCAAAATCCACAACTTGAAAAAGTATATTGACAATATGAGGCGGTTCCGTATAAAGTTTCTGTTCGACTAAAATATAACCCTGTTGCACCACGCTTGCCTTGGTCAAGAACTTCCATACGGGTCCGCTCAATTTTGTACCGTCGCTTAACTTGGAAACCACACGCCAGTAATAGGTAGTGGCAGGCTTGAGTCCCACCACAACGGCGGAACGGGAAGAAGAATCCACATCGGATTTTAACAATTTTCCGGGCGGATTTGCGGTACTGAAGTACACATCGAACTTAGGCGCCTGCTCCGCCTTCCATTTCAGAGAAATTGCCAAGGGTTGCTCCGTAGCTCCATCGGGAGGAAAAGGCGAGTGAGGAATACGTTTGTCATTCGGCGCAGGCGGATTGTTCGTCCCGCTAAAAGAACACGCTCCCAGAAATAAAAGTATAGAAAAAAATATTGCTTTTTTAAAAAAGAAAAATTTTCTCATACCCAAACCATTCTAATTTGAATAACCTTTTCTTCGTAGCCGCCAGCAGTTTCTACTTCGCTTTCACCGCCGATCACATTCTTAAAGACTCGAACTAATAAAACACCTACAAGAACAGTATCATAAAAAGCGACACAAAGAAACTTTATAAAATACAAAAATTAAATATAATGTAATAAAAGCAAATGCCACATTGCCCAAGCACGGAGCAAAACCTATTCGCAAAGCAAGTTTCAGATGATTTCGAAATTACCTTTAGGTAACCACCCCACTTTGCCATCGGGGAGGCGAACCTTTACCCAATTGTCCAGAGTGTCCTCGATTCGAATTTTTAAACCTTCGTGCACAATAAAGGCATCCGGTGCTTTTTCATCGGGAGATTGTTTAACCGCCACAACGTTTGTTACGATTACTCCGAAATGCGTTTGGGTTTCCCTCTGGTATTTCAAAAAGAGAAGTGTTGAAAAGAAAACAAATAAGAAGAGCAAAACAGTTCCGGCAACAAAAGAAATCTTGCGAATTGAAATGTTACCGCTTAAAAAGTATAATCCGACCATTACCATTAAAATCAAAAATGAAACGGATGTAATAGTCGCCCAATTTTTAAGAGTAAAGGTAGCAAGCAAAGCGTTCCACCAACGCACAAGGAAAATTTGCGGAACTTCCTTTATTTTGTCTATCGTGTGAGCGCGTGCTATTTTAAGATTATAGCGCGTATCCTCGTCATCAGGGTTCAATTTCAATGCTTTCTCGTAATACAAAACGGCATAGCCTAATTTACCCAGCTTGTAATAGGCATTTCCCATATTATAATAGACTTCCGCGCTTTCATATCCCTGCTCCAAAATTTTTTGATACTCGTCAATAGCCTGCTGGTATTGTTCGTTTTTATAAAATTGATTTGCTTTTTCTATAATGTTATCGAATCGTGAAGCCATGATGTTCGACGAAACCGCCCAGAAGGTTATCAAAAATAATACGCTCACTCGTCGCAGATTTTTAATTTTCATTTTACCTTGTCACCTTTTTAATTTTGCTTTCCAAAGAAGAAATCAAATCGAGTGTTTCGCGATAAAGCCGTTCTTCCGCCGCTTTATCTTTTTCGGGAGCAAAGCGTGCAAACTCACATTTGTCCGCTATTTCCTTAACCTTATGAACAAGCGATTCTTCAATATTATTTTTCTTCAAAAGATTTTCCACTTTTTCAAGGGTAAATTCCGAAGTTTTAATTCTCAATTTATCTTCCAAATATCCGTACAAAGCTTTGGCAATTTCCTGATAAAAAAGCTCCGATTGCTTCGAATCCAATGCCTTCTTAGCGATTCTCAATCTCTTGCGAGCTATTTTCTCCGCTTTCAGGGAACGGGAAAGCTCGACGTTACCGCTTAATTTTCTCCTGCGCTTTTCCACACCGATTATCGTAAACAATAAAACCGTCGGCACGACAAGAGCCCAATAAAACCACGAAGGAATACCACGCACATCGCTTTTCTTCACAAATTCAAAGCCCGATGTCTTGATAAATCTAATATCTTTGTTCAGAAGCTTAATATCCTCCTTGCTAAAGCCCGCGGGAAGATTACTTGCGGTAATAGCGGAACCCTCCACATCTATTATAAAATCTTGAGTCTTCAAGGTAACGTATCGTCTCGTCCTAGGATTAAAGAAAGAAAACTCAACAGGCGGGATAATTTTTCTGCCCGGAATGCGCGGCACCAATAAATATTCGATTGACTTATAACCGCTAATCAATCCTTTTTTATTTATTTTAAAAGAAGATTTAGGCTCGTACTTTTCAAATCCAACGGGCAGTTGTATTTCGGGAATGTCTATCAGATTAATATTTCCCGTACCCGAAATTTTCAGCTTGAGCGAGATTGCCTCGTTAGTCTTAACCTTGTACTTGTCAATAGCACCGGCAATGGAGAAGTTCCCGACAGCACCGGTAAAAGATTTCGGAACATTTTCAGTCGGAAGAGACAGAATGTCAAGAACAAGAGAATTCGATTTGGCATTATAATCGTATGTTTGCGTACCGGAGAAAAACGGATCGTTAAAGAAATCATCGAACAGGCTTCGGCTTCTTCTTCGACGAACAATAACCGGTATTTTCAATTCAAAAGGTGTTACTTTCAGCCTACCCGCCTTTGTTGCAAACAACGCCACTTTTTTAATATTCGCCACTCGAAAACGAACGCCGTTATACATTTCGTTATGAAAACCAATATTCTTCGGCATGTCTAAGTCCTCCGCCCAAAAACCCTGATAAGTAGGGAGTTTGGTTAACGTCGGAGTGGAAATATTCAGACGGGTATAAAGTTTATAAGTTACGGTAATCTGTTCTCCCTGATAAGCGGTATATTTATCGGGCACGGCACGAATAAAAACATTCCTTGCAATATCCTGCTCCGTTACGGAATTCACTCCCGCGTTAGAAGAACGTCTGGGGGTAGCGGTGGCTCCTCCTTTTACAACTTTAATTACAATCGGGTTCGTAGAATACTTTTTACCTTTGAAATAAACCGAAGCCGAACCTATAGTATACGTACCCGTTTTTTCCGCCGTCAGAACGTAAGAATAAGTAAGCGAAGCGGAAACCGAGCCGTTGATTATTTGCATGCTGGTGGATTGATTCGGACCGCCGAGCACCGTAAAACCTTTGAAAGACGGAGCCTTGAAATTACTTACGGAATTAATATCGTCTCCGCTAAATTCAAAATAAACTTGAAACGTTGCCCCGACGTTCACGGTGGTTCTATCAACGGAAGCTTTGAAACTCTGAGCGTAAAGCGGCGTGGCAATCATTAGTAACGCAAAAAACAATCTCAACGCATCTCGCAAAACCGAAATGTTTTTCTTTTCTTTTTTCATCCCGCCTACCAATCCTTTTCTCTTTTAAC
Organism: uncultured Melioribacteraceae bacterium; assembly: GCA_964611145.1. Taxonomy (GTDB): domain Bacteria; phylum Bacteroidota; class Ignavibacteria; order Ignavibacteriales; family Melioribacteraceae; genus WFQV01. The sequence goes on from CAZSYM010000013.1 coordinate 13,681, forward strand.
TACTTTTTTGGATTTTCTCTTACGCAATTTTTTCTGCAGCTTTGCTTCTTTATTTTTCAATGCCTCCAAAATTCTTTTTTCTTGAGCCTTATCAAGTTTACGTCGTTGCTGTTCCTGTTGCTTGTTTTGCTTTTCCTTTTGCCGCTTTTTATTTTTCTGTTGCTTCGAACTGTTTTGATTCTGCTTTTGCTTATTCTTTCTATTCTTGTTCCGGTTAGACTTTTGTTTGTTCTTCTGTTTCTGGTTCTTCAAAAGTTTCAACGCATAGGAAAGATTATACTTACTCTGCAAATCTTTCGGATTCAATTTCAAGGAATTGGCATAGGCTCCAATGCTCTCCTTAATTTTCCCGGACTTCAAGAGAGTGTTGCCAATATTATAAAATATCTTTGCCTTCTGATTCTCCGTTTCCGCAAAAGAGAGAGCATTTTGAAATTCCTGTAACGCTTCTTTATAACGTCCCTGTTTGTAAAGTGCGTCGCCCAAGTTAAAATGTCCTTCGAAACTTTCATAGTTCTCATCGAGGCTTTTTTTAAAATTAACCTCGGCATCGGAATACTTTCCTTTTTCATACAATTCCACGCCTTCATTATTCAGGCTTCTTTGCGACTGCGCCATTAGAACGGACGTCATAGGCAAAACGACAATAGCTATCCAAAAAAATATTCCGCCTTTCGATATTTTATTTATCACATTCCTCATCGTCACAAGGATTTATTATTTTCAAAAAATTTACCAAGAATTTCCGATTTTGTTCCCGGAATTAGGATTTCAAAAATTAAAATAAAAAAGGCAGGAATCAACAAGTAATAAAATCTATCTTCATAATCGGTTATTCGAGTGGCGCCGAATTCCGTCTTTTTGAGATGCGCCAAATCATTATAAATTTTCTCCAATTCGTCTTCGGTATTTGTACCGCGAAAATATTTTCCACCCGTAGCATCCGCAATTTCTTTCAGAGTCGCTTCGTCCAAGCGGGTAAGTACCACATTGCCATAGCTATCCTTTTTATAACCGATTTTCTGACCGGAAGAATTATAAATAGGAATCGGCACACCGGCAGGGGAACCCAATCCGATTGTATATATAAGTATTCCTTTTTTCTTAGCCTCATTCAGGGCAGGTTGCAGGTCGCCTTCGTGGTCTTCCCCGTCCGTAATAACCACAATGGTTTTTTGTGTATTATCCTTGCCTTTAAAGGATTTGATGGCAAGCTCGATAGCGGAAGCAATAGCCGTTCCCGGTTCGGGCACGGAATTAACATCCACAGCGTTCAACAACATTTGTGCGGCGGCGTAATCGGTGGTCAAGGGAATCTGCACATAGGCATTTCCCGCAAAAACAATCAAGCCGATTCTATCCCCCCTCAAACGTTGAATCAATTTGGAAATTTCATATTTGGCTTTTTCCAGACGGCTCGGTTTTATGTCCTGAGCGTTCATACTAAGGGAAACATCCAGACAAATAAAAACGTCGCTACCAACTTGTTTCACTTCCTCTATTTTGGAACCTATTTGCGGATTTGCCAAAGCCAAAACGGAGAAGGTTATTACAATAAATTCAAGGATAAACTTTACTAATCTTTTCTTTGTACTGTAACGAGGGAAAAGGACATTTTGCAAGTTAAGATTGGCAAAAGATTTTAAACGTTTGCGACGTTTTGCAGAGGCGTACCAATAAAGCACCGCCAGGAGCGGTAATATATAAAGCAAATTCAAATATTCCGGATGTGCAAATCTTAGCATTTTATCTTACGGAATCTTGTTCAAATAAGTATTTGTCAATAGCACTTCGAGCAACAAGAAAAACAATCCCATACCGGCAAAGGCATAAAATTCTTCCCGTGCTTTTCTATATGAGGTAACTTGCACGCGGGTTTTTTCCATTTTATCAATGGACTTATAAATTTCCTCCAACTTCTTATTATCCGTAGCTCGGAAATATTTTCCGCCCGTAATTCGCGAAATTTCTTTCAATGTATTTTCGTCTATTTCCACCGGTACCATTTGATATTGTTTACCGAAAGGAGTCATAAAAGGATAAGGGGCTTTTCCGCGCGTTCCAACTCCCACCGTGTAAATTCTTATTCCGTAATCTTTCGCAATTTGCGCGGCGGTAATTGGGTCTATTTCGCCGGAATTATTCACGCCATCGGTCAGAAGTATCATTACCTTACTCTTTGCCTTACTATCTTTCAACCTATTTACGCCGTTCGCTATTGCAATTCCTATCGCCGTACCGTCTTCCAGCATACCGCTTTTAATTTCTTTCAACAATTCTCTAAGCACGGAATAATCTATGGTCAAAGGGCATTGCGTAAAACTTTCGCGAGCAAAGATAACAAGTCCTATTTTATCGGAAGTTCTCCCTTGAATAAACTCATCAATCACTTGCTTTGCCGCCTCCAATCTGTTAGGTTTCAAATCCTCGGCAAGCATACTACCGGAAATATCCAAGAGCATTACAATATCTATACCTTCGGTATAAACGTTTTCTCCCGTAGAAAAAGTCTGCGGACGTGCCGCGGCAATAATAAAAAAAGCAAGCGCAAGAATTTTAAGAGCAAAAGGTAAATGCACAAGGCGTTCCTTCCATGTTTTCTTTATTCCCGTAAATATTTCGAGCGAAGAAAAATTTATCTCGGAAGTATGCTTATCTCTTTTCCTGACGTACCAATAAACGAGGAAAGGAATTATCACCAGTAAATAAAGCAAATAGGGATAAGCAAAACTCAGCTCCTTAAACATCATTTCCCTCCTCCGCGCTTGCTTCTTCCCTTTCCAAACGAGTTTTTCTCACTATCTCGTACGCTTGTTTCATCATCGCTTCGTTAACGCTCGGCATAGGTTCGAATTTTGCAAACTTCACCAAATCCGCATTTTCAAAAAATTCTCTTACCACATCCAGAATACTTTCGGCTTCTCTAATGGTTTTTAATTTCTCAATTATTTCGTTCGAAGTCGATTCCATTGCAAGAATATGGAAACGTTCCTCGAAATATTTTCTAATAATTTCGGTCAATTCCGTATGGTACTGTTTAATTTTACCCTGTTGCCAGAGCTTTTTTTCTTCCAATTCATAAAGACGTTGCAAAGCCAATTTATCCGGAGGAACAACGATTTTCTTAACAATTCTCGTTTCCTCCTCTCCATGTTTTTTCTTTTTCCAAAACCAATATGCCGCGCCCCCCAATAAAATTATGCCCAGAAGAATAAGCAGAATCCACCACCAGGGAAAAGGAATTTTAACGGGAGGTTTCACATCCTGAATTTTCCCGCGAGGGTCAACTTGAATTGTTTGAATTTCTATTTTAAAAGGGCGAGTTTTAATAATCGACTTTACAGTATCCGCTCCCACACTATATTTAATAGGAATCGCGGGAATAGTTACCGAACCGGAATCATATTTGGAAAAAACCAATGTATGAATTTCCAAAATTTTACCGTCGCTTTCCTCCTTAACCGTCGGCTTTTGGGAAATAAACTCCAGGCTTTTAATCGAATCCACAACGGAAGGGAAAAATACTTTTATTCCCTTATCATATTTCAACTCCACTTTTAGAGTAATATAATCTCCCACAAGGTAAGAGCTCGAATCGGTAAGAGCTTCCGCTTCTATTGTTTGAGCGAAGACAAAACGGGGCAAAAGCAATAGTGTTAAAAGTAAAAGCCTTACCATCTTTTTTCTCTCAATCTAAAAAATTCCACTAACGGTTTTATATAAGAGTCGCTCGTATTAATTTCTATTTTATCCAAGCCTCCAGAAATAAAAAGAGAATTCCGTTTGTTTTCTCTTTCCTTGATTTCCTTTTCATAATATTGAACGATATCTTTGTCATTCGTATCAAGCCAACGGATTTCGCCCGTCTCCAAGTCCTTGAACTTCACCAATCCGAAACCTTCCAGAGCATTTTCCCGCGGGTCTTTCAAAACAATGGCAATAAAGTCATGTTTACGTCCCACGACTTTCAAAATTTTTTCATACCCTTCATCCCAAAAATCCGAAATCAAAAAAGCGATACTCCTTTTTTTTATAGCAAGATTAAAATACTCCAGCGCTCCATTTATATCGGTTTTGTTCCCTTCCGGTGTAAAAGAAAGGATTTCCCTAATCAGTCGCAACACATGACTTTTCCCTTTTTTAGGCGGGACAAATTTTTCTATTCTATCCGTAAAAAGAATAAGCCCGACTTTATCATTATTTTTCATGGCGGAAAAAGCAAGTATGGCACTTATCTCGGCGGCGATTTGTTGTTTTGTTTTTTCAACCGTACCGAACATTTGCGAGCCGCTCATATCCACCAACAGCATCAGCGTAAGCTCGCGCTCCTCTTCGAAAACCTTCACATAGGGATGTCCGAAACGCGCCGTTACGTTCCAGTCAATCGTGCGGATATCGTCCCCGATTTGATATTCCCTCACCTCGGCGAATTCCATTCCGCGCCCTTTGAAAACCGAATGGTACTCGCCCGAAAATACCTCGTTAACGAATCCCCGCGTCTTAAGTTCTATCTCACGAACTTGTTTTAATAATTCTTTCGTAGTCATTTTTTTCAATCGGTAAATTTCGGCTTAGGATTACGGCACTTCAACCGTGTTAAGGATTTCCCGAATTATATCTTCACTGGTAATCTCTTCCGCTTCCGCCTCGTAAGTAACGGCGATTCTATGGCGCAACACATCCATTGCAATAGCACGAACATCTTCGGGAATGACATAACCTCTTCTCCGAATAAATGCCATTGCACGAGCTCCAAGCGCCAGATTTATGGTTGCACGGGGCGAGGCGCCGTAACTAATCAAGTCAATCAGTTTTTCAAGCCCGTAATCCTTCGGATTCCTGGTAGCAAAAACGATATCCAAAATATAGCGTTCTATTTTTTCATCCATGTAAATGCTATGTATTACATTGCGCGCCTTCAGAATTGCCTCGGGTTTTATTACGGGTTTGATTGCTGGCTCCGCACCGGATACGTTCTGGCGCATTATTAACAATTCCTCCTCCCTCTCCGGATAAGTAATTTTAACCTTTAACATAAATCTATCCACCTGCGCTTCCGGTAAAGGATATGTTCCTTCCTGCTCGATAGGGTTCTGAGTCGCCAAGACAAGGAAAGGCTCTTCCAATTTGAATGTTTCTTCGCCTATGGTAACCTGTCTCTCTTGCATGGCTTCTAACAAAGCGCTTTGAACTTTAGCAGGAGCGCGGTTAATTTCATCGGCAAGAATAAAATTGGCAAAGATAGGACCTTTCTTAATGGTAAAGTTACCGTCTTTTTGATTGTAAATCATCGTTCCTATCAAATCCGCAGGAAGCAAGTCGGGAGTAAATTGAATGCGTTGAAATTTAGCATCCATAGCAGCTGCCAATGTCTTGATTGCAAGAGTTTTAGCAAGTCCCGGCACGCCTTCCAAAAGCACATGCCCGTTGCCCAGGAGTCCGATTACAAGGCGTTCAACCATTTCCTTTTGACCGACAATAACCTTTCCGATTTCCCCGAAAAGGTCGTCCACAAAACGGCTCTCTTCCTTAATCCTTTCGTTTAATTCGGTTATTTCCAATTTCTCTTCCTCTTAATGTTTGCGAATTAAGTTTTTTCTACAATACTTATTAACTTTTTGTTTCTCCAAACTTCGGTTAGAAACAAAAATGCAAAATTATTAAACAAGACGACAAAACAAAAACGGAAATTTTTTCACGCCTCTTTGAACTACGAAGGTTTAAAACAAAAAAGGCTCTTGAAAGAGCCTTAAAACTTACGATTTAATACCGTAGCGCTTGTTGAATCTATCAACCCGCCCCGTGGAATCCACAATTTTTTGCTTACCGGTAAAGAAAGGATGGCACTCGGAGCATATTTCCAATTTAATTTGCGGAACCGTGGAACGAGTGATGAAATGATTACCGCAAACGCACGTAACCTCGCATCTTTGATATGTGGGATGAATTCCTTTTTTCATTTTTTACTTTCCTTCAAAATTTAAGACTCGAAATTTAATTACTTTTTTCAAAAATGGCAATTTTTGAAAAACAAATTTAAAATCGCCTTTCTCACCTGTCTTTTTAGAACACTTTGATTTATTTTTTTATATTCATATATTGCGAATAAAAAATAATTATGCTCCAAATATTCCGTTAAAAACTCGGCTAATACAAAAAAATATAATCTTTTATTAACCAACCGGAGGAGCAATGAAACTAAACAAACTGTTTTCCCTTCTTATTCTACTCGTCTTTGTTGCCGGGCAGGTTTCCGCCAAAGATACCGACCCGAGAGTTGCGGGTAAATGTATGACATGCCACAAGGAAAAAACTCCTGGTATTTACAAACAGTGGGCAATGTCCAAGCACGCCGAAAACAACGTAACATGTTTATCCTGTCATGCAGCGGAAAAAGGAGACAAGGATGCTTTCATGCACGAGGGTGCTTTGATTGCCACACTTGTAACTCCGAAAGACTGCGGAGTTTGCCACCCCAGAGAAGCCGAAGAAGTAAACAATTCCTACCACGCCACTGCAGGCTTAATTTTGGAATCCAAGGACGCTTATCTGGCACACGTCGGAGGCGGAGAACCCGCGGCTAAGACAGGATGCGAAAGTTGTCATGGGACAAAAGTTAAAATCGACCCGAACTCACCGAATAAGCTGGCCGCCGGTTCGTGGCCAAACAGTGGTATAGGACGAATTAATCCGGACGGCTCGAAAGGTTCATGTACCGCTTGTCATACTCGCCATACCTTCCGCAAATCCCAAGCTCGTCAACCGGAAGCATGTGGTAAATGCCATTTGGGTCCCGATCATCCTCAGGAAGAAATTTACGCCGAAAGCAAACACGGCAATGTTTACTTCACAAACAAAGAAATGATGAATTTGAAATCCGACAGATGGATTGTGGGAGAAGATTACGCCGAAGCTCCTACCTGCGCAACATGCCACATGTCAGCGACAAAAAACCAACCGGTTACCCACGACGTCGGCATGAGAATCAAATGGACTTTACGTCCCCCTATTTCCAAAACAAAACCAAATTGGAAACAGAAACGTAAAAACATGAAAGACGTTTGTTCGACCTGCCACACTCCGGAATTTGTTAACGGACATTTTTATCAATTCGATGCTCTGGTAAGATTGTATGATGAGAAATTTGCCAAACCTGCTACCGCCATTATGAAAATGATTAACAAAAAAGGCTTGAAAGAACACAAAGCCAATTTTGCAAACGACATAGATTGGATTTATTGGGAACTTTGGCATCACGAAGGAAGAAGAGCACGCCACGGTGCCGCTATGATGGGACCCGATTATGCATGGTGGCACGGAATCTACGACGTAGTTCACAATTTCTACTTCGAATTTATTCCTGCCGCACGTAGTTTTCACGACAAAGACGTCGATGCTTACATAGACAACCTGTTCAAAAACGACCCGATGCATAAATGGGTTTATAAAACCACGGCCGGTTTGAAGAAAGAAATACGTAGCGGCGAAATGCAGAAAATATACGCCAAACTCTACAAACAAACGGAAAAATAAAATGTATAAATACATTAATGTTTTAACCGGGATTGCCGTTAACAAAGCGGGACGTTGGGGTATTTCGCTGGCTGTTGTCTCTTTCTTCCTTTTTATCCTATTCGAAATTCTTCAAATAGTCGGAGTTCTTGACAGTTACCTAATTGGGCTTTACTACTATTTGGCTTTGCCCACACTTTTCGTTGTCGGTATTGCTCTGGCTATTTACGGTTGGTTCAGTTATAAAAAGGAAACGGGGAAAAGTGCCGAAGAAATCCTTTCCGAGCGTTTCGATAGGAACGCTCTTAAAGGAGGCGTTACCGGTTCGGAAATTTTCCACGTTATTCTTGTTCTTAGCACCGTCAGTATTTTATTCCTTGGTGCATCCACAATCAGAATGCTCCATTATATGGACGAACCTGCTTTCTGTGGAACCGCATGTCACTCCGTAATGGACCCCGAGTGGACAGCCTATCAGGAATCCCCACACTCTCGCGTTGCATGTGTACAATGCCATGTAGGAGAAGGACTCGGTGCCTTGATAGATTCCAAAATAAACGGGACATGGCAAATGATTTCCGTTACGTTCGACTTGCTTCAACGCCCCATTCCTACACCGGTACACCAATTGCGTCCCGCGAGAGAAACATGCGAAAAATGCCACTGGCCGGATAAATTTTACGGTGCCCGAACAAAAACCTTTGTTCACTACGGTTTTGACGAAAACTCCACGCCAAAATACACGAATCTTTTGCTAAAGGTTGATGCGGGTGCAAAAGCCGCCTCCAGTGGCATTCATTGGCATGTAGCCAAAGACAACGAGGTACGCTATGCCTCCGTTGACGATAAAAGGGAAGAAATAATTTGGGTAGAAGCCAAGCAAAAAGACGGTTCTTATAAAAGATACCAAAATAAAACCCTTCTCGATTTTGCAAACAAAGATAACGGCAGCGTACGAGTAATGGATTGTGTGGATTGCCATAACAGAGTAACCCACGTTTACGAAGATCCTTCCGATGCCGTTGATAAAAGGATACGACAAGGGTTGTTGGACAGAAGGCTACCCTATATCAAACGCATTTCTCTGGACGCATTGACTTCCCTTTTCACAACGCATGAAAAGGCAAATAAATTCATTGCCACAAAATTGAGGAACTTCTACGCCAAAAACTATCCTCTCGTTGCCGCATCGGAATCAAATTTAATTGACAAGGCAATCAAAACTCTCCAAAAAACTTATCGACGCAATGTTCATTACGAAATGAATATCAATTGGAACAGCTACCCAAATCACTTGGGGCACAGAGGAAACAAAGAAGGTTGCTTCCGATGTCACAATCCCGACATGGTAGATTCCGAAGGCAACTCTATACCGCATGATTGTACAATGTGCCACTCCATTTCCTCGTACGACTCCGATTCGCCTTTCGAATTTCTAAAACCGGTTAAGAAAGGAGAACCGGAAGAGGCAATGCACAAATATTTGCAGAACGAATATTTAAATTCCATTCATTGAAATAAAAAACCGGAAGGAATCGGAACTTAACGCTCTTAATTCCTTCCGGCTTTTTTATATCCGAAAATTCGAGATTACCAGCCTCCGCTGGCGCCGCCACCGCCGAAGCTACCGCCACCACCGGAAAATCCCCCGAAACCACCGTCGCCAAAGCCACCGAATCCGCCGGAACGTCTTCCCCCTCCGAAGCCGCCAAGACCTCCCAGCAGAATCAAAGCTCCAGGTCCACCTCGGAAACCAGAAAAGATGAGGAACAAAATGAAAAGGAACAAATAATAGAAAAAGCCGCCGGAACCTTTTTCCTTCGGATTTTTCTTTTCCTTATTAACATATTCTCCCTTTACCGCCGAGATTATAGCGTTCAAACCGGCGACTACTCCTTGATAATACATTCCTTTTCTAAAATACGGCGCCACTTCGTTTCGGATTATCGAGCTTGCAAGAGCATCGGGCAACGCCCCTTCCAAACCGTAACCAACCTCTATACGCATCTTTTTATCATTTTTTACAACAAGGAAAAGCACTCCGTTATCCCTTCCCTTCGTTCCTATTTTATTCTTCTCCACAACTTCGTAAGAATACATTTCCAAGGGATAACCTTCCAAAGAGGGAATCATTAAAAAAACAATCTGCGTCGAAGTCTTTTCATAAAAATTCCTAAGTCCCCGATTTAACGCCTCGAGTTGGCTTTGCGTAAGAGTACCGCTCAAATCCGTAGCATAAGCATTTAATTTAGGTACCTTCGGCTGAGCCGATAAGGCGAACCAAAACAGGAAAAAGAAAAATATGGAAAAATACCTTTTCACCTAAGCGCCTAAAATTTAACTTTCGGAACTGTCTTAGCACCTTCCGCCGCTTTGAAATAAGCCTTCGGACGGAAACCGGACATGTTCGCAATAATATTCCCGGGGAATTTACGTATTGCGGTATTGTAAGCCTGAACGGCACGATTAAATTTCATTCTTTCAACGGCAATCCTATTTTCCGTTCCTTCCAATTGAGCTTGTAAGGTTTTAAAATTTTCATTCGCTTTTAACTGCGGATAATTTTCAACCGTTACAAGCAAGCGGGAGAGTGCACTTCCCAAATTATCCTGCGCCCGCTGGAATTTAGCAAAGGCTTGAGGATCGCTAAGCATTTCGGGTGTTAATTTTATCTGACTTACCTTTGCCCGCGCTTCCGTAACAGCGGTATAGGTTTCCTTCTCGAATTTGGCTACACCCTTAACCGTTTCCACTAAATTCGGCACCAAATCCGCACGGCGTTGATATTGATTTTCCACTTGACTCCATGCCTGATTCACACGCTCTTCGAGAGAGACCAAATTATTGTAAGTGCTTGTATACCAATTGATAATCAGAAAAATAAAAAACACAACGACAATTAAAATCCACATCCATTTTTTCATTTGTTCTTCTCCTTTTTTAATTTGTCAAACTTCTGGTGGGAGCAGGAATTCTTCCTCCGCGCCGTACGAAAGGTGCGGAGCTTATTTCTCGCACCGGCATAATAGGCGCTTTGCCCAACAAACCTCCGTAATCGACATATTCTCCGACATCCTTCCCCACGGCGGGAATAATACGCACCGCTGTGGTTTTGTCATTTATTATTCCTATCGCCGCTTCATCCGCAATTATGCCTGCAATAGTCTCCGCTGATGTTTTCCCCGGTACTGCAATCATATCCAAACCTACGGAACAAACGGAGGTCATTGCTTCCAATTTTTCCAGAGAAAGATTTCCGTTTTCCACCGCCCGAATCATTCCTTGGTCCTCGCTTACGGGAATAAAAGCACCGCTAAGACCTCCGACCGAAGAAGAAGCCATCAAGCCGGCTTTTTTAACGGAATCGTTTAACATTGCCAGCGCCGCCGTTGTTCCGGGTGCTCCTACGTCTTCCAATCCCATTGCTTTCAATATGTCTCCCACACTGTCGCCCTCCGCCGGAGTGGGCGCGAGAGAAATATCCACAATACCAAATTCCACACCGTTCAATTCCGCCGTTTTCCGCCCGATTAATTCGCCCGCGCGAGTGATTTTAAACACCGTTTTTTTAATCACCTCGGCTAGTTCGTTCATACTGACATCACCTGCATTTTTGATGGCGTCCAACACCACGCCGGGGCCACTGATTCCGACATTGATTACAACTTCCGGTTCGGAAATCCCGTGAAAAGCTCCCGCCACAAAAGGGTTATCCTCAACCGCATTTGCAAACACAACCAGCTTGGCACAACCTATGGAATCCTCTTCAGCCGTCAATTCCGCAGTTTTCTTAATCACTTCAGCCATCATCATAACGGCGTCCATATTTATTCCCGCTTTGGTGGAAGCTATGTTAACACTCGAACAAATTCTTTTGGTTTTTTCCAGTGCATAGGGAATAGATTTGATAAGTTCAAGCTCTCCCCTCGTAAAACCTTTTTGCACCAAAGCAGAGTAGCCCGCAAGATAATCCACGCCCACCTCAGCCGCCGCTTTGTCAAGCGTTTCGGCTATTTGGATGTATTCTTCCGCTCCGAAAGAACCGAAGGGAATCGAAATGGGAGTTATGGAAATCCTTTTATTTGCAATGGAAATTCCGTATTTCCGTTCCACCTCCTGCGCATATTTCACATGATTTTTCCCATACTTCAAAATCTTCTCGTAAATCTTCTGCTTGGTAACTTCAATATTTCTATCCGCACAATCCCGAAGGCTTATTCCCATTGTTACCGTACGGATATCGAAATGTTCGATTTCCGTCATTTTTATGGTTTCTAAAATCTCATCGAATTGATAAGGCATTTCACGACTCCGTTAATTTAAATTCTATGCATGTAACGGAAAACATCCTCGTGTTGAAGATAGATTTTAACCTTCAACTCTTCCGCCACTTTGTTCATTGTTTCCTGAATCTCTTTCAAATCTTTGGAGGATTTCGTGATATCAATAATCATTATCATCGTGTAAAAATCCCCCATCAACTTTTGACTAATATCTTGAATATCGCATTCCGCCTCGCTAAGGGCACGAGTAATGCCTGCGACAATACCCGGATGATTTATTCCGAAGGAAGTTAAAATCACTTTCCCCGAATCCTGCACGGCGGAAGTGGAAAGCTGTCCGCTTTCTCCCAATTTTTCCAAGGACTTCGCCACGACCTGTTTTACTTTCTCTTTCGTGGCACCTTCGCCCAATTCTTCGATTGCTTGCAAAGTTATTTTGCGTATTAAGTCTTCCGATATGTTCACGGTTTTAATCCTCTAAATTTGTTTTTCAAATATCCGTAAGCTTTATTATAAATTGCAATATTTTTTTTCCGCACAAACTTTTCGGCGTTCTGCAAATTGCCCCGATAAAAACGGAACCAGAGCAAATTACCGATAACAAGGGCATCAAAAACCCTATTGGCAAAAACAGCTTTCAAAGTAAAATACCCCCAAAGGAAATTCCAACCAAAAGACATTGCCCCGGAAAGATATTCCCCCGTATAAATTTGTCCCGCACCGGGGATTACATATGACAAACCCTTGGCTATGAAAGGAGAATATCTTTCCTCAAGAACATTCTTACAAATCGCGGAAAGCTCGCGCTCGCCCAACGCATCGAAAATCACCTTTGCCTTTTCCCATTTCTCGGAAAACATCAAAGCCCAAGCACGCCAATACTCCAAGAGTTTTTTTTGATTATCGTCGGCATTTCTTTCCAAAGAAACAATCGAGTTTATTGCGGCATCCGTGTGTCTTGCTAAAATATTCGTTCTGATTATCTGAACCGCCGCATTATATTTTTCATGCTCCTTGTTAGTCTTGGCAAGAGCTTCGGCAAAACTTTTCGTCGCCTCGTCAAATTTTGCACCTCCTTTATAGCAAAGTCCTATTTTCATCAACGCATCATACTCGAACACACCGAGAGTATCGAAGAACATTAACCTTTTGAATTCCGTAATGGCATCAAAATAATTCCCCGACGCATAAAGACTATCCGCATATTCAAATTGCGCCTTCAAGAAATCCTGTGATAGAATCCTCGGAGAAAAAAGCGAAACGATTAAAATGGTTCTCCAAAAAAATCTCATAATCATTTTCCGTATTCCTGCGTACAAAGAAATTTATAACTCGGCAGAAAGTAATTCACTTTTTCCAAGAAGCGCTTCACTTCTTCCTTGAAATCAAAACGAAGCTTCGCATTAAAAATTTGTGCCGAGGCAAAAGAACCGTAAACGTTACCGGCATAAATCCACGCTGTAAGTCCCGCAAACACCCAGCCACGAAAGGAATGTCCCGCACGAAAATTGTCATACGTTATATATCCGAGAAGAGATGTAAAAATGAAAGCCGTTACGCCGTCGCCGTAGTTTTCGGTATAAATTTTTCCCAAGCCCGGAACAAAGGCGGATAACCCCGCGGCAATGTAAGGATTTTTAACCGTTAGGTTTTTCCTCCGCTTGTAAAAATCCAACATTTTTGCATAACGGCGCGAGGGAAACAGCCGTACAAATTCGGAAGAATCCGGAAGGAGATCTCCGAAAAGAAAGGCGGTTGCAGCAAGTTTTTTCGGCACATTTAACGTGTCCGTAGGAAGATAGAAATTATCTTTTGAATATTTCTCTATTTCGGAAAATCTTTCCGCCAAAAACAAAGTTTTAAAATACTCGTTCCGAGATTCGTTTTCGAAATCCGAGTTAAAAAACATATCCGCAAAATAAACCGAGGCTTCGTCGAATCTTTTCATTCTTTGAAAAGCAAGAGCAATTTTAAATCTGAGAGTATCGTTATTTTCTTTCTTCAAATAATTTCCGTATTCATAAAAAGAACGCAAATAATCGCCTTGACAAAAAAGGAAATCCCCGAATTTTCTGATGTTATCGAGTTTATGAAAAGGACTTAATTTATCGGATTGTGCGTTCAAAGATCGAAACGAAAGAAAGGACAAAAGCAAAAAAATATAAACACGAGGGATTGACATTGAAATCTTTCCACCTCTTCCGATTCTTAAATTAGAAAACGAACCAAACATAACAGACTTATCTATCCTCCCCTATTCCACTCGCGGCGAAAGGGTTTTTCCACCTGAAGATATTAATTTTACTTTTCTTCAGTTCATAAAGAAAAACGGGGTCGTAGAATCTTCCTTTCACTTTAGAAGGATATTCGGCTTTTGTCTTAAAGAAATTTGTATCCCTAACAAATCTATCGCCGAACATCAATATACCCTGAAACAAATTTGTTTCCGACACCGCTTCCGCAAAGAAATGGGAGCATGAAGGATAAAAAGGGCAATTATCCCCGTCCAAGTCGGATATAAAAAAAGCATAAAGGTTTCTAACTTCGTTAAGCACGCCTTCTCCATTTTCCACTTTCTTTTCCTCGCCCAGAACATCCGAATCCCGTATAGCGTAATCCAGCTGGGCGGCTTTCCACTTCACCCAATCGGTTTGAGCAAATATGTTCAAGGAAAAAAGCAACGATATAAAGACAATCCGTTTCATTCGTCGTTCAGAAAAATCCCGATTTTTTCCATTTGTTTTTTCAATCTAAGCATTTCGTGCATCGCAACTTTACAAAGTTTAATTTCCCCGAAAAGAATCACATCGCCACTTTCGGGGTCGATTTGCAACTCGCCTTCAAGACTTTTCTTACCGAGCTTTTCGAATTCCTTTCTTGCAAGGAGCTTTTTTAAACTGAGTGTCCCCTCGAGACCATCGGAATATTTCACAAAAATCTTTTTGTCTGCGAGGGGACGCACGCTTAAAATCTTAGGCATTTTAATATTCCTTTAACAATTGCCTTGCTATGATAATCCTCTGAATTTCCGAAGTACCTTCATAAATTTCAGTTATCTTGGCATCGCGCAGGAATCTTTCCACTTGGTATTCGCGCACGTAGCCGTAGCCACCGTGGATTTGAATTGCCTCAAGGGAATTCTGAACAGCCACCTGAGAAGCAAAGAGTTTTGCCATAGAAGCTTCTTTAATATAAGGTTTACCGGCATCCTTCAAAGATGCGGCTTGCAAAGTCAGGAGTTTTGCCGCCTCGAGATTAGTCGCCATATCAGCCAATTTGAATTGAATTGCCTGATGATTAAATATCTCCGTACCGAAGGCTTTCCTTTCGCGAGAATATTTCAAAGCCGCCTCAAAAGCTCCTTCCGCAATTCCCACCGCTTGAGAAGCAATTCCGTAACGTCCTCCGTTAAGAGTATTCATCGCAAAATTAAAGCCTTTGCCGACTTCCCAAATCACGTTTTCTTCCGGCACACGACAATTATCAAACATCAAGGAACAGGTATCAGAGCTACGAATACCGAGTTTGTCTTCTTTTTTGCCTTGAGTAAAGCCGGGCATACCTTTTTCCACCATAAAAGCGGTAATACCGTGATGCCGTTTCGAAGGGTCGGTTTGCGCCATTACAATATAGTAATCCGCATTTTGTCCGTTGGTAATCCAATTTTTAATTCCGTTAAGGACCCAATATTTTCCGTCCTTCTCCGCAATTGTCTTCTGCTGAGTTGCATCCGAACCCGCTTCCGGTTCCGAAAGAGCGAAGGCGCCGAGTTTTTCGCCTCGAGCCAAGGGCTTCAGATAAGTTTCCTTGATATACTCCGAGCCCCATTTTTCCAAGCCGAAAGTAACCAAAGAATTATTAACGGACATAATTACACCGACGGCGGCATCCACTTTGGAAATTTCAATCATAGCCAAAACATAGCTAACCGTATCGAACCCGGCTCCGTCGTATTCCGGGGAAACCATCATGCCCATAAAACCGAGTTCTCCGAGTTTCTTAACGATCTCATACGGGAATTCGGCTTTGATATCGCGCTCTATTGCCGTGGGGGCAATTTCTTTCTGCGCAAAATCTCTTGCCGTGTCCCGAATCATCAATTGTTCTTCCGTAAATTCGAAATTCATAATCTCTCCCATAAATGTTCAGAATAACTTAATAAAAACAAAATGAAATTATTAAAGAGTTTCGGAAATTCAAAATAAAATTTTACGAAAAATTTCTTTTTTCCGCGATTTCTACTTTTTATTTTATATTTCTTTCCCAAGATTTTACTATCTTATATAAGTTAATTCATTCCTTCTCAAAACAATCTCGGCCAAATAATGAAAAAAACTCTTTTTGCCTTTTTTATAGCCTCGAATTTATTCGCCCAATTGGACACGGTAAAATATTCATGGCCGGTAAAACCATTCGACCAAAGCCATGAAATCGTGGGCACATTTGCGGAATTTCGTAACACGCTAAGCTCCGACCACTTTCACAATGCGGTGGACATTCCCTATCCCGACGGCGAACCCGTTTACCCTTCCCTTGACGGACAAGTTTATTACATCGTCTCCTCCGGCTCGAATGCCTATGTTTCCGTAGGAACGCAAATCGGGAACAAGTGGAAAAGAATAACATATCTGCACATCACCCCGAACCCAAAAATTTACTTGGGCAAAGAAGTTAAAGCCGGTGTGGATACATTGGGCTACATACACAGCGGCATGGGACATGTGCATTTGATTGAAAGAGAATTGGTAAACAACATTTCCGATTATGCAGTGGAAATAAACAATTTGAGAGAAGGCGGAGGGCTTACGCCTTACACGGATACATGGGCGCCGATAATTCACGAGAACACATTGGAATTTCGCCTTAACAATTCGGACATAAAATTACCCGCAAACGGATTGACCAGCAAAGTTGATATCATTATTAAAATAGAAGAACAAAACGGAGCTTCGAGAGGTGCAAGGAACAACGGCACTTATATTGCAGGTTTTCGTCTTTGGACACCAGACACCTTACAAATAGCTTACGCTCCCAGCGATTCGGGAGTTCGTTATCGTTTCGACCGCAAACCTTTGAACGAAGACGTACATCGCGTATTTCTCGAAGGAGAAGCCACACTCAGCAATCCCGTTTACATTATCACCAACGGGAAAGGCGCCGATTACATTAATCGCACGCGTTACGTGGACGACAAATACCTAAACACGGACGCCTTGCCCGAAGGCGACTACCTTTTGGAAATCTTCAGCGAAGACACGCGGCACAACAGCACTCGGAAATTTTTTCCGATAACCATTACACGCCGCGATATAGTCCCGCCTCAAATCCCTACTTTGTTGGCGGTTTTAAACACGGACGGGAAAAAAGGCGTTAAAATCATTTGGACACCAAACTCGGACCCCGACCTTACGGGTTACAGACTTTATTACACCGGCAACACTTTGCTAAAAGATTGGCAATTGGCAGCGGATGAAACCGTTTTAACCAAAGATTCCACCTCCATTTCTTTCGAAAGTCCCGAAAATTTCAAAGTGCCCACTACCTCCGACGTTTATTTCTTTTACCTTACCGCCGTAGATTCCTCGGGAAATGAAAGTTCACCCAGCGATATTTACAGCCGTTCCTCTTTTACGGAGAATACGAATCTTCCCAAAACATTAATAGTGGACGGTTTTGACCGTTACGGCGGTAGTGGAAGCTGGAGCAAACCGACTCACTCTTTTAATGTAAGTTATTTCATCCCGATGACAATAGCGGGCGGGACGGTCATTTCCTCGTGTGCGAACGAAGCCGTTGCAAACGGAATCGTCAAGCTGGAAGATTACGACGCCGTGATATGGTTCTGCGGAGATGAATCAACAAAAGACAATACTTTCACCACAAAAGAACAGGGAAAAGTTGCGACGTACCTAATAAACGGCGGCAAATTCTTTGTCAGCGGTTCGGAAATAGGCTGGGATTTGGATAGACCGCACACAGGTAGCGAGCCTTCCGACACACTTTTTTATCGCCACTATCTCAAAGCTCGCCTCGTGTACGATGGTAACTCGGATATGAACAAAGCAACGGGAATAGCAACGACGGTATTCGAAAATCTGGAATTGAATTTCGGGCAGGTCTATCCCGAAGATTATCCCGACGATATTAACCCGATAAATTCTTCATATCCCATTTTCAATTACAATGCTTCGCGCTCCGACGGTACACCGAGGCACGCAGGCATAGCATACAAAGGACTTTTCCCGAACGGCAACACCGCAGGGGCAATGGTATATCTTGCATTCACTTTGGAAACCGTGGGCTCGGTTTCTCGTCGCGCCGACTTTTTTGACAAGCTTTTCGAATTCTTCGACCTCAAAACAGATGTTAGGGATAAATTCAATCGGGTTTATACTTACAGCTTAAAACAGAATTACCCGAATCCTTTCAAAGAAAGCGCGCATTCGGGCACAACAATAGAATATTTCTTACCTCAAAAGACGAACGTTACGATTACAATTTACAACTCGTTGGGACAAAAAATCTCGACCCTTTTCAACTCCGGAGCGGAACGAGGACTGCATAGACTTTCGTGGAAACCACGGGGGTTATCGTCGGGAATTTACTTCCTCCAAATGCGCGCAGGAAATTTTCACAAAACAATTAAGATGTCGTTAATCAAATAGGGAACAGAAATGAAAATACTTTTTGCGACACTGTTTATATTGGCACAAATCGTCTATGGACAAAATTTTTCTGTAAACGAAAAAATTGTGAAAACCCCAAAAGACAAAAACGATTTTGCCACACTGCTATTCGAAGTGAAAGATGAAAAAGGGGAAACACTTTATTCCATCAGCGAAAACATTCCCTACGATTTGCCTTATCCTTCCCTACATCTTTTCAAGGACGGCGCATCTGTGCTGGTAAATGCGTTTAATGCCACGGTTAAATTCTTCGACAAGAACGGCGCGGGCATTTCCATATCCAGACTTTCGAAACGCCTTGAATACAAACGCGCCATTTTAACCGATTGCGGAACCGAGAAGGCAGTGTTTGTTTCCACAGCGCCATTTGAAGAAAACGCTAAGATTTTTCTTTTCGACAAAAACGGAAATCCGATTTTCGAAAAGGAAGCCCCCTTTAAACTTCCCGCCGGTGTCAGGATTTCTTCCAACGACTCACTATTTGCCGTAAGCGGAGTTACTTGGACAAATCGGGGACAAAAAAAGTTTACGGACTTTTACAACGACAAAGGGGAGCTGTTTTTCGAAACGGAAAAATATTTTCAGCGGGGAGAATTTTTTGCCAACAATACAAAATTTCTCGGCTGGTTCGAAATGAACCTTTTTGTAATCTCACTCACGGAGAAACAATTGTTAACCGATATCGTGCCTTCGAACGGCAATTATATCGCCACCTCTTTTGCGGATAAATTCATTTATTTTGTAACCTACCGAGACGCCAAATTCAGAAAAGGCAAATTTGAATTTCGTGACTTGTATTTAAACAAATACTCGCTAAACGGACAGCTGATTTCTATGAAAAAGCTCGAGATAAAAAAAGCTTACAACATTGGATTTAAAAGAAATAATGCCGTATATTTAAATGTAGATAATAAAATCATCCTCTGTAAATAAATTTCTTTATGTTTGGGAAAAATTTAAAAATTCTTTTAATTTTATTCCTCCCGTTAAGTTTATCGGCGGGGAAAAGTTTAGATTCACTTATAGTTTTTGCGAAGAAACTCCCTCCAGAAAAAAGGCTTGAATTTTGCATTTCAAAGACATGGAAATTACGCGCTCGCTCTCCACACACCGCCCTGAAATTAGGAAAAATTGCTCTCTCCCTTGCAAAAGAAAAAGAGGATTATTCTGACGCTGCCAAGGTATTAAATTTTATAGGCGTCATTTATCGTAACATAGGCAACCATGATTCCTCCTTTGCTTACTATACCAAAGCTCTGAACTACGCACAATTAGCCGACGACTCCGTTCAAATCGCCTATGCTTTTAATAATATCGGCGGATATTACGGTTATACCCATAAATATTTTCTCGCCTTGGAAAATGTGTTCAGAGCAAGAGATATATTCACAAAATTAAAAAATGAACGGGGAATTGCTTATTGCAATATACAAGCAGGACTTTGGTATGCCGCTCTTTATGATTACGACAGAGCAATTAAATACCTTAGAGAGGCTATTCAAATCAGACAAAAGTTGGGAGATAAATTTGGCATCGCGGTAGCTAAATCCCTGATTGCAAACAATTACTACCTCCAAGGGAAATTCGACGAGGCACTTAGCTTAACAAGAGAATTGTTAGAAATCTTTAAGAAATTCGATGATCAAAAAGGTATTGGTGTTTCCTTAGGAACACTCGGAGGAATTTATTTTCACAGAGGGAATTATAAACAAGCTTTAGCATACAGATTAGAATCTTTAAAATATTTAAGAAAGGTTTACTATCCAAGTGGAATGATTAACAGTCTTAATGGCATTGGAATTGCCTATCACCAACTCGGAGATGACCAAAAGGCAATCGAATCCTTAAAAGAAAGCATAAAACTTGCCCGACAATATCATTATGAAAAAGGATTAATTACCGCGTATCTACTTCTTGCGAGAATAGCCCAAAGCAGTAACAACCCCAAATTACTCCACTACTATCATGACAAAGCTTTGCAGGTACAAGACTCCATACGGGCTTTAGACAGAAAATCGCGAATTGAAGAATTCGAAAAAATACTAAATATCAACAGAATAAATGAAAAAAACTTGCGATTGGAACACGAGCTTGCAACAAACAAAGTTATTGTCCACAGTGCAATAATATTCGGCGTTATTATAATCGTATTTTTAATTATTTTATATTACAAAAACAAGGATCTCCGATTAGAAAAAAGATTGCTCCACGAAGCCATAGAAACTAAAAATAAACTCTTCGGCATTATCGCCCACGATTTGCGGGGACCTTTCACCTCTCTACTTGGCTACTCGGAATTGACACTCGATGATTTCGATAGTTTCACAAAAGAAGAAATAAAAGACATCATGAAGCACATGCATGCTTCTCTTAAAAACCTTCTTGCTATGATTGAAAATCTTCTTTACTGGGCACGCTCACAATCACAAGAAATTTCCTACGAACCCGAAATTTTCGACCTTAACAAGGAACTTAAAAGAATCATTAATTATTATTCTTCCAGTGCAAACTCGAAAAACATCGAAATAAAAACCGAATTTTACGACGAACCGAATGTCTTCTCCGACTTAAGCCTCTTCCATACAATCACACGTAACATCTTGAATAATGCGATAAAATTCACTCCCGAGGGCGGAGAAATTAGGATAACTACTGAACCTTACGGAGAAGATGGAAAAATATTAATTGCCATAAGTGACAACGGGATAGGAATGTCAAAAGAACAAATTGATAAGATAATGAACATGGAGGCAGATTCCACTCCCGGCACTCAAGGTGAAAAAGGGACGGGACTGGGAATGAAATTGGTCGTCGAAATGGTTCATAAAAATCAAGGCGAATTGTTTATCAAAAGCGAACCCGGCAAAGGAACGGAAATTTCCTTTACGGTTCCTCTCAGTAAATAATCTCCCAACAACAAAATCGTTGCGCTTATCTCTTTTCCTTTAACTCTTTACGTGCTTCTTTATATTCCGGCATTATGGATGCCACCAAGTTCCAAAAATCCTTCGAGTGGTTCATTATTTTAGTATGGCAAAGCTCATGAATTATAACATAATCAATGGCACGAGGAGAATATTTCATCAAAGCATAATTAAAGGAAAAATTCTTTTTCAACGTACAACTTCCCCAGCGGGACTTTAACTTTTTAATTCTAATCTTTCCTATTTCGAAACCATACAGAAAAGCAAGCTCGTGCACACGCTTGGGAATATATTCCCGAGCTTTCACAAAAAGGAAATCCTCAAAAGCGGATTTAAGCTCTTCGGAAAATTCCTTTTTATTCTCTGTTTCTTCCAAAACCAAATTTCCCGCTTCGAAGCGTGGGAACACTTCTTTTCCCAGAAAAAAGAATTTTCCTTTATTCGAAGAAATTTTCGAAAAACTTTTTGCGAGCCACTCTTTTTTGGAAAACAAAAATTTCTCGCCATAACGAGCGGAAACCCCCAAAGGTAAAACAACTTCCGCTCCCCAATCATTGACCCGAACAATTACCCGTCTGGCTTTCTTGCTTCTCCGAAAGGAATAAGGTATTTCAATTTCTCCAATTTTAAGAATTTCCATATTTCTCTCAATTTGAAACTTCGAAAGTACAAATTATATTTAAAATCTTGTTTATTTTTTTTGAATAATCGCGGGACACATGTTGGGAAAAATTGCTGAAAAACAAATCGAACAAAAAATCACCCGAATTGATGACTTCGATTTTCTAAGCGCCATAGACGAACTCGAAAAAGACGGAAAAGATTACTTTTATTGGAACGAACCGGAAAAGGGTTTCAGCTTTTTAGGATTCGGCGAGGCTTTTAGCGCAAAGGGGAACGGTTCAGACTGGGTCAAGCAAACCAATATGGCAATCAACAAATTAAAATCATCACTAAACAACGGGATAGGGGGAAAAACCGACTTTCCCGTTCCATTGCTCATCGGTGGCTTAAAATTTTCGCCCGATTCTTTTTCCGAACCGTGGGAAAATTTTTCGGATTCCGATTGGTTCGTTCCGCAAGTTCTTTTCGTAAAAAACAAAAAGAAAACTTTTTGGATACTTAATCTAAGCGAAGAAAAATTCGACACGGCGGAGATAAAGAATTTTATTAAACGCCACAAGATTCATCCCAAACCGGAAAGAAAAATAAGAATAACATCAAGCAATCTCGGTTCCGAAGAAGAAAAATCACGTTGGATTTCCCTTGTAAACAAAGCACTCGAACACATAAAAAAGAACGAGTTCAAAAAAATTGTCTTGTCGCGGGAAGTTTACTTAAAACTCGATAAAGAACCCGCCACAAATCATCTTATAAACTTACTAAGCGAACGCTATCCACGTTGTTATGTATATGCTTTTCGTCGAGGGAATTCAGTATTCTTCGGTGCTTCTCCGGAAAAGCTTGCCCGTTTTTCCGGTGGATACATCGAAGCCGACGCTCTTGCCGGTTCGATTCCCCGGGGCAGAAATGATAGTGAAGATAAAATACTTGAAAGCGAGCTTTTAAAAAGCCCTAAAAATCTGAACGAGCAACAAGCGGTTGTAGATTTCATCGTTAATTCTTTCAAAAGATTCGCTTCGGATATTGAATATGATGAAAACCCGACTGTTCGCAAGCTCCCGAATATCCAGCATCTCTGGACACCCATACGCGGGAAACTCAATAACGGCAAGGTTCCTTTCGAAATAATCGATGAAGTTCACCCCACACCCGCTATCTGTGGCGCTCCGTGGACAGATGCAATGTCTTCGATTCTTAAAATGGAAAAACACAAGCGCGGGCTTTATACCGGTGTAATCGGTTGGTTCAACTTCGAAGGCGAAGGGGAGTTTGCAGTAGGAATACGTTCCGCTCTAAAAAAAGGCAAAACCATTCTCGCCTATGCCGGTTGCGGCATAGTTGAAGGCTCTGACCCCGAAAGCGAATTTGAGGAAACAAAGCTAAAACTAAAACCCATTCTAAACCTTTTCCTCAACGATGATTAATGTAAACAACAACTTTGCCTACGCACGGGCTTTCGCAAAGACCGTTATCAAGTTGGGACTGCGATATGTGTGCATCTCACCGGGTTCACGAAACACACCGCTCGCGCTTGCCTTTGCCAGAGAGAAAAAACTCAAGAAGCTAATAATATTGGACGAAAGAAGCTCGGCTTTCTATGCATTAGGTTTGGCTCGTAAAACCGCTAAGCCTGTAGCGATAATCACAACCTCCGGCACCGCCGTTGCGGAACTTTATCCCGCTGTTGCCGAGGCTTATAATTCACATGTCCCACTGCTATTGCTTACCGCCGACAGACCTCCGGAACTGCACGGCGCAGGCGCTAATCAGACTATCACTCAAGAAAACATTTTCGAGAAAAACATTACCGCCTTCTTCAATGCGGGTCTCCCGGCTACAAATAAAAAATCATTGAAGAAAATTGTAAACATTGCACGAAACGCTTATTCGAAGGCTTGCGAAGGACCCGTACACGTAAATTTTCCTTTCAGAAAGCCCTTGGAACCGTTCTCCTTCAATGCAAGACTCGACACAAAATTTTTGGATAGTTTGATAAATTCAACCGCCATTTTTACTGCATCGGAAAATAAAAACCTCCCTCAATTAAATTCAATACTAAAGAAAATCTCGAGGGCTAAAAAGATTTTGATTTTCTCCGGTGGCGGCAACTTTGAAAAAAGATTCGGACATGAGTTGCTCAAATTCGCCCGAAAAATAGGCGCTCCCATAATTGCAGATGCTTATTCTCCCCTAAAATTCATGGCTTCAGCAACTTCGGAAATATTGGTAAACACCGCTTCCATTTGCTACGGAAACAAGAAACATCTCTTTTACGAATCCGACTTACTCTTACATTTCGGCAACGCACCTACGGCTTCCTCCTTACTCGATTTCTACCGTACACTCCCTGCTGAAAAAATCGCCATAGACCGATACGGAGAATTGCATGACCCTTCCCGAACAGTTTCGAAAATCTTGAAAATAAATCCTTTGTTTTTCCTTCAAAGAATAACTCATGCTATTGAGCCGAAAGAAAAGGAATGGTCAAGAAAAATTTTAATTCAAGAAAACAAGGCGGAAAATTTCAAGGAGCGTTTCTTGAAAACCATGCCGTTCAATTTCGAAGGGAAATTGATTTACGAAATACTAAAAAAAATTCCCGACTCGGCAAACGTTTTTGTCTCCAACAGCATGCCGATTAGGGATTTGGATTACTTCGCTCCACGTTTTAAAAAGAACATCACGATCTTTTCAAATCGCGGAGTCAGCGGAATTGACGGCATAATTTCCACGGCAGGGGGAATAGCTTATGCAAGCAAAAATCCCACCTTTCTAATCACCGGAGACCTTGCTTTTCTCCACGACCTAAATGGCTTGGCAACGTTAAGAAAATACAATATAAATTTGACAATCTTTCTCATCAACAATAATGGCGGGGGAATTTTTCGATTGCTTCCCATTGCTCGGGAAGAAAAAGACTTCGAGGAAATTTTCCTTACCCCCCACAATCTTAATTTCGAAAAAATCGCAAATGCTTTTTCGCTCGATTATTACTTGGCGAAATCACAGCATGACCTTTACAGCCTAATAAAATCAAATAAAAAAGCGGGTGGCAAAATAATAGAAATAAAAACCGATTCCGATTTTTCCACAAATGCACGTAAACGTTTTTGGCAAGACTTGAGCATTCAGCTACAATCGTCAAAAGAACAATGAACCCGATACGCAAATTCTTATCCGTAGAAACTCCATGCGGGAGGATAAAAATTTCTTACTTAATAAATCAACAAAAAAACGAATCGCTTCCTCTGATTTTGCTGCATGGCTTCACATGTTCAAGTAATGACTGGATTTTCTTATTCTCCCATTTGAACGACCGTTCCGTCATTGCAATTGATTTACCCGGACACGGTGCAAGCGAATCTCCGGCGGAAAGAAAATGTTACTCGCACGAAACGATTGCTCTGGTAATTAAGGAAATCGTATCTTCCCTTGGCATCACAAAAGTCATTATTTTAGGATATTCCATGGGCGGGAGGGCGGCTCTTTCTTTCGCCAATAAATATCCCCGATTGACAGCAGGACTTATTCTCGAAAGCACCTCCTTCGGAATAAAAAAAGAAACGGAAAGAAAAGAGCGAGTTGCCAACGATGAAAAACTTGCCCGATTACTCACGGAAAAAGGGATACAATACTTCGTTGATTATTGGCTTTCTTTACCCATGTTTCATTCTCTAAAAAATCTCCCGCCCGATAAATTCAAAAAGATGAAGGAAGAACGGCTCAAAAACTCCGTCATGGGTTTGGCAAATTCGCTGCTTGGATTCTCAACCGGTAAAATGCCTTTCTGGGGTAACAACTCCGAAAGTTTTTCTTTTCCCGTCTATTGTATTACGGGAAAACTTGACAATAAGTTCACAAATCAATGCGCCTCCATACGACAAGCGACCGAACACGTAACAGTACAGGGCGCGGGGCATAATGTCCATTTAGAAAAGCCTCAAGAATTTATTACTTTTGTCATTAAATTTTTGGAAAGAATAGAAAGGAACTCCAATGGAATTTAATTGGAAAAAGGTCAAAGATTACGAAGATATTATTTACGAAAAAATGGACGGTATTGCTAAAATTACAATCAACCGTCCCGAAGTACGCAACGCCTTTCGTCCGGAAACGGTAAACGAAATGTACGAAGCATTCCTCGACGCCCGCGAGGACCCGCAAATCGGTGTGGTGCTTTTGACGGGTAAAGGTCCCGCCAAAGACGGTAAATATGCCTTTTGCTCCGGCGGTGATCAAAGAATCAGAGGCGATAAAGGCTATGTAGGAAAAGACGGCGTCCCACGTTTAAATATATTGGAAGTTCAAAAGTTAATCCGCAGCATGCCAAAGCCTGTTATTGCTCTGGTAGCCGGTTATGCCATAGGTGGCGGACATGTGCTCCACGTTGTCTGCGATTTAACAATCGCCGCGGACAATGCAATATTCGGACAAACGGGACCCAAAGTGGGAAGTTTTGACGGCGGATTCGGAGCCAGCTACTTGGCAAGAATTGTGGGGCAAAAGAAAGCGCGGGAAATTTGGTATCTTTGCCGTCAATACAATGCACAGGAAGCGTTGGAAATGGGCTTGGTAAACAAAGTGGTTCCTCTCGAAGAATTGGAAGCCGAAGGAGTGCGTTGGGCAAAAGAGATACTAGAAAAAAGCCCCCTTGCCATACGCCTTTTAAAATCCGCCTTCAATGCGGAATTGGACGGACAGGCGGGAATTCAAGAATTGGCTGGCAATGCAACGCTACTTTACTACATGACGGACGAAGCTCAGGAAGGCAAAAAGGCTTACAACGAAAAGCGCAAGCCCGACTTTTCAAAATTTCCGAGAGTACCATAGGATAAATCAAATGGGTACGAAAAAAAGCAAAGCGCAGGCGTGGATACTCGCAAGCAGGCCCAAAACATTGCTTGCCGCCTTTCCCCCCGTAATCGTGGGAAGCGCTCTCGCCTATGCGGAAAATTCTTTTAATCCGCTCGCCGCCCTAATCGCATTGCTTTGCGCCGTTTTGATTCAAATCGGAACCAATTTCGTAAATGACCTTTACGATTACTTACGCGGTAGCGACTCGCCGACACGTTTGGGACCCGAACGAGCATTAACCTCCGGCTGGCTTACCGCACGGGAAATGAGAATAGGCATAATCATAGTTTTCGGAACGGCTTTCGTATTAGGGCTTTATCTTGTTTCCCTCGGCGGGTGGATTGTCCTTGCAATCGGGATAGCTTCAATAGTAGCAGGAATAGCTTACACGGCGGGACCTTTTCCCCTTGCCTATAACGGCTTAGGCGATGCTTTTGTCTTTATATTTTTCGGAATAATCGGAACCGTGGGGACTTACTACGTTCAAGCTATGAAGTTTACTTCCCTCTCTTTCTTATCGGCAATTCCCGTGGGAGCTTTGGTTACCAATATCTTAATCGTTAACAATTACCGCGACATAGAAGAGGACAAGAAAAATAATAAGAAAACCCTTGCCGTTATTCTCGGCAGAAATCTTTCTCGGATAGAATTCATTTTTTTACTCGCTCTTTCTTACCTTACGCCAATCGTCATTTATTTCTACTATTTGCCCAACTTATTCCTTTTCCTCCCTTTTCTGACTCTCCCCCTTGCAATAAACATTACCAAGATGTTGTTTAATATGGAGGGGAAAGCATTAAACAAAACACTTGAGTTAACGGCAAAACTTTCGGCACTTTTCGGAGTTTTGTTCGCACTCGGTTTCATTCTTTAGAAAAAGATACTGCGCAAATGAAGCAGGAAATCTTAGTCGAAAATATCAAATACCGTCCGTTCAAACTCACCTTTAGCATTCCACAAAAAGCGGCGAGAATGGATTTACAAGAACGAGAATTCATTCTGATAAAACTCGTTACCAACAAAGGAATAGGTCTGGGGGAAGCCTCGCCGTTACCAAATTTCAGCAAGGAAAATCCGAACGATATTATAAAGTTCCTTGCGCAGATAACATCTCCGATTCGCTTGGAAAGACTCATAAATTCCGCTCCCTTTCCATCATTAAAATTCGCTTTCGAGGAAGCCGCGGCAATGATTGAGCATTCTACAAAAAATTCTTATCGAACAACTCAAATAAAAACAAATGGCTTTATCCCTTTTCTAAAAGAACAAGACTTTATCGAAGCAATAGAAAATCTTCTTGCTAAAAACTACACGAGAATAAAGATTAAAATCGGGCGAAAATCCTTCGAAGAAGATTTGCATTTCTTACAAATCGCCTCCGAAATTATAGGTGATAAAGCTCTTATGCGCATCGATGTTAACGGCAAATGGGAAATCGATAACGCTTTGGGATATTTAAATAAACTTAAAAAATTCAACATCGAATACGTGGAACAGCCCGTCGCCAAATGCAATGAGTTAATTCGGCTCGCCCAAATTTCTCCCCTTCCCATTGCAGCGGACGAATCACTTGTTAATCCGCAAAACATTCCGTTGCTTTTAAAGAGCAAAGTCGCCGTTTTCATTCTTAAACCAATGCTTTTAGGTGGCGTGGGGACAGCATTAAAAATTTACAAGAGTGCAAAAGAGAAAGGGAAAAGTGCTATCTTTTCAACACTTTTCGAAGGTCCTGTCGGTTTAACGTACTTAATTTACGGAGCAAGCCAAACAGACGAAAATCTAATCCATGGGATTCCACCATTCGGTTTCAAAGAAATAGAGGGAGAAAAACTACCTTTCAAATTCGGCAACGGCATAATTATATTTGACAATACAAAATTCTCAGAAAATTTTTTGTCCAAATGCTTTTCGATTTAGAAACAAAATGGCTTGAAAATCGCTCGGCAATCTCTCCCAACGTGATTGCGATAAGTGATAACTCCGTGTCATACAATTACGCCGAGCTTTATAAAAAGGTCATAAAACAAGCGGAACAATTTGCCCGAATAGGAATAGCAAGCGGAGACAGAGTAGCGTTCGTGCCGGAAAATTCAATAAAATCAATCATTGACATATACGCTCTTTGGGAAATAGAAGCCGTACCGGTATTACTGCATAAAAGATGGACAGCCGAAGAAAAAGAAAACCAGACGGAAGCTTTGAATTGCCGTTTTTTCTACGATGTTCAAAGCGATGAATCGGTGGAACGAAAGACCACCGGGGCAAAAGTTGACAATCAAAAAATCGCAGTAATTATTTTTACATCCGGTACCACCACTGTTCCAAAAGCCGTTGCGCTTGCCTTCGAAAATCTCTATTTCAACGCACTAATAGTTAAAAATTCCCTTCCCGAAAACGGGAAAGGCAAATGGCTACTTTCTTTACCCATTTACCACATAGGCGGTTTCGCCATGCTTACACGAGCCTTGCTCTTGGGCGGTTCATTAACCATCCCCCGTTCATTGAAAACAGCGGACTTAATTTTCGGATTGGAAACTCTTGAACCGAATTTTGTTTCCTTAGTTTCCGCACAATTTCATGATGCCTTGCAAACAAATCCACATGCATTCGAAAGACTCAAAGCAATACTGCTCGGCGGAGGTCCCATAGATAAAAAGTTAATTACCCAATCTCTTGAGCGAAACTTAAACATTTTCAAAGTTTACGGTTCGACGGAAACGGCGTCTTTCGTTACCGCAATAGGGAAAGAAGAATTGAAAAAGAAACCGCATTCGGCTGGCAAAGCGATACGCCCCGCCACGTTGGAAATAATTGACGAAAAAGGCGTTCCATTGCCTCCTTTTTCGGAAGGCGAGATAGCGGTAATCTCTCCCACAATTGCTCACGGTTATCTCAATTCTCCCGATTTGAACAAAACCAAATTCCTCGGAGATAAATATCTTACAGGCGACATCGGATACATGGACGAAGAAGGTTATTTGTACATCAATTCACGTCGGGAAGATTTAATAATAACCGGCGGAGAAAACGTAACTCCCGCGGAAGTGGAAGAGGCGTTAAACTCCCTCGATTATATCCAAGACTCGTTCGTTCTCCCTTTGGAAGATGTAAGGTGGGGACAAATCGTCGCGGCATTGGTAGTTGCGGAAATAAAAGACGAAGAAAAAATCAAAAAAGATCTGAAAAAAATAATCAGCAGTTTCAAAATTCCCAAAAAACTCCGTTTCGTAAACGAAATTCCTTTGACCGATACGGGTAAAAAAGACAGAAAGAAGGCAAAAGAACTATTTGAGCCCATTGGCTAAACAAACAATTCCGTTTTAGTTAAGTCTTTCAAAAGCGGTATATTTGTTTTTTAAATTCAAAATTTTTTCGGAGGCAAAAAATTGAAGCGGGAAATAAAATCGACCACAATTTTAGGCTTAATTCACAAAGGCGAAGCGGCAATAGGCGGCGACGGACAAGTTACGTTGGGTAACACGGTTATGAAACACAACTCCAATAAAATCCGCAAGTTGTACAACGGTAAAGTTTTGTGCGGTTTCGCAGGTTCGGCAGCGGATGCGTTTACACTCCTCAACAGATTCGAAGAAAAACTGGAGCAATACCGAGGCAATGTGGGACGGAGTGTAGTCGAACTGGCAGCGGATTGGCGCATGGACAAATATTTGCGTCGCTTGGAAGCAATGCTGGCGGTAGTTTCAAAAGACAAAACTTTTGTGGTTTCCGGTACGGGCGACGTAATAGAACCGGACGACACTATAGTAGCGATAGGCTCGGGCGGTATGTATGCTTTAGCCGCGGCAAGAATGCTGGTCAAATACAGCGACCTTTCCGCCGAGGAAATCGTAAGGGAAGCATTAAAAACCGCCTCCGAAATTTGCATTTACACGAACGAGAATATTAAGGTGGAAAAATTAGAAGCGGAGAGTCAAGATGAGTAATGAAAAAGATAGAACGTTAACCCCCTCTCAAATTGTAAACGAGTTGGATAAATATATCATAGGGCAACACGAAGCCAAGAGAGCCGTGGCAATCGCATTGCGTAACCGGTGGAGAAGACGCCACGCTCCCGATTCCATTCGCGATGAAATAATGCCCAACAATATTATTCTGATAGGTCCCACCGGCGTGGGTAAAACGGAAATAGCACGACGATTGGCAAAGCTTGCCAACGCGCCATTCGTTAAAGTCGAAGCTTCAAAATTTACGGAAGTCGGCTACGTGGGAAGAGACGTCGAAGCCATGATTCGAGATTTAACCGATTTAGCGGTCAATATGGTTAAAGCCGAACAGACCGAAAAGGTTCAGGAAAAAGCGGAAAAAATGGCGGAGGAAAAGATTCTGGATATTTTAATCCCGCCAATCAAAAAAGACCCTTACGATTACGAAGAAACGGAGAACGAGAATAAGTTCGAAAACGAAAAGACGAGAGAATGGCTACGCGAAAAACTCCATAAAGGGGAAATGGACGAAAAAATGATAGAATTTGATATATCCACTCCCGCCGTCGGAATGCATGTTTTGGGTCCCATTGGAATGGACGATATGGGAATCAATATCCAAGAGCTTCTAAGCGGAATGATGCCAAAGAAAAAGAAAAAACGCAAGACCACCATCAAGGAAGCACGGAAAATCCTAACGCAGGAGGAGGCACAAAAATTAATAGACATGGAAAGTGTGCAAAGCGAAGCGATTAAACGCGTGCAAGAATCCGGTATCGTTTTTATAGATGAAATAGACAAAGTGGCCGGAAGTTCGGGCAAAGGCAGCGGTCCCGATGTTTCCCGCGAGGGTGTTCAGAGAGACATGTTACCTATCGTCGAAGGGACAACAGTCAATACAAAGTACGGTCCCGTAAAAACCGATCACATCCTTTTTATTGCAGCGGGAGCTTTCCATGTTTCCAAACCGTCGGATTTAATTCCCGAACTCCAGGGACGTTTTCCAATCCGAGTGGAACTCAACAGTCTTACCAAAGAAGATTTTGTCAAAATACTCACCCTTCCCGAGAACGCTTTACTTAAGCAATACGCCGCACTTTTGGAAACGGAAGGAGTGAAATTGGAATTCAAGGAAGATGCAATTGAAGAAATAGCCTCCATAGCGGCTTACGTAAACGAGGAAGTGGAAAACATCGGGGCGAGAAGGCTACACACTATTTTAACTTCCCTTTTGGAAGATATTCTTTTCGAGGTTCCGGACAAAATGTCGAAAAGCAAAGTGGTTATAACCGGTAAAATGGTGAAAGAAAAACTCGACAAAATCGTCAAGAACAGAGATTTGAGCAAGTACATTCTCTAACTTTTAATTCCAAAAGACAAAAGCGCCTCGGAGGCGCTTTTTTATTATCATCAAGTCAATAAGTAATTCATTTAAAATACCGAAGCGACGGAGGGATTCAGCCGGACGGCTACTTCTCGCGTCGCTTCTGGAAGGGAAAAAGGAGAAACGGTTCGGTATAATTAATCCAGCCGAAAAATTAATTTACTTCGCCGTTTCCCCCGTCAAAAAAAATAAGAACGGACGGGAAAGTTTCAGCTTTCCCGTCTTCGAACAAATTACCTTTTATTTCATTAAGAGCATCTTCTTTGTAATCGCGAAATCCTTACCGGTCAATCGATAGATATAAAGACCGGAAGCAAGATTCGAAGCGTTGAAAGTTACCTCATGATAACCCGCCGTCATCTGTCCGCTAATCAAAGTTTTCACCAATTGTCCAATCGCATTGTAAACACGCAGGGTAA
This sequence comes from uncultured Melioribacteraceae bacterium, assembly GCA_964611145.1. Classification (GTDB taxonomy): domain Bacteria; phylum Bacteroidota; class Ignavibacteria; order Ignavibacteriales; family Melioribacteraceae; genus WFQV01. The sequence goes on from CAZSYM010000013.1 coordinate 46,311, forward strand.
CCGGGCTGTCCTTCGGTAATCCGAAACGGATAACGGTTGTCGGGTTAAACGGGTTAGGATAGTTCTGACTCAAGGTAAATTCCTTCGGTATCTCTACCATTTCATTTCTCACTTCGGTAACGGGAGAGGCATTTACGAACACCTTACCGGAAGTAGAACCTGCATAGAGAGCTCCGTTAGAAGTATTAACCACCAAGGAGCTAATACCCACTTGTCCCAAACCGAGAGAACTCCAACTACCATCGGAATTTCCGGCATCCGCGCTCGGGGAAGGAGGCGCAGGAGTAAATCTATAAACGTCGCCCAACCACGTGCTAACGAAGACATTATCGCTATTATCAACCGTTACGGAATACACATAAGCGGCGTTCAATCCATTGTTGAAAGAACTCCAGCTTGCACCGTCATCAACACTCCGATAAACCCCGGCGCCATAAGTAGCGGCATAAATGTTATCATGCGAATCGATAGCAAGCGCCCAGACGAAGGAATAACCGACATTCAACATCGTCCAGCTCTGACCGTCGGTAGATTTATAAACGCCGCCGCCAAAAGTGCCTGCAAAAATATTCCCGTTACTATCTTCCGCCAAAGCTTGAACCGCCAAGCCCAACGGGCTCAAGTTAGTGTTTATAGCAGTCCAGTTTGCGCCGTTATCGGTAGATTTGAAGACTCCATTGCCCCATGTACCTGCATACATAGAGCCGTCGGAAGCCAACAAGAAAGCTCTCACGTCATAAGAGGCAAGCATGGGACCGCTCCATGTGGCACCGTTATCTGCGGAATAAAATACACCTCTTTCGGTTCCGGCATAGATTGTACCGTCGCTTGCAACGGCTAAGTCCCAAATAAATCCTACATTCATAGAACCGTTTATCAATGTCCACGTGCTACCATTATCCTGGGATATGTAAATATGTCCGCCCATTGTTCCGGCAAGCATATTTCCCGAGTTATCCGTTGCCATGCTCCAAACTATCTCGCTTATCGGGAAAGAGCTGGCAACATTCCAACTACCCGAATTGCCCGCATTATTACCATTCCCTCCATTGCCAGAAGATTGAGAGCTAACCGTAATAGTCACGGCGGCATAATCATCTTCGCTTTCCTCACCGTTACCGGGAGTGGAATCCGGGTCATTCAAATCCGATGCGGAGATTTCCGCAATATTTTGAATAGTGGTCGTGCACGGGATATTACCGACGAACGGATAATTGTTCAACTGTCCGGTTCCTCGCATCGATTTTGCAATCAATTGTCCCGAAATAAGTCCGTCATTGAAGATTACCTCCGCGCGAGGCGCCAGAATGCTTCCGCGCACATCTATTCCATGAATCCTAAGCTGTCTTGCTTTGTAGAAGTTATAAAGGACATTACTTACATCCGTACCCGTCACGGTCAAGCCGCCACTCCAATTTATCGAATCACCGGTAACATTAACCAGTACCACGGCACCGTTAGGCACATGAATGTCCATATAAGTGGATTTAGTCAATTCATTGCCGGAAACCTTAAATACATTCAAGTAGGGATCAGTACCGGTCAGGAAGACTCCGTCCCACTTGTATTCCGTGTTTCCGTTGGTTGTATAACCCTTCAAAGTGGAAGAAAGGTTTTTCAAATAGGTTTTAGCAGCGGAGAAATTAATCACGTGGTCATGTCGTAAAGAACCGTCAATGCTTACATTCTCTTTCGGCAAGTTTGTGGAATGTCCATAAACCGCATTGCCATAATAAACGCGTCCGTCGTGGAAGTACAAATCGCGTCCTACAATCAAGACATCAACACCCGTCGAATCCGATAATTTATCCGCAACGGAATAACTCGAGAAATAAGCATCTCTACCGACCGCAACCTTCCCTTCCACATCGGAAGAAGGTGCGTGTACATCTTTCCATACAAAGAGGTTAAAGCCCTTTGCGGGACCCAAATCAAACGCAGCGGTCACACAGTTCGTAACATTAACTTTTGCCGTGATTGTCAATTGCGCGGACTCGCCCGAATTCAATGAGCCCACTGTCCATATACCCGTATTTTCATCGTAAGCACCGGCAGGGTTAGCAGAGACAAAATCCAAACCGGTAGGCATTACATCGGTAACCTCTACACCCGTCGCAGCGTGAGGACCGCTATTTGTTACCGTAAGAGTAAATGTGATTTGGTCGCCGTTATCGGGATTTGTATTGCTAACGGTCTTCGTAAGACTCAAGTCGGCGGAAAGAGGAATGTGAATTCCCGCATCCCAAGTCATATCATTTTGTCCGACAGCCAATGTAATACAATCCGTCATACCGGTATTTACATCCACATCGGAATCAACAGCGTCATCATTGCCAACATTCTTGCTTGTAAACACATATCCATTGGGAATCACGAATTGAATTTTATACGAACCCGCTGCAAGATGATCGAAAAGATAATTACCATTCGCATCGGTTTGAGTGGCACTTAGCAAAGCACCGCTACAATCAAATAATTTTACATCCACATTTGCCACGCCTGTTTCACCATTGTCCTGAATCCCATTTTCATTCGAATCGAACCACACCTTATCGCCGAGTGAGCCCGTTGCGGGGCACGTAACATTAACCGTCCAATTATCCTCATCATTAACATTCGGCTTATAGGAACCGTCTGGCATCTTGGGATGCCCTACAGCGGAAGCATGATTAACCAAATTTCCACAGTCGTTTTGAGTAGTGGTATAAGTTTTATCAAAATCAACCACATCACCCGGTTGGATCACTCCGCTCCAAATTTCATGATTTCCGTTCGGGTTTATCAAGGCATCATAAACATGCGCGCCCCCATGTAAAACCAAATCGCCACAATTTCTTACACGGAAGTGATAAGTAATCGTTTCCCCCGCAGTAGCGGTTTGAGGACCTGTTTTTTCCAAATCAATACATGTTTTAAAGAAACCGAAATCCAGCGTCAAATTGTCCGCACCGTTAATTGTAACATTAATCTCATGATTGCTTCCAGCATCATTATCCTTGGCATCGTTGCTTCCGGCATCGACGTAAGTCGGATACCACTTCAAACTCGAGGACGAAGCCAACACTCCGCCGTTCTGAAAATTGGAATCATCCAATTTGACCTTGTAATTTCCATTGCACAAATTATCAAACTCATAATAACCGTTCTGATTCGTCACAGTACTTGCAAGCAAAGTTCCGCTTCCGTCATAAAGCTTTACAACAACTCCGGCGATACCGACCTCACCGGCATCCTGAATTCCATTAACATTGGAATCGTGCCATACATAATCACCCAATTTATAATACTGTGTCCATGTCACACTGGCAGTGGAGGTTGCCGTGGATTGAACCGGAGTGGCTAAAACCAACTTTTGTTTTCCGTTCGGATTCGCCTTATGGACATATTTGGTGCCGTGAGGGATCGTAGCGATTGCCGTAGCGGTAACCACAGCGGAAGTCGCACCGTTTTGGGACAAAGAAAAAGAAGCGGTGCCATTGGCATCGGTAGTAACATCGGTCACACTCAATATACCCGCAGTAGTCATAAGGTGAACAGTAACGTTGGGAACCGGGGTACCGCTAATATCCGTCACGGAAACAACAAACTGCGCATCCGTTCCGCTCGATATGTTCTGCGTAGCAGGTGTTATCGTCAACGTAGAAGGAATTTGAGTGTTCCCGCTATTAGCGTTGGCATCATCAACTATTTCCTGCGCTCTTTGCCTAATATTGGTCTTATTGATCGTAGAAATATCCACTCCGTCCGAGAAATGCCAAATTGCCGCTTGTACCGCCGCCGCTTCTTCCCGAATATCGCTTAACTCGTCACTACGGGAAGCATAAGGGAAATAATTGTTAAGAATATAAGTAATTTCCGAAGAAGTGCTGCCATTATCTTCATAATCCTCATTATAGACAAGATGATGTTGCACGTCGATACAATAAAACTTTGTGGGTTGACCATCTATCGTCCCCCTAAAAGTCCCCGCATAAACATGCTTATCATTACCTGAATAGGGATCTGTCATATGGATATCCGTATAAGTATCCAGCCCAGAAATTTGAGCGGTGGAATTCCCCTCTGTTCCGTTTACTATCCCCGATATCGCATAGGGTCCCACATTTTTAAAATGCGAAATACCCTTTGCAATTTCTTGGGCATTACTATTAATGCCCAGCAAGAAAAGAGCTAATACAACAACCTCAAAAAGAATTGCACCCCTATTTTTTGCCATTTAACACTCCAATTATTAAACAAATTTTTCTTTTAACTATTTTATTTCTCCCAAAAGTGGTGCCAAACACAAAAAAATGTGATTTGGCGCAAAAAACGGATAAAATGAATTTAACAAGGCAAGAAATACTGTTTCAAAATGATAACGATTTTAAGAATGGAGCAAAATAGCGAAGGAGTAAATTTCCCCAACGGATACGAAAAAAGGAAGCATTTCAGCTTCCCTTTTTCTCTCAAAATTTATTTCGCCACTCTCTTAATGCGAATTTCTCTCGTCTCCGAAAAGAAGTTTATAATCTTTTGCTTTCCCTTTTTTCGCCCAGTCCGAAGGAATTATTTCCCAATTAAAATCGACAGTCGGAGTAACGGTTTTATGTTTTTTAATCCATTCCATCATATAAAAGCGCAAATCCCTATCGGTGGACGTTATCAATCTCTTGAGCAATTCGGAATGAGGGATTCCCGCTCCTTTGGTTAACAGCCCTCCCCCACCGTTACCTCTATAAGAATTAACCGCAACTTTATAAAAAGAAGTCAAATTGAAAGGGCGCCCGTCGCTAAAGCCCTTTATTGTTATCCTCTTTCCAACGGGTTTTGTTACATCGACGGTATAATTTATTCCCTCTGCACAATCGAAATTATAAAACCGCGAGGCAAGAATAGGAGAATGATTTCTCTCCGAATAAATCAGATTCCCGGATTCATCCTTTTCAAAATTCAATAAATCGTCATTTTCATTTTTCATTTGATTCAACCAATTGCCATAGGAATACTCCAGATAATCTTTGATTTCTTTTCCCGAGAGAGACATCGTATAGAGAAAATTCTCATAATGATAAAGCTTAAACATGTCCTTCACATACACCTTGCCTTTTTCAATCTTAGTATCAAAAGAAAGGGGTGCGGCAAAAGAAATATCCGCTTTTGAAATATCCAATTGAATGTTATGAATCAAATCCACAAAACGCGAATCGCCGAAAAGCGCCTCGCGAGTGGAAACCGTGCGCGTAAAATATCCGATCGGTTGCATCACATATTTTTTCACCGCCTCGAAATCCTTTTCGAACTCGTTCAAAAAGGTTTCATCGGGTTTAAACTTTTTCGAAGGGATAAGTTTTCCTTTTAATTCTTTGAACATTTTCCCCTTTTCTTTTTTAATCGCAATATTTGCTACTGCAAAAACCTGTGCCGCGTGAGTGCCTCCCAAGAGCAAGACGCTATCACCGTTCACATTTTCAACCCAGCGATTCCAACCGTGGTGATCATGTCCGACAAACACAACATCGAACCCGGGCACTTTTTCCGCAACAAGCAAAGAGGCATTTTCATTCTTGTATGTATCCTCGTTCTGTCCTCCGTAAGTATAATCAACACCGGCATGAAACATACCGATTAGCAAATCGGGCTTTTCCTTTTCGCGAATTATTTTAACCCAATGTCGGGCGCTTTCTATCATATCCTCAAAAACCATTCCCGAATAAATTTGAGGCGGTAACCAATTCGGAATTGCAGGAGTAATTAACCCCAGGAGCGCTATCTTTATTCCTCTTCTCCGCAAAATCACATAAGGTTGAAAATACGGTTTTCCCGTGGAATCCACCACCGCATTAGCCGCCATCCAAGGGAAATGGAATTGTCGTACCAATTTATCATATACTCGATGCCCGGCTTCAATATCATGATTTCCCACGGTTGCGGCATCGTACTGCATGAAATTCATCACGCGCGCATACAAATGCGTTCCCGCAGTATCCACAAAATTATAATAGTAAACCACAGGAGTTCCTTGAATAATATCCCCGTCGCTTATCAATATCACCGATTGAGAAGAATCCGCCCTTTGCTCCTTTACGTAGCTATAGATTTGCGAAAGAGAATAATTCACCTTTTTAGCGTTCACAAAATCATAGGGGAAAATAGAGCCGTGTGTATCCGTAGTTTCTATTATTTGCAATCGGATATTCTGGGCATTTAATAAAACGCCCGAAAACAAAAACACCAACAAAATTTTGAAAATTTTCTTCTTCATCTCTTACGCTCAAATTTTTAACTGTTAAAAAAGTTTAATTGTTTTTTCCACCTCTCGAAGAATCACATCGTTTTGAACCAACGAGAGAACGGTTTGTAAATCATCATAAAGAATTCTATCGTTTTCCAAGGGTTTTACGTACTTTCTTATAACTTCATAGGCTTTAGCCGTACCTATTCCAGGACGCAGAGGTTTTAGAAACTCCAATCCTTGTGCGGCGGTAAGCAGTTCAATCGCCAGAACATTTTCCACATTTTTCAATATTTGATAACAATGCCTTGCGGCTATGGAACCCATGGAATTATGGTCTTCCTGATTTGCACTTGTAGGAATCGAATCCACACTTGCGGGATGAGCCAAAGTTTTATTTTCCGAAACAAGCGAAGCGGCGGTATATTGTGCAATCATCAAGCCTGAATTAAGTCCCCCTTCCGAGGTAAGGAAACGGGGCAATCCGCTCAGCATGCCGTTTACCATTCTCTCGATTCGCCTTTCGGAAACATTTGCCAATTCCGCCAGTGCTATTTTCATAAAATCAAGAACGAGAGCGACCGGCTGCCCGTGGAAATTCCCGCCTTCGAGATGAATTCCCGAATCGGGGAAAATCAACGGATTATCCGTCACGGAATTAAGCTCGATAGAAATTTGCTGACAAATAAATTCTATCGCATCTCGGGAAGCTCCATGAATTTGCGGAATACAGCGAATCGAATAGGAATCCTGAACGCGAGGGTCTCCTTTCAAATGGGATTTGCGTATTTCACTATCACGAATAAGTTTAAGCATATTTTGGGCACTTTCCCGTTGTCCTTTATAGGGACGAAGTTTATGCAGTCTTTTATCATAAGCTTTATCCGTACCGCGTAAAGTTTCGTGGGAAAGAGCGGCGGCAATATCCGCAACTTTCACAAGTTTCCTGGCACGCATACAAATAAAAGAAGCAAAAGCCGTCATCATTTGCGTACCGTTTATTAAAGCCAAACCCTCTTTCGCCTTTAATTTCAAGGGTTTTAAGCCGTATTTTTTAAACACCGTTACGGATGATTTGATTTTTGCTTTATCATAATCTTCAAAAACATTTTCAAAAACTTGAACCTTCCCTTCGCCAATCATTGCCAGGGTCAAATGTGCAAGAGGCGCCAAATCGCCACTGGAACCGACGGAACCTTGCGAAGGCACAAGGGGAATAATGTTGTAATTAATCATCTTCAACAGTAGTTCAAGAGTTTCCACTCTCACTCCCGAATTTCCCTTTGCCAGAGCGTTCGCACGTAGCAACATCATTGTTTTTACAATAAAAGGCGGGAGCAATTCGCCCGTGCCTACGGAGTGGCTACGTATCAAATTTACTTGGAGTCTTTCCAGATTTTCTTTGGAAATTCTCACATTGGCAAACTCGCCAAAACCCGTAGTTACTCCGTAAATCACTTCCCCGTCTTCTACCCATTTTTCGATTTGAGCTCTTCCTTTTTCAACTCGTTTCAAAGCCTCGGAGGAAAGCTCCACAATAGGATTGTAGATAAGAAAATCTTCGATTGCATCGAGAGTCAAGGAGTTTCCGTCAATTATTAATTTTCTCATTTCTCTTCGCCAAATAATTGATTATAATTTTTTTTATTCATTTTAAATTTAATCAAAACCTTGTCGTCTTTATACTTCAAAAACAAAACCTCGCCTCTTTCGTGAATTTGAGAAATCAGTTTAGAATCCGAGCTTTCCAATTGCAATTCCCTTTCAACAAAATTTTTCTCGTAAAATTCTTCCAATCTCTTGAGCAATTTGTTAAGATTCATTCCTTTGCGAGCGGAAACGACAAGCGAATTTTCATATTTATTATGCACGTATTCCAAGCGTTCTTTTTCTTCGAGCAAATCAATTTTGTTAAAAATCAACAGTTGCGGTTTTTCGCTACAATTCAATTCCTCGAGCGTCTTGTTTACCACTTCGATATGGTCTTCGAAAAAGGGATGTGAAATATCCACAACGTGAAGAATCAAATCCGCCTGAGCAACAACGTTCAGAGTACTTTTGAAGGAAGCAATTAAGGTATGTGGCAATTTGCGAATAAATCCCACCGTATCCGAAACAAGCATACGTTTATTTTTTCCAAAGGTAAGGCTCCGTGTTGTAGAATCGAGCGTAGCAAAAAGTTTATCCTCCGCATAGACATTTGCATCCGTCAGAGAATTAAGAAGGGTGGATTTACCCGCGTTCGTATATCCCACCATCGCTGCCGTCACAAACTCCTTGCGCTTAAGACTTTTGGTAAGCTGTTGTTCTTCTATTTTTTTCAACTTATCCTTTAATATTTTTATGCGTCGGCGAATCAGGCGACGGTCGGTTTCTATCTGTTTTTCTCCCGGTCCTTTTGTCCCTATTCCGCCGTATTGTTTCGAAAGGTGAGTCCATGCTCGCGTAAGGCGGGAAAGCATATATTCCATTTGAGCAAGTTCCACTTGTGTTTTCGCTTCCTTTGTTTTTGCGTGGGAAGCGAAAATATCCAAAATCAAACCGCTTCTGTCGATTATTTTTCTGTTGATTATTTTCTCCAAGTTTCTCACTTGAGTGGGATTCAAATCGTCGTCAAAAATCAGAGTGGTAACTTCGTTCATCTCCGCAAGTTGGGCAAGCTCTTCAACTTTCCCTTTACCTATAAAATAAGCCGGGTCAATACGATTTTTTTCCTGAATCACTCTAAAAAGGATTTGAGCGTTAGCCGTTTCGGCAAGGCGTTCCAATTCGTCCAGGTTTTCCTCCACCCGCTCCCGCAAGACCTCGCGAGTTTTAACGGCTATTAAAATTCCCCTTTCTTTTTCTTCGCTTTTATTTTCTATCATTCGTCAAACTCTGTAAATCCACCAAATCGTTTTTACTGTTGCGCGCCACCAGCATTTCCGCAATGGCAAGAAGAAGAACGAGAATCAGAAAATACTTCCACAATTCCGTACCAAAACGTGCTCTTTGAATAATACTTTTCACATCCTCACCGTTTTTCAAATGCGTCAGACGAGCATCGGGAAATTCCTTTGCAAAAAACTTTTCAATTTCCTTTCTTTTAAAAGTTTTCAGCTCCGATTCCTGCGGGGAGGGATTGACGGCGAAATAATCCACAAGTTTTCCCCCCGAATAAAATTTATAAATCCCAACCTTGTCAAACTTATCATAAATCAAATAATTTCGTCTTTGTTTTTCCAAAACCATTTTTTCCACAACGCCGTCGGGGCGCACCACTTTAAGTTCAGGGATTTTTATCTTTGCGATATTTATTTCCGCTTTCGAACCAACCGTCAGCGCTCTATTCTTTCCGCCGTTCGAGGACAAATAAAAAACGCAACGGGTAATCAAAGGAGCAAAAAAGCCTTTCAAGGGGAAATTGCTCCATTGCAAAGCAAAGGGCGTATTAAACACCAAAAGTCGCCCTTTTCCGATTTCAAACTCCGAAAGAAAAGCCGAACCATCCTCCAAAGAAACGACGGGCAAGCCTTTCCCCTTTGCATTAAATACAAAATACTTATAAAAATCGGGAGACTCAATTCCTTTTGCACGCTTTTTTTTGAACATTCCTTCGAACAAGGGATGAGCGAAATCCACCTTACCGAAAGCATTTATCGAAGTGTTGTTGTGCGTCTTCATTTGTGTTCCGAATTTGGGAAGTCCCAAGCCGGAAGCAAGCCTGTTCAAATTTTTAGAATCCGAAAGGAGCGAAGGCAAAAAAACAAGTCCCCCGCCGTTTTTCAAATAGGATTTCAATTTCGGTAAATTGATTTCCTCCGAATATCCCGCCAAAAAAATCGCATCGTACTTATTCAACGGAATAGAATTAAAAAGTCGCGCATTGAATTCGTCAATGGCGACAAGACCGCTATCGTTTGCGGCAAGAGCAATTTTCACAAATTTGAAGTCGTTTTTATCCTTAAAAATCAGAGCCGTTTTGATTTTCTCGGGAACGTAAAAAATCAATTTATTAGAATTATCATAAGCGAAAGCGTCGTCGCCCAGTTCAATCATGGCGGTATTAATTCCGCCCTTTTCGAGGGTAGCGTTCAGAACAATTTGCGTCGTACCGGAAAAAGTCGGGGGAACGGAACGGCGAGCTTGCTTTTTGCCGTCAATAAAAAGCGTAACGGCATTGCGGAATCCTGCAGGAGCGCCGTATCGCTTTAATTCAAGAGAAAAATAAACCGTCTTTCCGATTTGCAATATTTTGTTCCGCAAGGAAAAATTCGAAACCGCAAAATTACTTTCCGAACTTAATTTCAGAACGCTTAAATAAACAGCCGACAAATCTTGCAGAGCGGTTTTATCTTCGTACTTTCGGGAAAAGAGGTTTTTCTGAAAATCGGAAAGGATATAAAACTCTTTATTGGCATTAACGGAGCGCTTCAAAAGAATCTTCGCTTTATTCAACGCCTTGTATAACTCGCCGGGTAAATCCGAAAGCTTCTTTTGCTCGATAAACGTTTGCGCACGGTTTACATCCGAAAATTTAAACGCTTGCGCATCGGAAAGAGGAATCAAAAAGATTTCGTCTCCATTTTCAAAACTGTTCAAAATATCGTGAACGGTTCTTTTCATCAAGTTAAAATTAGTGGCATTGCCCGAAAAAAGCGCCATTGAGGGAGTGTCGTCAAAAACGATGACAGCCGTAGTTTTTGCCGTGGCGGAGCTATCGGTAAGTCTTATTCCCTTCAAAGTGGGACGTGCGAAAGCCAAGACCAAAAGAATAACTATAAGGGTGCGAAGAACAAGGAGAACAATTTGTTTTATTTTCAGTCTTCTTATCTTCGATTTTTGCAATTCCCTGAGGAAAAAAAGAGTGCTAAATTCCACTCTTTCAATCTTCCTGAGATTCAAGAGATGAATTATCACAGGCACGGACGCCGCAAGCAATCCGATTAAAACGGCGGGATTAAGAAACGTCATTTACTAAAAATTTTTCTCCCTTAAATAATTTTACATGCCACTCAAATTAAACCATTTTTGAGCAACCCTCAAAATTTTTTTAATAAAAAAACGCCGAGTGGAAAGCTCGGCGTTTCGGAGCATACAAAAACATCGGGAAATTACTTTAAAAGAATCATCTTTCGAACTTGAGTAAAGTCTTTCAGACCTTTTACACCGTTAATTGTAATTCTATAGAAATAAATTCCCGGCGCCAAGTTCGAAGCATCGAAATTCACCTTGTATTTTCCGGGGGCAACATTCCGATTAACAATCTCTGCGACCTTGCGTCCCAATATGTCATAAATTGTCAAATCAACATGCGCCGCGGAGTTTTCGAAAGTGGCGGAAGGAACGGAATACTCAAACGTCGTTCGGGAATTAAAAGGATTCGGATAGTTCTGCGCCAGTGCAAATTTCACGGGCAATGCTCCTTCGTTTTCGACACGGTCGGGTCCTCCCAAATCGGGCTTAGGCAATTTTTTATCGGTAAACACGTGAAATTCTCCCGGAGCAAAAGAAAAGTTACGGTGAACGTCATTAACCTCGAAACTATCGCCACTGAAAAAGTCGTACCATTTACCGGTATGAGGGAAATTCGCATTCCGACTTGACGTAGCGACACTAAAATTACCAAGCACAACGGCATTCATGGAATTATCATAAAGGTCTATTTCTTTAAAATAGCCGTTCAGCGAATACGAAAAATTGTCCGTTTGGAAAGTGGAATATTTCCTAAGTCCAATCAAAGCGGCAAAAGTTTTATAAAGTCGTTTTCTACGAGAATCCCGATAATAATCCCATCGAATAGGCTTCTCCCCCGTTCTACCGTTATAATCGATAGAATAATCATATCCAAGCTCTTCGAATTGCCAAATCATCTTTGGACCCGGAATCGTAAAGAAGAAAGCCCCGGCAAGTTTCACTCTGTCCAGAGCCGTTGCGGTATCCTTAATATTATAAGAACCGCTTGCATTTCCCCAACGAAGATTTTTATACATCATTCTTTCCTCGTCATGGCTTTCCATAAAAGTAACGAGATTCGGAGCGCCCCAGCCGCGGGATTTATAAACTCCCCACGACAAATCGGAGCTATAGCCCATGGAAGCTTCGAGATAATCGTGGTTCAAATTTCCCCACAGCAATATTCCATAGTTTGATAGTTCCTGTTCCTCGCTATTTTCGGCGAAATGCTCAAAAATAATGTAAGCGGAATTATCGAACGCCCAAAGTTGGTCAGCCATTCTTTTCAAAATTCTAATCCTCGAGGCATCGTATCGCCCCCAAGCTCCAACATCATTGCCGGTATATTTTTGAGTAAATCCCTTCGTTAAATCGTATCTATAGCCATCCACATGATATTCCTTAATCCAATAGCGATTAACCCTATCCACCAACGCTTGAGTGTAAGGGCTTTCATGATTAAAATCGTAGCCCACTCCATAAGGATGTGGCGCTTGGTAACCGGGTTCGCTCGGATTCATATCGGGATTAAGCCACGGATTATCCGAGGAAGGAGGACCGTAATGGTCCAAGGCGTAAAGTCTTACAAAAGGAGATTGTCCGAAAGCATGATCCAGCACAATATCCAACACCACTGCAATACCGCGTTTGTGAGCTTCGTTTACAAATTCCTTGAGCGCTTCTTTGGGACCGTAATATTTATCCGGTGCAAAAAGGAAAGAGGTGTTATAACCCCAACTCAAATTTCCTTCGAATTCCATAATGGGCATAAGTTCAATTGTATTAACACCCAGATTTTCCAGATAGTCCAAAGTGTCCTTCAAAGTTTGGAAATCGTGAGCCTCAAGAAAATCCCGCACGAGCAATTCATAAATCATCAGATTCTTCTTGTCGGGACGCTTAAAGCTCCCGTCGGTCCAATTAAAATTCGGTTGAGCCGTCTGCAAAATCGACACGGCATCGGTGGTTTTTCCGTAAGGATATTGTTTCAAATTCGGATAAGTTTGGGAATCGATGTATTTATCGTTCCATTGGTCTAAAATCTTATCCGCGTAAGGGTCAGCCACTCGTATTTGGGCATCGACAAAATATTGAAAAGCATATTCTTCGGAAGGCGTAAGATTGGAAATTGTTACCCACCAACGTTCTCCGTCCGGAGTTTTATACATTTCATAAGCCGGGTCAACTTCCCAATTATTAAAATCACCAATTACGTAAACAAACTTTTTGGAAGGCGCCAAAAGGCAAAGAGTAACGGTAGAATTATCCACATAATTGATTCCGTCCTCTATATTGTCGGGCAAATCCGCAACCGGAGTTTCGCCACGGCAGACATAATAAGCCGAATCCGCCACGCGGTTTCCTTGCGAATCCTCGGCAACGGCGATTATCCTCTTTTTGCCATAGTTATCAATCGTAATGACGGCGGAAATCGAATCATCAGAAGTTTCCGCCAAGAGAGAATCATCGAGATACAAATAAGTCTTTACCGCCGCTTCGCTAACGGCAAGAATGGAAAGGGTTGAATTCAGTTCGACAAACAAAGGTTCCTCGGAGGGACGAACCACAGCTACATTTAACCCCGCTTGCGAAAGCGGTATGAACATATCGCTCCCGTCCGCCGCGCGGCCGACTTTACTACCGTCGGAGTTCCTGAACACAAAGGCGAGCTTTAGAATTTGTTCGTCCTCGGGAACGCCGTAATAATTTCGAATATTGTCTATATGCAACTGCCATTTGTTGTCGCCAAGATAATGCATTTGATACGCCGAATTCGAAGACCCCCATTCGGTAACGACATAACGCCAATCCGTGGGCGCAGTGCTTTTATCCGTAATAACACCGGTATGGAAATAAACCGGGAAAACATTTTTCAAGGCTCCGTTTCCCAAGGTGGCATCGTAAACTATGGTAATCGAAGAAGTATCCGTAACAAAATTAGGCGTCCAAGTTAATACTTGCGCTTTTAGAACGAGAGAAACAAAAAATAAAATAAAAAATTTAGAACGCATTATTTAACTCCAAAATATTAACAATTCATTTTTAATTATCTTGAATTACAGAAAGCATATCGAAGGAAAAAGTAACTCAAAAATTGAGAAGTAACACGAAAGATAAGAAAAATGAGGGAATTTTCTACATGGTTTATTTTTCTTTGTTCTAAAGCTCTGCCATTCGTTTTCAAAAATATAATTGCTCGTCCAATTCTATATTCCCTCTTTAACTCCGTTTATTAATTTTTGATATACGAAAAATCAAGGTTATCTTATCTCAATAGTAATTTTAAAGAGAGAACAAGCGGGAAATATTGGCGGGAGCGGGAAAAGGA